>JAEENX010000016.1 GCA_016283935.1 Bacilli bacterium
TACGTACCTAGGGGTGTAGTTCATCGGTAGAATGATGGTCTCCAAAACCACAGAGGAGGGTTCGATTCCTTCCACCCCTGCCATTAAGTAAATCAAAGTAGCTATGCTACTTTTTTTCATGTTATAATATATTTAGGTGATAGAATGACTATTATAGAATATGAAGATAAATATCTTGATGATGTTAGAGATTTACTTGTAGAACTAGGAGAATATATTGTTTCAATTGATCAAGATGAATTAGAACAAATTCATAATGATTATCGAATTAAAATGACTGAATACGATTTGAATAATGTATCAAATTATAATGGTAAATGCTATTTAGCTATAGAAGATGATAAAGCTATTGGCTTAATCATGGGAACAATAAGACAATATGATGAACATGATTATTTAGATTATAAATGTCCAAAAGAAGGAGAAATTACTGAGTTAATTGTTACGTCGAAAATAAGAAGTAAAGGTATTGGACAAGCATTGATGAATAAAATGGAAGATTACTTCAAATCAGTTGGTTGTGAATATGTTTTAGTTGATGTATTTGCATATAATAAAAATGGAATAAACTTCTATGGTAAACAAGGATATCACCCAAGAATGCACACTGAGATTAAGAAAATAAAATAGTTTGAAACCCTTATGATTACCGTGCCATTTAGAACATTAAAACACTAACTATTTAGTTAGTGTTTTTTCATCTCTTATTATTATATGTTCAAAATATTGTTCTTGAAATTCTGTTAAAGCATTTATTGCATCATTAGAATAATATTTTCCTACAGGCGCAACAACAAGCTTATCGTCATTGTCATTAGTTCTATGTATTATTGCAATGCATTCTCCTTCATACTCTTCTACTGGTTCAAATACTCCTAGTAGGTAAGCGTCTAATTCTTCACCATCACCACTTATGGTATTAGGAACATATCCATAATTAACCGGGTATATGAATCCATGTTTAGGATGTTTTGTTCCAAATGGTCGATCCATTTTAATTTTTATAATTTTTCCTAAATATTGTTTACTATCCATAGTATCCTCCTTATTAAATTAATTATATACTAAATTGTTAGTTAATGCTATAATTTATATATATCAAGTTTTATCTCTATTTTTTCGTAACATTCATAAAAAAGCATGCCATTTTGAATATTAAAATACTAACTTAATTGTTAGTGTTTTTTATTAAGAAAAATAATGTAAAATTATTGTAATTCATTTGAATATAAATAGTATGAGATCAGAAAAAATAATATAATTTATGTATAGACATATTTTCGGAGGGAAAATGGAAAAAGTTTTTAATCAATACAAAGAATTACAAAGAAAAAGAGCAAATGAAATCTTTAGCCTTATTTTAGAAAAAGAGAGAATTAAAAAAGATATATTAAATGATTATTTTATTGATATTAAATATGGTTTTTTTGATAGAATTTTTAAACACAAACAATATAAAAATTATTTAGTATCAAAGGAAAAATATGATAATGATAAAGAAATTAGAAATAAGAATAGAACAGAAAGAATTAATGAAATAAATAAATATTTAAATAATTATCAAAATATAACATCTGAAGAATTGATGATTCATTGTAATGAAATTAATAGTTACTCATGTTTTGAAGATTTTAATGTTACTATGGAAGATGCTATATCTGAATTATTATCTAATAATATTGAACCTAAATTTGATTCTTGTGATGAGGCTTTTTACTATATGCCTGATTATTTTGGCAATAATAAAGACTTTATGTTAAAAGCAGTAGAAGAATCATTTAAATATATAATATATGATAAAACAAATAGTGATGAAATATACTTAAAAATATTACCGGATTTTATTAGATATGTTAATGCAAATGAAAAAGGTTCTTATTCAAATAATTGTGAAGTATTATTAGATTATATTCATGAATTACAAGAGCCTAAAGTTGTAGAAGAGGGAAAATATAAAATACCACATAAATTTATGTTTGAAGAAATTAAAAAATATTTAACTAATCTAAATACAAATTTTAAATATACAGAATTAGATGGTAAATTAAGTACTAGTTTTGGTCAAGAGATGCAGAGTTTATATGAAGATAATGAATTTTTTTTAGGATTGCATTCTACTAAATCTGATGATCAACTAGAATATAAAATATTTTATCAGGGACTTAAAAATTCGATGCAAAATGCTGATAATATGTTAAATAGAACAGTAATGTATGGTAATGATCTAACTTTTACAAAAGCTCTTAATTATGCAGCTTATGCTATATTTCCTGTAGATGAAAGAAATCAAAATTATACTAACTTTATATTGAAAATACCTTATAGTGCATTAGATAAAAATAATCCATTACCAATTTGGTGTAGTAATAATTATGATGGTAGTGAAAACTATTTAAATCCTGAGTATGTTTATGGTATGTATCATCTAAGAGATGGCATCGATAGAGAAATCATTCATAATAATTTGCAAGAAAAATTCCAATATAAATATCTAAAAACTGATGAATCTGTTGCTAATCAAGTTTATGAAATGGAATCTATTCTAAACAAAGGTATTAGTAGATAGTAATCATAAATAAAATACAATAAAAAGTTTGAATCCCCTATGATTATCGTGCCATTTAGAAATTAAAACACTAACTTAATAGTTAGTGTTTTTTTATTAAAAGTTCATTGTTAGTTTATTTTTTAAATCCATATATATTATTTATGTCATTATAAACCATTCCATAAGCTTGAGCATAATTCAATCCTGCTCTAGAAGAACTTAAAGATGCTTCAAGTTGTCCACATTCTAATTCTACAAATTGATCAATAATTTGATTAATAATCATATTAATTCTCTCTTACTAATTTCTTTATACCATTGTTAATATCATTACTACACCAATAATATTTATTAATAAATGCATTATTATATTTATAACTATATTATTTGTTTTTCTATATAAGAATCCTAAATACATACCAATTATAAAATATGGAATAAAGTTAATTAATGTTATTAAATTAAAACCATTTCCAATAACATGAACTCCAGCAAACAATATAGATGATAGTACTATTAATAATTGTTTGTTCTTTATATCTTTGTTAAGTAATGATCTAAATAATAATTCTTCTGTTATAGGTGCCCATATTAATAAATTAATAAATACTCTAGTTAAATCTGAATCTTGTACTGCTTCTTTTGTTATTACAAAAGATTGCATGAAATATCCAATTATAAATGTTGCTACAAAATATATAATTGCAGTAATGATTGAATAAATAATAATTGATTTAATATTTATTTTTATATCATTAAGTAATCGCTTTGAATGTCTTCTTAATAATTTAAAATTATATATTATTGAAAATGTAAATAATGATATAAAAATTATAAAATCTGCAATGGCAATCATATCACTTGTTAAAAAGTGTCTATATATAAACATTGAATAATATAATGCTATTAATATAAATGAAATCATATTTCCTCCTATGTAATATTATTTTGTTTTTCTTTCCCCATTTAATTTGTTTATCAATTTTTTTCACATAATCCACATCCTTCTTTAATAAATCATCAAGTGATATTTTATATCTATCACTTATCATAGTTAACATAGCTATATCAGGATAATTTTTATAATTTTCCCAATTAGATATTGTTTGTCTTGTAACACCTAAATCTTCTGCTAATTGTTCTTGAGATATCTTTTTTTCTTTTCTTAGTTGTATTAGCCTTTCTCCGAATCTCATCTTGTTCCTCTTGTATGTTACAAATTTATCAAATGTGAATTATATATACTATCAAAAATATTTTACATATACATTTTTGACATATTTAGTATATCATGTATAATATTTTTAGAGGAAGTAATAATATGAAAAAGTATTTTAACAATTATAAAGAAATAAAATTTTGGCTATCTATATTATTGTTTTTAGGTGGACAATCTTTTTTATATGCAATAGTAAAAAACTTTCAATATAGTTATCATACATTTGACTTTTATTTAGATAATAAGATTCCTTTTATACCAAATGGATTTATAATTGTATATAATTTATTCTATCCAGTATTATTCTTTGTTTATTATTATATATTTGGAAAAGATAAGAAAGCATATGATAAAGCAATTATAGCTTCATTTATTGGATATTTAATAAGTAATGTTATCTTTCTAGTTTATCCTGTTGAAATGATAAGACCAAGTATATCAAATCTAAATTTAGATCCATTAAGTGATTTAGTTTTACAACTAACATATAAATATGATTATCCTGCAATTAATTGTTTTCCTTCTATACATTGTTTATTTTGTATTCAAACAATATATACGATTATTAGAAGTAAGAATATAAATGTTAAAAATAAAGTGTTAATAAGTATATTATTATTAATGATTATTATATCTGTATTCTTTGTTAAACAACATTATTTATTTGATTTAGTAGGATCATTAATTATATTTATTATATGTAATATATTTGTTGAATTAATATATGACAAAATAAAAAAGAACAATTAATTGTTCTTTTTTTATTTTCTTCTACCAGGTCCATCCTCTGGAGTTGGTCCTCCTTCTGGGTGTGGTCCATGATCAGGACGTGGTCTAAATCCAGGATGTGGTCTATGTCCAGGTTCAGGATCATCTACATTTCTTATACCATATGGAGCATTTCCTTCCATATACCATAATGAAGATTCTGGTAAATCCATTGGACCTTTCTTAGAATAATCTACTCTTCTACCCATATAATAATCATAATTATCTGATTCATTATTTGTTTCTGGAACTTTATCTAAAGCTTCTCCAATTGAATCAAATATATCTTTTTGTACATATTTCTTTTGTACTGGTTCAAATGCTTCTACTCTTCTATGTCCATCTTCTAATTCTTTAGTAAATTCATCAAGTGTTTTACTATGAGTCAATCCATATCTTTCTCTTAGATCTGCTTTAAAAGTATCTAAATTTTCATATAATTCAGATACACCTATGTCACGGTCGTTTGCAAACAATTCATCAACTGTAACTGTTTGTTTAGCATTCTTCCATGTTTCAAACATTTTATTTAATCCTGTTTTATCTCTAAGTGGAATATGTGTTATATTTTTATTTCCACGATTAAATAATGCTCTAGATCTTTTATTTAACTTATGATCTTGATATTCAACTATATATATATTTGTTGAACTATATCTAACACAGTCAATTGCATCTACTTCATGTTTTGTTCCATCATAGATTTTACTACCTATAAAATTTGGAAATTGCATTAATAGTTTAACCATATATATCACCTACATCTATATTATAAAACATAATAAAATAATTTAGTTATTTATTTTAAACTATTTACATAAAAAAGGAAACTATTCTTCGTTTCCTTTTATAAATATTTTTTCTAATTTACCCTTAATTTGATCTCTTGAGAATGGTTTAGCTATATAATCAACAAAACCTGCTGATATATATTTCTCTTGAGCTCCTGCAACAGCATCTGCAGTTAAAGCAATAACTGGTGTTGTAAATGCAGGTGATTTTTGTAATTCGTGTAATGTTGTTTCACCAGACATAACTGGCATCATGATATCCATTAATATTAAATCGTAATGTTCTCCAGTTTTAATTCTGTTTAAACATTCTTGACCTGAATTACATGAATCTAAATCAAAGTTAAAGTCTTTAAGTGCTTTAGTAGCAACTTTAATATTTAAGTTATTATCATCTACTATTAAGATTCTTCTCTTACCTAAATCGAATCCTGAAGCAGCTAATTTAGCTGTATCAGATAATTCATCTTCACCTTCTGGTTTAGCAATCTTACTAATCTTTTGTGGTATAGCTACCATGAAGATTGATCCTACACCAAATTGAGATGAAACATTAATTTTACCACCCATCATTTCAATCATCTTTTTAGTGATTGCAAGACCTAATCCTGTTCCTTCAGCTGTAGTATTTCTTTCAACATCTAATCTATCAAATTTATTAAATAATCTACTAATACTTTCTGCTTTAATACCACGTCCTGTATCTTGGCAAGTAATATATAAAGTTGTATACATATTATTAAAATCATTAACACATTTTATAGTTAAATTAATTTGACCTTTTTCAGTATATTTAATTGAATTTGTAAATAAGTTATTAACAATTTCTTTTATCTTACCTTTGTCACCTATAAGTTCATACGGAATATCATCAGCAATAGTTAAAGTATAATCAATTGGTTTATCTCCAATTCTTGTAGCAGTAACTTTGCATAAACCTTCTATTTCTTCCTTAAATTTATATGGTCCATTTATTATTTCCATTTTATTTGATTCAATCTTACTAATATCTAGTATATTACCAACTATTTCTAGAAGTGTTTGGGATGCATTTTGAATATCTTTTGTATCTTCAACAACTTCAGGCGGTACTTGATCAATATAAGTTGCTATATCTTCAGATAAACCAACTATAGCATTTAATGGAGTTCTAATTTCATGTGACATACTACTTAAGAAATCTGATTTAGCACGATTAGCTTTATCTGCTTGATCCTTTGCTTCAGAAACTTCAGCAAGCATTTTAACATCAGGATTTTCAATAGTAAAGTACATAGTATAACAAATGAATGTTATAACCATATTTGTAATTAATACACTTGGATCAATATAATTAATAATTGTCATTATAACTATCATAAATATAATAAAATAAATTGGTAAATACTTCTTTTCTCTAAGTTGTTTGAAATTAAAAAGTAACATAATTATATAAACAACAATATCAATTCCAATATATAGTTTTAATAAACTTAAAGCAGCTCCATCAATAAACATTTTGCTATCATCAACATATTTAGTGAATGGCAATGTTGCTAATACGATAGCTAAAATTGTTATAATAACTAATAATACTTTTTTTATAATTGAAATAGTTTTCATATATGTAGATGATTCTTTCTTCAAACATATAATAAATACGTATAAAGTAAAAATAGTGCAACTTAAGGCAATTGCAATCATATATGCTTTAATAAGAAGATCGACAGCAAAATAATCTACTCCGATCAATCTCACAAGAATTTGTAGTGGTATTTCTATCACATAACCTAATACATTTGATAAAACAATCAATTTGAATGCATCATTTTCTTGTGAATTAATTTTTTCTTTAGAATAGTAAACTAAAATTAAAAGCGCTATAAAAATAGCGCCTGAAATTAGAAACATAACGTTCCACATATGAATCACACTACTTTTTTCAATTTCTTGACTCTATCTTGTTCAATTATAGCACATTCTGTGGAATATTGTCCATTCTCATTTTTTATAAAATTAACATTAAATAATTGGCCATTAACTGCTTGAATATAACCTTCATTTTGAGCTGACATACCATTTCTATCTTTCTTTAAAGTTGTTGGTGAATAAGGTAACATTTTATCATGTTCAGCAAATCCTGAAACAACTACTCCCTTCGGTAAGAATTCATTTAATTGTTCGTTAAATTGTTTAATAAATTCAACTTTTTGATTATATGTATAATCTTCTGTCCAAACAATATGAGCTACTAAATTATTTTTATTGTTTTCTGTTGGTTTAGATAATACAATTGCATCACTAACACACTCGTTATTTTTTAATAATACTTCAACATCAAAAAGTAATATTTTTGATTCGTCCTCTAATGTTATATGATTATCACTTCTACCCCATACATATAAGTAACCTTTTTCATCTATTTCAACTATATCACCAGTTTTAATAGTATTACCATTTTTAGTTTTAACTGTTAATCCTGGTTTATTATAATAACCTTTCATAGCTGCAGTTGTATCTACTTCTAACATACCCCTTTGGTTATATGATAATTCATTTCCGTTTTCATCTACTATCCTAACAACCATTCCAGCTTGTGGGATACCAACACATGCTATAGGTTTTGTATAATCAGTTTTTACATCTATTCTATCTATACAAATACCAGAGAATACTTCGGATAATCCATATCCACCATATAATCTAGTACCATTACATCTTCGCATTATGTCGTTCATCCATTTTAATTTTTTAACACTTGTTCCTTCTCCGCCAATCATCCATCCAGTTGCAAATGAAAAATCAAATTTTTTACCGGCATTTAATTCTTGTTCGATTTTAGCAAAGAATAACTCCCACATACTACTTGTATTAATTATAAAATTTGGCTTTAGAGTCATTATTTGATTATAAAAATCATTAAATGATACTCTTGGATCTATTGAAACAGTAGCTCCGCAAAAGATTGGACTTAGGAATAATGAATTCAATGATGTCGCTGCAGTTGGAGGGAAGTGATTTAATACTTTTAAACCAGGAGCATAAGGGATAGAGGAATTACAAGTACTATATATTTGAGATAATATAGATTCATTTGTTGCTTCTACACCTTTGACAGTTGCTCCAATTGATGTTCCACTTGATGAAGTAATAAATGCTAATCTATTTGATACAAATGGAACGTCAACATTACCTGTATAATAATCAGCGATTTGTTTAGCATTATCTACCCATACATATTTCTTTTCATGCGGAACTTGTGAATGATTCTTTTTAGCTTGAATTGCACTTAAGAAACTTACAATTTCTTTCTTTGGACTAGGCATATCTTCTGTTATTGTTGAAATAATTACCTTTTTAAATTTATTTTTACTAAATTCTTTAGCAACATTACTCCACATACCATCAAATACGATTGCAATTTTAGCAGCTTCTGTTTCTTTTGCTAAATCTTCATCAGACATTTTTAATTTTAAGAAGTATGCTGTTGCGCCGATTCTATTTAATGCAAATGCCATGGCAGCCATATCTGGAGTTAATGGTCCATATACTGGTACTATTTCATCAGGTTCTACACCCATAGCTCTAAAAGTACGTGCCCATGTGTCTACAGTTTCAATAAATTCTTCACTTTGAATTAATTTACCAAAATACTCTAATACTGGATAATCATAGTATTCAAGTATTTTTTCCTTCATAACATCCCATACTGTTTTATCTAATGGAATATTTCTAGCTTTTTCATCTGCATCATCTGGATAATAATTTAAATAAATTCTATCTATACTAGGATATCCTGTTAATCCTTGTTCAAAATACTTGGCTTGTTCATCAGAAATATTTAAAATTTCCTTTAATTGAGCAATTTTATTATAGTCTTTATTATCAACAGCTACTTTCAAATCTTGTTTTAATTTTTCAAGCATTTGTCTTTCCATAATATTTTCCCCCTTAGACCCTTTTAGTCCACTTATTTGGATAATTTTACCATTATTCTCTATTCTTAGCAAATTAAAACTTTACATTTATTTTACACGTGCTTCTTCGAACATTTTTTTATTTGCTTTTATTATTTGTTCATCTTTTAGTAAATCTAAGTATGGAGCAATATTAACATTTGGTGCTCCTGTTACTATTTGTATAATACAATTTATTAATTCTTGATCTATATCTAATGATTCTAAATAATTCATATAGTTATAAAATTTCTCTAAAGAAATAAAGTCTATATTAGGTCCATATAAGTATTCTAAGACTAAAATAATATAACAATATAAATCTGATTGTTCATTAGAATTAACAAATCCTAATTCATCTTTATAATTTTTATAAGTACAATATGCTTTACCATAGTCATCATCTGATACCATTTGTAATATTATTGAACCATCTTCACCTATCATATTTTTTTTATAAATATCATATTTATTTGCTGGTGCATTAGTTAATAAACTAAATGGTGTTAAATGTCTTGCTGGAAACGGTCTAGAATCACATATTCTACAACTATCTAAATCTACCACTTTTAATTCCATAGTTTTTTTATCAATCATAAAGTTAGATGCATGTAGGTCATTTAGATATATACTATCTAATTCAGAATTATTTCTAATATGATCTAATTGATCTAATATTTTACCAATTTCCTTTAAGTATTTTATATGTAATCTTTTACTTATCTTTGTATCTCTCAAAAATGTTTCTAATGTAATACCATCTACATAAGGTAAATCAAAACCTTGAATATTTTTTGTTTTAATTCTTTTTTGATATGGTCTATTACTAATAAATATTTCAGCAGGTATACCCATTATATCTGGAACATTTAATTGTAGAACTTCATTTTCAACAGATACAAGAGATTCAGGTATTACAAAACTTTCAGGTAATATTTCACGGTATTCATGTAACATTTCTAAAGTAAATAATTTATTTGCAAAAACAGGTCCATTTGTTTTATTTAATTTTTTAAATACTTTTACTTTTCCTAAGTGATTGAATTTATAGAAAGTAGCTTCTGTACTTACTACATCATTACCTAAATCTAATTCTTTTAATTTATTAAATTTTCTTTTAGATAAGTATATACTGTCCATATTATCACCTATCCTTTGAAAATTTTATTTAATTTCATTTCTGATGCTTCTTTAACTTTTTCCTCACATTTAGGAATATCAGCTGCTTCTCTGTTAATATCACCAACTAAAAGTAGGTCTAATTCTTCTTTAGATCTATCTGAAGTCATGTAATATAATTGTTCATCTGTCATGTTAAGTAAGAAATCAAAGAATTTATTTATTTCATCATTACAATCATGTTCTACATCAAAATAAATATTATCAATCTTTTTAACATATGTTGGTTGATTTATATATATACTCATAGATAAATGTAATGGTGAAATTTTTAAATTAGTACCATATAATCTATTTATCATTTCAGTAAATTTCATATCATATAATAATCTTGCTGTTCTACCATTTCCATCCCCAAATGGGTGAATACGAATAAATAATAAATTACATATAGCAGCCTTTAAGAAAGGACTTATATCTATCATTTGTAATCCTCTAGATTTATAGAATTTAATAAAGTCATCCATGAATTTTTTTATGTCTTCTGGCTCAGCTCCATACCAATAGATATGTTCATGACCTTGTTCATCAAAGTAACTTACTCTTGCTTCATTTTCACGATATTCATATTTAAAATTATCTTGATCTTCTTGAACAAATTGATGTAATTGTTTAATTCTTTGATGATTCATTGCTAAAGAATCAAAAAACACATTATTTTTTTGAATTTCTTCTGGTCTAATTAAGTGTCTTTCAACTTTATTAGAATAATCCATTTCATTTCTGAAAGAATTTATCATATGATCTAATATCACAGTATCAGGATAATTACTTAAAAATTTAATATATTCTTCAAATGCTTTTGAAGTTTCTTCTACATGATAAAGAACATCGCTAGAAAGAGATATTCTATCGATGTATTCTTCTAAATTAAAATATTTAACTCTCTCAAGATTAACACCATTTCTTGGACCCATAAAAACTTCCCCTTTATTGGTGAGTTATTATACAACACATGATTATTCTTGGCAAATTTCAAACAATAAAAAAAGAGGTATAAACCTCTTAATCTATAATAATTAATCCATCTAAATTACAAATATATACATGTGGGAATAATTCTCTTAATTCTTTTAGAACTTCTTTATTCTTTTCATATTCTCTTCCAACTAATATACCTGATATAGCTTCAGCTGGAATACCATATAATATATTAACTTTTCTTTCTGAATTCTTTTTATCAATCTTATATGATTCATATTTTTCACCGCATAAAGATTTTAATTCTGAATCAGTCATGGTTAATAAATCATGTTTTTTTAATTTATCAACATTTTCATATATTAATGCAAAATTAATATTATTATGTATTAAACTTGGTAATACAGAAGCTTCTAATGTTTCTGATACATTATAATGTTCTACATTCTTTTCATTTAATATATATTTACCTAATTCAAGCATTTTATCATTAGGTACTACTTTAATACGTGATTCTTTACCTGCTTTAAAAGTAATTGTAGCTCCTGAATAAAAATTTACATAATTTTTTAATTTATAGCCTTGTTGTAATTCATAACAAGGAATACCTAATTCTTTGTTTAATTTTCTATCCTTTATGCATGGAGCTAATAATCCATTTTTCTTAATACTTTTTAATTCAGTTAAATCTTTTTTTATGCCATGTACTAAAGTGCCTTTTAGTAATGAAACAGCCATTCCCTTTTTATATTTGTGAGTAACTGGACCATTTTCTTGTAATTCATAATAATTATCTAATTGTGATAATAATATCTTCTTAGCTTTAGTATCAAAGTTATTATTTATGAAATGTACATACTCTTTTCTTTCCATACTCGTCACCTATTATGCATTATAACATATTTTTCATTTAAAAAATACTATTTTTATTATATAATATATTATAGGGAGTGCATGTAATATGGATTTACTAAGTATTAATATCAGTAATAAATCATATGATTATATTGATTCCATTCGTATTGGCAATAAATGTTATATTGCATATGGTGATGGAAAGAATATATATATATGTGGTTATGATGAATCTGACAAGTCTACATATGTTATTAGTAATAAAGAATTTGAAGAAGTAAAGAAAAGGTTAAATTTAAATGAAGAAAGCTAACTCACTTTATTTTTATGTAGACAGAGGAATATTAAGATGTAGATTACAAAGTGGCGATAAAGTAGTAAATCTAAATAGAGATGAAGCAAAAGATTTCTTAAGAGATATAGATAATGAAGAACATGAAATAAGAATCAAAAATAATAAAATTGTACTCACTAATAAATTAGATGAAATATCAATAGATATTTCTGATGATATATTCGAAAGCGAATATAAATTTCTAGTAAGAAAAACATATAAACGTGTAAGAAAAATACAACGCGAATATATGAGAGAAAAATATAAAGGAAAAGAAGTTCAAAAGACTCTAGTAAGAGGAACTTTAATTAGTGCTGGTCCACTTGCTGGTATTTTAATGGCAATGGCATTAAATCATCCACAAAGTGAAGCAGTTAATGTAATAAAAGAACCTATTCCAATTGAAAGTATTCGAACTGAAGAAACAATTCCTGAAGTACTTGCCTCTCCTGAAATAGCAACAAACATTGATGTACTTCCAATTGAAGAAGTATATGAAGTTGAAGAAGAACAAAGAGAATTACCTAATTACCAAAATGTTAATCAAATAGATTCAGGTATGGTAATTGAATATAATAATGGATCAGTTGATCCAAGTATGACTTTAAATGATCATTATGATAACTATGGTGGATTAGATGTATATACTTCAGATGTTAGTCTTCCTATTGAAGATTTATCTCAAGATGAAAAAGCTATAGCAATAAGAAATAAATATTGGGATGCAGCTAAAAAATCTGAAGCTAAATGGGGAATAGATGCAAGAGTTTTACTTGCTATTTTAAATCAAGAATCAGGTGGATTACTAGAATTACTTGATATACAAAATCAAGAATCACATAATAAAGACATAAACTTAATGCAAATTACATATAGTGAATTTGAAGATAAACCTATAACAGTATATAACTTTGAAACAGAAGAATATTTAAGAGTAGTATTTACAAATACTCCTGAAAAATTCATTGGTAAAGTTAATATGACTATAAGTGAAAAGGAACTTAATAATCCAATAACTCAATTGGGAGCTGCTGGTTTAATAATGAATTATAACAATTTAAATGATTATAATGAATTCTTAAATCCATGTGCAATGATAGATGAATATAACAAAGGTTTAACATTATTCTTAAAAGTATTAGATGCAGCTCCTCATTCAAGAGTAGAAATATTATCTAATCCAAATGACTTAACATTTATGAATTATGAATCTGCAGTTGTAGATCAAAATGGAAATCCATTAGGAGATTACCAATATGTTGAACATGTATTAAGATATGTTGATCAAACTGATGGACCTTTAATAATGAAAACTTTTGATAAAGATGAAAATGGTAATAAATATCCAGTTGTTGTAGAATTTACTGTTAATAAAACTTTATCATTAGATTCAGCTAATGCTAAAAAAATGTAATAAAAAAAGAGACTAATTAATTAGTCTCTTTTATCATGCCATTTAAATTCTAATACTTCTTGTAAATCATTTCCTGTTTCTCTAACATACTTAGTATGTTCTTCAAGCTTAGCTTGCATCTTTTCTTTTAATTCAGGATGTGAATTACCTAATAAATTACATGTATCAATTACTAAATGGAATCTATCAATTTTATTTAATACTCTCATATCAAATGGTGTTGTTATACATCCTTCTTCTTCATATCCATGAACTATTTCAAATTCTCTATCACGGTCATATGTTAAACCTTTAATAACTGATGGATAACCGTGGAAGTTAAATATAACTGGTACATCATCTGGGAATAATTTTTTAAATTCTAATTCACCAAGTGATTCAAGTTTTATTAAATCAACTACATTTACTACTCTTACTTTAATACCATTTTCTCTTAATATTTGAGTAGCTGCCATTACTTCTAATGTTGGTGTATCACCAGCACATGCTAATGTGATATCTGGATTTTCATCACTTGCAAATTTCCAAATACCTATTCCTTTTTCACAATGAGCTAATGTTTCTTCTGGATTTAACCATTGAGGTCTCATATGTTTAGAAGCAATTATAGTATTTACTCTATTTCTTGATTGTAATGATTTATCCATATAATAAATTAGTGAGTTAGCATCATATGGTAAATATACATTTATAATGTCTCTTTTTCTATTTAAGATATGATTAATAAATCCTGGTTCTTGATGAGTATATCCATTATGGTCTTGTTGCCAAATATGTGATGTTTCAATTATGTTTAATGAACTAATTGGTTCTCTCCAAGATATTTCATTACACATCTTTAACCATTTAGCATGAATACCAACCATTGAATCAATTACCCTTGTAAAAGATTCATATGAATCTATAAATCCATGTCTACCAGTTAATAAGTATCCTTCTAATCCACCTTCAGCTAAATGTTCAGATAGATATGAATCTAATACTCTACCATATGGAGCAACATGTTCGTCTTTTTCTCCAATTGGTAATATCCATTGTCTGTTAGTAACTTCAAAAACATGGTTTAATCTATTAGACATTGCTTCATCTGGTCCAAATATTCTAAAGTTTCTATTTTGTTCATTTAATGTAATTACATCTCTTAAATAATTACCTAATTCCATCATATCTGATGCTTCTATATCACCATGATTGCAGTTTAACATGTTCTTTGTTATTTCTGGTAATTTTAATTTTTCTAATACTGTTCCACCATTTGATGAAGGATTAGAACTCATTCTTTGGAATCCTCTTGGTAAGAATGAAGTAATAGTTTCTAATACCTTACCTTTTTCATCAAATAATCTTTCTGGATGATAACTCTTCATCCAATCCTCTAACTTTTGAACAGCTGCTTCATCACCAGGTTCAATTGGGAATGGAATTTGATGAGCTTTAAATGATCCTTCAACTTCTTTAGGACCAGTCCATCCTTTTGGGGTTCTAAATACTATCATTGGGAAATGTAGTTTAGAATAATCAGTCATTAATTGAGCTTCTGTTCTTAATTCTTTAATCTTAGTTATTACTTCGTCTAAAGTCTTAGCCATCTTTTCTTGCATTTCATCAATGTCTTCGCCTTCAACAAAGTATGGTTCCCATCCATATCCTTTCATTAAATCTACTAATTCTTCATGACTAATTCTTGAAAGAACTGTTGGATTTGATATTTTAAATCCATTTAAATGTAATATTGGTAATACTGTACCATCTGTTACAGGATTAATAAATTTATTAATATTCCAGCATGTTGCAAGTGGTCCTGTTTCTGCTTCTCCATCACCTACTATAGCTGTTGCAATTAATGATGGATTATCTAGTACTGCACCAAATGCATGTGCTAGTGAATATCCTAATTCTCCACCTTCATGAATTGATCCTGGAGTTTCAGGAGCAACGTGTGAAGAAATACCTCCTGGGAATGAGAATTGTTTAAATAATTTTTTTAAACCTTCTTCATCTTGAGTAATCTTTGGATATATTTCTGTATATGTTCCATCTAAATATGCATTTGTTACTGCTGTTTGTCCACCATGTCCTGGACCAACTAAATAAATCATATTTAAATTATATTTAGTTATTACACGGTTTAAATGCATGAAGATAAAGTTTTGTCCTGGTATTGTTCCCCAGTGTCCAACTAATCTTGGTTTTATATCTTTATACTCTAGTTTTCTCTTTAATAAAGGATTATCTAGTAAGTATAATTGTCCTACTGCTAAATAGTTTGCAGCATCAAAATATAAGTTTAATTGCTTATGTTCTTCTTCTGTTAAATAATTCATATTATTCAACCCCTATCCTATTAACAATTATAACATATAAAGGCATAAAAAAAGATGAATAACATTCTTATTATTCATCTACTTTACTATCTTTAAAGAAATATTCTTGTGATTTAGCATGTAAGCTTAAATCTGCAAAGTCTTTTTTTAGATATTGTGGATAAGCTGCACATGCAATCATAGTAGCATTGTCTGTACAAAGTCTTAAAGGTGGTATAGAAATATCTATTCCTTCTTCTTCACATAGCTTTGTTAATTCTTCTCTTAAATATCCATTTGCAGATACTCCACCTGCAACTATTAAACTCTTAATATTTCCTTTTTCTTTTCTAATAGCTAATCTTGTTTTTCTTACTACTTCATCAACTGCTACATCTTGGAATGTTTTAGCAAGATCTTCTTTTCTTACAACATTACCTCTTTGTTCTTCATTGTGACTTAGATTAATAACTGCTGATTTTAAACCTGAGAATGAGAAATCTAATTCATCATTATCCATAGGTTTTGGTAATTCATATGTATGTTTACCTTCTCTAGCATACTTTTCAACATTAGGACCACCTGGATAAGGTAATCCTAATACTCTTGCTACTTTATCATAGCATTCTCCAATTGCATCATCTTTTGTAGTTCCAAGTATTTTAAATTTATAGTCATCTTCCATTAAAACTAATTCTGTATGACCACCAGATACTACTAGTGCTAATAATGGAAATTCCATTTTCTTTACTAAATTATTTGCATATATATGACCTGCTATATGATGTGTAGCAATTAATGGCTTATCATATACAAGTGATAATACTTTAGCAAATTCAACACCTACTAATAAACCACCTAATAAACCTGGTGCATATGTAACTGCTATAGCATCTACATCTTCAACTTTCATGTTAGCTTTCTTTAGTAAATCTTCTAATACCATAGTAATATTTTCAGTATGCATACGTGATGCAATTTCTGGTACTACTCCACCATATAATGCATGAGTATCCATTTGAGTTAATACAGTTGTAGCTATTTCTTCACATCCGTTTTTAACAATTGAAATAGATGTTTCATCACATGATGATTCTATTCCTAAAATATAAACATCTTTCATATTAGATACTCCTTTCCATTATTATGGCATCTTCATTACCATAGTAATTCTTTCTTCTATGTATTTCTTTAAATCCACATTTAGTATATAAAGAAATAGCACTTGAATTAGATTCTCTTACTTCTAACATTAACTTTTCTGACTTAGTGTTTTCTATAAGATAATCTATTAATTTCTTTCCTATTCCTTTATTTTGGTTGTTAATATCTATAGCAATATTAACAATATCTGTTATTTCATAATGATATTCAGTATGAAGAAATCCTAAAATATTATTATCTTCTTCATAAACATATATTTGAACATAATCTTTATTTAGTTCTTCTTCAATATTGAAGACTTTTTCAAAGTCTTTTTTTATTAACAATCCAATTTCATTGATTTTAGGTGTATCTTGGTTCGATGCTTCCCTTATCATTTTTATTAGCCTCAATCATTTTTATATATATTGGATTAACTTTATGTGGATTAATTATTTCTTTTGTTTTCATAAATTCATATACTTTGTTGAAATCTATTTTGTTATCAACAATAACATAATTATTTTGTTGTTCTAGGTATGATTTATATTCATCATTTGATTTATAGAAATAATTATCTACAATAATATTATCTTTATTAAATTTAGCTCCAAATACACCTTTTAAATCATCTATAACAACGATTTTATCTTCAGATGAATCATTGCTTATAGCAAACATTTCTAAGCTTGTAAGAGTTTTAATAGGTACATTTAAAGTATATGCTAATGTCTTAGCAATAGTTACACCTAATCTAACTCCTGTGAATGATCCAGGACCATTTACAACATATATTTCATTTATATCATGTACTGATAAATTATTTCTATCTAATACTTCTTTTAACATAGGCATAATAAAATCAGAATGATGTCTTTCAGATTCTTTAATATTTTTATCTAAAATTTCACCATCTTTATATATAACTATATTTATATCTTTATCATGTGTATCAATAAATAATGAAATCATATAATCATCCCTTTTTTTAACATATGTATTATAACACATTTATATTAAAAACATAAAAAAAGCAATGCTATTAATGCATTGCTGGTGCTTTAGCACTCAATCCCCTTTTATCAATTACCATGTTAATATAATCCATTTGATCTTCAGCATATGGTAAATCTGAATTACTAATTTCGCTTAATTCTTCAGAAGATGTCGATTTGTCATATAATTTTTCTTTATAATCATCGATTTCTTTTTGTATTTCTTCTTTTAATTTTAAAATTCCTTCATCAGATAATTCTTCTATATGATGAAATCTATTAATCATGTATTGATCCATATAAACTACCTCACTTTAACTATAATACTGAGTTAACTACATCTTCATATGATTGACCATATGGAGTAAGTACTAATACTCTAGTATTTTCATCAATAACTTTAAATTTAATCTCTAATCTTTCATCTGGAAGTTTGTCTTCAATCATATCAGCCCATTCAATGATTGTAACTCCATTTGTTTTGAAATAATCATTAAATCCAATTGTTTCATCTGTTTCTTCTAAACGATAAACGTCCATGTGGAATAAAGGCATTTCTCCGTCTTCATATTCTTTAACAATGTTAAATGTTGGACTAGTAATGTCTTCCTTTAATCCTAGTGATGCTGCAAATCCTTTAACGAAAGCAGTCTTACCGCTTCCTAATTCTCCTATTAAACAGATCACCATTCCAGGGAACTTTTCAGATTCAATATTTTCTGCTAATTCTCTTGTGTCGTCTTCGCTTCTTGATGTAAATTTGTAATCCATTTTTATCACCTATAACTAGTATAGTATATATACGTTTATATAATCAATAAAAAAAATAAATGATTAACATTTATTTTATGACCGTTGGTAATAACCAACTAAAGTAAGGAATATTTCTTAATATCCAATATATAATAATAAGAATAAGTAAAATAACATATATTTTAGTGCTTATATTAAACATTTTCTTATTTCTAATAAAATATATAATCTCTGCTAAAACTAATGCTCCAAATGGAAATAAAAGTATAAATAAAAGAGGATTATATCTAAATGCTTGATAAAAATCAAAATGAAGTAAACTACGAAATAATCTAGTGGATCCACATCCAGGACAATATATATGTAAATATTCATAAAAAGGACATGGTATACCAATTACTTCAAATAAATCAAGTAATAAAAGAATACTTAATATAAATACTAAAATTAAAAATAATATTATTTTTTTCTTATTCATATTTTCTCCCATAAAAAAAGTTGCGGATTATTATCTTTGCTTACGCTATTTTCATCGTTTCAGTGCTTAACTTCTCTGTTCGGGATGGAAAGAGGTGTGTCCACTGAGCTATCTCCACAACAATTAATATATTATATGTTTTTATATCAATTGTCAATAATATTATATTAATTAACAAAAAAAATTGCAAAAAAAAAAGCATGCAACTTCTTATCTTTGCTTACGCTATTGTCAGCGTACTAGTGCTTAACTTCTCTGTTCGGGATGGGAAGAGGTGTGTCCACTAGGCTATCGTCACATACTAATAAAAAATAAGGATTTTGTCCTTTAAAAATTAGATTATGCTCATCATCTTAGTTTGTATGATAAATATTTATGGATAAATCCTCGAATTATTAGTACTAGTCACCTCAACGTATCACTACGATTCCAGCTCTAGCCTATCAACCTCATAGTCTATAAGGATTCTTACTATATACATATGGGAAAACTCATCTTGGAGGAGGCTTCCCGCTTAGATGCTTTCAGCGGTTATCCCGTCCCGACATAGCTACTCTGCGATGCCACTGGCGTGACAACAGATACACCATAGGTCAGTCCATTCCGGTCCTCTCGTACTAGGAACAGCTCTCCTCAATTTTCCTGCGCCAACAGCGGATAGGGACCGAACTGTCTCACGACGTTCTGAACCCAGCTCGCGTGCCACTTTAATGGGCGAACAGCCCAACCCTTGGAAGCGAATCCACCTCCA
>JAEENX010000017.1 GCA_016283935.1 Bacilli bacterium
ATCAACTATTACTTCACTTATATATTTTTTCTCATCATCTACTTCATAACTTCTATTTTGTAATCTACCTTTGATACCAACTAAGTCACCTTTATGACAATATTCAGCAGTATGTGCAGCTATAGCATTCCAAAGTACACATCTTATGAAATCGGTTTCATATATTCCATCTTCATTTTTATATGATCTTTGTACTGCTAAATTAAATGGTAAGTATTCTTTACCTTCCTCATATTCTTTCATAACTGGATCCTCAGTTAATCTACCAATTAAATATACAAGGTTATGCATTATCTTCCTCCTTTCTGATATCAAGATAACACATATTTAAATCTTTATACAAACTCCGCTTTTTAAGAATTATTCCTTTAGTTTATTAATATTTGTATATTATTAATTACAAATTTTTATAATGTAAATAAAAAAATATGCAAATATTTTTTATTTGCATATTTACTTATTTTTTTTATTCAATTTTTTAAGTTCTAATACTTTTGTCTTTTCTAATTCTTGTTCATCAAGTAATTCAACTTCACATCTTCTATAACCTAATCTAAATGAAACATAGTATGTTCCATATAAGATTGTACCGATACATGCTCCTGCTGTATCTATAAGTACATCTTTAAATTGGCCTGTTCTTCCATCTACAAATGTTTGATGGAATTCATCAGTAGATGCAAATCCTGCACATAAAATTATTGTTATAAATGCTGACAAGAAAAACTTTCTTATATCAAACATATAATTAATATAAATAATTAAGACTAATGATAATACAAAATATACTGAAGCATGCATTAATTTTCTTAATGGTAAATTAAGAATTTTTGATGCTTTGTCAATTTTTTCCATTGATGGATTAAGTGAAGTTAATCCTAAATGATTTGATGTTTCGATTGAGTCTTCAATAAAAATACTTATTATCTCTTTAGAATGTCCATTTGATGTATTAGTATTCATATCACTTAAAGTATATATTAATGTACACCAAATAGATGCTAAAACTAACATTACTATTGTTAGAAATAATTTCTTTTTATTCTTCATTGACATATTTATCACCTAACTTATAAATTCTTTTAATTTTTCTTTTGCTGTTACTATACTCTTTTCATTTGGTATCATTACCCATAGATTACGTTTTGGATAACTATATGTAACAGTCATTTTACCTTCTCCAGTTAAATTACATGTTTCTGTTTCCCATTTAGACATATCATTTAATTGCATCTTAATTAAACTAGTTATATCATCATATGATAAATCAGTTTCAAATGTTCCATCTAATGATTCTAATATTTTATTGTAATTAGATGCAATAGATTTAGATGTAGATATTTTATTTATAATAGCAGTTATTACATCTTCTTGGTTTTGTCCACGATGATTATCTCCTGTTTTATATGCATATCTTTCTCTTGAATATGCTAATGCTTTTGCTCCATCCATATGAACCATTCCTTTTGGAACATGCCATCCTTTCATATGATATGAATTAAATTCAGTATCTGAATATACATCTATTCCACCTATAGCATCAACTAATTTAACAACTGCATTAAAATTAACTCTTATATAATTATCAACTTTAATATCTAATAAATCTTGAATAGTTTCTTTTGATAAATTAATTCCACCTCTTGTTCCAGCGTGAGTTAATTTATCTTTTAAACCAGTTGTTCCATGTAATTGAACATAATAATCTCTTGGAATATTAATCATTAATACTTTCTTAGTTTTTGGATTAACTGCAAGTATTATATTAACATCACTTAATGATCTAGATGGTAATTTACCACTTCTAGTATCAATTCCACTTAAATATACAACAAATGGTTCTTCTGTTATCTTTTTATTTGATTCATTCTTTTTAACAATAGTTTTATATTCTATTGTATCTATAATTTTAATTTTTTCTTCATATGTATTATCTTCTAATAATGTTTCATCATAATAACCTTGAGATACAATTATTATCTTTTTATCATCTTTAATAACATCTGTAAATAATTTAGATAAATCATCTACTTCAATCAATTTATAATTAGATACCTTTTTATTTAATTCTTTAATTAAATCATCATTCTTATCATCTTTATAAATATAAATATTCTTGCCTTCAAGATCACTTATACTATTAATATTTGAATCCTTTGATGTAATTATATTATATACATTAGTAGCAAATTGTATTGATAGATTATTTTTTAAGAAATCTAATGTTTCATCAAATTTAGGTACTGTATATAATCCTCCACCTATTACAACAATAGATAATATGTCTAGTATTATTAATACGATTACATTTGTTTTCTTTTTAAATAAAAATAATCCATATACAAATAAGAATAATAATATAATTGCTATACCAATTATAAGATACTTAGTTGGTAATATATTAGCTCTTATTATTTTATATGATAATAATGATAAAACTACCAATAAAGCAACCCATATAATAGTGCTTAAATATTTTATGATTTCACTTACTTTTCTTTTTGTTTTCTTTTTTCCCATACATATACTCCCTCACTTGAGTGTATTATAGCACAAAAAAAGAAGTATAAATACTTCTTTATTTATTAAAGTAATTTTTTGAATAATATGAAGAATAATTATTTAATTTAGTATCTACATCACTGATGATAATACCATTTAATTTTAATTCATCTTCATTATACTTATCTATAGCATTTTTAATATCTTTCATTTTACTTAATTCATGAGTAGATACTAATAAATTTAAATCAGTATACTTACTTAATTCAAGTGTACCTGTTGTTCCCATAACTGGAGGTGTACCAATTAAGATAATATCATATTTAGTTTTTAATTCATTTAATATTTTTTCATTCTTAGTAGAAGATAATACTTCAACTTCATTTAATGATTTAGAACCATTTGTTATTAAATCTATTTTTTTATTTTTTGTTTTAGTTATATATGAATCTAATTTAACTGTTTTAGCATTAATTAAATCTGTATAACCTGATTTAGATTTAACATCAAATATTGTAGCTTGATTATCATTTTTTAAATCAGCATCAATTATTAATACTTTCTTATCTAAATCTGCATACATACTTGCTAAAGTAAATATAGTTAAATCTTTATCTGATTCTTCATCAGTAGTAGTAAATAATACTACTTTATTATCTTTATCAATTGTAGTTGTTGTAATATTATTAATTACATTTTTATAAGATTCTTCAGTTATATCTGAAGGAATAACACCATATATATCTAATTTTAAAGATTTAATATCATCTTCTGATTTAACTGAATCATCAAAATAGAATTTAATGAATATATATATAACACCTAATATTGTTCCAATTAATGTAGTTGTTAAAATTTGTTTAGCATATTTTTTAACAATGCCTCCACCTGTAATAGTAGCTCCTGCTGAAATTTTTAAATTTTTATTACCATATGTATTTTTAATATATTCAATAAAAGCACTATTTAAATTGGCATTTATTTCCATAGCTTTTTTAGAACTAGTATTCGTTACAGTTATATAAATTGAATCTGAAGTAGTTTCAGATGAAGCAGTTACATTGTTTTTTAAATTTTTAACTGATGTCTTTAAATTTAAATTATTAATAACTGTTTGTAATACTTCATTATTTGTTACTTGTGATGCATATACAGTTGATTGATTCTTTGCAGCATTAATATCACCTGTAACAGTAATTGTTGATTCACTTATATATTTAGGTCTATTAATTCCTGTATAAACTAGACCAACTAAAAAGAATACAAGTGTACATATTCCAATTATCTTTACTCTTTCAATATAATAATTTAATAAACTCTTCAAATTAATTTCTTCCATAGAAAAAAACTCCCCTTTAAAAATACTGTTCCTATTATATTCATATATGTGCTTTTTGTCAAATTCGCACAATAAAAAAGAGTTTTTTTAAAACTCTTTTTATAATCCTCTAAATACAACACCAAAAGTTCTAAAGAATATTTGTAAATCTAATTTAAAACTTCTATGGCGAGAATAATAAGATTCTAATTCAACTCTTTTAGCAAAAGATGCATCAGATCTTCCATTTGTTTGCCAATATCCTGTTAAACCAGGTTTTGTTGATACGATAGTTTTATAATAAACTCCCATATCATCTTTTTCTTTTGGTAAATAGGGTCTGTTACCAATAACAGACATTTCATTTTTTAAGATATTCCAAGATTGAGGTAATTCATCTAGACTTAATTTTCTTAATATTTTTCCAATTTTAGTTATTCTTGGATCATTAGCCATCTTTTTATTTTCTTTATATTCTTTAGCTAATTCTCCATCTTCTTTTAATATATCTTCTAAAATAGAATCAGCATTTGGAACCATTGTTCTAAATTTATATATTCTAAACACTTTTCCATTTTTACCAATTCTATCTTGGCTATAATATATACTATTAAAATCGCCAGATAAAACATAAGCAATTTTAACTATAATTGATAATGGTAATAAAATAATTAAACCACATAATGCACAAAAAATATCAAATACCCTTTTTATTCCAACATATAGATGGTAGGATACTTTGTGCTTACTTATGTTATCTATTGACTCCATACCTAAACTCACTCCATAATCCATATAAATAACCCCCACTCCCTAAATGCAGTTGTTATTTTAACATCTTTTTCATTTTTTTGCAAATATGACGCAACAAAAAACTAGCAAATCGCTAGTTTCACACGATTCTATTGTGTTTTAGTTATTATTAATTGGTTGATTAATAGCAGGTTGTTGTACTGTTTTTTGATTCTTTTTCTTAAGTACAAAACTTAATATAATAAGAACTACCGAAACAGTTAATAAACCAATACCTAATATAGGTCTATATACAATCCATGCTATAGCTATATCTATTAAACTTATTGCTAAACCTAATAGAATTGCTATTAATGTTGTTGCTCCATTGAATAGTGTTCCAAGAATTGGAACATAACTTGCTAATCTTTGTATTGGTGAAATGATTGCAAGTAATCCAATGATTACTAATATTATACCACCAATTCTACAAATAATCTTTATAGTATTATTTGTATCTCTCATCATTTGAATTATAGATTCTCCATTATGTTGTCCTTCATATAATTCATATATTTTATATCCAGACTTTGCTTTATATGGTTCTATTGTATTTCCCTTTTGAACACCCATGAATGATAAGTATTGTTCATTGTTATATTCAAAAGATACTCTAATATCACCAATTTGCGGTGCATTAGCTTTTACATCTGTATAGTATTCTCCATCTTGAGTAATACTTAATCCTAATTGATATGCTGCATATCTTTGATCATCATTAGATGTACTTAGCTTTACTTTTTCTTTTGTAGATAAAGTTCTAACTAAATCTTCTGGTACTACATATTCTCCAACTTTAACATTATTTGCAATAAATGTTTCACCTTTATATTTCATTGTCTTAGGATTTGAATGATCTACTGATTCTTTAAATTTAGAAGAATCTATAAGGTCTTCTTCCCATCTTTGATCATATGTACATGTTTCATCATTGTCACTATCAGAAGTGCAATTTTCAACCCATTGATAAACTTCTACTACTCTTTTCATTTTAGATGAATCAACTATTACACCAAATAATTCATCATTTAATTTTTCATCTCTTGTTTGTAAACCATTTGAAGCAATAAGTTTTCCTTCATTATCTTTATTGATGCTATTAGATTCTACATCAATATAATTTTGTTCCGCTTCTTTAATAGCAGCTTCGGTTTTAACTGTTCTTCCTTCATTCCACCAAAGAAGAATTAAGCCACCAATAACAAATAAAAATCCTACAAAAATACCTGCTATTGGATTTCCTTTTCCATTAATTTTCATATAAACACCTTTCACTTTCTAAAATTATTATAACATAAGAAATAAAAAAATGTAGTTATAAAACTACATTTTCTTTGCTAGTACGACAACACTTTTTGTGTCTTTAATTTCATTTGCTTTTCTAACATCTACTACTCTTAAAGCAAATGGATTTTCTACTTTATCCATTAAACTTACATGATAATCAGGCATTAAATCAGCAGGTAATCTAGTATTTAATAGATTTAATGCATCAGCTATTTCAGTATTTTCTCCTAAATATAAAGAATCTCCTTCTTTATATAAGATTTCTCTTTGTTTATCTTCTGTTTTAGCTAATTTTTGGAATCTAATATCTTCTACAGTTGTTTGTAATAAGTATGAACTATTATTATCTCTAAAAGTAACTACAGATCCCATATTTTGGAAATAATCACTGTTTACAATTCCTTCTTTAATTTCTTCGAACTTTTCAGCATCTTTATGAATATAAGGAATCATTCCATATGATTGTAATGAATAAGAATAGATTTTTTTATCTCTTTTAATCTTTAGTAATCTTTCTAATCTGTTATAGTTTTTTATTACGTCACATACTAAATCAGCAGAAATAATACTTCCTTTTAGTCTGAATTGAATATCTGCTGTTGAACCAGTAATAGGTTTAACTAAATTATGTAATTTATCTAGTTCAGCATATTGTTTTAAGTATGCTTCTCTTGTACCTAATATAAGGTCTCTTACTGTATATTTTTCTACTTTTCTTTCCATCTTGTTCACATCCCCTTAAAAAAACATTGTTATTATAACAAATATAAAGACTCGTTGCAAATTAAAAGACCTATTACTAGGCCTCACTTTGATATTTATTGATATCATCTACTCTTGCAGCAAAATATGGTACTTCTTTATCTTTTTCTTTTATAAATAAAGCAAATGTATCATTGTAATAGAAATATCTATGTTCTGGTTCATCTCTAAATGATGTAACTGTGTCTTTTACATCAATTACAGCTTCAGATTTAACTTTACCGCCTTTATTATCTAATTCTAATTTAATAGTTTGAATAGCTTTTTGAATGTTAAATATATCATTTCCATCAGCACTCAAGAAATCATGTCCACATAATTCATTGTATTCATGTTTTACATTAAATGATAAATATGGAATTTTTAAATAATCATATCTAGTAAATTCTTTATTACCTGTATATTCTTTGGCTCTATTATTTGCATTAGTCCATATATCTTCAAATGTTGATCCTTCTGGATTAATAATTAGATATAATTCATCGTTATTTTTAGTATTAATTCTAATCATATAGTTTTCTTTGTCATAATATAGAACATCTATTTGATCAGCTAATTTTGAATCAGATTTATCATCAAATCCAAAATATCTAACATCTTCTACATCTTTAAATTTAGCATTTTGTAATTCATCTAATGGATTAATATATTCAAATTCTCTATATAACATAGAATATAAAAGAATTCTTCTAGGATTACTTTCAGGACCATGATCTAATGCTGAATCAGACCAATCAAGACTATTTAATATTTCACTTTCTTGATTAAATTTATCTTTTACTGCTTTTTCAATTCTTTTCTTTAATTCTAAAGTTTTATAATCAGATACTTTATATAAATATGCATCACTTATCATATCTTCTTTAAAAATTTCTTTATTTAAAGAATCAACAATAACTGGTTGTCCTTCCCATTTTATATCTTGATGTACATATTTATTTTTTAAATCATTCCAAATTAGTTGAAATGTTGGAGTCCAAGCAGAATCTGTCAATAATGTATCTTGCATAGTTGGAATAACAGCTATAGTCTCAGTATTGTCTATTGTAGATGGACTAAAAAATGATGTTGTAGTAGTCTTTTCTTCATTTCTTGGTTCTGGAGTATGTTTCATGAATAATAAACTTATTGCTATTACTCCAATAACTCCTATTACTACACATAATATAATTACTAATTCTTTTTTATTATCAAATGTATTTTTCATATTAAAAACCTCTTTTTATTTTATAAATTAAAAGAAATAACAATTAATGTTATTCCATTTGTAAATCATTTTTAAGTATTGAATATAATTGTTGTTTTTGATTTCCTCTAAATTCAACATTTTCTTTTGGAACATCTGGTCTTCTTATAAGTTTATACTTTAACATTTCAACTGTTCCAACTTCTTTATCTATTAATGAAATTAATAATGCTTCTTTTGTTTTAGGCATTTCACTTGTTACTGGATACATATGAGTTCTTATCATGTCTTGTACTCTTTTAGATACATTGAAATACTTCTTAGCATTCTTTGCGGCAGCTTTTGGATGTACTACTAAAGCTTTTTTAGGATCTACATTCTTTATGTCTTTATTAGTATAAAAATCATGTAATAATGCAGCTCTAGTGATTTCAACATAACTCCATCCTCTAGATCTAGCAACCATATATGTTTTGATTGCTACACGTACAGAATGATTGTATCTACTAGTACCATGATGTTTCTCATTCTTCAATTCTTGAAAATGTTCATTTTCAAGAATATCAGATACAATGTTAAAAAATTCTTTTCTTTCAACTTTAACATCTTTCATATCTTTCACCAATTATATTTTACCATGTAAAATGTAAATTTAACGATATGAACATGTAAGTTTACATAAAAAGAAGTAAACCAAATAGTTTACTTCTTCATAATATCATCTGTTGATTTTAATACATCTTGATTATGTAATTGATTATCTATAATCTTTTCAACACTGGCATCATAATCTTTATTTCTATTTCTTTTATTTTGCATTCTTAATCTTCTAATTTGCTCTTTATATGGTGTCAATGCTGCTTCATATGCACCTTTATAAATATTTCTATATTCTTCAAATTCAACAAGCTTTTTAGCAAGTTCATTATCAGGCGATTTTCTTAGGATTTCTCTCCCTACTTGTTCGCCTACTCCAAATAATACAGCACATACTAATAAGTTTTGATATACTGTTTCATTTAAAGTTGTTTTTCTTGGAACTTGATTAAAGTTTAATAAATATTTCTTTAATCCTTGTATTTCATTTCCATAGTTAACAATTGCATCACCTAATACAGTAATGTCTTTGTTCATTCTCTTTGTTTTTGTTATATGGTTTCTTGCTATCTCATCTGAAATAGATTCAGAAAAGCCCATATTAAACCATGTCATGAGTTTTAAATAATGAGATGAAGCGAATCTAATTAACTTAGTTCCTTCTATTGTTCCAGTGTTATTAGATGCTTCTTTCCATATATTATAGAATTCTGAATCTAAATTTCTTTTAAAGTTTCTCATATCTTTAACATGAATATAATACTTACCATGTTTTTTACCTAAATCAATATTACCTTCACATAACCAATTAAATAAGATTGCTCCTATTAAATCACTTCTACTCTTAATAATCTTAAAATATCCTGATATAAATCCGATTTTATAAAGATCACCATTTAATGGTACTGAATCATAATATGCTGCTTCTTCATATGTATCTATAGTAGCATTTCCTGAAGTTTCAATATTATGATATTCTTCATAATCATCTTTCTTAAAGAATACTCTATAAACAATAATAAATCCGATTATTAATACTAATACTAAAACTAGAATAATTACAGTACTTAATTTAACTCTAGATAATATTTCTTCTAGTCTATTACGTCCAACTAATGCTTTATTATAAACATCTTGGAATCTTTCGTTTACTTGTACTACATTTGGATATTCTATACCTGTGAAGATTGTCATTAATCTTACACTTTCTTTTTCTTCTTGATTTGAACAGAAAATGCTAATTGTTCCATCAGATATCTCTGTTAATAATCTGGAATTACCTAATGTATAATAACCAGTATTTGTTGCTGAGAATTCAACATTTGATTTAATCTTTATAGATATTGATCCATATGTTTGAGTATCACTTGGTCCAATAAAATAAAAATCAATTCCATATACATCGGTGAACTTTTTAATCATACCTTCTACTTTATATGATAAAGTATAATCATTTTTATCACCTATAGTTGCAAACTTAAGACTCTTAGTATAACCAGAATCAGTAAATGTATATACAAATCCATCTCTAGCGTCAAAGTCTTTGTTTTCTACTTCACGATAACTAGAATTCTTTTCATCTGATACTGAATAATCACTTATTTTAACATCTTGTACATCATAAAAATCTCTTTGGAAGACATTATGTTTTTGTTTTTGAATGTTCCACTTTTCTGTTACAATAGCGTCTCCACTTTCATCAATAAATACATCTATATCAACTTTATTAACCTTTGCTGCAAAAACGATACTAGTAAATGAGAAAAAAGATAAAATTAAACAAATTAAATATCTTTTCATATTTATACTCCTAACCACATATTGAATAAATGTAAGAAGAATTCTTGATATGAAAATAATATCAAGAAACTTAATGACATGAATGGACCAAATGGAATTGTTCCATCTTTATGTCTTATGTTTGAATATATTGCATATGGAAGTGCAATAATTGAACTCATAAATATATACATAAGTCCTAATTCTATTCCTAAAGAAAATCCAACAATAAGAGATAATTTAACATCTCCCCATCCTAATGATTCTCTTTTAAATGCTTTATCACCTACTACCTTTATAAATAGTAGTACCATAAATAATATAACACCATATAATAGACTATATAAAGTAGAATTTAAGCCTTTATCAATATATTTAATTATTAATAATATAACACCAGATGGTATCAATATTTCATCAAGTATAACCATATATTTTAAATCACTGATAATAGTAACAATAACTAAAGATGAAACTATTATCATTTCTAATGTTTGATATGAAATACCATATCTTAAATAACTTAAAAAGAATAATAATCCTGTTACTATTTCAACAAGTATATATTCTAAAGGTAATTTTATTTTGCATTCCTTACATCTTCCACCTTGAAATAAGTAAGAAAAAACTGGTATTAATTCATACCAGCTTAACTTGTGCTTACAATTTTCACAATGAGAACCTGGTTTAATTATTGACTCACCCTTTGATAGTCTATTAGCCATGCAATCAAAGAACGATCCGAAAAACATACCAATTATAAATAATTCGATGCCAATAATATCCATGTTGATTCTCCTATACTATTTTATTTGTGTGTATAAACTAAACATTGGAACAATAACAGAGATAATAATTGCTCCTACTATAACAGATAATAAAACTATTAAAATAGGTTCTATTAAGCTCTTAGAAACATTTACTAATACTTTGTGTTGTTCTTGATAATACTCTGATACTTTTTCCATCATTTCAGCTAATTGACCTGTAGATTCACCTGTAACCATCATATAGTATGCTACTTCAGGTATTGCCCAATGATCTCTAAATGATGAAGAAATCTTATCACCACGTCCTATACAGTTAACTGTATTAACCATTATTTGTCTATATATTTCATTGTTTGTTACTTTTCCTAAGATATCCATTGATTCAGTTATAAATACGTTATTCTTTAATAATGAAGAGAATGTCTTAGTAAATATCATCATTTCTTTATATATTATTATTTTACCAAATACTGGTAATTTCATTGATGTTGATTGAATAAAATATCTAAATGATTTGATATTTTTATAAAGTAACATGTTTACTATTATTATTAAAGCAATACTTAATAGTATCGATAACGAATTAGATCTAAGGAAATTCGATAAGTCAATTATTACTTGTGTAGACCAATTAATATCTGCTCCTGCAGTATTATATATCTTTTGGAATTTAGGAATTAAATAAACAAGAATGAATATTATAACTCCAATTGAGAACATTAATATTACTAATGGATATATTAATGAAGATACCATTTCTTTTCTTGTAGTTTCAGTATCTTTATAATATCTAGCCATATTTTCAAGAGTACCTTCTAGATCTCCTGTAGCTTCAGCTGATCTAACCATATTAATTAATAATGATGGGAATGCATCACCTTGTTTTTCCAAACAAGTTGAAAATGACTCACCTAATGTTAGATTATATACAATTGAGTCGAATGTTCTTTTAATATTTCTATTCTTACCCATTTGTCTACTTAAAATTCTCATTGAATCTGTTAAAGGTATACCTGCTCTTAAATAAGTAGATAATTGTTCAAGCCAGAATACTATATCATTTAAACTTATTTTACGAGAACTAAATGTTCCTGGTCCATATATTTTTTCAATTAATGGACTAGTTTCGATTTTAAATACTTTATATCCTTCATTTTCTAGGAATGTATATACTTCACTTTTTGAGAAAGCTAAGAATGTATTCTTTACTTGCTTTCCTTCAGGATTTAATGCTGTATATCTATATGTAACAATCTTATCTGATCTGATTTCTTGATTATTATCTAATTGACTAATTAACTTTTCACGAGATCTTACTAACGAATCTGCAACTGTTACTTCTTTATTAGCAGCAGCCATCTTAGCATTTTCAGCAGCTCTTTCTGCAGCTTGATTAGCTTTTTCAGTCTCATTCATATAAGCACCAGATAAGTCCTTATTAACTGAATTTTGAGCTAAATTGTCATATATATTAGCAGATGATGTATCCCATGCTTTTACAAAAGGTCGTGTTAATAGTTCCATGATGTAATAAACACCTAAACAAACGTAGATTGGAAAGAATAAAAAGAAATTATCTTGTTTATGATAATAATTTTCATTACTCATATTAACGCTCCCTTCTTATACTCTCCTAGTATGTCTAAATTATAACATATTTTAAATATATAATAAATAAAAAAGAATTATTAAAAAATAATTCTTTTTATAGATACGAGTTCATATAAATTTTAACTACCATGAACACACTTATAATAATTAAATTTAAAATAAAGCTATATAGATTAATGCTTTTATTATACTTATTCGTTCTTAAATAATATATATTTAAATATAACGATATAGCACTTGATATTAATGTTAATAAAAATGCTGTATCCGAATCATCTAAAGATATAAATAAAAATAGTCCTATTATTACATTAATAAAAACTATATATAATCCTGCTTTGCTTGTCGTATTAAATTTCATATTTCATCACATTTAATATAATAAAAAAAAAGACTGAATTAGTCAACTAATTCAAGTCTTACTTGTAAAGCATCGTCGCCTTTTCTTTCAGTTAATTTAATAATTCTAGTATAACCACCATTACGTTCTTTATAACGTGGAGCTAATTCATTGAATACTTTATTAACTACGTTTGTATCATTATGAAGGAAAGCTAAAGCTTTTCTTCTAGCAACTAAAGATCCATCTTTACCATAAGTAACCATTTTATCAACGAATTTTCTTACTTCTTTAGCTCTAGCTTCTGTTGTAATAACAGATTCATTCATGATTACATCTTTAGTAATTCCGGCTAACATACTTCTTCTAATAGATGATTCTCTCGATAGTTTTCTATACATAATTTAACCTCCTTACGTATTAATCGCGGAACTTTAGTCCCATTTCGTTAACTTTATCGATAACTTCTTTTAATGATTTCTTTCCTAAGTTTCTAATCTTAGTAACTTCAGATTCTTTCTTATCAATTAAATCTTGCATTGTGTTGATATTTGCTCTCTTTAAGCAGTTGTAAGCTCTAACTGAGAATTCAATTTCTTCAATTGGAGTTTCAAGTGTCTTAGTGATTGTATCAACTTTCTTTTCAGCCATTATTCCAGTTGCATCTGAAATAGAATTTAAATCAGAAACAATCTTTAAATGTTCAATTAAGATTGCAGAAGCTAATGCCATGCATTCTTCTGGAGTAATTGAACCATTTGTATTTACATACATGATTAATTTGTCATAATTTTCATTATGTCCAACTCTAGCGCTTTCAACTTCGAAAGCAACTTTTTCAACTGGACTATATAGTGAGTCAACTGGAATAACACCAGGAACTTCACCTTGTAATAATTTGTTTTCTTTAGAATCAACATATCCACGACCATTTTCAACAGTCATTTCCATGTCAATTTTTCCACCTTTAACTAAGTTACAAATAACTAAATCAGGATTTACGATTTCGATATCAGCATCATGTTCAATGTCTCCAGCAGTAACTGGTCCTTCTTTAGATACTGAAAGTCTCATAACCTTTTTTTCATCTGAATTGTTTTTAACAACTAATGATTTGATGTTTAAAACAATGTTCATTACGTCTTCTCTTAAGCCTTCAATTTTTTGGAATTCATGCATAACTCCATCAATCTTAATGCTAGTAACAGCACTACCTGGCATAGAAGATAACATAACTCTTCTTAATGCATTACCGATTGTTGTACCAAAACCTCTTTCAAGTGGTTCTAGTTCGAACTTTCCATAATTTTTGCTTTGATCGTATTCAGTAATTTTATATTCTGGTTTTTCAAAATTCATCTTTCAATCCTCTTTTCCCTAACTTAATTAATTTCTTGGACGTTTTGGTGGTCTACATCCATTATGTGGTACTGGTGTTTCATCATTAATAGATGTGATTTCTAAACCAACAGCTTGTAATGATCTGATAGCAGTTTCTCTACCGCCACCTAAACCTTTAACAAATACTTCAACTTTAACAACTCCTGAATCCATTGCTTGTTTTCCAGCAGCTTCAGCAGCTAATCCTGCAGCATAAGGAGTCTTTTTCTTAGCACCCTTATATCCGATTGTTCCAGATGATGCCCATGAAATTGTATTTCCTTCTTTATCAGTTATAGTAACTAAAGTGTTATTATAAGTTGATGAAATATGAGCTTGTGCTTCAGGAATATTCTTTTTAACTTTTCTTTTTCTTCTATTGTAAGCCATTCTAATACCCTCCTATACTACTTTCCTTCTTTTTTCTTATTAGCAACTACTTTACCTTTACCCTTACGAGTACGAGCGTTTCTAGAAGTTCTTTGACCATGAACTGGTAAACCTTTTTTATGTCTACTTCCTTGGTAAGAACCAATTTCCATTTTATTTTTAATGTTCATTTGAACTTCTCTTCTAAGTTCACCTTCAACTAAGTAGTTGTCAACTTCAGCTCTTATTTTAGCTTCGTCGTCTAAAGTTAAATCTCTAACTTTTTTGTCTTTGTCGATTCCAACAGCTTCACAAATCTTTTTAGCTGTAGATTGTCCAATACCATGAATTGCAGTTAAACCAATGAATGTTGATTTATCTTTTGGTAATTCGATATTTTTAATACGTGCCATTTAACTTCCTCCTAACCTTGTACTTGTTTGTGTTTTGGATTTTCACAAATAACCATTACTTTACCTTTTCTTTTAATAATTTTGCATTTAGCACAAATTTTCTTTACAGATGCTCTAACTTTCATAAATAAACCTCCATATTTATTTTCTATATTTTATGATCCCATGTGTTAAATCAGTTGGTGACATTTCAACTATAACTCTATCACCTGCTAAAATACGAATCATGTTCATACGTATTTTACCAGAAACACGGGCTGTTATAATTATTTTATTGTCTAACTCAACTTTATATATTTCATGAGTAACGTCGATTACTGTACCTTCGACTTCAATCTTTTGCTCTTTAGCCATAATTAAACTTTTCACTCTCCTGTTAATATTTCGTAGCCATCTTCTGTTATTGCTACAGTATGTTCAAAGTGAGCTGCAGGACTATAATCATCAGTAACTATTGTCCAGTCATCATCTAACATAGATACTTGATAATCCCCAGCAGTAAGCATTGGTTCAACAGCAATGACCATGCCTTTTTTCAATTCGATTCCAGTGCCATATTTTCCGTAGTTTGGTACAAATGGATCTTCATGCATTTCATGACCAACTCCATGTCCACCTAACTCTCTAACAACACCTAAACCATGTTTTTCAGCATATTGTTGAATTCTAGCTGATAAGTTTCCTAATGGAACTCCAGCTTTTAATTCCTTTAGTCCGACATATAAGGACTTCTCTGTATGATACAATAGATGCTCTTTTTCTTTATTAATCTTACCTACAGGCCATGTCGTTGCTGAATCAGACATATAACCATCTAAGGTAACAACTATATCAAATGTAACAATGTCTCCTTCTTTAATAATGTGATCTTCACGGCCAATGCCATGAACAACTTCATCATTAACCGAAACACATATATTACCAGGATAACCTTCAAATCCTAAACATGTTGGTATACCACCATGTTCTCTAATGAACTTTCCAGCTTCATCATCTAAATATTTAGTTGATATTCCAGGTTTTAGTAAATCTTTTAAATATTGATGAGTCATATAATTTAAATGACCTGATTTTTTAATCTTTTGAATTTCTTCATCTGAATAAATATTTATCTTCATTTACTTTATTACACTTTCTATTTCATTGAATGTTTCTTCAGGTGTACCATTACAACTGATAACATCTAATATACCTTTATCCTTATAATAATCTAATAAAGGTTCAGTACTCTTAATATATGTTTCAAATCTTGTTTTAAAAGTTTCTTCATTATCATCTGATCTAGATATTAATGTTGAACCACAGTTATCACATATTCCTTCAGTTTTAGGTTTCATAGCATCAAAGAATTTATTATAACCTGCTCCACATTGTGGACAACTTATTCTTCCTAATGCTCTTTTAAGAGCTGTATCCATATCCATATCTAATGATATACATACGTCTACTTTTTTTCCTAAACTTTCTAGTAATGTATCTAAAGTTTCAGCTTGAGCTACATTTCTTGGATAACCATCAAGAATGAAACCATTATTAACGTCATCACATTCTAGTCTTTTTCTTAGTAGTTCAGTTACAATTTCATCAGAAACTAATGAACCACTTTCCATGATTTTCTTTAATTCTGCACCAAATTCAGAGCCTGATGCAACTTCATTTCTAAGTAAATCACCAGTAGAAATATGGGCGTACCCATATTTCTTTACTAGTAAATCACTTTGTGTGCCCTTACCAGCGGCAGGTGCAGCAACAAATACTATATTCTTCATATTATCTTCCGCGTCTTCTTTCTCTACCACTTGCATAACTACGAGAAACAACACTACTTTCTAATTGTTTAAATGTTTCTAATGCAACACCAACAACGATTAGTAATCCTGTACCTCCAAGAGTTACTTGGCTAGATAAATTAGCGGCTGATGAGATCCAACTAAATACAACAGGAATAGCAGCTAATACTGCAAGGAATAAACTACCAGATACAGATAATCTAGTAAGTGTACCCTTTAAGTATGCTTGAGTCTTTTCTCCAGGAGTAATACCAGGAATAAATGCTCTACTCTTGTCTAAGTTTTCACTCATTTCTTTAGGATTTAATTCCATCAATGTATATACATATCCGAATACGAATATTAATAATATATAGATTGCAAATCCTGATGGTGTAGTATATACAATATACTTTTCACAGAATTGACTAAATGCTTCATTCTTTAAGAATGTTGCAATTAATGATGGAATACTAGTGATTGCACTTGCAAAGATAACAGGCATAACACTAGCTGAATTTAACTTTAATGGTAAGTATGCTTGTTCTTTATTATAAGAACTATCTGTTCTCGAAGAATGTTGTATTGGAATACGTCTTTGAGAAATTTCAGTAAATACTACACCAATTAATATTATTAAATATGTAAGTATAAATACTATAAATAGTACAATACCTAATGTTTGAGGTATACTATCAGATTGAATCAAGCTTGTGAATGCACTTTTGAATGTTGTTGGTAATGAATTAACAATACCAGCCATAATGAATAGTGAAACACCGTTTCCTAATCCTTTCTTAGTAACTTCGTCAGCCAACCATAATAATAAAGCAGTTCCTGCAGTTAGTATAATAGTTGTTTTTACAACTTGCATTGTATCATCCATTTGCATGAATGCTACAGCATAAATATAACCTTGGATGAATGCAAACAAGATACCTAAATATCTATTGATCTTATTGATAACTTGTCTACCAGTAGCTCCTTGTTCTTTTAGTTCTTTAAAATATGGAATTACATCCATTTGTAATAATTGTGTTAGGATTGATGCTGTAATATAAGGCATAACTCCTAAACTAAATATTGAAAAAGTTCTTAAGCCACCACCGCTCATTAGGTTTAATAAATCAATAAATCCTAACTTTGATGTTATGCTTTTGGCACCAGGTACCATAATGTTGGTACCTAGTCCAAATAATGCAAGAACAGCTAAGGTGAAATAGATTCTTTTTCTTAGATCTTTATTGCTTGGACTGAATAGCCCTTTAAGACTACTAAACATCTTAAATCACCTCTGTAGTTCCGCCTAGTTCCTCTATCTTAGTAACAGCTGCAGATGAGAATCTGTTAGCTTTTACTGTTAATTTCTTTTCTAATTTTCCGTTAGCTAATACTTTAATACCAGCTTTTTGATCTTTAACAAGACCTTTTTCTCTTAATGATGCAGGTGTTACAACATCTCCATCATTGAATTTATTTAAGTCAGATAAGTTAATAACTGCAAATTCAGTTCTGAATCTAGCGTTATTGAAACCTCTCTTAGGTACTCTTCTGTATAATGGAGTTTGTCCACCTTCAAACCAAGGTTTGATTGAAACACCACTTCTACTCTTTTGTCCTTTTTGTCCACGAGTAGATGTTTTACCCATTCCAGATCCTGGTCCACGACCAACTCTTTTTGTAACTTTAGTTTCTGGAGATTTAACTAATGCATTTAACTTCATATTATAACTCCTCAACTTTCTTACCACGCATTTCAGCAATTTGTTCAGCAGTTCTTTGAGCCATTAATGCTTCTAAAGTAGCTTTAGCAACATTAACTTTTGTATTAGAACCTAATGATTTAGAGATAATATCTTTAACACCAGCGATTTCTAATACGGCACGTGCAGCACCACCAGCAACGATTCCAGCACCTTGTGGAGCAGGTTTAATCATAACCTTAGCCTTTCCACAAGTACCGATTGCTTCATGAGGTATTGTTCTATTGTCAACTAATGAAACTTTAACTAAGTTTTTGTTAGCAGCTTGAGATGCTTTTTTGATTGCATCTGTAGCTTCATTAGCTTTTCCAGTTCCGATTCCTACTAAACCTTTTCCGTCACCAGCTACTACAGTAGCAGAGAATCTCATGTGACGTCCACCTTTAGTAACCTTAGTAACTCTAGAGATGTTAACTACGATTTCATCTAAAAGTTTCTTTTTTGGATCATTAAATTTATCATTTCTTGCCATACAATTACCTCCTAGAAATCCAATCCATTTTCACGTGCAGCATCAGCTAATGCTTGTACACGTCCATGATATTGGTATCCACCTCTATCGAATACTACTTCTTTGATACCAGCTTTAGTTGCCTTTTTAGCGATATCAGCACCTACAGCTTTTGCTCCTTCAATATTTCCACCGTTCTTTATTTTTAATTGAACAGAAGAAGAAGAAACTAAGGTAGTACCATTTTCGTCATTAATAATTTGAGCGAAAATGTGTGAATTTGATCTGAAAACATTTAATCTTGGACATTCAGCAGTACCAGAAACTTTATTTCTAACTCTTGCATGTCTTCTAATTCTTGCAACATTATTTGATTCTTTCTTTATCATATCTTTTCCCTCCTACCTATTATTTAGATGCTTTCTTTCCTTCTTTACGTCTTATATGTTCATCTTTATATCTGATACCTTTACCTTTATATGGTTCTGGTGGTCTTACTTTACGAACATTAGCCGCAAATTCGTTTACTTTTTGAATATCAATACCAGCGATTGATAATTCAGTATTTGAGTTTGAAGTAACTGTTAATCCTTCAGGTACTTCAATTTTAACAGGATGAGAATATCCAACACTTAAGTCGATAGTCTTTCCTTGAACAGAACATCTATAACCAACACCAGTGATTTCTAGATCTTTAACGAATCCAGTTGAAACACCAGTCATCATATTAGCGATGTGAGCGTTAGTTGTTCCGTGTAATGATTTAATTTGTTTTAAATCGTTTGGTCTTGTTGTTTTAACAACATTTTCTTCAACGATTACAGAAATATTTTTATCAAATGTGTAATTAAGTTCACCTTTAGGTCCTTTTACAGTAACTGTGTTATCAGCTACTGTAACAGTAACACCTTGAGGTATTTCTAAAATTCTATTACCAATTCTACTCATAAATTATTTTCCTTGATTACCAAATGTAAGCAAGTACTTCTCCTCCTAGACCTGCTTTTCTAGCATCTCTGTCAGTCATAATTCCTTTTGAAGTTGAGATAATAGCGATTCCTAAACCATTAAGAACTCTTGGAAGTTCGTCACGGTTAGCGTAAACTCTTAAACCAGATTTAGATATTCTCTTTAATCCAGTAATAACTCTTTGCTTTTTACCTTCAGTATACTTTAAGTTTAATGTTAAAGTATTACCGTTAGCAGCTTCAGTTAATTTGTATTCTGAAATATAACCTTCTTCTTTTAAGATTCTAGCGATTTCGCAAGTCATCTTAGTTCCGATTACATCAACAGTATCATATTTTAATTGATTAGCATTACGAATTCTTGTAAGCATATCTGCAATTTTATCTTCTACCATGTCTTTACTTCCTTTCTACCAACTTGACTTTTTAACACCAGGAATTTTTCCTTGGTTAGCAAGTTCTCTAAAACAAATACGGCATAATCCGAATTTACGTAGAACACCATGAGGTCTTCCACATCTTTCGCATCTAGTGTATTCTCTAACTTTGAATTTTTGAGGTCTTGATTGTTTAACCTTTAAACTTGTCTTAGCCATCTTGGTACCTACTTTCTAAATGGCATTCCGAATGCTTTTAATAATTCAAAAGCTTCTTCGTTTGTTTTTGCAGTTGTAACAAAAACAATATCCATTCCTCTTACTTTAATTACATCATCATATACTATTTCTGGGAATATAAGTTGTTCCTTAATTCCTAAAGTATAGTTTCCAAAACCATCAAATGCTTTTGGAGATATACCTCTAAAGTCACGTACTCTTGGTAATGCAACACGGATTAATTTTTCCATGAAGTTGTACATAGCTTCTCCTCTAAGAGTAACTTTGCAACCAATTGATTGACCTTCTCTAATTTTGAAACCAGCTATAGATTTTTTAGCTTTAGTAATTACTGCATGTTGTCCAGTAATTTGTTCAAGTTCTCTAGCAGCAGCTTCTACATATTTAGAATCATGTGAAGCATCACCAGTTCCAATATTAATAACAATTTTTTCTAGTTTAGGAACTTCCATAATTGAAGAATAATTAAATTGTTTCTTTAATTCTTCTTTAATTTCCTTGTTATATCTTTCTCTTAAACTATTCATTATTTGTCACCTACTTTTTTTGTAGTTTTTTTAGCAGCAGCTTTCTTAGTTATTGCTTTTTCTTCTTTTGTAGCTTTTTCTGTAACCTTAGCTGTCTTAGCAGCTTTCTTAGAATCTTTAGATTCTACAACTTTAACGTTAGATACATGAATTGGTTTTTCCATTTCTACGATTCCACCTTGTTGGTTGTACATGTTTGGTTTCATATGTCTTTTAACAACATTTACACCAGAAACAACAACTTGGTCTTTCTTAGAAATAGTACGAATTACAGTACCTTCCTTGCCTAAATCTTTTCCAGCAAGAACTTTTACTTTATCTCCAACTTTTACCTTCATAATATCCTCCTATAATACTTCAGGTGCTAAAGAAACAATCTTCATGAAATCTTTTTCACGTAATTCTCTAGCAACAGGTCCTAGAACACGAGTTCCGATTGGTGAATGATCTTCTTTGATTAATACACAAGCATTGTCTCCAAATTTGATCATTGAACCATCAGCTCTTCTAACACCTTCAACACTTCTTACGATTACAGCTTTTACTACTTTACCAGCTTTAACGTTTGAGTTAGGAATTGCTTTTTTAACAGTTCCTACAACGATATCACCGATATTACCATATTTAACTTTACTTCCGCCAAGTACTCTGATTACCATGATTTCTCTTGCGCCAGAGTTATCAGCAACTTTTAATCTAGTTTGTTGTTGTATCATAATAACCCTCCTATAGTTCTACAGATTCAACTAAAACTTCAGCAAGTTCATATCTCTTAGTCTTAGATAATGGTCTTGTTGAAAGAAGTCTAACTGTATCTCCAACTTTCGCAATATTTTTTTCATCATGAGCAGCATACTTTTTAGAGTATTTAACTCTCTTATGATATAGAGGATCATTTCTATAAGTTTCAACTAAAACAGTGATAGTTTTATCATTTTTAGCACTAACAACTTTTCCGATTAATTCAGATCTTTTAGTTTCTGCCATTATTTTTCTCCTCCTTCTCTTTCATTTAAAACAGTCTTTAATCTAGCAATTGTTTTTCTATCTTCATTAATTTTATGAGGTTTTTCAATTACTTGAGTAGATTGTTTCATTCTTAAATCAAATAATTCTGATTTAAGTTCTTCTATCTTCTTGTTAATATCTTCAGTGGACATTTCTCTAATTTCATTCATTTTCATTAGTTATTTTCACCACTTTCTTTAGTTACTATTCTTGTTTTTACACTTAATTTGTGTGAAGCAAGTCTTAAAGCTTCTCTAGCGATATCTTCAGATACACCAGAAATTTCGAACATTATAGTTCCAGCTTTAACTACTGCATCATAATGATCTACTGAACCTTTTCCTGTACCTTGACGTACACCTAAAGCTTGAGCAGTTCTAGCTAAGTGTGGGAATATGTTAATTGTTACTTCACCACCACGTTTCATGTAACGTGTCATAGCGATACGAGCAGCTTCGATTTGTCTAGCTGAAACATATCCACCAGTTTTAGCTTGTAAACCATATTCACCTTTATTTAATTTAATGTGACCTTTAGCTTTTCCTTCATAGCTAATTCTATGAGGTTTACGATATTTAGTTCTTTTTGGCATTAACATCGCGGTCACCTCTTTCTTTACGTTCTACTTTGATTTGTTCTTTATTGTTTCTGTTTTTACCTTTAAGGATTTCTCCTTTATAGATCCAAACTTTAACACCAATTTTTCCATAAGTAGTTGATGCTTCAGCTTCAGCATAATCAACATCAGCTCTTATAGTTTGTAGAGGTACAGTACCTTCTGAATATCCTTCAGATCTTGCCATTTCAGCTCCACCTAAACGACCAGATAATTTAGTTTTGATACCTTTAGCTCCAGCCTTCATTGTAGCTCTAATAGCTTTCTTTTGAACCATTCTGAAGTTTCCTCTAGCTTCAATTTGTCTTGCGATTGATTGAGCAACTAGTTCAGCATTTAAATCTGGAACTTTAACTTCTGAGATAGTAATGAATACATCTTCACCAGAAATCTTTTTAACTTTTGCTCTTAATTTTTCAATATCTTCTCCGCCACGTCCGATGATAACACCAGGTTTAGCAGTTTGGATTTTAATATCAATTCTGTCAGCTTTTCTTTCAATATCGATTTCAGAAACTGCAGCACTCTTTAATTCTTCTAATAAGAAGTCTCTGATTTTAAGGTCATTGTTTAATTTCTTAACATAGTCACCTTTTTCAGCGTACCATTTAGATTCCCAATCTTTATTGATTCCAAGTCTTAATCCACGAGGGTCTACTTTTTGTCCCATAATTAAGCCTCCTTACCATCACTAACTTTTACAGTTATGTGACTAGTTCTTTTATCTCTTCTGTCTACTCTTGATCTTGAAGCAGGTTTAACTCTCTTTAAAACTATTCCAGGATTTACAAAGCATTCAGAAATTACTAAATCTTCAGCTTTAGCTCCAAAGTTATTTGTAGCATTAGCCATTGCTGATTTTAATACATCAAGGATTAATCTAGAAGATTTAGTGTTTGTATTATTTAATATAGCTACAGCATCAGCACATTTCTTTCCTCTGATTAAGTCCATAGTCATACGGCACTTACGAGGAGCAACCATAGCATTTTTATGTATTGCATAAGTTTCCATCTAATATCCTCCTATTTTCCTTGTTTTTGTCCAGCATGTCCGCCAGCTTTTCTAGTTAAAGCGAACTCACCTAATTTGTGTCCAACCATTTCTTCAGTTACATATACAGGAATGAATTCCTTACCATTATGAACTGCGAATGTGTGTCCAACGAAATCAGGGAAGATTGTTGAACGACGTGACCAAGTTTTAACAACTTCTTTTTTGTTTTCAGCATTTAATTTATTTACTTTTTTCATTAGGCTTTCGTCAACGAAAGGTCCTTTTTTCAAACTTCTTGCCATATCTTAATCACCTATTTCTTCTTTCTACTAACAATTAACTTGCTAGAAGCCTTTTTAGGTTTACGAGTCTTGTAACCAAGAGCAGGTTTACCCCATGGAGTAACTGGTGCTTTACGTCCGATTGGTGTTCTACCTTCACCACCACCATGTGGGTGATCATTAGGGTTCATAACAGAACCACGGTTTGTAGGTCTGATACCCATGTGACGAGTACGTCCAGCTTTTCCAACGTTTACTAATTCGAAATCTTCGTTTCCAACAACACCGATTGTTGCCATACAAGTTCCAAGAATCTTTCTTGTTTCACCTGATTGTAAACGAACGATAACATATTTATCATCTCTACCTAAGATTTGAGCACTTGCACCAGCTGATCTAGCGATTTCAGCACCCTTACCAGGTTTTAATTCTAAGTTATGTACTAAAGTACCAACTGGAATGTTTTGTAATTGCATTGCGTTACCAACTTTGATATCACAAGCTTCTCCAGCTTCAATAATCATTCCAACTTCTAAATCTTTTGGAGCGATTATATATCTCTTTTCACCATCTAAGTAAGTGATAAGAGCAATATTTGCATTACGGTTTGGATCGTATTCAATTGTACTAACCTTACCAGTAACACCAAATTTATTTCTCTTGAAGTCTATAATACGGTATTTTCTCTTAGCTCCTCCACCAATGTGGCGAACTGTCATTTTACCTTGGTTATTACGACCACCAGTTTTAGATCCAGATGCTAATAATGACTTTTCAGGTTTATTACCTTGAGTTAATTCTTCATTAGTTAATGTAGACATTCCTCTACGGCCATTAGTAGTTGGTTTATATTTCTTAATTGCCATAATACCCTCCTATTATAATTCTATTGAATTACCGTCACGTAATGTAACGATTGCTTTCTTATAAGTTTTTGTTTTTCCTGTGTATCTTCCAACTCTTTTTGCTTTAGATTTAGTATTAAGAGTTCTTACGTTTTCAACTTTAACGTTGAAAGCACTTTCAATGGCTTGAGCTATTTGAGTCTTATTAGCACTCTTAGCTACTTTAAATGTATAAGTTTTTCCATCTTGAGCCATTGCAGCAGATTTTTCAGTTACTACTGGAGCTATAATTATATCTTTCATTATTTAAGTGCCTCCTCAACATATTTAACACTATCTTCATCCATTACTAATGTATCTGAATTAACGATATCAAATACGTTTAATTCGTCAGCCATAATAACCGCAACATTTCCTAAGTTTCTAGTTGCTAAATATAACATTTCAGCATCATGAGCACTTACGAATAATGTTTTACCAGTTAATTTTAAACTGTCTAATAATGCGATAGCATCTTTTGTTTTAGCTGTCTTTAATTCTAATGAATCAACAACAACTAATGCTTTTTCATTTAACTTGTCAGTTAAAGCAGTCTTTAATGCAAGTTTTCTTTCTTTTCTATTAGTTTTGAAACCATAATCTCTTGGTGTAGGTCCGAATACTACTCCACCACCAACATAGTGAGGTGCACGAATAGATCCTTGTCTAGCATTACCTGTACCTTTTTGTCTATATGGTTTTCTTCCACCACCACGAACTTCTGATCTTCCTTTAGTATCAGCAGTTCCTTGTCTTGAAGAATCAAGTTGTAATCTGATAGCTTTCTTTAATACAACGTCATTTCCTTCAACTTTAAAAATATCATCATTTAATGTTAAATCTTTAACTTGTTCACCTTTAAGGTTAATCATTTTAATCTTTGCCATTTTAAAATCTCCTTTCAACGAAACTATTAAGCTTCTGTTGTTTCCTCAACTTTCTCATCAGCAGTTTCTTCAGCAGTAGCTTCTACTACTTCTTCAGTAGCTTCAGCAACAGTTTCTTCAACTGGAGTTTCTTCTACTACTTCTTCAACTTCATAAATGATGATTTCTTTAGGATCAACAGCTCCACCTTTAACAGCGTCTCTGATTAATACTAAAGAATTTTTTGGTCCTGGAACAGATCCACTAACTAAGATATAGTTATCTTTAGTAGATACTTCAATAATTTCTAGGTTTTGAATTGTAACTGTTTCATGTCCCATGTGTCCAGCTAACTTCTTACCTTTAAGTACGTGCATTGGTAACATTGTACCCATTGAACCTGGTCTTCTATGGTAATGTGATCCATGAGTTTCAGGTCCTCTTGATAAGCCGTGTCTCTTAATAGCACCAGCAAATCCTTTTCCTTTAGAAGTACCAGTAACGTCTACTTTTTCTCCTACAGCAAATGTGTCAGCAGCTAAAGTACTTCCAAGAGTATATCCTTCAACTGAGTCTACTCTAATTTCTTTTAAGAAGCGCTTAGGAGCTACACCTGCTTTTTTAGCATGTCCAACTTCAGCTTTAGTTGCATGCTTTTCTTTCTTGTCAACTGTTGCTAATTGAATTGCATTGTAACCATCAGTTTCAACTGTTTTAATTTGAGTTACAACGTTAGGTTCAACTTCGATAACAGTAACAGGAATAACTTTTCCATCTTTCGTAAATTTTTCGGTCATACCGATTTTACGTCCTAAGATTCCTTTCATTTTTCTTTCCTCCGTATATTTTATATTTTTTCTTTTTATTTAGATTAGATAGTTTTAATACTAACTTCTACACCAGATGGTATATCTAAATGTTGTAATGCATCCATAGTTTCTTTACTAGGATCTTTAATATCGATTAATCTCTTATGAGTTCTCATTTCGAATTGTTCACGTGAATCTTTGTATTTGTGAACAGCTTTTAATACAGTAATCTTTTGAATTTCTGTTGGAAGTGGAACTGGTCCAGAAATTTCAGCACCTGTTCTCTTAACAGTTTCAACGATTCTAGCTGCAGCAGCATCTAATAATCTGTGATCATAAGCTTTTAATCTTAATCTTACTTTTGACATTTACATGTCCTCCCTTCGTTTATATCTCAGTATAAACATGGCTCCGTAAACGAATTAACCTGAAATCACTAGTTTTTAAGTTTACAACTCTTCCTAGTGTGTCAGCAACCTCGCACATCTACGCCGTTTAAACTATAGACCATTATATACTATTTTTTTGTTCAATGCAAGTCTTTTTTTGCTGTTTTTTAATATTTGTATGACAAATTTAAATAAAGCAAATGTAAAGGAAAATTAAAAACTTTTATTACCCTATTTATGGTATAATTAATACAGGTGATATATATGTTATTAGACGTTATTATTCCTGCTTATAACGAAGAAGGAAATATAAATGCCTTATATGAATCTTTATGTAATTCATTATCAGATATTAGATTTAATCTTATATTTGTAGATGACGGATCTAAAGATAGTACATATAAAGAATTAAGAGAACTATATAATAAAGATAAAAAACATATCCAAGTAATATCGTTTTCAAGAAACTTTGGTAAAGACGCTGCTATGTATGCAGGCTTAAAAGCTTCTAAAGCTAAATATGCTTGTATTATAGATGCTGATCTTCAACAATCTCCTACTCTAGTTAAAGATATGTTAAAGTTCCTAGAAGAAAATGAAGAATACGATGAAGTTGCTATGGTTAATCAATATACACATGAGAACGTATTTCAAAAACTATTTAAACATTTATTCTATAATGTAATGAAAAAGTCTACTAATCAAGAATACGTTGCTGGAGCTTCAGATTTTAGACTATTCAGAAGAAACGTAGTTAAAGCTTTAGTTTCTATGAAAGAAAATAATAGATTTACTAAAGGATTATTTTCTTGGGTAGGATTTAAAATCCATTATATGAAATACACTCCAGATAAAAGACATTCAGGAAAATCTAAATTTAATTTCAGTAAACAAATAAGTTATGCTGTAGATGGTTTAATGAACTTCTCTACTTCACTTTTAAATATAGCTATTATATTAGGTACTTTATGTACTGGTATATCATTTGTATATTTTATATATATATTTATTAAGACTTTAGTACAAGGAATAGATATGCCAGGTTATGCTTCTCTTGCATGTTTAATATTATTCTTTGGTGGAATGATTATTGCATTTCAAGGATTACTTGCTAAATATATAGCTAAAGTATATATGGAAGCAAAAGAAAGACCTATATATATAGAAAAAGCTACATTAGGTTTTGACGAAGACATTTTATAAAAAATTAAAAGAGAGTTTAAAACTCTCTTTTATTATGCAACTAAACTTCTTGGAGTATCTTCTACTACTTGCAAATCATTTTCTTCTTGAACTGCTAAATCTGTAGGAGGAACTTCTAAAATGTCATATTTTGCTATTTTATCTTCTTCTTTTAGTCTGTCAATAAACTTTTCAACCTTACCAGTATTTTCAGATACATAAGATAAACTGAATTTATCTCCATCTCTTTTAATACATATGCAGTTAGGTTTAGAAGTAATATAAGCTAAATCTGTTTTCTTCTTTCTATCTGTTAATACATCTTTATATATGCGTTCACTGAAAAGCATATCATTCATAAGTAAGAAAGAAGCTAATAGATCTAAATTACCTTTTCCTACATCGTTTTTAGTAGCATTTGATAAATATGTTGAATCAACATATCCATATTCATCAATTATGCCTTCATTAATATTGTCTATATTTGTTAATTCAGGATCATATTTGATTACTTCATCAGTTGGCACTTGAATTCCATCTTCATCTTTTAATTTATCTGGTTCAAAGAATTTTCCACATACATAGTTTTTAGATGCAACAAATAATGTGCCACCATTAGAGAATAAAACGTTGTCTCTACTCTTAGCAAATGGTGCTACAATTTTATATCCAAGTTTAACTATTGCATACATCACTTCTGGAGAAAATCTTTTCATTTGAGATTTCATTAATTGGAATTCAAAATTAGCAACTGGATCTTTTTTGATTGCTTCTCTAACTGCTCCTTCTAAACGTGGTCCAATTTGGAATAATGGTAATGGTTCAAATAATCCTTCATTTGTAATAATACCTGTGTCCATTTAAGCACCTACTTTCTATATAAAGTATATCACTAAAAAAGCAAAATATTATTTATTTTGCTTTTACTGATGCATAATAAGTGTTAACTTTTTCAGCCCATGTTGGTGATGCAGCGTACTTGTGTGCCATTGTATCTGCTGTAGTTAATCCTTGTAAATAATAATTCTTATAAAGAATATTTAAATATCCTTCAATTCCTTCTTCTAATGAATCATATCTAGAATATGATGTTCCATTGCAAGAACCTCTGCCCTTTAATCCACCAATATTATTACATGTAACTGTTATGGTAGAACATTTCCAATTACATCCTGTTTCTAATAAGACTATTGATACAGCTAAGTAAGGATCTAATCCTGTTTTCTTTGTATAGTTTGCAAAGAAGTATCCAGTGTTAGTCATATATGATCCTAAACTTTTATTTAATTTATTAGTTAAATCAGTAAGAGTCATACCATCATATATAATTGATCCATCATCTACAAATGTAGGTGCTTTTTCATATGGGAAAGCTCCAATTTCTTCTTCTGAGAATACTTGAGATAATTCATTATCCTCTTCAGGATTATTTAATGTAATAGTATAGTTATTTATTTGTTCAACTAATTTAGTTGTAGGCTGTGCATATTTAGTATCTTTATCATGTTTTTCGTAGAACTGCATAACAGACTTAATAGGCTTTGATGCGTCTACTTCAGCAAAATAGAATACTTTTATAAATGAAAAAAGGGATAAACATAATACTAATATGGAACATCCTAGTATTACTTCCTTTTTGTACTTATCAAACATCCATATTCCTCTATTCTTTATGGTATAGTTTTATTATAGCAAAGAAGTACCCTATTTTCAATATTTCTCCTACTTCAAATCGTAGAAATTTAGCACAAGTTTTCAACAAAATAAAAAAGATATCTTTCAATATCTTTTATTATTTTTATTATACTCTAGAGAATAATGATTTTCTCTTAACAGCTAATAATACGATTCCACAAATACCTGCAGCTACTGCAAATTCTAAAATGTAATCTTCAACACCTGTTTTAGGGTTATCAGTACATTTAGCTTTAGAAGTTACGCCAGATACAATAGTACATGTAGAAGCTTGTTTTCCAACTTCTAACCATTGATATTTATCTTCACACTTATAGCATGAATATGAAGGAACTACTTCAAATCTACAATTATATGTTTTGTTGAATGATAATACTGGAACCATCATGAATCTTTTAATAGTATTTTGATTTCCTTGTGCTGCTATTAAAGCATTATTAGATACTTGTTCAACTGATACTGCAGTAACAATTCCTTCATCATTAAATGTTGGAACAATAATCCATACTTTATAATCATCTCCAACTTTTTCATATGATGAAGTTAGATAACCAGAATAAGATTCTACACTTTGGTTTGAAATAAAGTATACAATTAATGAATATAAATACCAATTTTGGAATTTTTCTGCTCCAGCTGCTGTTAATGAATAATGTGTTTCATCTACTTTAGTATTTTCAAACCAAGATAAGAATTCATCTTTTGTTGGTAATGAAAGATTTGTTGGATCAGTGTTGTAATTTTTTACATATGGTGTTGTAACTTGTGTATTGAATTCATTTCCATTTAAGTTGAAATATGTCATACCATCTGCAATTTCACCATTAAAATCTTTAACTAAAGTTTCATATGCAATTGATTCGTTAAATGAATTAACATTGTTAATATCAAATGGAGCGCCTCCTAAGAATGCAACAGCACCTTTAGCTAATCCTTTAACGTAATTAGAATCAGTTGGATCTTCTCCTAATGAAACAATTTTAATACCTACTGTTTCATCACCTTTAGCATGAGCTTCTTCTTGATCTTTGTTAACGATGAAGTTTTGTTCAACTCCTACTGAATAATCAATTTCAGCAGCTTTAACGCCAGCAAGTGGTGTTATAGCAACAAATGCAGCTAAAATAGCCATTAATTTCTTTTTCATATATCTTCCACCTATTTGTCTACCTTTCTTATCATAAGAATAGCATATTTAGTAAAAATAATCTATAAATATATGCATTTTTATTAAACTTTACAACAAAAAAAGATGCTTATTCAGCATCTTCTTTTTTCTTAGATTTCTTTACGGCTTTTTCAGCTTTCTTTTCTTCTTTTACTTCTTCTTTGTCTTCTTTTTTAGCTGGTTTTGGTAATGCAGCTTTTCTAGATAAGTTTAATCTACCTTTTTGGTCATATCCTAAAGACATTACGATTATTTCGTCTCCTACTTTAACCATGTCTGAAGCTTTTTCAACTCTTTCATGAGCTAATTGAGAAACGTGAACTAATCCTTCGCATCCTGGCCATAATTGAACAAAGCATCCGAAGTCTTCAACTTTAACTACTTTAGCAGTATATTTAACTCCGTCTTCTACTTCTCTAACGATTGATTTAATCATTTCAGCAGCTTTGTTAATTACTTCTCTATCAGTATGATAAATAATTACTTGTCCATTTTCTTCAACATCAATCTTAACAGCGTTAACATCTTGAACTGTTTCAACATTTGAAGATTCACAAATGATCTTAGTAATCATTTCTCCACCTTTACCAATTACATCTTTAATCTTTTCTGGATTAATCATGAATGTTTCAAGTTTAGGAGCATATTTAGATACTTCTTTTCTTGGTTCTGCAATTTCTTTTTCCATTACATCAAGAATTTCTAATCTAGCTTTCTTAGCTTGTGCTAATGCTTTCTTTAAAATATCTTTATTTATACCTTTAATCTTAATATCCATTTGTAATGAACAAATACCTTTTCTAGTACCACCAACTTTAAAGTCCATGTCTCCTAAATGGTCTTCCATACCTTGGATATCAGTTAAGATTTCATATTCACTTTCATCTTTAGAAGTGATAAGTCCCATTGCTATACCAGCAACTGGTGCTTTAATTGGAACACCTGCAGCCATTAATGATAAACATCCTGCACAGATAGTTGCTTGTGATGATGAACCATTTGATTCTAAGATTTCAGATACAACTCTAACTGTATATGGGAATTCTTCTTCTGAAGGCATAACTTGTTTTAAACATCTTTCGCCTAATGCTCCATGTCCAATTTCTCTTCTACCTGGAGAACCATATCTACCAGTTTCACCAACTGAGAATGCTGGGAAATTGTAATGTAACATAAAATGTTTTTGAGTTTCTAATGAAATACCATCAAATGCTTGATATTCATTTAAAGCTCCTAATGTAGTAACTGCTAATGCTTGAGTTTCACCACGAGTAAACATAGCTGAACCATGAGTTCTTGGTAAAATATCTTTTGCAGTAGATAATGGTCTAATTTCATCCATCTTTCTACCATCAGCTCTTAAATGTTCATTAACAGTGATTGATCTAAATAAATCATATTCAATAGATTCAAGAACTAATTTAACTTTAGTAATTAATACAGTTAAATCATCTTTATCCATATCTGCATTCTTTTCTTCGTATTCTTCTACTACTCTTTCTTTGATATTATCAATCGCTTCATATCTTTCAAGTTTAGCTTTAATACGTAATGCTTTATCTAATTCATCTTTAACTTCTGCTTCAATAGCATTTCTTAATTCATCTTCAATTTCAAGATGTTCATATTCCATCTTTGGTAATCCGATTTCTTTAATGATTTCTTCTTGGAATTCACATAATTCTTTAACTGCTTCATGACCAAACATTAATGCTTCTAACATGTCATCTTCAGAAACTTCTTTAGATCCTGCTTCAACCATGTTGATTGCTTTCTTAGTACCAGCAACAGTTAAGTCAATATCAGATACTTCTAATTGAGCTGGAGTTGGGTTAATAATAAACTTACCATCTACTCTACCTACTTTAACACCAGCGATTGGTCCATCAAATGGAATCTTAGAAATTGATGTACATAATGAAGAACCAAACATTGCAGTTAATTCAGGTGAATTATCAGTATCAACTGATAATACAGTATTAACAACTTGTACTTCATTTCTGAAGTCTTCTGGGAACATTGGTCTCATTGGTCTATCGATCATACGAGCAGCTAATGTTGCAGCATCAGTTGGTCTTCCTTCTCTTTTAATAAATCCTCCAGGTATTTTACCTACAGAATATAACTTTTCTTGGTATAAAACCATTAATGGGAAGAAATCAGATAAAATGTTAGCGTTATTACTTACTACAGCTGTAGATAAGATAACAGTATCACCATATCTAACTAAAACAGCACCATGTGCTTGTTTAGCCATTTCGCCGTTTTCAACGATGATTTTCTTACCATAAAAATCTTTTTCAAAAACTTTTTTTGACATAAATATCTCCTTCTAATTTTTTCTCTATAAAAGAAAAAAGCACATAAAAACATGTGCCTACTTTCTAATACCTAATTTTTCGATTAACTCACGATAAGCAACTACATCAGTGCTCTTTAGGTAGTCAAGTAATTTTCTTCTTTTACCTACCTTCATAAGTAAACCTCTTTTTGAATGGAAATCATGAATATGAACTTTTAAGTGTTCAGTTAAATCATTGATTTCTTCTGTAAGAATTGCGATTTGTACTTTAGTGTTTCCTGAATCTTTTGCGTTAGCACCAAATTCTTTAACTAAAGCAGCTTTTCTTTCACTAGTTACAGCCATCTTATGTTCCTCCTTTATTATATTAACCGTTTAAACTGAGATTGGAATCGGAAGATTAATCCAGTCCAAGTAAAAACTTCTTTAATGATTATATGATAAATATTTATAAAATGCAAGAGATTATTATAATTTATATCCTTGAGCTTCTTGTCTCATTACAGCTTGTTCTGCTTTTTCTTGTATAACATCATCAATCGATTTACCACCTGAAGCAATATATTGTTGCATTGCTTCTAATTCATCTTTTGGTTTATATACAAACAAAAAATCATCAAATGGTTTTGATGCATCAATTGCAATTTCACCATCTGTTGCTCCACCACTAGTTAGGTCAGCTAAGCCATGTTCTTTTAATTTTCCTACTGTTGTAACCATAATAGATGAATATATTCTTTCAGGACTATCTTCAGGTTGTTCTGCTCTTAATCCAAATCTTGGCTCTAGGAATTCAGTTGACCAAAAATTTTCATTTTTTGGATAATCAGTATATATAGCTCTTCTAAAAGCTAATAGATTATCTATATTAGTTTCTAATCTATGTTCATAATTATATGATGTAATAAAATATTTTCTTTGTTCTTCTTCGTCAAACAATTGAAAAAAAGCTTCTAAAAAATCAGGATCTTTAAATTGCATACTTATTTCATTCATATCTATACCACATGAATTTGCTAAATCACATAAGTTATTATATAAATTTCCTTGTACTTTATCATACATTTCTTCTTGCGCAGTTTTAGGCATCAAATCATCAAATATACTCAATTAATATCACCTCCATCACCTAACAGTTTAGATTCTTTTACATCTTCCAATAGAATATAAATTGAAATATTTTCTTATAAAACAAGAAATATCAGTTAAACATTCATTATAATCATTTTTTACTTTCATAATATTTACTCGTGATTTTCTATTATCATATTCCATTCATTTTGCATCATTTTAAATATCTCTTCTTTTTCTTCTCTAGTAAATATATCTTTTTGAGATGAAAATCTACTTCTAGCCCATTTCCACATATTATATCCAAAATGTTTATCTATATATTTTTTATTTAATATAAATCTTTCACCTTCATATCTTGGTATAAAATGAAAATGAACATGTGGTGTTTTATTATCCTTATAAGCATTATTCATTAAACATGCAAAATTATACATTGTTGCATTAAATATTTTTTTGTTATTCTTTCTAATTCTTTTTCAATTTGTCCAAGTTCAATCCAATCATCAGAAGTTAAATCACTTAACTTTTCTTTTGTACAAGAAACAATACATTGTCCGGGAAATTCTTGGCACCAATTAACAAATACTACTTCCCAATTATTACCTGTATATAAATTCATCATTGTCACATCCTAAATCAATTATACCATGCATATATATAATTACTTAATTTTTCTCTTATATTTACATAAGGTACATATGATAGCATTTATCTTTTTAAAATAAAAAAGACTTATAAGTCTTTTTCATTTAATTACTATAATTCATATTTTTTAAAGTGTTTTTTCACTTTGTTCTATTTCATTTTCTTTTATATTTCTTTATCAATATTATTCCAACTACTATTAATACTATTCCAATAATATATGTTGGCCATAATAATACAGAATATATAAATACACTATCTATAAAAGCTGTAAATCCATAATAGTTTGTACAAGGCCATAAACATAAACCACTATAACCATTAATAGCAGAATATATTCCTGTTATAATTGGCAAAATCAATGGAATTGCTCCTATAATTATTAAAATAATTCCTATAACTTTTTTCATATTTTTACTTCCTATAATTGAATATTATTATAAACTTATACCGTTTTTATTTTCTTCTTTTTTTTCATATTCTCCAACTACATACATTCTTTGTTTACCAGTTTTCTCAAGTTGTCTATCAGCTATAAAATAATCATCGAAAGATTTGATTACTCCATTATTTATAAAATCTAGAAATTCTTCATTTGTTAATGAACCTACAAATGGATAATATTCTCTAAAACTACCATCTTCATTGTATGAAACAATTGGAATACTATAATCAAGTAAAGCATAATCATTTTTTCTCTTTACTATATTAAAGCAATGGCCTTCTTGTCTACCATCCATATCAACGCATCCAATACAATAATATGATTCTGTTCCAAAAATACTTAATACTTGTTGAACTAATGCACCTCTTTCTGTGCATTCAGCAGCTCCTTTTCCTTTTAAATCTCCTAGTTTATTATTATCTAGTGCTGCAAAGTATTCTTCATCTGTAGTAGAAGTTTGCCATGCAATATCATTGAATATTGTTTCTCTATCAATTTTTCCTGGAAATCCAAAATAACTATTAACAAAATATTCTAGACTGTGAATTAATGCCGCTTTGCTATGAATATTGTATTTTTTTATAAAATGAGCAAATTCATAAATAAAATCTGTAGTTTCCATACCATAGTCTTCTATATTTATGCTAGCATATTTTATTCTTGTTTTAAGTGGGATAAATCCTTTAAATACACTATTGGATTTACCATAATTTAAAAATCCTAATCTATCAACTTGATTAGCATTCATATTTGCTTCATTAATTGCATATTCAATAATGGAGTCAACTTCTTCTTCATTACATTCTAATATTTTTTGAAATACATCCATTTATTATCACCAATTTTATAATATCATATATTTTATTTATATACTACACGTCTCTATTTTTAATATATTATTTACTTTAGATTTAAGCCACAAAAAAAGAATTACTATAAAAGTAATCCAAAAAATTAATTACATTTTTTTGCCAGAAGATTTCATTTGTTGTAATTGTTCATCGTATTCATGGAGTGATTGAACAATTTCACCATTTTCACCTAAAACATAATACTGATCAAATGAAAGTGTTCCCTTAGTTAAGAAATTTGCATCTAAACTACCATCTTCTCTCTTGCCATATATAACAATATATCCATTATTAGGTGCACATTTTACAAGTCCCCAACCAGCATCAATTTGAAATTCTCCAGTAGGTAACACACTAAATCTGTCTCCTAGTTCATCGACAATACTTTGCGGAACACTATCTGTAATTCTAACAGCAATATTTGGCTTTGGTAGTTCATAAAAAACTCCATCAACTTCTTTTGTAGTTTCTTTCCAGTTAGCTTTGTTCCATACATTCATTTTTCCACTTTCTAATTTTTCAAAAGCAATCACTGAACCTAGCGGACATCTTTCTTCACCTTCCAGACAATCGAGAACCAAATTTTCCCCATCAACGCTCACAACTTCTTTTAAGAAATCAGGAATATCATTCACACTGCTAATTCTAACACAATTCTTTACCCCGGGTTTCTTGGCAATAGTTATCATTTCTTCTTCCATATCATTTTCTCCTAATAGTATTATATCATATTATTTTATTTTATATCTCATTACAATAATTTATATTATTATTCTTTCTACAAACTACAAGTCTCTATCCTTAATTTATTATTTTCTATTTTAAAAATAATGCTTCCATCTTGATCAGTTCTATATATTTTAGAATTTTTCAAGTTATCTAATACCTCTTTATTCGGATGTCCATAACGATTATTTTTGCCATCACTTATAATGGAATATTTAGGTTTTATACTATTTATAAATTCTTTACTACTACTTGTATTTGAACCATGATGTCCTACTTTTAATACATCAATATCTGTTAAATTATATTTATTCAGTATTTCTTTTTCAGTAGTAGTTGAAGCATCTCCCATAAATAAGAATTTATAATTATTTATTTGTAAATAAATAACATTTGAATTATCATTTTCATTGTCATATTCCTTAGTTTGTAAAAAATATAATTTGTAGTTATTAACGTTTAGTTCTTTGAGACATGTATTATATTTTATTTTTTCCTCATTTAACTTATTTATTAATTCACCTTCTAAATTATTATAAGATCCACAGTTAAAGATTACATTTTTAACATTAAAATGTTCTATTAAATTCGTAGCTTCACCCATATGATCATAGTCTCCATGAGTTAATATCAAATAATCAATATTAGAAATACCAATACTTTTAAAGAATTTAATATTGTTACCAGTATAAAGATACTCTTTCTTTTTCTTCCATTCCTCTTCTTTAAATCTAACTTTGCCGCCTGTATCAATCAGTATTGATTTATCTTTATATTTAATTAATGCCGAATCTCCTTGTCCTACATCAAGATAATAAATATATGTATTATTATCTAATATATATAAATATTTATATATTGTTAATAACAATACTATTATTAACAATAACTTCTTATTATATGTATTAAGAAAAATATAAATAAATATGTAGTAAAAAATAATTACTACTATATTTAATTTAGGAATAACAACATTAAATACTAAAAAGTATTTAGATATATATTCAAATATATTTGTAATATAAAAAAATATAATATCTAATGGTTTAATAATAAAAGTAATTAAACTTAATGGATATATAAACAATGATATTAAAGGTACTACTAATAAATTATTAAATATTGATAGTATATTTATTTCATAGTTCATATTAATCGTGATTGGTAAAGATACTAGAAAAGCTAATATACTAACCTTTAATATACTTATCAAATAATTACCTTTAATTATAAAACTATATCTAATAAGAAAATAAGATATAACAGAAGAATATATAAACCCAACATCATACAATCTAAATGGATCAATTATTAAAACTATCATTATAGTTATATAAAATGATTGAATTGTTTCTAAATTAAAATCAAATCTTTTATTTAAATAAATGATTGTAAATAATATAGAAGACCTTAATATAGATGATGATATACTTGTTATAAAAATATAAAGTAATAAAAATATTATTATAATTGGATATTTAATATCATCTTTTACTCTCTTTAATAGTTTTAAAATAATAGCTACTAATAAAGATATATGCATTCCAGATATTGCGAATATATGTAGTATTCCTGATTCTTGATATTTACTATATATTTCATCATCTAGATAAGACTTATCTCCCAAAATAAATGTAGATAAATATGCTTTACTTTGATAAGTATTTATTCTTTCTTTTATATAATTTTTAATTCTATATAAAATATTTATATTTGTAGATTCTATAGAAATTGAATCTACATTTAATATATAATTTATATGTTTATAATATAAATACTTTTTATAGTTAAATGTATTAGGTACTGTATTATTATTAGGAATAGATAATGTTCCTTTTAATCTTAACTTAGTACCTATTTTAATATTCTTATATTTATTTAAATCACTTTCTTTTTGAATATAATAAGTACATTTAACTTTTTCTTTACCTTTTATTATAAAAGAATACTTATTACCATCTATTGAACTATCTATTAATATTCCTTCTATTTCTTTTTCATCTATATTGTATTTAGATTCTATTTTTATATTACAAATAATAAATGAAATAATAATAGATACTATACATAATATAAGTAATACATGACTAGATTGTAATATTGTCTTTAATCTTAGCATATAAAGATTCACCTATACCTGATATATTTTTTATTTCTTCAATTGATTTAAATGGTGATTCAGTTCTATATGCAACTATTGCTAATGCCTTAGATTCACCTATTCCAGTTAAAGATGTTAATTCATTTAGAGATGCAGTATTTATATTTATTTTAGAAGTATTATTTAAACTAGTAGTATTTGTTGTTACTTCTAAATCATATGAATCATATTTAACTGAGCTAGTTGTTGTAGTATTATTTAATTTCTTTATTTCAGATACAGTATAAATATATATTACAGATTCTTCTGTTAACTTCTTAGATAAGTTTATATTATCTGTATATGCATTTTTAGTTAATCCACCTGCTAATTCAATAAGTTCATTTACTATAGTTCCTTGTTTAACTTTATATACACCAGGTTTCTTAACTGCTCCTTTTAAATCAACATAAAACATATTAGTAATAATTGTTGTTTCTTTCGTAGTTGGTTCAACATAACTAATATAATGTTCTTCTACTTCATTTGTATTATTTAATAAATCTAATACTGTAATTATTGAAATAGAAAATATTACTACTATAAATAAAACAATTATATATTTAATACATCTTTTCATATTTACCTCCTTCTACTTTATATATACACGGTGGAGGTACCATTTTACTTGTTTTTATACGAAAATTAAAAAAGAAAGTTTAATTAACTTTCTTTTTTGGCTGTTACATCAACTACAACATCTGCAGTTTTAAATATTTCTTGCACTTCTTTTACTGTTTCATATTTAATATCTTTTATTACTTGATTTTCAATAAAGACATCTTCTCCATATGAAATATATTCATGAGAGAATCCTCTTGAATAATCATTTATGTTATCAAATACTAAAATAAACTTAGCTATTGCAGCTCTTTTCTTTCTTTCAAAATCTTCTTCGCTTATATTAAGATTCATAATTTTATTTTTTATTTCTTCTATATATTTATCTGGAGTATTAGTATTAGCAGATGATGTATAAATTAAATAATCATCAGTTAATTGGCAATAATTAGACATACCTCCAATTATTATTTTATTATCTCTTAAATATTCATAGAAATCACTTGTAGTTGATAATTCACATGAAGTTAATAAATAAGATGCTATATCTAATTCTTTTCTTGTCATCTTAAATTTATTAAGAGGTATTTTATAATTAATAGACACCAATGGAACTTCATTTTTATCTAATACTTCCACAGATGATTTATTGATATTATCTACTTCTTTTTCAGTTTTATATTCTATTTCTTTTACTTCATATTCTTTATTAGAAAGAGATTCTTTAGCAATAGATATTACTTCTTTAGGATCAACATTTCCAAATACAGCTAATACCATATTATATGGTTTATAGAAATAATTATATGCTGTTTCAATATCATCTAAAGTAATGGATTCTATCTCTGATATAGTTCCTATAACTGGATATTTTCTATTATCATTTATAAATAAGTTTTCATTCACAGCATAAGATATTTTTCTATGAATATTATCTAAACATCTTTTAGCTTCTTCTAAGATAATACCTTTTTCTTTTTCAACAAGTTCTTCATTATAATATGGGGTTAAAACATATTTAAGTAAATAAGATAAGTTTTCTTTTAAATTAGAGGCTGTCCATACTTTATAGTTAGTATGATCAAATGTTGTAAAAGCATTTGCATCTGAACCTAAAGATGCAAAGTAATCATTTGCATCTCCATCTTCCATTTTAAATGTTAGGTGTTCTAAGAAATGAGCAACACCTAAATGTAAGTGTTTATATTCTTTTTCACCTTTAAACCTGAAATCATTCATGGCGCTTCCATATTTAACAATTAGATTCATTGTTATTCCTTTTGTTTCACCTGGAAATACATATATAGTTAATCCATTGTCTAATGTTTCTTTATATACTTTATTTTCTACAGTAGCAATATTAATTGTTTTCATTCTTATCACCTACTAACACATATTTAGTATATTCTTTCATATTAGGAAGTATTGCTTTAATAGAATCTTCTGTAATTTCACTGAAACGTTTTAATTTCAAATCCATAGGATCTATAACATTATTAAATACAGCATCTGATTCGAATAATAAATAATCTATACTATCTGTATTTTGTTCTATATTACTAATTATATTTAATCTAGCATCTGATACATTATCTTTATTAATTAATGTATTTAAATTAGACATTATATCTTCGATTCTTTCTTTTGTTTTAGCAATATTCTTTTTATCTACTCCGACTGTAATCATTAAAATGTTTGTATGTCTCATATAGACAGCGCTTAAGTTATAACATAAACTATGTTTTTCTCTTATATCTTTATATAAAAGAGAATTTAAACCATTTCCTAATACATCACTTAATAATGTTGCTTCATATAATCTTTGTTCTCTAGATAAATTTTCAAATGAATAGAAATAAATAATCATACTTTGTTCAAATTTATCTTTGTTTTCTAATTCTTTAACTGTACGATGTTTAACATGATAATCAAATTCTAATTTAGATATTTTATTGTTAATAAATGGACTATTATCAACTATTATTTTTTCAACTTCATTCATATTTAAATTACCTATTACATATATATCAATTGTATAGTTATTAATTATATCCTTTAATGTTTCTTTTAAATCTTCAATAGTTAATTTATCTATTTCTTCTTCTGTATTAAATGCTGATAAACCATATGATGTTTCAATTGTACTTTTAGCTTCTTTAAATGCTTTAGAAAATAATTCTTCTTCTTTATGTTTTAAACTAAGTTTTTGTTCTTCTTTTATTAACTTTAAATCTTTTTCAGTTAATAAAGGTTCTTTTATATAATCAAATACAAATTTAATTACATCATTTAAATAATTTTTATCATCTACATATTTAGGATTAAGAAATTCAGCAAATACTACTCCATCTATAATATCTCCATTTGTAGAATCATAGCATAATGAAACTAATCCATATAAGTATTCTTTTCTTTTTGATAATTCTTTTATAGATGGATATGATTTTGTTCCACGATTTAATAAATCAAATAAAGCTTTTACTTTACCTAAATTATCCTTGTTTATTTTTTCTCTACAATGTATTTCAATAGCACATTTTTTATAATTATCTTTTTTTATAGTATGTACTCTAAAATGATCATATTCTTTTACATTAGTTTTCATTTATTTCACCTAAATTAATTATAGTATCAAATAATAAAAATAACTAGTTAAATATTAGTTTATGTGTTATTATTAATATAGAATGAAAATAAAGAGGGATTGATATTATGAAACCTATACATGTAGTTACTGCTAAAGGTAATATAGCAGAAAATGTAATTATGCCTGGAGATCCACTTAGAGCTAAATATATAGCTGAAAAGTTTTTAGAAAATCCAGTTTTAATTAACACAGTTAGAAATATGTTTGGATATACAGGAACTTATAAAGGTAAAAAAGTTACAGTTATGGGTTCAGGAATGGGTATTCCAAGTATTGGTATTTATTCATATGAATTATATTATTTCTATGATGTAAAAAATATTATTCGTATAGGTACTGCTGGAGCATTAAATCCAAATGTTAAAATTGGAGATGTTGTTTTATCAACAGGATGTTATTCAGAATCTAGTTTTGCTTTCCAATATGGAAAATTATATGACAAATATATTGATTCATCTATAGATTTAAATTTAAAAATATTAAAAACAGCTAAAGATAAAAATATAAATGTTGCTTTAGGACCTACTCTTACATCAGATGTATTTGATGTATACGTTAATATAGATCATATATTTGATAGATGTCCTATTGTATCTGAATTAGTTGCATGTGAAATGGAAGGCTTTGGACTTCTACACGTAGCTAGAATGCAACAAAAAGAAGCTACTGTTATGATGACTGTAGTTGATTCTAAATATGATCAAGAAAATGCAATGACTCCTGAACAAAGAGAAAAAGCATTAGATGATATGATTGAATTAGCATTAGATAGTATTTAAAAAGGAACTCAATTGAGTTCCTATTTTTTTTGACATTTATTACATACACCTTCAATATTTAAATAATGATTAGTAATAGTAAATCCATTTAATTCTTCTTGTTTATCAAATGGACATTCTATTTCAACACTTTCATGACATTTAGTACATGTTAAATGATGTTTATGATGTCCATTTATTAAATATATAATATCAGATCCAGATATTTCTCTAGTTAATAATCCACTTTTTTCTAATGATTCTAAATTTCTATAAACTGTTGTTTTATCCATATCTTTTGATTTAGATAAAATATTTTTTATAGAAGCATTTTCATTTAAATCTACTATTGTATTTAAAAGTTCTACTCTTTTATCTGTAACTTTTAAATTATATTTTTTTAATAATTCTTCTATCATATTGCAACACCTATTAAATTAAATATATATCCAAATAATATACCTAAGAAATATATTAATCCAACAACTCCCAAGTTTTCTTTCATGTTTTTATTTTGTTTAAATAAAACTAATAAAGCTAAACCTGAATTGGTTAATAAACCAGCCATAGCTGTACCAAATGTTATAACTCCTTCAGCATAGATAGATGAAATCATTACTGAAGCTCCACAGTTTGGAATAAGTCCAATTAGAGATGCTAACATAGGTGCAAGTAATTTATGTGATTCCATGAATCCTTCTACAGCTTCTTCTGATATAACATATCCAAATAATATATTTAATCCAAATGTTATTAACAATATAAATCCTAATGTTTTTATAGTATGTATTATTGAAGATTTAAGAAGACTTTCTTCACAGTGACAATGTTCTTCTTCACATACATGAAAATCTTCATGAGCATGTTTTTTATTTTTCTTTTCTTCTTTCTTATGTGTCTCTCTTAATATTAGATCAATAATAAATCCAACAACCATACCAACTAATACTTTAATACCAACAAATGCAAGTACTTTATTAATAGGAGCATCACTTGATAATAGTACTGGTATCATTTCATCACTTGTAGATAAATAAATACTTATTAATGTTCCTAATGAAATAATTCTAGTTATATAAAGATTTGTTGCTAAAACTGAGAAACCACATTGAGGAATACCTCCAAGTAATGCACCAATTATAGGTCCACCTTTACCTGCTTTAGCTATGGCCTTTTCTGTTTTCTTTGATAACTTATGTTCAATAAGTTCAATAATTAAGAATGCTATAAATAAAAATGGTATTAGTTTTACTCCATCCACAAGAGTATCTAATGCTATATCTAATAGCCCACTTTCTCCTTCAACTGCATGTAATAACAAATTATTCATATTTTTCCTTCTTTCATGATGCAACTTTGTTGCAATTAGGATTATACACTAAATCAAAATATAAAGTCAATAAAAAAATGCAACAAAGTTGCATTTATTTATTTAACATTTCAACCATACCCATAAATTCTTTTTTAATAGCATGTAATCTAGCAGCAGTTGTAGCTTCAAATCTTAATGTTAAGTTAGGACCTGTGTTAGATGCTCTAACTAATGCCCAACCATTTTTTAGATATGCTTTTACTCCATCTGTAGTTGAATATTCATATCCATTGTTATCACAGTATTTCTTAATACTCTTAACTATCTTCCATTTTTTAGCATCTGTAGTAGCTACTTTTATTTCATCAGTATTATAATATGTTTTTAATCCTTTTAACATATCTGATAATGGATATTTAGAATAAGATAACATTTCATGGAATCTTAATCCTGCATATATACCATCATCATATCCTGGATGTCTATCATGGAAGAATATATGATTTGAATATCCTCCTCCAAAAGCTAAATCATCAAAGAACATTTGGTCTTCTTGTCTAGCACTTGAAGGTGTTACTTCAATAAATTTTCCATGATGTTTTTCTATTTCATCTTGTAATGCTTTAGTACATTTAACATCTATTAAAATTGGTTTATCTGGGAAGTCTCTTAAAATAGGTCCAACCATAAGTGCCATCATAACATCTGAATCAATAATATTACCTTGGTTATCAACTACACCTATTCTATCAGCATCCCCATCATATGCTAAACCAATATCAGCTTTATTCTTTTTAACAGCTGCTTGTAATTGTTTTAAATTTTCTTTTACATTTGGATCTGGATGATGATTTGGGAATGAAGGATCTGATTTATCATTTATATATGTTACTTTATATGGTAATCTATCATATACTTTTTTTACTATAACTGATCCTGTTCCATTTCCTGGATCAACAACTACCTTTAAGTTCTTCTTCCCTGGTACAGTTGATTCAGCTACTGCATCAGCATATGCATCTGATACATCTATATGTTTTAAATCTCCATCACCTTTTTTGAATTTGAAATCTGGATTCTTAAGTGCTTCATAGATATAATCTAAATCTTCATGAGAACAATGTAATGCATATTTTCCAAATAATTTGAAGCCATTATCATTTTTAGGATTGTGAGATGCTGTTACTTCAACACCATAATCTATTCCTAATCTACGTGAAGCATAATTAAGCATTGGTGTAGTTACTAATCCAATGTAGATTACATTAACACCTGTAGATAATAATCCTTCTATTAAATTCTTAGTTAAATCTGGTCCACCAAATCTATTGTCATGTCCTACAACACAATAATCAGATTTGTTTTTTCTAACATATGTACCAAATACTTTTCCTAAACGCATAGCAAATTCGGAATTTAATTGATCTGGATATTTTCCACGTATATCTGCTTCTCTTAAAACACTTTCATCAAATTTCATTTTATCATCTTCCTTTTTATTCTTCGTCTATTAATAAAACTCTTGTATCCTTCATTTCATCTGGTATTGCTATATCCATATATTTAAGTATTGTTGGAGCAATATTAGTAAGATTTCCTTTATGTCTAAGAGTTACTTTCTTATCTCTTATAATAAAAGGAACTGGATTCATACTATGAGCTTTAGTAACATTTCCATCTGCATCTAACATCTCATCTACATTTCCGTGATCTGATGTAATAATAACTTTATAGAAGTTATCATCTGCAGCTTCAAATAATTCTTCTAATATTTCATCTAGTTTCTTTAAACATTCAATTGTTTTATCAATATCACCTGAATGTCCTAGCATATCTGGATTACAAATATTTACCGTAATTAAATCATAATCCTTTTCCATACATCTAACTGTTTGTTTTAATATTTCATTCATTGTTATTGTTGGTTCTTCATCATATCTATATCTTCCACCTGATGGAATCATATAATCATCACAGTGTTGAAGTTTTTTATTTTCTTCACCATTCATGAAATATGTAACATGTGAGAACTTTTCTGAAGAAGAAATTCTTGCTTGCTTCATTCCTAAATCATCTAAATATGATGGTAATGCATATACATCTTCATTGTTTTCCAACATATAATCTATTTCCATATTATTAATTGGTAATATAGTTTGTACACTTAAATTATTAGGTCTATTAGTTCTAAATAAATTAAAATTAGGATCTGTTAAAATTGATAATAATTCTCTTGATCTATCTATTCTATAATTTAACCAAATAATTCCATCATTGTTAGAAATAATACCTTTTTCATCTAATAATATAGGTGGAATATTTTCATCATATACTTCTTTCTTATAACAAGCATTTATACCAGCAGCATAATTCTTTATTGCTACTCCACTTCCTTTAAATATAAGATCTGTATATATCTTTACTTTATCCCATTTATTATCTCTATCCATAGCAAATGATCTACCACATATAGTTGCTATTTTACCTAGTTTAACTTCCTTCATTACATTTTCTAATTCTTCTAAGTAATGAACAGCAGTATCTTTAGCTACATCTTTTCCATCTGTAATAGCATGAAAATATAATTTTTTAACCCCCAAATTTTTTAAGTGAGTTATAAAATTCTTCATATATGTTATATCTGAATGAACACATCCATCAGATACCATACCCATCAAATGAAGAGTACCTTGTTTTTCTTCTAATTGAGTTAAGAAATTAATAAGATTTGCATTCTTTTCTATGATAGTACTTCCAAGTACTTCATTACATAATGTAACATCTTGTTTAATTTTCTTACCTGCACCTATTGTTAGATGACCAACTTCACAGTCAGCTGTTGTATCGTCAGGTAATCCAATTTCATCACCTGTTGCTGAAAGAACAGCATATGGATATTCTTCTAATAGTTCTTCATAATTATCCATATGAGCTAATTTTATAGCATTTCCTGTTTCTTCATCACGATAGCCAAACCCATCTAAAACTAACATAACTATTTTATTCATAGTATCAGTCCTTTACAAAATTATAGTTGAAAAAGCATATTTTTTCAATAAAAAGGCGATACAATGGGTATCGCTTAACATTCTATAACTTTAAAGAAATTGTTTAATACATATGTAGTATTAAGTGTTGATGTACTAGAAATACAAACATTTATTTCATCATTAAAATATCCAGTACATGAACTTACTTGGTTTCCATTATTATCCCATTTCTTTGTAGTTTTTTTATTAGCATTTATATCATTTACTATAGTCATATAATCATATGTAACAATACTTTGATATATTTTACCATTATATCTAACCTCAGTACCTTTTACATATGATTGAGTATAATCAAATGCATCTATATAAAAAGCTTTAAGCTCATTATCTGATGAGCAATAACAAACAGATAAATTTTCTTCGAAATCATTTTTAGTATATGGATTTTCAATTGCATCTTTTGTTTTATAATCAGTTGTTAAATATCCTTTTTGTATTAAATCTTTAATCTTTACTTCTTTACAAGATTCAGCCTGTACTTCATCTTTTATTTTCTCTGCATATTTCACAGCTTGAAGTTTAATATTTTTCATTTTATTATTATATGCTGTTTCTTTAGATGTGTTATAAACACTTATATATGAAGGTATAGTAATTATTAACAATAATCCGATTATGATAATACTTGCTAATAATTCAATTAGAGTAAAACCTTTATTCACTTTACCACCTTCTTATAACAATAGAATAACATTAAATAAAAAAAAGTAGTTAATTTTAACTACTTTTTTATTTTTAATTTACATTACTTTTGTTCAGTAATTTTAACTGTAATTTCTGTCTTAGCTGTTTGAGCATTAATTAATGAATCATTTACTGATACTTTAACTGGAACAGTATGTGTACCTGTCTTTAATCCAGATAAATCAACATATGCTGTTATATCAGATGCTTCAATTCCATTTATTACACTTTCAACACCTTTAACAATTACATCAATATATTGGTCTTCTGTTGTTGCAGCATTTGCTACATATCCAGATGCTAAGTTTGTTGTTCTAACTTGTACACCAGATATTGTTTTATTTGCTTCAGTTCCAACTACAACTTCAACATTTGTCTTAGTTTCAGACATATATCTGATTCCAACTGGTTGAGTTAAGTTAACTGATAATGTCTTATTACTATCTAATCCTTCAACATTAATTGCAGCTTCAACATATTGTAATGCATCTACTGTAGCTTTATCACCATATACTTCAACAGTCTTAATTGACGTTGTTAATGATGAAATAGCTTTACCTGATGACATAGTTCCATTTGTAACTACTTTAACATCTTTAGTAGCATGATATGAATCAATTGTAACTTTAGCAGATACACTTGATGGTACCATTTCTACATTTTCAAGTAATTTACCATTTGAATCATATGCAACAAGTGGTGCATTATCAATTGTAAATTCACCAGATTCTTTTAATGTAATATCTGATGCATCAACTAATGCTTTAACTACTGCTACCTTATTTAATATTTCTTGTGAACTCTTAACAATAACTTTGTTATTATCAAGTTCTACATTTGAAATAGATAATTTACTATCTAATGAATTTTCATTTAATAAGTTATAAGTTAAACTTGAAGTTTTACTTACCTTTTCAGAAATCTTAACAGTAATAGTACTTGGATCTAACTTATATGAAACATTGTTAACTGAATGGTTATATTTTAATTTAACCTTCCATGTTCCAGGTCCATATTTAGATAAATCTAAAGTAACTTCTTGATCTCCTAATTGAGTTGCTAAATATACAGTTGATTTAGATCCTATTAATGTAATATCTACAGTTTCAGGAACTCCTTCAACTACATAAGCTTCTTTATTATAAACAATGTTAATTGGTTGACCAGTTAATACTTCAGCTTCTTTTTCAGTTAAAGAAATAACTTTTTGATCAACTAGTACAAACATAACTATTGCACATATTAATGAAATAATAATAAGTGCATTTGGTCTATTTAATATTCTTTCAATACCAGTTCCATGACTTTTAACATAATCATGTACTCTATAAACTAATCTACTTAATGGAGTAACAATTATTTTATCTACTACTTTATATAGTACTTTAAATAATGCTAGGAATGGTTTGAATATCTTTTTAATTATTTTCATATCCTTCACCTTCCTCACCTTCTGCATCATAGAATACATCGTTCTTTGGTTTTAATTCTTCTAATAATCTTTCTCTGAATTCTTCAAGAGTTAAATTATAATGTAAGTAATTATCACATGCTATAGATATTCTTCCTGTTTCTTCAGATACAACTAATGCAATAGCATCAGTTTCTTCAGCAACACCTAAAGCAGCTCTATGACGAGTACCTAATTTCTTATTAACATTTGGATTCATACTTGTTTTAAATACTGCACCAGCACATGTTACTTTATCTCCTTGAATAATTACACCACCATCATGTAATGGATTTGGTGGTAAGAAAATAGCTTCTAGTAATTGACTAGAAATATCTGCATATAATTTAGTAGTTGGAGCAATATATTCTTGTAAAGACATATCTCTTTCAATAACTATTAATGCACCAGTTTTATCTTTCTTAAGATGTTCTACTGCATTCATAATTTCGAATACTACTTTTTCTCTTTCATCAATTGTTAATACTTTATGTCTTCCTAACAATTGAGTTCTACCAACTTGTTCTAGTATATTTCTTATTTCTGGTTGGAATATTACTATTAAAGCAATAGGTCCCCAAGAAATAACATACTCAAGTAATACTCCTACAGTATATAGGTTTAATAAACTTGAAAGTATTTTGATTAAAATGATAATTATAATTCCTTTAAAAATAAGTACCATTTTTACATTATTTTTAATATTTTTAAATATTACATAGAATAGAACCCATATAACAATAATATCTAATAATTTAGTGACTATATTCCATACTGCTGTTAATGTCATATTATCCTCTTCCTTTCCTATTTCTTAGTTGGTGTATGCTTAGCTACATTACTTAATTCAGGTTGACTCATTAAAGAATCTTCTAAAGCTGTATCTTTAAGTATTTCTTCACGATATTCTTTATATTTTCTTCTATCCATAATATAACCAAATAAGCCTAGTAATAATACTATTCCAATTACTATGAATATAATGTAATGTGCTATTATAAATTCTAACACTTTAACCAACTCCTACCTTAATTAATTTTATCATGAGTAGTGATTATATTCAATTAAGATATCTTACTTTTTATAATTTTTCTGAAAAATCAAAAAATATAAAAGTATCATCTATTTTATACTATTTTTTATATTTTTCAATGAAAGTCATCTCAACTTTACACTTTTATTTTTTAAACGACGATATATCGTTAATTGTAAATGTAATCTACGTAAATAAAGATTGAATATAATACCCTTGTTTGATATACTTTAAGTGAATGGAGTTGATTAAAAAAATGAGTCCTAAGTTATTAAAAAAACTAGGATTAATAATCGGAATATTCGTTGGTGTAATTATAATTTTATTCTTATTTGCAAGTTGTTCTAAAGGTGGTTCTTCAAGTAAAATTAAAAACATAAGAACTGACATGGTTCAATATGCATACAAGTATTATCAAAAAGAAGAAAATAAAGATGATTTACCACAAGATGATGGATCATCAATTTCAATTTCACTTAAGAAATTAATTGAAGCTGGTTATATGAGTGAACCATCTGAAGCATATCATGATGAATCAATTAAATGTTCAGGTGAAGTTATTATTGAAAATAACAATGGTAGTTACTTATATACACCTGTTATTGAATGTAAATCAGATAACAAAGATAACACAGTTGAAACAGTATTCTTCAAAGATAAAATTATTGAAGATCAATTAGTTGAAACTAGTGTTGGTTTATATGCCGTTGGTAATACATATGTTGAACGTGGTGAAGTTTTAAACAACTACGTTAAAATTGATGATGATTTATTTAGAATATTAAAAATAAACGAAGATGGAACTATCAGACTAATGAGAGTTAAAGGTGTTAACAGTACTAGATGGGATGATAGATATAACATCGAAAATAAGAAAAATTACGGAATAAACGAATTTATTTATAACGATATTAATTCAAGATTAAATGAAAGATTAGAAGAATTATATGAAAAACAAACTAATAAGTTTAAATCATATGTTACAACTCAATCTTTATGTATTGGAAAAAGAAGTCTTGCTGATACAACTAATGATGGTTCTACTGAATGTAGTAAAACAGTAAAAACTCAATTAGGAGCTATAGCAATATATGAATATTTACAAGCATCTCTTGATAAAGAATGTGTTTCACCTGATAGTAGTAGTTGTTTAAACTATAACTGGTTAAGTGATCAAGAATTATCAGGATGGACAGTTACTGCAGATGCAGACACTAATTATCAAGCATATATGTTAAATCAATATATAAGATTAGAAAACTGTAAGTCTACAGGAAGTCTACATTATACATTTAACATTTCTTCAAACGTTTTATATAAGTCAGGAACTGGTACTAAAGAAGATCCTTATTTAATTAAGTATTTCCCAGTTGGTGATGAATATACAAAAGCAAAGAAAGATGATAAGAAAAATAAAAACTCAGATTTTTAATCTGAGTTTTTTTATTGAATACACTATTTAGTCCATTTAGCAACTAATACATAATCTCTATAAATTCCAGTACTTAAATCAAACTTAGAACCATTTGAATACCATCCAACAAATGTATATCCTTCTCTAACAGGAATTGGATAAGTAATAACACTTCCTTGCTTAACTGTTATAGGTTCAATGAATGAACCACCATTGGAATTAAATGATACAGTATAAGTTGTTGCTTTTGTTGTTACAAACTTAGTTGTTTGTTTTGCTGTTGTTTTTGCGACTGTTGTTGTCTTTTCTGCCACTGTTGTAGTTTCTGTTGTAGTTGTTTCTGGTTTAATTATAATCATCTTTTCAGTATCATCTATAAATGTATTTAGATAATCTGATTCATTTTTACAAGCTAAATATGATTTGATTTGATATTCAGAATCTAATCTTGTAGCCTCAATATATGATTCTTCTAAATTACATTATTCTCCATTTTTATATTTTACTGGAGTTACTTTTCCAAGT
>JAEENX010000018.1 GCA_016283935.1 Bacilli bacterium
AAATAAATTAAAATATAAAAACTATATTAAAAAGATTACTAATGATAAAGATAAAAGAAATCTAGTTATTGAAATTACAGATGAAGGTAGAGCTTTAAAAGAAAGAGCTACATCAGTTCCAACTGAAATTGGTAAATGTATTAACCTAACAAGAGAAGAATCAATTGAATTATATAAATTACTATATAAGATGTTAGGAGAATTTAGATAATATGTTTAAATATGATAATAGAGTTGTTGTAATAACAGGAGCTTCATCTGGTCTTGGAAGACAAATGGCTGAAGGATTTGCATCAAACGGTGCATCCTTAGCAGTACTTGCAAGAAGAGTTGAAAGATTAGAAGAACTAAAAAAAGAATTAGAAGAAAAATATCATATTGAAGTATTACCAGTTCAATGTGATGTAACTGATTCAGATAGTATAAATACAGCTGCTGAAGAAGTAGAAAAACATTTTGGTAAAGTAGATGTTCTTATTAACTGCGCTGGTTCATCTAAAGATACTGGCGCATTAGAAATGACTGATGATGAATGGAACTTCACTATTGAAACAGATTTAACTTCAGTATTTAAAGTTACAAGAGCATTTGGAAATATAATGAAAAAGAATAACTATGGAAGAATTATTAATATTGCATCTATGTATGGACTAGTAGGTAATACTGAAATTCCTACAATTGCATATCATTCTTCAAAAGGAGGAGTAGTTAATTATACAAGAGCTGCTGCTGCAGAACTTGCTAAATATGGAATAACAGTAAATTGTATATGTCCTGGTTATTTCTATACTGAATTAACTACAGCGGTATTAGATACAGCTCAATTCCAAGAATTTGCTAAAAGTCATGTACCAATGCAAAGATATGGTAAGAACGGAGAATTAAATCCGGCTGCATTATTCTTAGCTTCTGAAGAAGCTAGTTATGTTACAGGGGTAATCTTACCAGTAGATGGTGGATATACTTGTATATAAAAAAGAACTCATTAAGAGTTCTTTTTATTTAATATGTAACATATTGTAGTGAATTTTATTTTCTAATGTTTTAAATCTATCATTAGTTTTATATGTAGCTAATTGTTCATTGGGTTGGAATAATACTACTTGATTCATATGTAATGACATATAAGCTATTAAATCATTAAATAGTCTAACATCAGCTTCTGTTAAAGATCCTGCATTATAAAATATATATTGAACATTTTTCTTTAACATTCTTAATGTATCTTGTAATCTTTCACATGAACTAGCATCTTTAAAATATATTCTAGAAGAAGAATTAACAAATTCTAATGCTTTATTTAATAATTCTTCAACACTTGTTTTTTTCATATCAACTACAACATTATGTAATCTATTATCCCCAATATCTAAATGTTTTAATGAATTGTAGTTTACTATTTCAGAACTCATTGGAATATTTCTAATTGAGTCTTGAATGTTTTCTACATTCATAAAAAAGTAATTATTACATGTTGTACTTAAATGAGGAAATCTAATGATATCCATCATTTCATTTTTGCTTATATATGCCATAAAAATCACCTGCTGAGTATTATATCATAAATTTGCTGAATAACAATATATGTGTTAGAATATCTACTCAAAGAAGGGGAGTAATATGGCTAATTATATTGAAGAAGCGTTTCATACAGATTTACCTAGAAGACGTAAGTTAAACATCGATCCATCAATAGCTTTTGGTTTAGAAATAGAGAATAATGGTTTTAGAACAAATAGATCATTAAATGATGCTAAAAGAATTATAAGTGATGTTGATACAAATCTTGAATTAAGTGAAGATAGATCATTAACATTTATAAATTCTGATAAAACTATAGAACATGGAATAGAAATAGTTACACCAGTCTTACATAATAAAAAAGAAGATATAGAAATGCTAAAAGATTTATCTACTCAATTAAAGCATATTAATCCTAGATATGATTTAAGTTCTTTTCAAATAAATTTAGATGATATTTTTACTGATGAAGAAAGATTATATTTATTAAAACTATATACTTTATATGAACCAATTATAGCAAGATTCTGTCGTGGTAATGATCCAATTCTAAGACAAGGTGTAGATACATTTGCTAATGCTATTTATTATAAAATGATGAATGAAGTTCCTCATTACTATGATGTAAAAAAATTATTACAAGATTTTACTGAAAATAAAATGGTTGCATTAAACTTAAAATTGAGACCAAAAAGATTAATTGAATTTAGATTACCAAATGGTACAAATGAATATACACTTTGGTTTAATTATATTAATATGTTTGCTAATCTAGTAAATGCAGTTAAAGAAAAAAGAATAGATGAGAAATATTTAGATTTATTATTACAACATGAAAAAGAACATTATAATACTAATTATAAATATCAATATAAGAATTTTAAAATAAAAGAAGAGTTATTAAATGATTTCCTAAATACTATATTTGATAATGATGAAGATAGATTATATTTTACAAAACAGTATATAGGAAACGAAGTAGAATTAAAAAAAGCACTATAAAGTGCTTTTTAATTTTAAGTAAAAACTTTTTTTCTTATTCTAGCATAAAAAAATTTTAAAAAAAAGACTTGTTTAATATTTTTTTTCATATATAATAATTACTATCAATTCACTTATGGCGAATTGATGCTAGTATCACGCTAGCCAACCCCTTTTTATTCTTTTAGGAAAACAACTTCATTACAACATGACAATGCAACTTCAGAAGAAGTTGTTTTTCTATTGTTTAAAATTATAAAATATTATAAAATAAATGAAGGAAGAAAATAGGTTAAGGTGATATTATGCCACGTTATCAAGGAAAGCATAAAAAAAGATTAAGATTCAAAAAAATGAACTTTGTATTATTATTTAGTATCATTTATTCAATAATAGTTTTATATCAAGTTATATCAATTGATATATTACCAACTAAATTTGTTATAGCAGCAATAACTGGATACACATTTATTAATTTAGTTTTATTTTTATTAATTAATGTTAAAAAGAGATTATTAAGAGCATTTTTCTTTATATTCTTAGTATTATTTTGCGATATTAATATAATAGGTAATTATTATGTTAATAAGACATTTGGATTTTTAAAGACTAGTTTTGGATCAGGTACAGTTAATCCAGATGCTCAAACTGAAGCATACAATATTTATTTAACAGGACATGACTTTGATAATTTCAGAGACTTTAATATGATACTTACAGTTAATGTAACTAAACATAAAATATTAATGACATCAATTCCAAGAGACTATTATATAGAAGTAGCTGGATATGATAAGAAAGATAAATTATCATTTATTAGACAAGGTGTAGATGTTTCTAAAGCTTCAATTGAAAACTTATTTGGCATTAAAATGGATTATTATGTAGATATTAATACTGAATCTGTTGTAACTCTTGTAGATGCAATAGGTGGAATCAATTATTGTAATCCATATGATGAATATTATTCTACACATGCGATGGTAATTGATACATATGATGATTCAAAAGGTGAACATCTATTTGTTAAGAAAGGATGCCAACAATTAAATGGTATTCAAACTTTAACAGTATCAAGAGAAAGATTAAAATTACCTGGTGGAGATAGAGCTAGACAACATAATGTTCAAATTATTTTAACAGCTATCTTTAATAAGATGGCTTCTCCAGAAATAATTACTAATTTTGATTCTACATTAAATGCAGTTGATGGTATGTATGAAACAACTGTACCAATGAATGCTGTTACAGCTATTATTAAAGATATAATGCAAAATGGAAATAAATGGAATGATATTAAAGATCAATCAGTAAACGGATCTGATACTCACGCAGCTGTTAATTTAGGACAATCATATGACTGGGTAATGATGCCTGATTATAACACTGTTACTGCAGCAAAAGAGAAAATTGAAGAAGTATTAAAATAAAAGCAATAATTATTATTGCTTTTTTTCATTTTTATATTTTTATTTATTTTTTATAAATTATATGTTAATATAAGCTCAAAGATATTATTGGGTTAGAGTGTGGTTAAGAAATGTGAAATTGAAGGAGATGGTTTGTATGTCTAAGATAAGAGACTCATTCCTAGGTTTCGTTGTTGGTGATGCTTTTGGTGTACCTTATGATGGGTATCAAAGACATAATCTTAAAAAAGAGAAAATTGGAGAAATGGTAGGTTACAAAACTCATAGTGAACCTGCTGGATCATGGTCAGATGATACATCCATGACACTTGCAACAATGGACTCTGTTATTAATAATAATGGATATGACTATGAAGATATTATGAAAAACTTTTGCTGTTGGTATTCAAATGGTGAATATACAGCATCAGGTAAATTATTTGATATAGGAAAAATAACAAGAACTGCTATATTAAATTATAGAAGCAATGAAAATATAAAAAAATGTGGACAAGGTAAAATAACTGATAATGGAAATGGTTCATTATCACGTATGTTACCAGTTGCGGTATATACATACTATAAATCAGTGTCTGATGAAGATACATATGAGATAGTTAAGAATGTATCTTCATTAACACATTCACATAAAATCGCTATATTAGGGTGTTTTATATATGTTAAATTCATGCAATATATATTCTCTGGTAAAAGTATAAGAGAAGCATATGAAGCAACAGTTAAATATAGACATTATGTAGAATATGCTGGTATAAGAGCTACAAATTACTATGCTAAAATACTATCAGGTAAAATTGATAAAGTTAAACAAGAAGACTTATCTACAAGTGGATTCATATTAGATTCACTTGAAGCAGTTTTCTGGGTAGCATTAAACTCACGTAATTATGAAGAATCAATCATTAATTCTGTTATGTTAGGAAGGGATGCAGACACAACATGTGCTCTTGTTGGATCAATAACTGGATTTGTATATGGTAATATTCCGGATAGATGGACAGATAAGTTATTGAAGAAAGATTATATATTAGAAATGATTGAAAAATACGAGGAAGTATCAATGCAATAAAAAGAACTTTTATAAGTTCTTTTTTTATTGAATTATGATATTAATTAATCTATAATAACTTTCAAGGGTTGATTGAAATGAAGGAATATTTACTTATAATAGGTTATACAGAAGAAAAAATAAAAGAACTACTTGAATTAGGTAAATTAAAACAAATAGATAAAGAAATAATAATAGTAGATGCAGATTTATTTGCAGACTTTATTATTAAAATATTAGCTGAATCTATAGATCCGTTAGTTTATTTTCAAACTGATGATAATACAGATAGTATTTTATATCATGTTTTCAAATATATTGATTTAAAAATGTATGGAGAAGCATGCTGTCTTCTAGATATATATAATAAAGAAAATCCTGATTGTTTTTACTCTAATTTATTAAAAGATGGTTTATCTAGAATTCCTGATAAAACTGAGTATTTAATGGAAGAAGATAAACATAATAGTGATTATGTTATATCTCATTTTAAGAAGAAGGAATTAGAACTTTTAGCAGCATATGAATTAGGACATAGAAAAGAAGCAAATGAAATATATGAAGATATTAAATTTGCTTATAAATGTAATCAAGATTTATTACCTTTTATAGTTATAGATAAATTAATAGATGAAATTAATAAATTAAATACTAATCATAGAAGAATAAGTAAACGTGATTCAAGAGCTATTACAGGTGATCCTGATTCAATAATCATAGAACTATTATTAAAACAAGATTATTATAGAATAGAAAGATTTTTAAAAGAAGAAATAGCAAGTCATGCTAATCCATCTATTAAATATTCAATCTATAATATTCTAGTTTCAGAAATAATGTATATCAATCAACAAAACTTAAAATACGTACAAGATACAATTGTAGTAGATTCAGAGACTAATAAATTAGAAGATATTCTTAAATTACAACATATTCCATTTTTAAGTGGTGAATATATTAATAATTTATTACATCCTGCAAAGAAAGAAGAAAGCAGTATTAATTACTTTCCTGTATATGAATCATTAAAAAAAGAAGGTAATTATGTTGAAGCTAAAAAAGCATTAAAAACATTTGATTTGGATATGAAAAGAATGAATGTTTTCAATGATTTTGATTATCGTTTTAATGAATTAGATATATTAATTGAAATGCAAAAAACTTTATCTGAAGAAGAAATGAAATCATATGTTGATTCTATTTCAGAAGCAAAAAAATTAATGGCTGATAGTAATTATACTGAAGCAATTGATAAATTAAGCGAATTAAATAAGAAGTATACAAATCCATTTGTTACTAATATGATAGGTTCTTGTTATTATTTATTAGAGGATCATACAAAGGCGGTTGAATATTATAACAAAGCAAAAACTGGATATCTTTATCCGGAAGATATATGTAATTCAATATATTCATACTATAAATTAGGTGAATATGAAAAAGCTTTAAATGCGATAAATAGATATAATTATTATTATCCAGAAGAAAATGTTAAATTATACTATATTCAATCTATATGCCAAGTTAAATTAAATGAATATAAAGAAGCAGTTGATACATTAGAATTATGTGAAGCTATGAATGTTTTATATTATAATATGCCAATTGAATATAAGAGAGAAAAAGAAGTTATTAGAAAAATCAGCAATGGTAGAAATATAGAATGTTATTCAGAAGATGATTTTATATCATATGATTTAACTCTAGAAGAAGAAGAGTTAAAAAATGATATAGAAGAAGGAAAAACTAATGTTACCAATATATTAAGAGTAGGTACATTAAATAAAAAAGGTTTGATAGATAAAATTGAATATTTATTTAGTTGTGCTAAAGTATATTTTCAAATGGAAAAAGAAGATGAAGGTCTAGAATTATGTAAGTTTATAGATACTTTATTAAAAAATGATAGACTTGATAAGGAAGCAAAAGAAACATTTACATTAAGACTAAAAAACTATAAATCAATATAGTTTTTTTTCTTTTTTTATATTATAATGTTTAATAGAAGAATAGGGTGATTATATGGAAACTATAGTAATAGGAAAACCTTCTATTAATATTTACTTACCATTACAAGAATTTCCACAAGAAGGGGATATTTTCTACATTGATAATAAAACTGAAACTGTTGGAGGTGTATCTGCAACAGCTGCTTGTTTATTAGGTAAATGGGGAATGTCAGTTCATTACACTGGTGTTGTTGGTGATGATGGATTTGCAGAAAAATTAAGAGAAGATTTTAAGACCAATAGAGTTGAACATAAATATTTAGAGACTAACTTTGAAGTTGGTACTGCATGTAACTATATTATTTTAAATGCTAAAACAGGATTTAATACAAAGATTTTATATAATAATACAAAAGCTAATCTAGAAAAATATAAATATGATTTTATTCCTGATTGGGCTGTATTGGATGGAACTGATCCTGCTGGTACATTAGCATTGTTAAATACAAATGCTACAGTTAAAACAGTATTCTATGCAAGAAGAGCAGATAAAGATACATTAACAATGTGTAAGAAATGTACTTGGGTTGTATGTACTGAAAACTTCTGTAGAAATTTAACAAAATCTGAACCAGATGGATCTGCTGAAGGATATGTTGATTTTTATCAAAGAGTAGTTGATGCAGTTGGATCAAGTAACTATATAATCATATTAGATAATAAAAAGATTCTTTACTGTGAAGATGGTAGAGTTAAAATATTACCTGAAATGAAAATGCTATCAATTGATGTTTCATCTTTTGATTCAATTTTCACAGGTGCATTTACATTTGGTATTATGAACAATGTATCATTAGATGATTCAATTAAATTAGCAAATGTATCTGCTGGATTATCACTTGCTAAAGTTGGTGAAGTATCAGCTATCCCTGAAATAGATGATGTATTAGATAATTCAGGATTAAGAGAAAAATTAGGAGTAGGAGCTAGAAAGACACCTACTAATGAAGTTAAATGGGAAGGTGACATTAATTATGCACCACCAGAGGTTAGAGCACAAATAGAAGCACAACAAGCTGCTCAAGCTGCTCAAGCTCAAGGAGTACCTGCTGAAACAGCACCTGTTCAACCTGTTACAAATGAAGCACAAGCTGCTGGAGATGGTTTCTTCGGTAGTGGAGAACAACAAACTACAAATACGACACAAAGTGTTTAAGAAAATTGATCCTTTTATAGAAATATTACCACAGTTAGATGTTCATGGTTATACCGAGGACACCGTTATGACTGTGGTAAATGATTTTATAAATGATAATTATAAGTTAAGAAAGAAAAAGATTGTTGTAATTCACGGAAATGGGCTTCATATTTTAAAGAATAAAATACATAGAGACTTAAAAAGAAATAAAAAGGTTAAGAAATATTACTTGTATAATATGAATATTGGTTGTACAATAATTGAACTTAATTAAAAAGGAGGTGGAAACCATGTTTGTAGATGAAGTAGTAATAAATGTTGAAGCTGGTAAAGGTGGAGATGGTTGTACATCATTTAGAAGAGAAAAATACGTTGATATGGGTGGACCAAACGGAGGAAATGGTGGAAAAGGATCTTCAGTTATATTTAAAACTGAACCAGGTTTAAAAACATTAATAGATTTAAAAATGATGAAACATATTAAAGCCGATAAAGGTGTAAATGGTAAAGGCTCAAATATGAATGGTTCAAATGCCACTGATTTAGAAATAAAAGTACCATGTGGGACTACAGTTACTAATATAGATACAGGAGATGTAATAGCTGATTTAGTTAAACCAGGAGAATCTGTAGTAGTAGCAAGAGGTGGAAGAGGTGGATTAGGAAATGCTGCATTTGCAACTCATGATAATCCAGCTCCAAGAATGTCTGAACTTGGTGAACCAGGTGAAAAGATTAGAGTTAAATGTGAATTAAAAGTTTTAGCAGATGTTGGTTTGGTAGGATTTCCTTCAGTTGGTAAATCTACTTTAATCAATAGTATTTCAAATGCAGGTGCTAAAACAGGAGCTTATCATTTTACAACATTAAATCCTAACTTAGGATTTGTTAAAAATAAACAAGGCGATTCATTTATAATGGCAGACCTTCCAGGAATGATTGAAGGAGCTGCTGAAGGTATTGGTTTAGGAATCAAATTCTTAAAACATGCTATGAGAACTAAAATAATAGCTCATGTTGTTGATATGGGAGCTTTAGAGCTAACTGATCCAATTGAAACATATGAAACCATTAAAAATGAAATGGAAAAATATGATAAAGCATTAATAGAAAAACCATCTATTATAATTGCTTCTAAAATGGATTTACCTGATGCACAAGATAATTTAGTTAAATTTAAAAATAAATATCCTAATGAAACTATATTCCCAATTTGTTCTATAACAGGAGAAGGATTAGAAGAATTAGTAAATTATCTATGTGAAGAAGTTAAAAAGCTAGATGAAGTAAAATTATATGAAGATAACGAAAAACTAGAATCTCATATCTTATATAAATTTAGTAAAGAAAAACCATTTACTATTACTAAACAAGACAATGGTGTATGGTTATTAAAAGGTAGAGAAGTAGAAACTCTATTCCAAATGACTAGATTTAATGAAGATGAATCTGTTGAAAGATTTGGTAGAAAATTAAAAGGTATGGGCATTGATAAAGAGTTAGAAAGACTTGGAGCCAACCGTGGCGATGATGTTCAAATCTTTGATTATATATTTGAATGGAAGGATTAATTTATTAATCCTTTTTTTATTGAAATAATGTGGCATATATTTTATAATTATATTGATAATAGAAAGGGTGTTATCTTATGGACGACAAAAAGGTGAAATACAACAAAATACCTGACATAATTGGTAAAAGTGAAGATGACGCTCGTGACTATCTTTCTAAGAAAAAAATAAAAGTTAAAAAGTTTTCTATTAAGAAATTTAACTTAAACTATAAAAGTGGAACAGTTATTAAAGTAGTTCCTGATGTTAATACTAAAATAGCTGAAAATAAATATGTAAAAATCTATGTAGCAGAAAATAGATTATTTACTTTATTCTTAGCATTTTTAGTAGTTCTATTAGGTGTTATATTCTACTATGGATATCAATTATCATATGTAATGTTAAACGTAGATGGTCCATATATTCAAGCAAATCAAATTGGATATACAACAAGCAATGTTGTAAGAGTAACAGCTAAAAGTGAATTAGAAAACTATACAAATTATCAATATTGCATGACTTCATCAGATAATGCTAACAATTGCATTTGGAAATCATTTGAAGGTGATGAATTTGTAGTAAGTGATTCAGGTAAATGGAATATATATGTAAGAGCATATAATAATCATAAGAAAACATATTCATTAAAATCTAATAAAGTTGAAGTATTTATAGATCGTGAACAACCAATTATTAGTAATGTTCAATTTGTTAAGAATAGAAATAAAGTTAAATTTGAAGTTGAAGCAAATGATTATTTATCTGGTATCAAATCTTATTTCTATAGTTTAGATGGAGTTACATACATTAAAACCGAAGAAGAATTTGAAGTATATGATTTAACTACTGATAGAATATATGTTAAAGTAGTTGATCAATTAGATAATGAAACTATTAAAGAAGTAATAATATAAAGTTAACGTAAATATTCGTTAACTTTTTCTTTTTCATAACTTTTCTTTGGTATAATAGTACTTGTTATACTAGAGATGAGGATGTTATATGGCTATAAGTAAAGAAGAACTAGTAATAGAAGAAAAGAAATTATCTGATACTTTATCAGTTATAAATGATCAAATAGAACATGCTTCTAAGAAGTTGTTTGAAGGATCAGACGATTATAAATCATTCCAAAAAGTATCATGGGAAACTTACCGTGAAATGGACTCAGGTGAAAGAATGAATTTCTTCGCTGAAAATGAAGCAAGAATAGGTAAGTTAACAGAAGAAGAAAAGTATTTAAAGAAGTTATATAAAGTTAAAGATAGTCCATATTTTGGTTCTCTTATCTTTAATGATGAACTAATTTATATAGGTTTAACTTCTGTAAAAAAAGATTTAGATTATCTAGTATGTGATTGGAGAGCACCTTTATGTGGTCTTTACTATGACTATGGTCTAGGTAAGGCGCAATATAAATCGCCAGGTGGTATAGAAAAAGGTACTATTACTAGAAAAAGACAATATAAGATTGAAAAATCTAAATTAAAACAAGTATTTGATACATCTGAACAAATATCAGATGAAATGTTACAAAATGTATTAGCGCAATCTTCATCTGATAAGATGAAAAATATTGTTAATACTATTCAAAAAGAACAAAATGAAGTTATTAGAAATTCTGAAGATAGAAACCTTATTGTTCAAGGTATAGCTGGTTCAGGTAAAACTTCAGTAGCACTTCATAGAATAGCTTATTTACTTTATAAATTAGATTATTTAACATCATCTAATGTTGTTATATTCTCACCAAATAATATATTTACAGAATATATTTCAAATGTATTACCTGATTTAGGTGAAGAAAATACTATGCAAACTACATATCATGAATTTGCATCGTCATTTATTGAAGAATATAAAGGTGTAGAATCATATTCTGCATTTACTGAAAGATATTATAAAGGTTTAAGACAAGATAATGATTTAATTAGATTTAAATTATCAGATGAAATGGGTAAAGCTATTGAAGAATTCGTTAAATACTTTACTAAAGCTTCTAGATTTATTAAAGATTTAGAATATAAAAAAGTTAAAGTAGAACAAAATGAATTAAATCAATTATTAGTTGAAAGATTTGGCGATAAACCATTATATGAAAGAATAGAACTAATAGCTGATAAGGTTAATAATAGATATTATAAAGGCTTAGAAAACGACTTTAATCATATTAAGAATAAATTATTTAAAATAGTTAATTTCCCAGTTGATTGTAAGGAAATATATAAAGCATTCTTTAAATCAGCTATATTCTCTAAATACTATACTCATATGTATAAACAAAATGAAAATGAAAGAAATCTAGATGAAGAAATAATTAGATATGAAGATGCAACACCATATATATATATGAAATGTTTATTAGGTGGATACCCATATCAAGTATATATGAGACAAGTTGTAGTAGATGAAGCTCAAGATTATACTTATTTACAATATAAGATATTAAGACATATATTTAAGAATGCTGATTTTACTATCTTAGGTGATGTTAATCAAACAGTTAATCCATTCTATAAATATGATAATTTAAATGTATTATTAGATTTATTTGAAGATTCAAGATATATTGAATTAAATAAGACTTATAGATCTTCTCCTGAAATAATTGAACATGCTAATAAGATATTAGGATTAAAACATGTATCAGCAATCAGAAGAGATCAAAACTTACCAGTTATTAAAAGAGAAATGTCAGATATTAAACATATTGGTAGAGATATTAATTATCTACATTCTAAATATAAATCAGTTGCAATTATAACTAAGACAATTGATGAAGCTAATTTAATATGTCAAAGCTTTAAAAAGAACTTTGATATAATATCAGTTATAGATATTAATACCGAAACATTTAAAACTGATTTAGTAGTAGCTCCTGCATATGGAGTAAAAGGCTTAGAGTTTGATGCTTGCTTAATAGTTAATAACTTTGGTTCTGATCCATATTTATATTATGTAGCAGTTACAAGAGCGCAACACGAACTTATAGTTTATGAATAAAATACTTGTTTAACAACAAGTATTTTTATATAATATTTATACGAAGGAAGTGAATATAATGTTATTAGGAATGGCACAAATTGCTATTGATATTTTATACTTAGTAGGTGGACTAATATTAGGATTTGTTGTTGGCTTCTTTGTAGCAAGAACAGTAATGACTAAATACTTAAAAAAGAATCCTCCAATAAATGAAAAAATGATAGAGGCTATGATGAGTCAAATGGGTAGAAAACCAAGTAAAGCTCAAGTTAATCAAGTAATGGCTCAAATGAATAAGTATAGATAATATGAAAATAGATTTAAGAAAATTCAATTATGATAGTACTATTGGTATAGATACTGATGTAACTTTTAATGAAGAGTATTTTAAGGATACTGATATAAGAGATATAAAAAATGCTCATGTAGAAGGAACATTAAGTATTGATTCAATGGATGAATTAGTTGCTAATTTGACTGTAAGAGGTACATTTATATTACCTAACTCAGTTACATTAGAGGATATTTCCTATGATTTTGAAACAGAAATAGAAGAAAATTATGGAAATATTGACAATTTTTTCAATAATAAGCAAAATACACTTGATATTTTGGACTTAATATGGGAAAATATTGTTTCGGAAGTTCCTATAAGAGTTACTGATGGTTCTGAACCTGAAGAGCTTAATGGGGACGGTTGGTATTACACAAGTAATGACTAAGATTATTACTGTAAGAGAGGAGTGAAATTATGGCAGTTCCATTTAGAAGAACTAGTAAAACTAAAAAGAGAATGCGTCGTACTCATTTAAAGAAAGAATTACCAGGAATAACTACTTGCCCAAACTGTGGTGCAGCAATTAAACCACATAGAGCTTGTCCTGAATGTGGAAACTATAAAGGAAAAGAAGTAATTAAAACTGATAAAACTGAGGAATAATTTCGTTCCTGATTTAAATAAAATAAGACGTCTTAAAATAACATATTAATATATGTTATTTTTTTTGTTTTTATAGTATAATTTAGATATGAAAGGTAAGATCTTCATGAATAAGAATAAGCAAGTATTAAAATACTGTCCTAATTTTTATAAGATCATTAACTTTGAATACTATGAAGATGATGAATTATCTGAAAGACTTATAGATGTATATAGAGATTTCGTATTTAAAGTTGATATAAATGATAAAAATGAATTAGTTAAATTAGAACAAGTAGATAAAATATTAGATAAATATATATCAGATTATTTCTTTAGAAAAGAATTAAGATCTGAAATGAAAAAGATTAAAGTTAGAAAAGATGAAGATATTCTTGTAGCAATAATTAATTGGATTATTAAAGTATTTGATAATTATGAAGTAGGATATACAAGAAATATTTATTTTAGTAGGTGGTTCTAATGGATGAAGAATTTTACGTAGAAGAAACAAATAATAAAAGAAAATATATAACATTAACATTAGTAATGCTATGTTTAATAGGAATTGGATTTTTCTTATATAAAAAATATTTATTTGATCCTAAAACATTAGTTGTATATGAAGTAGGAGATACATATAAAGATGATGTATCTGAATATGTCAATAATACAATTATTAATAAAGATAGATATAAATTAATAGTAGATGATCATTTCAAAGTAGAAGATGGTAAAGTCACTAAAGCTGGTAAATATACTTTTACCATTAGACACAATAGTAAAGATACAAAGGTTGCTGTAGAAGTAAAAGATACAAAAGCTCCTGAAGTAGAATTACAAAATCTAATAGTAGGTTTAGATGAAGAATATGAACCTGATGAATTTATTGCTGTTTGTAATGAATATTCAAAACCTTGTACAGCATCATTCAAAAAAGAATCAGATGCTGAATTATATAAAAAAGAAGGTACTTATAAAGTTAGTCTTATAGTTAAAGACTTATATGATAATTCAGTTACTAAAGAAGCTAATTTAACTGTTAAAAAGGGTTATAGCTTAGCTAACGAAAAGAAGAAAGATTTAACTCCTGTAAGATTATCTCAAGATTATGGTGATTGGGATAAAAAAACATATGTCGTAACATATGTATCTGCAATTGATCCGGTAGAAGTAACTAAAAATGATAGATATAGATATTTATATGAAATGGCAGAGGATAATTTATCAAATTATTTACCTTCAGGATATGAAGGATTAACTGTTACAGACGGTGAAATAATCTATGTTTATAATAGATATAATTATGTTGTTGGATTCTTATATCGTGCAACATTATCAGATGGAAGAACAGTATATCTAACAAATGGGGAATAATCCCCATTTTTTTATTGACTTAAATTTTTAAAAGTGATAATATTAATACATGCGAAATGGCGATGTAGCTCAGTTGGCTAGAGCACACGGTTCATACCCGTGGTGTCGAGAGTTCGAATCTCCCCGTCGCTACCATTTGAAATTAACTAATCAGAAATGATTAGTTTTTTTATTGCATAAAAAAACTAGAATGATCTAGTTATTTTTTTTGATTTGCTTTCAAATTCAGCATTTTTTTCACTGATAGTTTTTTCGATATCTTTAAAATGTTCATAGTTGATTCTTGCATCAACTAATTCTTTATATAATTTTTCATCAACTATTTCATCAAATAAAGGTATATATCTATCGTATCCAGTTGAATTAGTAACATTTATGAAATCTCTATTAGAATAAATGTATATTCCATCGTTATATCTTCTTCTTGAACTTTCTAATGACATTTTTTGAGTCATAATTTCATTAAAATGGCCATTAGTTTTGAATGACTTTGCAAATCTTCTAAATGATAGATTTGAAATTGATAAACCTGATTTATATTCTCTTTCATTTATTATTTCTGATTCGATAGCATGTCTTATTTCATGATCTAAAATTATATCTTCATTACCTAATAATGTATTATATGGTGAATAAAAAACGACTGAATCAAATGTACCATCTTTTTTTAATTCCATTCCGAAAAAAGAATAAGCATAATCCTCTGAAAATTGATCAATTATTTTTCTTTTTAATTTATAGTCATCTATATTAAAATCATTATCAATATATTTTATTGGATTTGTTTGTACATCTTGATGAAATTCACAATATTGTCTATCTATTTCTCTGCAATTTTCATCTCCATTCATATTGATTACTATTTGCATATATTTATTTGCAATAGTTAATACATCATCAATATTCTTTTTAGTAAAATGTTCAATGAATGAAATATCTTCTTCTGTAAAATCTTCTTTCTTTAATAATGATAAATTAATTAATATTCTTGTATAAAATTCCTTTGGATGAAAAATAAGAAAAGTTTTACTTAAAAATTCATCAATATTCTCATATCCATCAGCAACAATATTTAAATTTTCATCTAAATGTGCATTGATACCTAATTCATTTAAATATTGTATACCTAATTTTATTACTATATATTCATATTGTAGTTTTATATATGAAGGATACGAACTTGTTCTATAAATACAAAATACGATTTTATTTAGTCTATCAGTTATTAAATCTCTATATTGTTCACCATATTGCATGACATAATAATCTGCAAGAATAGGTAAATTCTTTTTTAATACCTCATTATGATTGATTTCAAACATTTTTACAACCCCTTTAAATGCTTAATAGTATATCATTTTATTTGGTTCTCAGCAAATTGATACAAACGTATTGAGTTATTTATAAAACCAAAGTATAATATAGGTACAAAAGAGGGATTATATGTTATTTATTAAGGATATTTTTAAAAACAAGGATACTTACACAGGTAAGATAGACGCTACAGTTTTCTGTGTTAATCTATTTATAATTTTTGTACATTTAGTATTGATGGTATGTTACATAATACTAAAACATAATTTTATGATTATTGTTAATACTTTTTCTATTTTATTTTATGTTACATCTTATAAAATATGTGTAACTAAGAGAGATCAATATGTAAGTCTTTCATACATAGAAATATGGATACATACATTATTAGCAATTGGTTCATTTGGATGGGCTGCAGCATTTCAAAACTGGATATTTGGATTAGTAGCCGCGGCATTTTTACCATCATTTAGAACATCTACATATAAAGTATCTTTAAAGAAATCATTTATATTTGCAATGTTTTTAATGTTCACATATTTCTTATTTGCATTCATTAGTTATAGAACAGGATTTAAGATTGATGTAGAAGTTCCATATTCTATGATTATATTTTTATTCATATTTAATAATATAATTGCTTTCTTTACTGTTATATTATTTGCATTAACATATACAGACAATACAACAAGAAAAGAATTAGAATTAACCAGAAAAGCTGATTTTGATGAATTAACTGGAATATATAATAGACATGCATTAGATGCTATAGGTGCTACAATTGCAAAAAAATGTAAGGAAACACATAGATCTTACAGTGTTGCAATCTTGGATGCTGATTACTTTAAAAAAGTAAATGATACATATGGTCATACATCTGGAGACTTAGTATTAAAAGAACTTGCTAATATTTTAAAAGAATATTCAAATGAAAATATTATAGTTGGTAGATGGGGTGGAGAAGAATTTATCATAATTGCCACTTATGAAATACACTATAATCATTTTGTTAGTTTACTTAAAAAGATAAGAGCTCAAGTTAGTAAACATAAATTTACTATAGAAAATGATAAAAAGATTAAACTAACTGTATCAATTGGGTCATCTGCTATATATAGTAATAAACCATTAGAAGAAGCAGTAGGTGTAGCTGATAACAATTTATATAAAGCTAAACAAAAAGGACGTAATAGAGTAATAGGATAATAAAAAAAGATAGATAATTAATATCTATCTTTTTTAATCTACAAATATAGTATCTTTATAAAGAATTATATTAGGGACCATATCTGATACAGCTTCTAATATTCTAGGATCATCATCTATTAACATAATAGTATCATTACTATCTTTATATTGTTTTAAATATTTAGCTTTTAGTTCAGGAGACTTAGTCATATTATTAGCTTCTCTTGAAATAATAATTCTATGATCTTTATCTATAAATGGTACATATTTATCTAACCATCTTTGTTTTTGCTCATATCCTTCATTATAACGAGTAATTGATAATATATATAATTCTATATTATCTTTATTAGAAATAGTCTCTAATAGCTTAATATTATTTAATAATGGTCTTTTTATATCATAGTCTTTTGCATTGTTAACTTCATAATCAACTATACATCCATCCATATCTACAAATAGTTTAATATTAGTATTTTTATACTTATTAATTTCATCTAAGAAATACATGTAATCACCTAGAAGATATTATATATTATTTTTATAATTTAATACATCTTTTTTAGTGTATTATCACATTAAAAATGATATAATTGTTATATGATTGATAGTATGGTGTGAAGATATGAAAAGTATTTTAAAAAAGAAAACAATCATATTATTTATTACTTTTATAATAGCCGATCTATTATTGTCTTTATGTGCTTATAATTATTATGATATTAAGACATATGTTGGGGAAACCGTTCGTAAGATTTATTTATCTACAGTAGATGTATCAGGTATGGAAATATCTGCTATATTATTAGACGAAGATAAAAATCAATATACTAGTTATGAATGGAATGCAACAGATTATGATGATATAAGAACATTAACTTATCAAATCAATTATAAGAAGAATAATTTATCTGCTTCTTATAACTCTGGCGATTTAGAAATAGTTGTGGATAATTTGATAACTGATTTCGTCAATTTATCATCACTAAAAAGTGAATCACAATTTAGAGCTAATATTAATAAATATATAATTGTTAGTGCAGATAATAATAGTAATCATTCATTTGATTGGTCATATAAATACAGTTCTGATTATTCTAAGATAATATTAACAAATAACAATGATATTAATTCTAATATAAATTTTGAAGGTAGTATCCAAATAACCTATGTTTTACCAGAATATGATTTAAAAAGTGGAGTTGAATCAACTATAAAATCAACTTTAAATAATTCTAAAGAATCAAATGGAATTACATTAATATTTAATTCCAAAAAAGGAACTGTAGTTTTCAATAAAGAATCATTGAGTAGTCCTTCATACTATGATGCTTTTCCTTCTGGAGACTATACATGGATTTATTATTCTGTATCTACAACAAACACAGATAGTGCAAGAATTTTAACCGATTTATATTGCAATATATCAAGTACTTATGATATTAAGATTATTTCTACAAATTATAAAGAGGTAGAACCGAATACAAATGTAAATTTGACGGCTGGAGTTAGAACAGTTAAAGAAGGCTTAATATCTATTGCAGGTTCAACAACTAGTATTCTCGATCGAAGAATTAGTTTCTATGTTGGATTTCCAAATAATGGTGATGAAAATGTTTCATTCTCTATAGATTTTTATAGCAGATATAGATATGCGGGCATAGATAAAACTGAACCATTAATATTATTAGAATCGAAAGAACAAAACATAAATCTTAGTGATTATAGTTTGACAGACACTGAATTAAAATATTCAATGGTTAATTATAGTGCTTCTAGAATTGATTATGATGTATTAACTGAATCAATTCCAGTTAATAATATGATAGGTGGTATTAGGCTTTATAACAAAGGAAGAAAGAAAGTCGATATAAAATTAGGTTTTGATTATCTTTATGTTAAAAAGAAAGATGGAAGCATTCATTATTTAAGCGATACAGAATATTGCTATGATTCTATTATGTATCCATATAATATTCAAAAATCTAATCATAGTGTATATGGAGCATTTAAAAATGGAAATAGTCAAACTGTTGAAAATGGTTTATATAATGTTGATTTATATGTTCGATACGAAAATGAAGAAGAATACATTTTATATGATTCCTTTTTGAATAATGGGAAAGTTTTTTCTAATTTTCCTAAAAATGTTGTTGCTTATTACTTTGTTCTACATGATTATGATATGTCTCTATCTGACTATTATCTTCAATCTTTAGTTAAAATAAATGATCCATCTATTATTTCTATACAAGATTCAATATATTATTCTTGCATTGCCGAAGTATATGAAGGAGATAATTTGATTTCCCCAATTACGAATTGGACTCCGAATCCACTTCCAACTCATGATGAGGAATACGATTTGAAATATTACGGTCATAATATGAATAGAAAAGTTCAATATGCTAATATTCAATCAGAAGATTTTAATATTAATTCTAAAATTTCAATGGATCGATTTGAAATTCACTCCAATCAATTATATAAATCTTCAGTTACAGTTTATGAATCAGTTGTAGACAATTTTACTAAAAGATATTATTACGGATATGATAGTTATATTTTACTTCCTGAAGGATTGTATACGGATAATGTTGATATAAAAAAAATGGGATTAGATTATGAATATTTATATGTTGAAGATTACAATTTACCATTTGATAGTGTTTTTTTATTAAAATCCGGAAAATTATATAGTTATTCTGACTTTAAACAATATATTATTGATCATACAAATATCGAAATAACAAATAACTGGAATAATTCTAATAGACAATTAATTCATATTAATTTAGATTTTAATGATGATCCATTTGATTTTAAAAATTTTATAATTTGGGATAACTATTCTCCTTGGGTTAAATCTTTTAGTACTTTTATCAACTTTGATGTATTTATTGATAATGAAGCTATTTTAGAATATGGGAATACTAAACAAATTGATATATATACTTATGCTAATAACTATTCTTTATCATATCATCAAGATATTAACGGAAACATGTACAAAGTTGATATCAACGATTATGATAATGATAATAATGTTGATGAATATGTATATTATTCAAATAAATCACAAACTATTGCTACAGCTTCTGAATCTAGTCAAAACTTAAAAACATCTGCTAAGACAGATAAAGATAACTATGGTGAAGAAGTAAATGTATCTTTAAATAATCAGTATACTTATAAATTAAGAGCTAGAAGTGGTGCAAATAAAATTACTAACATGGTTATATATGATTCATTAGAAAAATATATAAAGAGAGATAGTAACTATGATCTAGCAGCAGGTGAAAATAATTATTTCCAAGGAACATTCCAAGGAGTAGATACATCATTTGCTGAATCTCAAGGATATACTGTTAAAGTATATTATTCGGAAAATGATAAACCAGGAAGTTTATCAAGTGATACTTCATGGAAGATATATACTTCATCAGTTGATAAATCTAAAGTTAAATCTTTAGCATTTGAATATTTAGATGGAGCAGGTGGTAAAGCTACTTTACCGGAAGATACTTTGACTTATGTTGAAGTAATCATGAAATCTCCATCAAGTATTACAGATACTAAATATCGTACTTACAATGGCTCATGGGTTGAATGGAATGCATTAGATTCAACTAATAACATCATTCCTGATGTAGTAGGAATAAACTCTAATGTTGCAACTGTATCATTACCAGCGACATTAAAAGTAAAACACTTAGAAGAAGGTACTGATAAAGTATTAGCTGATGAAGAGATAACTGAAAATCTATTATTTGGAAAAACATATACAACATCAGCAAGTACAAATTTGCCAGTTAACTATGAATTCTCAAAAACATCTGGAGATGACCCAAATGGAACAATTAGTAAAGGAATAACTGAAGTTATTTATTATTACAAGAAAGTTGTTCCAACTACAACTAAGAGTTGTACAGCAACAGCTACAACTGCAATTGATAAAAGGACGGATAAAGTAACATATAATATTACATGTAATTATAGTATTGAAAATTGGATTGGTGATTATGCGCATGCAGAAATACTTGAATTACCATATGAAATTGATAAAACCAAATCAGTTTTAGATGGAGGAGTATATGAAGATACTAAAAACACAATTGCATGGTTTATTGAAGAGGATTCGCTTTCAACTGATAAACATGAATATACTGCCGAATATACAATTGATGTTTATTATAAAGATATTCCAATATCTGAAAGAAATATTAATACAACATTTATGTATGTAGATGCATATGCTGATGGGGATCCTAAAGAATATATAGGTTCCGAAGATGATATAGTAGAAGTACCATTAATAACTGCTATAAATGAAAAATATAAAATAACAGTTAAACATTTAGAAGATGGAACTAATAATGTTATTGCACCAGAAGAAACATATTATAAATATTATAATGAAGACTATGAATATGGAATAAGTTCAGAATTACCTGGTAACTATCAATTAAAAACAAGACCAGATAACTATAAAGGCAAAGTGTTAGCAGAAGAAACAGTCATAACATATCTTTATGAAAAGAAAACACCAATTACTAACTATACATGTACTGCAACTGCAACACCAATAATTGATAATAGAACAGATAAAGTAACATATCATGTTACATGCACTTATGTTGTTAAGGATTTCATTGGTACATATGAACATGGAGAAGGTTTCCATTTACCATATACTATAAACAAATCTGAATCTAATATTGCAGGTGCTGTTTATAATTCAGCATCCAAGACTATTACATGGGCTAGTAATAAGACAATTGAATCTGCTGATCCATTTGAATTTGAAGTTGAACATACAATAGAAGTAGTATATTCAAGTATTCCTATTTCAGATAGATCAATAACTGCATCTTATTTATCCTTAGTATTAAATGAAAATGAAATACATGAAGAAAATACTATAAATGAAAATTTAACTACTCAAATAAATGAAAAACATAAAATAACAGTTAAGCATTTAGAAGATGGTACTAACAATGTTGTAGCACCAGAAGAAACATATTATAAATATTACAATGAAGATTATGAATATGGTGAAAGTTCAGAATTACCTGGCAACTATAAATTAAAAACAAGACCAGATAACTATAAAGGTAAAGTGTTAGCAGAAGAAACAGTCATAACATATCTTTATGAAAAGAAAACTCCTGAGTTAAATATAGAATTATCTATTGATGGAACAAATGATATAGATAATAGAACTAATCTAGTTACATATAATTTGTCAGGAAAATCTACAACAAAAGATTATATTGGCTCTGAAACAATTAAAGAAGTATTTGAACTTCCATATGAAATAGATTTAACTAAATCTAATCTAGATGGAGGAACATATAATAGTTCTGCTAAAACTATTACATGGACAACTACACATAATGTAACAACTGCAGATTCAACATCAGTTGATTTATATCATGAAATAACTGTTGTATATAAAAATATTCCAATAAGTGTAGGAAGTATAAAAGGAATTTATACTGTTACAAATACAACTGAATTAAATAATAAAACAGTAGATACTGATGTAACTACTAATATAAATGAAAAATATAAGATAACAGTTAAACACTTAGAATATGGTACTAATAATGAAATAGCACCAGAAGATACATACTATAAGTTATATAATGAATCCTATGAAGTAGGAGAGTCTTCTAGTATTCCTGGTAATTATCAATTAAAAACAAGACCAACTAATTATAAAGGAACTGTATTAGCAGAAGAAACCGTAGTAACTTATCTTTACGAAAAGAAGAACCCTAATTTAACTAGTACAGTTGATATAACAGGAACATCTCAAATAGATAAGAGAACAAAAGAAATTATATATAACTTTAGTAGTGCTACTACTGTTAAAGATTTTATTGGAACAGGTTCAATAGTTGATGTAATTAAATTACCATATGAAGTGAATCCAGCTAAATCTAATTTAGATGGAGGAACATATGATAATTCTACAAAGACTATTACATGGACAACTCCATATGAAACAACTAATGCTAACGTTAATAACTTTAGTACTAGTCATGAAATAAGTATAGTTTATTTAGATATCCCAATTGATGTATTAAATATAAGTTCAACTTATACTAATACTATTTCAAATGACTTAGGAACAATGTCTTCTAGTAAAGAGACATCTACTGACATAAAAGAAAAATATAGACTTGTTGTACATCATGTAGAATATGGTACAAGTAAGGTGTTAGCAGATGATGAAGAATTCGAAAAATATTACAACGAATCATATGAAGTAGGTATAAGTAGTAAATTACCTGGTAACTATCAATTAAAGAAACTACCAGATAATTATAAAGGAACAATCAAAGCTGAAAAAACAGATGTTATATTTGTATATGAAAAGAAGACTCCTATATTAACTGGAAATGTTAATATAACAGGACCTGAATCAGTTGAAGATAGATTTGATTCAATCAATTATACAATCACTTCTAATGGTTCAGTTAAAGATTTAATAGGTGAGTATAGTAATAGTATTGTTGTTGAACTTCCATATGAAATAGATGAATCAAAATCTAATTTAAATGGAGGGACATATAATTCAAGTAATAAAACTATTACATGGAATAATCCAGGTTCAACAACAACTATAGATAAAAAAGATCTTTCTTATGAATACAATATAAGTATTGTATATAAAGATGTACCGATAAGTGCTAAAACATATAATACTAAAGTAACAAGTACTTTAAGAGCAGAAGAAGAAAGTATTATAAATGAATCATTACTAAATATAAATGTATTAGAAAAGTATAAATTAGTAGTAAAACATTTAGAATATGGAACTAATAAAGTATTAGCTACTCAAGAAGAATACTTTAGATTATATGGTGATTCATATGAAACTACTGCATCATCTGAAGTAACTGATAATTATGCTTTAAAGATTACTCCAAATAATTATAAAGGAACTATTAAATCAGAAATAACAGAAGTTATTTATTACTATGAAATGATAGAATCTGATTTAACTACTAATATAGATGTTGAATGTCCTGAAGTAATAAGTAAAGTTGATGAAGAAGTTAATATTAAGATTACTTATAAGTTTACTTCAACAAATTATCTAGGTCCTTCAAAAGTTACAATTAGTAATGTTCTTCCATATGAAATTATTCCAGAAAAATCAGATTTAGATGGAGGAGAGTATGATTCTTCAACTAAGACTATTACATGGGTAATAAATGATACTATAGAAAATCTTGAATCTACTGAAAAAGAATATACAAAAGGTATTAAAGTAATATTTAAAGATATAGTAGTAAATGAACCAATTGTTAATAATATATCTGGAAGTATAGTATTAGATAATAATTCTAATGTTAAAGAAACATCCGGTATAACTGATGTTAAGATATATGGAAATATTATTATTAAGTATATTGATATAGATACTAACGAAACTATAAGTGAAGACACTATAGTAAATGATTTAGTCGGTGCTTTATATACACCTATATCTAAAAATATTGAAGATTATAATCTAGTATCTACATTAGATAATAGTTATACTGTTTCATTAGAAGATCAAATTCTAACTTATAAATATAAGAAGAGAGTTAAAGAAGTAGTACAAGAACAAATACCTAAGGTTGATGAAAATCCATCTACAGGTTTATTTAAAACATATTACTTATTATCAATTCCAATTATCTTATTAATAATGGTTGTAATTAGAATAGGTAAACATAGTATGTTTAAAAAGTATTCATAAAAAAAGATAAGCAATTAAGCTTATCTTTTTTATTTTCTAAT
>JAEENX010000019.1 GCA_016283935.1 Bacilli bacterium
CATTACAATTGAATATTAAAAATGTTATAAAAAGAGAGAGAACAGATATAATAAAACAAGCAATGGCAGATGCTTGTATTGTTACAATTTCTGATAATAAATAATAATCGGAAACTGGTAATCTTACGATGTAATTAAATTTTAAAAATATATGATATAATGTTTAGTAGGAGTTGGTAGAATGACTAAAATAGATAATAAAGATTTTTTATGGTATTCTCTTTATTCATTTGCAGGTTTTGGATTAGAAATATTGTTGATGATGATTGAAAATATTTTTGTAAAAGAACAAACAACATTTACTGCATGTATTCATTGGACTTTAACAATTATACTTTGGGGAACGATAAGTTTTATTCTATATAAAAATAGTAAGAAAAAATTAAAGTTTGATTTAATAAATAACGATAATGTTAGTAAAAGAAAATTATTGCTTGCAATAATATTAATTATTGTGTATTTAATAACAAAATATTTTGTTATTGGTGGAATAAAACCTATAAATGAATTTAAAGAATTAGGCATTATTAAATTTATATTTCAATATATGTATTATTTCTTTGAAACAATTTTAATAATACTTACAATTTCATTTGGTCAAAGATTCTTTGAAGCAATTTCAAAAAATAAAATAATTCCTTATGGTGGTTTAGTTCTTGCATTTACATGGGGATTAATGCATATTCTTACTCAAAGTATGGCAACTGGAATATTTGCATTTGCTTCAGCAATTATTTATGGAATTGTGTATTTATTATTAAATAAGAACACAAAATGTTCATATTTAAGTATATTGTTTATGTTTATATTATAATGATCTTAAGATTAAGAAATTCTCGTATATTAAGGTGAGAAACAATCTCATCTTTTTTTAGTAATATTACGAACAAAAGAAATTAGAAAATGTGTGGTATAATTGTTATAGGTTGGTGATGTTATGAACTTTGGTGAAAATCTAAAAAACTTCAGAAAAAATAGTAAAATGTCACAGGAAGTGTTAGCGGAAAAAGTTGGAGTTTCAAGACAAGCAGTTAGTAGATGGGAAGTTGGGGAAGCATACCCAGAAATGAGTAATATTGTTGCTTTATGTTCTATATTTCATTGCAATATAAATGATCTTATTAATGACAATATAGTAGATATAGAATCATTTGATAAAGAAACTCAAGATAGCATAGTTAAATTTAAAAAAGAACAACAAAAGAGGATGAAAGGTTTAAGTAAAGCTATATATATAATTACAAATATTGTTAAAACAATAATTGCAATTCCAACAGTATGTATGATTCTTTTATGTTTAATATTTCCATTTGTTTCGAATACATTTGAAATAAATAATAACAAAATTAAAATAATAAATAAAGAAATAGATTATCGTATAAATGGAAATATAATAAATATTGATGGAACTGATCATTATGTTGAAACAAGAACTAATATAGATGAATTTATAAAGAGTCATGATAATACATTTTTTAGAATAAGTATTGAATATATATTAATATGTATGACGATTCTTTCAATATTGACAGTCTTATCATTACATTGTTTATATAAATTATATAAAAATATTTATAATGGTAATACACCATTTACAATAGAAAATGAAAAAATAGTTCATAAAGCTTGTTTATTTGTGTTAGTAGAAATGGTTCTACAAAAAATAACAGCACTCATTTATTCTATAATAGCTCATTTAGATTTAGCAATTGACATAAATATAAAAGATATAATTGTTATTTTAATAGGTGTAAGTATTATTTATATATTTAAATATGGTAGAATGATTCAAGCAGATACTAAAGCCAAGATATATGATTAATAAAATGCAATCTTTTGATTGCTTTTTATTATGCAATTAAAAAGTGGCAGACAATAATTATAGTTTTTAGTATGATTAATGTGTCGAAAGGAGAGATTATCGTGAGAATAATCATAACACATATTTTAAGAAATATTAAAGAAAAGAAAGGACGTAGTTTATTAATTATATTATCGTTGATGATTGCTTCAGTTGTATTTATTTTAAATTTAACTATACCTAATCAAATAGTTGAAACAAAAGCAAAACAATCAAGAGATGCAATTGGTAAATCAGATGTTCTAGTGGCATCATATGTTCCATTTAATATTAATGATATTAAATTATCTAATGAAGAATCAAAAATAGTAGGAGTAAATGATTTGTATACAATTCATAAAGATAAGACATTAGTAATATATGGAACTGATATTAAAGAAGCATCTAATATTAATTTAATTGATAATATAGATTTATTAGATAATGAAATTATTATTAGTAAAACAACTGCTGATAAATATAAATATAAATTAAATGATATTATAACTATTGATTTAATGGATAGTAAATATGAATTAAAGATAAAAGATATAGTAGAAGCTAAAGGTTTATTATCATTTAAATCATTATCAGGAATAATTAATAATGATACATATAATAAAATTACTTCTGATGAAAACAATAAATATAGAACATATTATATAGATGTATTAAATAATGAAAAAGTAGATGATGTTAAAAAGTACATTCAAGATAATAATGATAAAAAAGAATATATGGTAGAAAAACTAGTAGATGAAGAAAAAATAAGAGAAGATAATTATTATACCCAATTTATATTATTGGTTATAATGATAATGGCTACTATAATGATATTCTTTGTAGTAAATACATTAAATAAAATGATAGTAATGGAAAGAATGCCTGTTATAGGAACATTTAGATCAGTAGGTGCATCTAAATTTAAAATGAATATGTTATTAGTATTAGAGAATAGTATATATGGATTATTAGGTGGATCAGTAGGTGCATTAGTATCAATTTTAATAAATAATTTTGCTGCAAGTATGTTAACAGGAACAACAATAAAAGCAAGTGTACCAGTTAATAATTTAATATCAGGAATAATATTTACTATATGCTTAGAAGTATTTATGTCTTTAGCATCAATTATTAAATCTAATAAATATTCAATTAAAGAAATAATGTTTGAAGGTAAAAATAGTAAAGCAGGATTTAATATTAAAGAATCAATTATTAGTTTTATATTAATTCTTCTTTCAATAATAACATATTTTGTTATAGGTGATACTAATTCTTTATTAAGTGCATTAAGTTTAATAATGTTCTGGGTAGGCATAGCGTATTTTATACCAACTATGATGTTATTCTTATCAAAGATAATATGTGGTATAGCTAAAATGATTAACAGTGGATCACTTTTGATGGCAGGTAAAAATTTAGGCTTTAATAAATTACTTATCTCTTCAACTAGATTAGTAGTTATATCAACTTCAATTATGTTAGTTATTGTTAATATATCAATGTCATTTAATAGTATGATTGACTCATATAAAGTTCAATTTTCTGGATATGATGGAACAATTAGAGATGTATCTAAAAAATATAATGAATATGCTTCATTAAATAATGTTGATAACGTTAAGAATATAGAATATACATTTATGTATTCTAATGATGATATTACCTACAATGATGGTAAAAAGTTAGATGCTAATCCTATGTTTTTAGGAATGGATAAATCAAATCCATCTATTAAAGAATTAGATTATAAAATAAATGATTTAAAAGATGATGAATGTTTATTTGATGAAATACTATTAAAGAATAACAATCTTAAAGTAGGAGATACAATTGATTTTTACCTAAAAACTCAAGATAGTCATATTAAAGTTAAAATAGTTGGAACAGTTAATTCATATTATATGAGTACTCAAAGAGAGATTGTTGTATTAACTGATGATGTATTCAAACAAAAAATAACGGAAGTTCCATTCTCAATTGAATTTTCAGTTAATGATAATAATAAAGTAAGAGATACAATTGAATTAATGGAAAGAGAATTAAAAGATCCAGATATAACTATATGGACTATAGATGATTTTTGTAATATTCAAAGAAAGAATATAAATTCATTCATGAGTTTATTCTATATAATTATTGCATTATCATTAATACTATCATTTGTAGGTATAATTAATAATCAATTAATAAGTTTTATGGAAAGAACAAAAGAAATTGCAGTACTAAATTCAATATGTATGAGTAAATCTCAATTAAGAAGAATGTTAGTTATTGAAAACATTACATCTAATATTGTTGCATGTGCATTTGGATTTGGAGTATCAATTATGTCATTAAGATATATGAATAAATTAATGTATGGAATTAAAATGTATACAGATGTTCAATATCAGTATAATGTAGGATTAATGATCATGGGTATTGTATTAGTAGTATTATTATCTACTGTGATTGTACCAATTAAAAAGATGAAAAAAATAAATGTAGTAGAAGCTATAAAATATGAATAGGAGGATTAATATGGGAAATATTAAAACAGTTAATTTAATTAAAGAATTTGGAGAAAAAGATAATAAAGTTAGAGTATTAGATGATATAGATATTGAAATTAAAGATGGAGAATTTGTATCATTAATGGGACCATCTGGATCTGGTAAATCAACACTTTTATATTTAGTAGGAGGATTAGACAAACCAACTAAAGGCAAAGTATTAATCAATGGTAAAGATATATCTAAATTATCTGATAATGAAATGTCTAAGTTAAGAAGAAGAGATATAGGATTTGTATTCCAATTCTATAACCTAGTACAAAACTTAACAGTAGAAGAAAATATCATGTTACCAGTTGTTATGAATGGTGAGAAAGAATCTAATTATAAAGAGAGATTAGATTATATTTTAAAGACAATCGGACTTGAAGATAAAAGAAAAAGTTTACCTAAAGAATTATCAGGTGGACAACAACAAAGAGTTTCAATAGCAAGAGCAGTTATTTTAAACCCATCAATTATATTTGCTGATGAACCTATAGGTAACTTAGATTCAAAATCAGGTAAAGAAGTTATGGAATTATTTAAAAAGATAAATGAAGAAGAACATATAACTATTCTTCAAGTAACACATTCAGAAGAATCAGCAAAATATGGTAATAGAATAATAAGATTAAAAGATGGAAAAATAGTATAAGAAGAAAAATAAAGGTGTTCGGAATATTAAGACATTATGTTCAATTAAATCAGGAGTAAAATCCTGATTTTTTATGGTAAAATAGTATATAGGAATGTGCATTGCTACGATAAGTAGCATAAATGTAAAGTAATGTTGCTGTTAATGATTGAAATATCTTAGTAAAATTAAAGTCGGAAAGAAGGAGATATTATGACATTAGGTCAAAAATTAAAAGAGATAAGAAAAAGATTTGGATTATCTCAAGAAAATCTTGCTGAAATAATGAATGTTTCAAGACAAGCAATAACTAAATGGGAAAGCGATGAAGGATTACCAGATGTATCTAACTTACAAGAATTATCTAAAGTATTTAATCTTACAGTAGATTATTTATTAGATAATGATAATTCATTACCAGCTTTATCTATGAAAAAGGAATTAGATAAAGACAAATATAAAATGAATGAAAAAGGATATGTTCAAATAATTAAAGATAATTATGCTGAACCATGGGAAGTTTATGAATTATTAAGAAGTAAAAATCATAGTAAACTTTCTTGGATAGTAAGTGATTGGATAGTCGGAGCAGGTCCAATGGAAACACTAGATGCTTTAGATGATACAACACCATATTATTTAATAAAAAAAGATGGATTAAAATTACTTGTTAATATTCATGATTATATTTTAGAAGTAATTGAATTACCTGAAAATACAAATGATAAAAAATTTGTTTATGGTAAAAATAAATTTAAACAATTTAAAAAAATATTATAATAGTAAATGCTCGTACTATTAAGATATTCCGAACAAAGTGGGTAGAAATACCTGCTTTTTTTATGTAGGAAAAATTTAGGAATAATTAATATAGTTTTTTAGGATAAAAATAGAGAATTTTTTGACATGTTTTAAATAATCAATATTCGAGATAATGGTATTGAACAAAGGCCGATGTTCAGTAATTTGAAAGGAGATTAAAAACATGGAAGACTATATTGTAATTTATGCAGTAGTACCAAAACACATTTATGAAACAAAATTATTAACACCAGAAGAAAAATTGATTGCTGAACGTATTATATACTTATGCAAAAAGGAAGGATATTGTTGGATAACAAATAAAAAACTTTCTGAAATGTATAATATAACAATAGAAACAGCTTCAAGACATATTAAGAAATTAGAAAAGATAGGATTAATTAAATGTATTTATGATCACAATGATAAAAATACTAGAAGGGTTATTCAATTAGTTGATAACATATGGGATAAATGGTCAATAAGAGATAAATCAAATAATCAAGAAAATATTGATTATTCAGTTACACATAATAATAAATATAATAATAGAAATAAATATAAATATAATAGTGATAAAGTTGATAAATCACCAGTTCCTTGGTGGCTTAATGAAGATATTAAATCTGAACCTGCTACTCCAGAAGAACAAGCAGAAATGGAAAGAATGATAAGAGAAATTACTGGAGAGGATAGTGATTCAGATGAATGATAAGTT
>JAEENX010000020.1 GCA_016283935.1 Bacilli bacterium
TAGATAATAATTTATATGCTCAATCAAATGAGATTTTATTAGATAGAAATGAATTAAATATTGTAACTGATAATATAAATAATATTTCAAGTACTTCTTGGAATGAATTATATAAAAGTAATACATTAAGAGATATTTATAGAAATAATTATATTAAATATGTATCTAATGTTACATCTAATTTAGAATTAGGCAATGTAGTATACGATTATAATGGTTCTATTGGAGAAAAGTACTATAATTTAACTTTAAATGAGAATAAATGGTTCTTATTTAATGCTTTTAATAATAATTCAAATGTATCTTTTTATGTAATTGATAATAATATGAATTTTTATTTAGTTAATTTAGATATAACTAATAATATTAATGTTTTAAATAATAATGATAATATTCAAAGATATGAATTTAATAATTATACATTCTACTATGATTTATCTAATGGAAATATATATGGATATAGATATGTATTAAATGATAAAGATATTAATTATTATCTAACAATTAGTATTAATAATATTAAATTATCTGATAATAATATGAATGTATTCTTAACTAATTTAACTAAGAATATTAGTATTTCAGTTGTAGATTCAATTGATTATATTGGATTTAAATTACCTAATAACTTAGAACATGTATCTATTACTGATAATTTTATGTTCGATTTTAAAACTGATGTAACAGTTAATGATTGGTATAATAATTTAGATGATAGTTCTATTGTAGTTGATTTAACAAATAAGAATTCTAAGAAAAAATATAATATAAAAGAAATTGTTTCAGATAATATTGAATCAGTTGTAGTTAATACAAAAACTAATGGTTATAGATTATATAATTACTTTGGAAATAATATATATTTAAAATATAATGCTAAGAAACATAAGAAGTTTAATACTTCTGAAGGTGGTATAAATGGAATTGTTATATATTTAGATAATAGAGTATATGATATTACATTTAATGAAGAAGACTATAAAAATCAAAAAGAATTAAATAGTATATTAGATGATATGAAATCATTTATTATAACTAATAGCTAAATACCAATGAAAAATTGGTATTTTTTTGATATAATATATGTACTCTTATAAAACTAGGATGTGATAATATGAGTATTATTAAAGATTGTATATATGGTCTTGCAGTTGGAGATGCAATGGGCGTTCCAATTGAAGAATATGATAGAAGTAGATTATTAAAGAATCCTGTAACAAATATGCTTGGATATGGTAATTATTTTGTTCCTGCAGGTTCTTGGAGTGATGATACATCTATGACTTTAATTACTATGGATTCTATTGCAGATTCTAAAGGAGTAGATATTACAGATATAGCTAATAAGATGTGTGAATGGGTAAACGATAATAAATATACTCCAACTGGAGAATTATTTAGTATAACTGATACAACTAGATTTTCACTTATGAGATATTGGGATAGTAAAAATGCTTTAACTTGTGGTGGAGTTAAACCATCTACAAATGATAATGGATCTCTTATTAGAATGAGTCCTATAGCATTATATTGCTTTTATAAGAAACTATCTGATAAGAAAATCTATGATTTGGTATATAAAGTAAGTAGTATTACAAATGCTAATATAATATCTATTATAACTTGTTTTATGTATGTTAAATTTATGATCTATGTTCTTAATGGCAAAACTATTAAAGATGCTTATAAAATGGTCAGAAAATATAAATATGATAAATTCTTTGATTTAAGTTATTTAGAAGAATTTGATAGATTTATTAAAGAAGATATAACAAATTTATCTATTGATGAGATAGAATCTGATAATTACTGTGTACATGCTTTAGAAGCTGCTATTTGGGTTTTAGCAAATACAAATAGCTTTGAATCAGCAATTATAGGAGCCATTAATTTAGGTGAATGTACTGATAACATTGGTTCTTTAGTTGGTGCAGTTGCTGGTATAGTTTATAAGAATAAAAGTATACCTAAAGAATGGAAAGAATCTTTACAAAAAAGAGATTTAATTGATAAATTAACTCGTAAATATAACACATATTTAACTAAATAGATTACATAAATGTAATCTATTTTTTTGTAAAGCATATTTATAGAAGATATTCAATAATTTTATATTTTCGAATTGTAAACTATTGACATGTGTAAAGTAAAATGTTAAGATTAATTTGTAAAATAGATAAGGAAGATAGAAGATGGAACAATTAAATAAATTATTACAAGAATTAGGAATTTCTAAAGTTAGATTAGCTAAATATTTAGGTGTATCTAGACAAATGGTTTATAACTACTTAGAATTAGAAGACATCAATAAATGGCCTAAAGAAAAGAAAATTCTATTATTCAAATTATTAGATATTGATGACGGAGATGCTTCAACTATTGAAGGTATTAAAGTATCTACAGAATATCTATTAGATGTAGAAAATAGATTAAATGAAGGTGTTAAAGAAGCACAAGAAAATGATTATTTAGATCTTAAAGGATTAAAGAAAGAAGAACATGCTTTATTAAGCGATATGACTTTCTTAATTAAAGAAAAATTAGTTGATTCTGAAAATCATGAAGAAAATTTCTATGCTCTTCAATACCTATATCATTTATTACAATCTATGGATAATGTTCCTGAAATTAAATATATGTTAGCATATTTATCAAAGGCAACTGGGTTTACATCACCAAATATCTTTAAATTTAATGAAGATAAACAATTTATATTTGAAGGTATAATTCATTCAGCTTTCACTTTATATTCAAATGGTGGAGCTTCAAAAGCAAGAGTTATTCAATCTAGAAATAGATTCGTAGAAGAAATTGAATCTAGAAATGAAGAAAAATTATCTAGAACTCAACAATTAACTACTATTAAGATTCAAGCATTAAGAGAATTAGGTTATGCTGAAATAACTACTGAAAATGCTGCTGAAGTTTTAGAGAAAATTGCTGAAATTCAATCAAGAAAAGTTTAATCTTTTCTTTTTTTATAAAAAATATTTGACAAACATTTTATTTTGTTTTATATTGTTAGCAAGTCAAGTGAGTATACATAGGTTTTTATAACCGAGCTGTATAGGGTAAATACCTACACGTTGTTAAGTAGATAACACGGAGTCACTTCCAGAAATGGAAGTGCTCTGTTTTTTTTTATACACTCACAAGACTAATATAGTAAGAAAGGAGGAATTTATATGATGTTAGATGAAGAAATTAAAACGGCGATTTATTATATTAGAAAACTATGGGTGCAACAAATGCATCATATAGGTTTCTTTAATATTACTAAATTAGTCTATTCAATTAACTTTTAATTAATCTATTTATTTTCTATTCCATTTCTTTAATAGGATCTATTTTTAATATTTACAAAATAAAGATTTATTAAAGGGGGAATTTATATGAAAATGTATAAACTGTTAAGATGCAGAAACGGTAAAGAATATCGTAAAGCATATAATCAATATATGTGTTATTGCTTACGTAATAATTTATTAGATGAACTTGAAGCTGCAAATAAATTAGGATGCATGAAACTATGTAAGAAAGCTTGTTAATTGCGTTATAATTTTGATAGATAATAAGAGGGTGATAATATGAGTGTAATAGAAGTTAAAAATCTATCAAAAACTTTTAAGAGTAAAGTAAAAGGTAAAGGTTTAAGTGGTAGTATTAAATCTATCTTTAAACCTAAATATAAAACTATTAAAGCGGTTAATAAAGTATCTTTTAGTGTAGAGAAGGGTGAAATGGTAGCATTTATTGGACCAAATGGTGCTGGTAAATCTACTACTATCAAAATGCTAACTGGTATTTTATATCCAAATAATGGAGATATTAAAATATTAGGATTAGATCCAAGAAAGGATAGAAAAAAATTAGCATATGAAATTGGTACAGTATTTGGACAAAAAGAGCAACTTTGGACACATCTTACACCATATGATAATTTTAAGTTTTTTGGAGCTATCTATGATTTAAAAGATTATGAAGTAGAAAAGAAAATTGAAGAATTAAAAAACTTATTTGAATTAGACGAATTTATTAATACTCCTGTAAAAAGTTTATCTTTAGGACAACGTATTAGATGTGAGATTGCATGTTCCCTTATAAATGATCCTAAGATTCTTTTCCTCGATGAACCTACAATCGGTCTAGATCCTGTTGTTAAAGAAAACATTCGTACATTTATTAAACGTATGAATAAGGAGTGTCATACTACAGTTTTCCTTACATCACATGATGTTGGAGATATTGAAAAATTATGTAAGCGTGTAATTATTATTAATAATGGTACAGTTGTATTAGATGACACAATGGAAAACTTAAAATACCATTATTTAAATAAGAAAATTATAGATGCTAAGATGAAAGAAAAGATCAATTTAGAAGATCAAAAAGGTATAAAGATACTAAAAGATAAAGGATATAATTTAAAGATAGAAGTAGATTTAAAACAAAGAGATATATCTGATGCTATTAAATTATTAAATCCAGATAAAATTATAGATATAAATATAAGTAATACTCCTCTAGAAGAGATCATAAGTGAAATATATAAAAAGGGTAAATAATGAAGAAGTATTTATTTATATTTAAAACGGAATTTATTAATTCATTACAATATCTTAAAAGTTTTATTGCTGGGTCATTAACATTAGTATTAATTATTTATATTTACTTAAATCTATGGAATTCCTTATATAGTGATCCTGAATCTTTAATTAATGGATATAGTTATACTCAAATGATTTGGTATATCTTATTTACTGAAACATTATGGTCATGTATTAAAGGTAGAAGAATAGTTAAAAATATATCTGATGATGTTAAAAATGGTAATATAGCTTATTTGATTAATAAGCCATACAACTATATTAATTATATTTTATCTAAGACTTTTGCAGATTTTTCTTTTAAATTATTAGTATTATTACCAGCAGCAATAGTACTTGGTTATATACTAATTGGTAATATTCCTAATTTTAATTTATTAGGATGTATAATTGCGATTATTACAGGTGCTATAGGTGTTATTATTAATATGCTTATATGTGTATCAATTGGCTTATTAGCATTCTTTATGGAAGATTCAGCACCTATATATTGGATATATTCTAAAGTTATATTAGTAATTGGTACATTATTCCCAATTGAATTTATGCCTAAAGCTATTCAACCAATTCTAGAATATAGTCCTATATTTGCATTAAATTATGGACCTGCTAAATTATTCGTAGATTTCAATTACGATTTCTTGATCAGAGTATTAATTGCTCAAGGAATTTATATTATAGTATTTTATATTTTAACTATGATTATATATAAGAAAGGGGTGAAGAATATTAATGTTAACGGAGGTTAAAAATCTATTTAAGATTACTTATCTATCTACTAAGTATGCTATTATGAGAGAAATGGAAAATAAAGTAGCTTTTATAATGAATGTACTTTTCATGATTCTTAATAATGCGTCATTTATATTAGTATGGGTAGTAATGTATTCAATTAAAGATAATATTAATGGTTATACTATAAATACTATATTATTACTTTGGGGTTTAGCTTCTGGTTCATATGGTGTTTCACGTGCGTTCTTTAAAGGTGCATATGAACTAAGTGGTAAGATTACTGATGGTAAATTAGACGCTTTTATGGTAATGCCTAAAAATGTTTTAATACAAGCTATTTTAGGTGTTACACCATCTGCTTTTGGTGATTTACTATATGCATATATATTATTATTTATATCAGGAATTACTCCATATAAATTCATTGTATTTACATTATTATTGATAATTGGTGGTATAGTAGATGTATGCTCAGCAATTATCTATAATAGTTTAGCTTTCTGGTTAGGTAAAGTTGATTCATTAGCTGATTCATTAACTGGATTTGTAACAATGTTTGGTACTTACCCAGATACTATATTTAATAGATATGTACATATTTTATTCTATACACTTATCCCGGTAGCATTTATAGTATTTATTCCACTTAGATTATTAATTGATTTTAATATTACTAACTTATTAATATTACTTGGTGGATCTATAATTATAATTACATTAGCTGTAGTAATTTTCTATGCCGGATTAAGAAAATATTCTTCATCTAACTTAATGGTAGCAAGAATTTAAGTAACAAAAAAAGACATCAGTTAGATGTCTTTTTCTTTTATAATACAAGAACTATATTTAATTAGGCCCCTTTTCATAAAAACCGATTGCTATTATAACAAAAAAGTTTTTGTTTGGCAAATTTCTAATTTATAAATTTGCTAGAGAAGGGGATTGGTGCTATAATATTTACTCAGAAAAGGGGTTAGGGTATATTTCAAATATGCCCGTATTTTATGGACGTCAAGAAGAAAATTGCATTGTATAAAACTATATTTGGCATTACTGTAGGTGCTGGATTATATGGTGGAGCTTTAAACTCATTTTATTCATCTAATGTAGAACATTTGGCTGAAATACCATCTGCTGTTAGATATTCTTTATATAATTCAGGATATATTGAAGGCAAAGAATCTGCTTCATTTATTCCTGGTGAAGATAAAGTTGATGATAATATTACTACTGAATTATTAAATAATATTTCTTATTTAAGTATAGATTTATCTATTAATGATGATTTATCTTTTTTAAAGTATTGTAATAATCTAACTACTTTATTAATTTCTAATGCTGAGTGTTTAACAAAAGATCAATTAAAAATACTTCAATCTTTAAATTTATATCAAATAGGATTATATTTTAATAATCCTATGTTACACAAAGATGAAGAATTTGATTTAAGTTATTTGAAAGATATACCAAGTATTACAGCATATTTATATGCAACTGAGGAATTAGAAGCTATTACTCTTATAAATATGTTTAAAGACACTAAAGGTGCTAAAGTTAAATTAGAAATAAACGGTAATTATTCAAGAGATGATTTACTAAGAATTGATAGTGAATTAGATAAGATTGTTGATAGTTTAAATATAACAGATAAAGACTCTGAACAAGATAAATTATATAAAGTTATTAATTATATAAATCGTAAGATTAGATATGACCAAGACGTTGCTAACTATTTAGATGAAATAACTGATGATAAAGATGCTTATTCATTATTAAGTAGTTATTATAATAGATATGATTTATCATCAATTATATTTGATGATAAAGAAGTTACTGATGGTATATGTATTAATTATGCTAACTTATTTGATATTATTTGCTTAAAAGTTGGTCTTAAATCAAGAGTTATATCTGGTGTTAATGATATAAGTGGTCATGCTTGGAATGTATATTATCAAGGTGATGAAAAATATTATGTAGATTTAACAAGCGTAGATTTAAGTTATATAAATGAAAAAATATCTCAATATTTAAAAACTGATTCTAAAGAGTTAAAAGAAAAAATTACTAAAGATATAAATAGATTTTTATTACAAGATTTAACTACTCATTCAGACTTTAATCTTTATAAAGGAGTATCCGAATTAGATTCAAATCCTACTATTGTTAAAGTTAACTATAATAATGGATTAGATGGTCAAGAAATATTAAAAACAAAGATGCCATATAAAAAATATGCATATATCTTCTTACCAGATGGATTCTTGCTTGTTGGTGCGTTTGAAATTATTAAATATATTGAACACTTAATATATAGTAAATATAAAGAAAATTATAATCATGAAAGCTTTGCAGATTTTGATGAAAATAGAAGAGTAATTAATTATGATTTTGAAGTAATTGATTTAGATAATGATGAATCATTTGATAATCTAATTAATTTTGACACAGCAAAAAAATGTATTAAAAAGAATGGATAACACTATCCATTCTTTTATTATGGGCTAGAGAAGGGGATTTACCACTTCTTTTAGCTTTTATATGATTATTTGTGTCTTTTTTGTTATTATTCTACTTAATATCTTATCTATATTTATATAAAAAAATAAAAAAATATCTAAAAATAATTATATATATATTATTAATAATATAATTATATAGAAATTTAAAATTAAAGTCCCCTCTTTCTGTATTTTAATAGAAGAGGGGATTACTCTATTTATATATACCTATTTTTAAAATTTAAGCCCCCTATCTGATTTTTAATAGGTAATTATACATATAGAGTATAATAATTAAATAAAATAGTAATATATAATGAATAGATATACATATAAAATTGTTTCATAAAAAAATACTCATAAATAATATGAGTATTAATAATTATAAAATAAAGTAGTGATTTAAAATAATTAAATAGATAGTTATCCATCCAATATGGAAGTTAACATAATATATATTATGTGAAGTTGTTTATTTTAATTGTTTAGATGGGTATTTATCCACTTTATATATGCAACAAATATATCATTTTATGTGTTCTACATGAATATCTATTCATATATGTATCTCTATTGATATGGATATGATTACTACATCATATACATATATTTTTTTATTTTATTTCATATATATATTATATATATATTATATATATATTTATTTTTATTTAAATAATTTATTTTAAAATGATTTTTATAAAAAATATTTTTTTAAATTTAAATAATCTAAATTAAAAATTATTTTATTTTAATTATTGTATTTATAATTATATATTATTTAAATATGTTTTTATATTTCATTATCTATCAAACTTTATTATTTGATCATTTATTAAAAAATAATATATGACCATCAAAATTTTACTCTACTCCGGAGTAGGGGGAGTAGATGTCTATGCATTTTTATATAATATCGAAAAACGATATAATTCCCCTCTTCTATTTGTTTATAATAAAATTAACTGGTGAACATGTTGCTCCTTGCGCTATTGGTGGATTAGATTTAGGATCTATATTATAGAAGTAACAGATAAATCCTGTTAGGTTTACTCCACTTGTTACTACTAATATATCATCATTTTCATCATATTTATCTACTATATCTTGTATTCCATCCATAGTTCTTTGCCACAATGTACCAATATTCATATCTTCTTTGCTGTCTGCTTCATTAAATCTAGGATCTTCAATGATTGGAACATTTAAATATTCATTAATAATAGATGCTGTATGCATACATCTCTTATATGGTGATGATACTATAGCTTTTATATGTAATATGTTATTTTTAGTTCTTTCTTGCATTTGTTCTGCTATAACTCTTACTTCTTTAATTCCTCTTTCAGTTATATCTTCTTCTTGTCTTAAAATTGGATCGTAGTGATTTGGTCCAATGTCTCTTTCAGCATGATGCATATATATTATTCTCATATTTATTCTCCTTACTTTCTTGGGAAATATTCTTCATAATCCATATGAAGTTTTTCATTTGTTAAATGTGTATATATTTGAGTAGTTGATATATCTGAATGACCTAATAACTCTTGTATTACTCTTAAATCTGCTCCATTCATTAATAAATGAGTAGCAAATGTATGTCTAAGCGTATGTGGTGATATATCTTTATTAATATGTTTTTTATCACATTCAGCTTTAATCATTTTAAATATACCTTGTCTAGTCATTTGTTTACCATGATTATTTAAAAATAAATAATTATTAATAGATTTCTTTAACATAGATGGTCTATAGTCATTTATATATGTTTTTAAAGCGTTTAGGGCATAATCATTGATAGGAACGATTCTTTCTTTAGATCCTTTACCAACAACTCTTACAATACAATCTTCGAAGTCTATATTATTAAATTCTAATGATATTACTTCTGATATTCTTAAACCTGTTCCATACATTAATTCTAGTATAGCTTTATTTCTTGCATCAAATGGAGTTTCTATCTTTATATCTAATAGTTTATCTATTTCATCTTCAGTTAAATAATCAGGTAAATGTTTACCTATTTTAGGCTGTTTTAAAGCATCTGAAGGATTATTTGATATTTTATTAGTCTTTATATAGTAATTATAAAAAGTCTTTATACTTGATATATTATGACTTACTGTAGTAGGTGCTAAATCGTTTAAAGTATTTATGTATTTTTCTAAATCATGAATAGATAATTTTAATAAATCTTTTTTAGAATAATAATCTGCTAATTTAGATAAATCATTGTCATATGATTTTATTGTATTATCTGAATAATTTAGATCTAATTCTAGATAAGATAAAAAGTCAGCAATGTAATCTTGATTCATAAAATCACCTACTCTCCTATTTATATTATACCATTTTATGTCGTACATATGTTATAATTTTATTAGGTGATACTTTATGGAATTACTTGCTGATAAAATTAGACCTACTAAGCTAGATGACATCATTGGACAATCACATTTAGTTGGTAAAGGTAAAGTATTAAGAAATCTTGTAGATAATAAAAAACTATTTAGTTTGATATTATATGGAAATCCTGGTATAGGTAAAACATCTATTGCTTATGCATTAGTTAATGAATTAGGCGTTAGATATAGATTTTTAAATGCTGTAGTTAATAATAAATCAGATTTTGATCAAGTTATTGAAGAAGCTAAAATGTATGGTGAACTTGTTATTATAGTTGATGAAATTCATAGAATGAATAAAGATAAACAAGATATATTATTACCATATATTGAAAATGGAACTATTATATTGATTGGTTTAACTACTAGTAATCCTTATTATAAAATTAATCCTGCTATTAGAAGTAGAGTTCAAATATTTGAACTTCATCCTTTAAATAAAAAAGAATTAATAGATGGATTAAATAAAACTATAGATAAATTACCTAAGATAAAAATAGATAAAGAATCTATAGAAAAGATAGCTATGTTATCATCTGGGGATTATAGAGCTGCACTTAACTTATTAGAAGTATGCTACTACTCTACTAAAACTCATAAAATAGATTTAAAGTTAATTGAATCGATTAATAATAAACCTATTTTAGGTGGAGATCAAAACGGTGATAACCATTATCAATTAATAAGTGCTTTCCAAAAAAGTATAAGAGGATCAGATCCTGATGCTGCTGTATATTATTTAGGTAGATTAATTGCTATTGGTGATTTAGATATTATTTATAGACGTATGACAGTTGTTGCATATGAAGATATTGGTTTAGCTAATCCATCAATGGGACCAAAGGTGCGAGCTGCTATTGAAGCTGCTGAAATGTTAGGTTTACCTGAAGCTAGAATACCTTTAGCTGATGTTGTAATTGAACTTGCAATGTCTCCTAAATCAAATTCAGGTATATGTGCTATAGATGATGCTTTAGGATTAATTGAAAAAGGAAATACTGGTGAAGTTCCTTATTGGATTAATTCAGAAATGAATCCACTATATAAATATCCTCATAACTACCCTAAACATTGGGTTGAGCAACAATATTTACCAGATAATATTAAGAATGCTAAATTCTATAAACCTGGTAACAATAAATATGAAATGACATTAGATAATGGCATCAAGGAGATGAAAAAATAATGAATAAAATAACTATTATAGGTACAGGTGTATATGGTATAGCTATGGCTATAACTTTATCTCAAAATAAAGATAATGAAATTATAATGTGGACTGAATCTGAAGAAAATGTAAAAAAATTAGAATCAGGTAAAAAAGGATTTGATCCATTAGAAAAAATAAAGATACCAAAAGGTATTAAATTTACTTCTTCTTATGAAGAAGCATTAAAAGATGCTAAATATGTATATATTATGAGTACAGCTAAATTTGTTGGTTCTATTGCTCATGATATGAAACCATATATTAATAAGAATATGTATTTTGTAATTGGTTCTAAAGGTATAGAGCAAGGATCATGTAGATTTGTTCATGAAGTATTCTTAGATGAAATAAAAACTAAAAACTTAGCTGTTATATCTGGCCCATCATTTGCTATTGATATAGCAAGAAAAGAACCAATTGGATTAGCATGTGCTGTTAAAACTAATGAAACATTTAATAAGATTCATAAATTATATAAAGGTACTAATATTAAAATTAGAAAATCTAAAGATATGATTGGTACTGAATTATGTGGTTCAATTAAAAATGTTATAGCTGTTGCTGCAGGTATATTAGATGGTTTAGGATATTCAGAATCAGCTAGAGCATTCTTAATTACTGAATCATTACATGATATTAAATCTTTAATTAAAGGTTTAGGTGGTAAAGGAAAAACAGTTTTATCTTTTGCTGGAGTTGGTGATTTATTATTAACTGCTACATCAGCTAAATCAAGAAACTACTCTTATGGTATTTTACTTGGTAAAGGTGATTTTAAAGGTTCTAACAAGTATTTAGAAGAAACTACAGTAGAAGGTTATTATACTTTAAAAAGTGTTTATTCTTTAATTAAAAAGAAAAAAATAAAAATGCCTGTTATTGATCTAGTTTATAAGATAGTTATGAATGGCGATGATCCTAAAAAGCTAGAAAAATTCTTAATGGAAAAAGAATAATATAAAAAGAAGAGTTTATGCAACTCTTCTTTTTTGTTCTTCTACAAATCTTTGTTGTATTTGTTCTTCTTGAGATTTTACTCTACTCTCAAATACTTTAATCATTAAAAGTTGTTCTGAAAGAGGTTTAGCAGAGAACTCAGTTAATAGGTCTATTTTTTCTTGATCATCTAAATCTATTTTTGATAAAACTGCTGCAAATCTTGCTTCAGCAGATTCTAATATTTCGATTTCGTTCATGTTACTTTTCCTCCTTTATTAAGTTCTTATAATAATTATATCTATCAATAGATGTTTCTTTATTAATATTTAATATTTCATTTGCGTGTTCTTGATTTTTCTTCTTTAAAGATCTATATCTTACTTCATTCATCAAGAAATCATCATATAATTCAAAGTTTGGTTCTTTTGAATCAATACTTAATTCATTTTTATCTGGATTATATCTCATTAGTAATACATATCCTGAATCTACAGCTAGTTTTTGTTCTTTTAATGAACAACTCATACCACCTTTTATACCATGTTCTATACATGGAGAATAAGCAATTATGATAGCTGGTCCATTGTGTTCAAATGCTTCTTTCATTGATTTGATAGATTGCATTGGATTAGATCCTAAACAAATAGATGCTACATAACAATTTGGATATGACATAGCTATTCTAAATAAATCTTTCTTAAATCCTTTTTTACCAGTAGAAGCAAATTCAGCAACTTGCCCTGCTCTAGATGATTTACTCATTTGTCCACCAGTATTTGAATATACTTCAGTATCTAATACTAATACTTTAATATTTTCTCCACTTGATAATATATGATCTATACCATTAAAACCGATGTCATATGCCCATCCATCTCCACCTATTGCAACAACTGTTCTAGGTTTAATGTAGTCATATAACTCTTTAACTTCATCAGGAAGGCTATTTTTATCAATTTTAAGAGTGTTTTCATTAACAATTGAGTAATTGTCGTAATTATTATAAATTTCTTTCATAGATGCGTCTAAATCGTTATCATATTTAGACTTGTTATCTATAATAGCATTCTTTAATTGTAATCTCTTATTTTTATATGAAATATGCATTCCATATGCAAATTCAGCATTATCTTCAAATAAACTATTTGCCCATGGTAATGAATATGGTGTAGATGGAACTGATCCTCCATATATTGAAGAACATCCTGTAGCATTAGCTATAACTATTTCATCTCCATATAATTGAGTTAATAGTTTAATGTATGCTGCTTCACCACATCCAGCACATGCTCCTGAGAATTCGAATTTAGGTTTTTGGAATTGACTTCCTTTAATACTAAATTTTGGTAATATATTAGGATTTTTATAATTATTAAATAATTCTTTTGTTTCTGCATCTGTTTCAGTAGTATTTTCTACTAATTCAATTGCGTGTTGATCGCATGCTTCTGCACATAAACCACATCCCATACAATCTGATGTAGAAATTGAAATCATAAATTTATAATCTTTTGCTCCTAATGCATCTAATCCTTCTTCTGATTTAACTAAGAAAGGCCTTATAGCTGCATGAGGACAAACTATAGCACATTTACCACATTGAACGCATTTTTCTGAATTCCATTTTGGTATTTTAAGTGCTACATTTCTTTTTTCATTCTTAGTTAGTGCACCAATAAACGCACCATTTTTTATTGATACTACTTCTGAAGTTTTTAATGTATTGCCTTCTCTTCTATTTATTTTTCCAATTAGAGAATTATCTTTGAAATATTCTTTTCCAATTGGTGAAGTAATTTCTATCATTTGAATTTTTGATGCTGCTTCTTTAACAGCATTCATATTACTATCTACAATGTCTTGTCCTTTATCAGAATAAGATTTAGATATTCCATCATATAGTTTTTCCATTACTTCTTCTTTTTCAGTAAGTAATCTTAAAATAATATATTCCATGATTTTACTAATCTTATTTGGTATATTATTTTCTTCTGCAATTTTATTTGCATCTATTGCATATATAGTTATATTTTTTTCTTTTAATGTATCAAATTCTTCATTAGTCCAATAAGGTACAACGTTATCTAAATTAGAACTGTTGATAATTAATATTCCATTTTCATTTAATTCATTTAAGATATTAAATTGCTTAAAGTAAGAATCTTTTGTTACAACTAATATATTTGCTTGATTAACATAGTATGGAGCTCTTATATATTCGTCAGAGAATCTTAAATGTGATATTGTAATACCACCTGATTTTTTTGAATCATATTCAAAATAACCTTGAACGTATTCACTTTCATCTCCCATGATATGCATAATATCTTTAGAAGCAGATACCATTCCATCTGATCCAAACCCATATATTTTTACTGATTTATAATTTTCATTTATTTGATAATCATTATCAATTGTTAATGAAGTATTACTTAAATCATCTTCTATACCAATTGTAAAATTGTGTTTAGGATTTGTTTCAAGCATTGTATATATCGCTTTAATCATGCTTGGTGTAGTGTTTTTAGAAGATAATCCATATCTTCCACCTACTATATTTATATTTTTGTCTTTTAAAGCACTTACAACGTCTAAATATAAAGGTTCACCTATTGAACCAAATTCTTTAGTTCTATCTAATACAGCTATATTTTTTACTGTTTTAGGTAATACATCTAGTAAATATTTAATACTAAATGGTCTATATAAATGGACATTTATTAATCCATATTTATTTCCTTGTTTATTTTCATGATCAATTACATTCTTGATTGCATCAGTTACTGATCCCATAGCTACAATAATATTTTCAGCTTCAGGTGACCCATAATAGTTAAATGGTTTATAATCAGTACCTGCTAATTCATTTATCTTTGACATATAGTTATTTACAATATCAGGTATTTTATCATAGTCTCCTGATCTTGCTTCCATAGATTGAAAATATATATCTTCATTTTCATTTAATCCATATTGAATTTCTTTTCCTAGATTTAATGATTTTTCTTTAAATTTATCTAAAGCTTCTTTATTAATTAATTTAATTAATTCATTGTTATCTAATGTATTTACTACATTAATTTCATGAGAAGTTCTAAAACCATCAAAGAAGTGTACAAAAGGTATTGAGCCTTCTATCGCTGATAAGTGAGATACAGCTCCTAAAAGGTATGCATCTTGATTATTTGATGAAGATAACATAGCCCATCCAGTTTGTCTAACTGCATATATATCCGAATGATCACCAAATATTGATAAAGCATGAGTTGCTAATGTACGTGATGCAACATGAATTACTCCAGGTAATCCCTCACCTGCTATTTTATACATATTTGGAATCATTAAAAGTAATCCTTGAGATGCAGTAAATGTTGTTGCTAAACTACCTGAAATTAATGCTCCATGTAAGGCTCCAGCAGCTCCTGCTTCAGATTCTAATTCATATACTTTTACTTCAGTATTATATAAATTTTTTTCTTTTTTAGATGAAAGTATATCTACATTATTTGCCATTGGACTTGATGGTGTGATTGGATATATTGCTGCTACTTCAGTAAATAAATATGCACTTTTAGATGCAGCTTGATTTCCATCTAATATTTCTCTCATATAACTCACCCTCTTATTGATTTAAGTTTAAATTTGATCTATTTTCTTTATCTTTTTGAGTCTTTTCGATTAGTTCATCTGTTGGACATTCTATTGTTACGATATCTATACAATCATTGTCTTTACAGTATGAACATGTTTTAAATCCATCTTCATCTTCATCTGAATCACAGCCATATGCTAAATTTGTACATATTCTCATTTGATCATCAGTTACATTTTTCATTTTATCTTCAAATGGACCAATTTGTCTTACAAACATGAATAATACTACTTCAATAGCAATTATTAATATATTTACTATGATTGCTATAGTATTAAGTGGCTTTCCACCTTCATGTGTTTTTCTAATTTGTATTAAAGCTATAATTGCAAATATAATTGGTAATACAGGTACAAAGAATGCAGTTATTAAAGCTATAACTGCTAATTTATTTGTCTTTAAAAATTTTGTATCTATTTCTTCTATTTTATGTTCGTGGTGAAAGTCATCTAATTCTTCACCAGGTTTTAATACTTCATCATATTGTAAGTTTGTAGTATCAGTCACTATAGCTTCGTTTTCTTTAGGCAATTCTAATGGAGCTTCATTATTCATATTTAGACTATCTAAATTAGAATTTTGATTTAAGTTATTATTATCCATTTTTTACACCTCCGTAAGCTTGGCATTTAATAGGCTCAGGGTTAGTACAATTATCATCATTACAATATGTACATTCAAATAATTCATTACCTTTTTTATCATATGTTACTTTGCAATTTCTTGCATAAGAACATTTTCTAGTAGTTGAATCTATATTTGTTTTTATATATGCATATAGGCCTCCTATAAAACCTACCATAATTATGCATATAACAATAAAATATGGAACCCATTTTGGTGTTCTTCTTTTTCTTAATACTGTGCCGTCACTTAGGACTTTTCCAGCGTTTTTATCTCTTTCAATTATTATCTTTTCTTCCTTTTTCTTTGCCATATTATCTACCCTAATATCATTATACTATAAATTAGTAAATTATTGCATAAAAAAAGCCTAAGAAAAGTCAATAGTGATAAAAAAACCCGCTCGCACGAGGTGGGCAACACATAACTCGAATCAGGATCCCCAGAGAACCGGAGTTCTATAAAGACTATTACTAATTGAATAGTATGGGTCTTCAACAACATCAAATTAATTAGTTTCCCTATAATCACCATTAGTCGGTTTTTATGAAAATGACCTCTCTTAGGTAATCTTAATATAGCACATAATATAAAATATGTATACAAAAATTGAAAAAGTTTACATATTAAAAGACTAGATTGCTCTAGCCTTTTGTTATGCTTTCCAACGCTCTGCAACGTTACAGTTACTTGAATATGGAGGTGGATTTGGCATATCCATCTTTACAATTACTGGTATTTTGAATGCATTACCAAATGCAACCATTGTACCACTTTGTAATGATGTAAGCTTATCTATTACATCACCTGAAATATTAGGTAACATTTTATTAATATAGTCTAAGTCTAATGGATGTGTCATCTTTAAAATACAGAAGTTTGATGTTTGACCAATAACTGTATCTGAAAGTTCAACTGGTCTTTGCGAAATAAGGTCTAACATAACACCATATTTACGACCTTCCTTAGCGATTCTTTCGAAGATGTTATATCCTAATAAGAAATGATCTATATCATCTTTTTGTACATATCTATGTGCTTCTTCTAAGAATAAGTTAAATGGTATTTGTGCTCTTTCTTTTCTTGATTTAGCAAAGTCAAATATCATTTTACAGAATATTTTAACTATTGTCTTAGATAGGTTATCATCGATATCTTCTAAGTTGATATTAACTATTTGAGAACGTTTATCATTATGTACGATTAATGATGAAATATAGTTTTCAAGTGTAATATAGTTTGGAATATCGAAATATTTTCTATTACTTGAATGATTTAATGCATGTAATCTAACTTGCATGATTGTTGCATTATCTTGCATTGTTCTATTGTTTAAGAAACCATCACCAATTAATGTGAATGATAATGCGGCTTCAAGATCATCTAAGTTATAGTATGCATCAGTTGGAACTTTCATTCTCATTTCTAGTTCATCATCAATAAATTTTAATAAGTATTCATTAATTAATACTGATTCACCGAATTCACCGTTTCTATCAATACCAAAGCATTCTGAGAACTTTCTAGTATATCCAATACCTTGTAAGTCTGTATTAACATTAAATTCTGGTGTAGAACAGTCTGCTAAGATTGTGAAAATTTCACTTTTCTTTCCTGATGCAGATTGATTTGAGAATAAAACACTCATGATAGCTTTTGCTATTAAGTGATTTTTAAGTTTTCTTGTATCTTCATCATCTTTTGAGAATAACTTAGCTAATGTAAGCATTCTTTCAATGATTGTATATTGTTGATGGTTATCTGCTTGTAAAACTAAGCACATATCATCAATAGTTAATAAGAATACAGGAATACGTAACATTACATCTGTATCATCTGTTGGATTAGATGTAATGAATTTATATTGATAATTTGGATTTATTTGATTTAATACTTTAAATGCATTTTTATATTCGCCATATGCATCAAAGAAGAATAAATTAGCATTAAAAGTTAAGAAATTCTTATTTAAGAATACATTTTGAATAATTCTTGCTACTGAACAAGATTTACCTGAACCAGTATTACCAAATATTGCCATATGGTTAGAGAACATATCATTTATATCAAAATATACATCTTGTCCATCATATACTGCTGATTTTCCAAGATATAAAGAACTAGCTTCATTATGTCCAAATATAATTTCCATTTCTTCTTTGCTAATAATTCTCATTTTAGCATCAAGTGTTGGTTTAATAATTGTACCAGCAATAAATCTATCAGTTGTAAATTGTCCTAATAAGTTGATATGAGCATTTTCAAAATCAACTGATTTAACTTCTCCTAATATTTTAGTACCATCAGCATTTTCAAATATTACATGCATATTTAATAAGTTTGGTACAACCATGTTTTCTTTATGAAGTTCAACTGTAGCAGTTACATCATCAATATTTAGAATTTTACCAAACATATTTGCTGATTGTCTTATTTGTTCTTCTTGATTCATATTCTATCCCTCTCATTCTTTTTTTATTTTATAAATCTACAATTTTAATAAAATCAAAGTCTGATTCTTTAAATTGTTCATTATAATCTTTTACATATAGATTCATTAGTAAATCGCCTTTGTTAACTGTATCACCTTCAGTAACACTTAACATAATTCCTACACCGTAATCTATTTTATCTTCTAATGTAACTCTTGATGCACCTAATTTAGCAGCAAGTTTAGCAGCTCCTAAAGCATCAATTGTATCAATTCTACCTGTTTTTTGAGCTCTTACTTTAATAACATTTTCAGAGATTGATAATTCTCCAAGTCTTCCACCTTGGGCTTTAACAAATTCATAGAATTTCTTTAATGCATCTCCTGTTATTATGACTTTCTTAGCTTCTTTTTTAGCTTCTTCAATAGAAACGCCTTTAGCCATTGAATATAATGTTGCAACTATATCTACACAACTATGGTATAAAGGGCATTCTTTACCATGTAATACATTAATTGCTTCAGCAACTTCTAATGCATTACCAATTGCGTATGATAATGGAGTACTCATTGGACTAATGATTGTTTTTACATTTCTATGATAAGCTTCTCCAATTGTAGTTAAGAATCTAGATAATTCTTTAGCAGATTCTCTAGTCTTCATCAGCGCTCCAGATCCATATTTAACATCTATTAAAATATTATCTGCTCCTAATGCTATTTTCTTAGACATTATTGAAGATGCAATTAATGGAATTGATTCAGTTGTTCCTGTTACATCTCTTAATGCATATATAACTTTATCAAGTGGAGTTAAATCATTATTTTGAGCACTTAATGCAAATCCTAATTCTTCAACTTGTTTAATAAATTTTTCTTTATCAGGGTTAACATTGAATCCTGGAATTGATTCAATCTTATCAATTGTTCCACCTGTATATCCTAATCCTCTTCCACTCATCTTTGCCATGTGTAAGCCTAAGCAAGCACACATTGGTCCAATTACGAATGTTGTAGAATCTCCAACACCACCTGTAGAGTGTTTATCTACTACATTTGGCATCTTTTTAGATAATTCGTATTGTTCTCCTGATTTAATAAATATATCTGTTAAATCTAATGTTTCAGACATATCCATTCCGTTTAATACAATTGCCATTAGTAATGCACTTATTTGATAATTAGGAATTTTATTTTCTAAGTATCCCATGAATGCAAATTCTAATTCTTCTCTAGTTAAAGTACCTTTGTCTTTTTTCTTTGTAATAATATCTAGTATGTTCATATACTTTCACCCTATTCTCATTATAGCATAAAAAAAACAACTATAATAGTTGTTTTTTTAGTTTTTATTTCTTATTTTGTTTCTTTAATTCAGCAAGGATTTCAGATAATAGCTTTTCTTCTTTTGAAGGTTCTGCAACAGCAGCCTCTTCTTCTTTTTTCTTTTTACCAATAGTCATTAATTTATTTACTGACTTTAACATGATAAATAGAACAAAAGCCATAATTAAGAAATTAATAACTGCAGTTATAAAATCACCATAATTAATTGATAATGCTTTAACAGCAGCTGAATCAAGTCCAGTATAATCAACCCATGGTAATCTAATTGAACCACCAACTTCTACTCCACCAATTGAATTAATTAATGGGTTAATAAAGTTAGTAGTTAATGATGTTACAATGGAACCAAATGCAGTACCAATAATAACACCAATAGCCATATCCATTACATTTCCTTTAAGAACAAATTCCTTAAATTCGGATATGAATCCTTTTCCCTTTCCTGCTACACTTTTTAATTTTTCATTTTTAATCTCTGGCTTTTTCATTAAACTCTCCCTCACTTTCTAATTAATCTAATATAGCTTTAATTCTTCTAACACCAGCAGATGATGCTTCTTCTTTAGTAATTTTGAAGTGTCCTAATTCACTTGTATTTTTAACATGTGGACCTCCACATAATTCTTTAGATACATTATCTCCAATTGTATATACAGTTACAACATCTGGATATTTTTCAATAAACATACATTCAGCACCAGATGCAATAGCTTCTTCTTTAGACATTTCATCACATCTAACATCTAAACCATCTTTAATCCATCCGTTTACTAAATCTTCTGCTTTTTGTTTTTCTTCATCGCTTAATTTGTGATCACATGAGAAGTCAAATCTCATTCTTTCATCTGTTATATTTGAACCTCTTTGATGTACATCAGGTCCTACAACAATTTTTAAAGCTGCATTAAGTAAGTGAGTTGCAGTATGATATCTTGTTTCGATTTCTGAATTACCAGCTAAACCACCTTTAAATTTACCTTGAGAAGCAGTTCTTGATAATTCTTGATGTTCTTTAAATTTAGCATGATATCCATCAACATCAACTTTTAATCCTTTTTCTCTTGCAAGTTCTTCAGTTAATTCTAATGGAAAACCATAAGTATCGAATAAGTGGAATGCTGTAACTCCATCTATATCTTGATTATCTTTAGTAACCTTTTCAAATTCTCTTAATCCTTTTTCAAGTGTTCTATTAAATTTTACTTTTTCATTTTGTAATCCTTCTAGAACAACTTGTCTATTATCTCTTAATTCTGAATAGTAGTTATCATACATATTCATTAATTCAGATGCAATTTTTTGATCCCAATCTGAATTAATATCTATATTTAAATTTTTAGCATGTCTAATAGCTCTTCTTATTAATCTTCTTAAAATATATCCTTGATCAGTATTTGAAGGTTTAATACCAGCTGGATCAGCTAGAATAAATACTGCAGTTCTTAAGTGATCAGCTATAATTCTCATAGATTTTTCATTACCTTCATATGTTAATCCAGAAATTTCTTCAATTAATTTAATAATTGGAGCCCAAATAGAAGATTGATAATTATCTGTTTTTCCTTCAAGTATTGCAGTAGTTCTTTCTACACCCATACCTGTATCTACATTCTTATTTGGTAGTTCTGTAATAGTTCCATCTTCATGTTTTTCAAATTGCATGAATACGTCATTCCAAATTTCTACCCATCTAACATCTTCAGTATCAAATGTTTCAGGAACTGGATCGTTACTTCTCCAATAGAACATTTCTGAGTCAGGTCCACATGGTCCTGTTTCTCCAGCTATCCAGAAATTATCTTCTGTAGTTCTAGCAATTCTTTCTTCAGGAATTCCTAATGATAACCATAAATCATGTGATTCTTGGTCAAATGGAATTAAATCATTACCAGCAAATACTGTTACAGCTAATTTTTCTACAGGGATATTTAATACTTTAGTTAAGAATTCAAAACTCCATGAAATAGCTTCTTGTTTGAAATAATCTCCTAAAGACCAGTTTCCTAACATTTCAAAGAATGTATGATGATATGTATCTCCTATATTATCTAGGTCATTTGTTCTTATACATTTTTGATAGTCAGTTAATCTAGTACCATATGGATGTTTAGCTCCCATTAAATATGGAATTAATGGTTGCATACCAGCTGTATTAAATAATACTGATGGATCATTTTCAGGTACTACTGGAGCACTTGGTATTTGCTTATGTCCTTTCTCAATCATAAAATTAATATATAAATCTTTTAGATTCATAGGTTTCACCCTTTCAATATACTTTATTAATAATTTTAAAGACTCATCAACATTTATATTTGATGTGTCTAATACAAATGCATCATCAGCAATTTTTAAAGCTCCAAACTTTCTAGTTTTATCTGCTTCATCTCTTGCTTTAATTGATGCAACAATTTCTTCAAAAGAAGCTTCTTCTCCTGATTCTTTCATTTGATTATATCTTCTTTTTGCTCTTTCTTCTGCAGATGCAGTTATATATATTTTATGTAGTGCATTTGGAAATAAGACTGTTGTAACATCTCTTCCATCTAACACTATATCTTTGTCATAGGAATATCTTCTGATTTTATCATTTACGATTAATCTTACATCTGTTATTGCTGCTACTTTAGGGACTAATTTATTTACTTCCATAGAACGTAGTTCGTTTCCTAACTCTTCTTCATTTATAAGAGCTCTGTCACCCTTCATTTCTAGTTTTAAATCATTAGCTAATCTTATTATTTCATCTTCTGCACCAATATCTATATGATAGCTTAACATTAAATATGCTATAGCTCTGTAATATAGTCCAGTATCTAAATAATAATAACCTAAGTGATCTGCTAGTAATCTGGCAAGTGTTCCTTTTCCAGTTCCAGATGGACCATCAATTGCAACAATAATATTTTCTTTCATAAATATTCCTCATCACTTTGCTTATTATAGCACAAAATGGACTAACATAAGCCTAAATTACATAAAAAACCACTCTTTTTTTCAGTTTTATTGGCAATTCCTAAAGAATCATCACCAATTAGATATGTATCATTTCCTATTGTTAAAGTTATATAGAATGGATATTCTTTCTTTTCCAGTTCACTATAACGTCCATTGCTTCCTTCAAATAATGCAAGATTATTGTATTTATAACTTCCATTTGTAAATTTGATTAAGTAATAATGTGGCTTTTGTGGTTCGTCTCCCCAAGCTCTTTCATATTCAGTTGATATGTATATTCCGTCATTATATTGATATGTTTTTTTATCATCATAATCGCTATATATGTTATTTATACCGTGTGTAGATACATCTTTAACTGATATATCATTTATACTATTAATATTTCTATCTAGCTCGTAATTAGTAATATTTTCTTTTAAAGGCGTACTATTACTTACTGAACTATCAAATACATAATCTTTTTTTATAATCGTTAAATTAGAAGGTAAACCAGCATTAACTTTTATTAGATATATTGCTGAATCATCACTGAAATTTTTGATGTAGTTTTGCATATCATTAATATTTAATTCGTTTTTATATAATATAACATTACTAATTGTAAGTTTTCTTGAATTTAATAATTCATCAAAGTTCTTACCAACTGGTAATATTTTGGAATAATCTTCATATAAATAATAATCGTGATATAAATCTTTATATGATAAAGTAACATCTTGATCTACAATACCTAAATAAGAAAATCTGTTTTCTATTTTTGCTTTATATGATTCTTTAAATGAATTTTGATTAACATCATCACCAATATATTCATCATTTATTGTAATAACATGTGTTCCATCATTTATATAGGATAAATGTAAGTTAGTACATTCTTCTTTTCTACTATGTTTTTCATCCATTACCTCATAACAAATATCTTCATGTGATAATACTTGTACTTCTTTAAAATAATGAAATTGATAGTAATTATTTATCATTGGTTTTATTACTTTTTCATAATGGCTCTTATTTAACATGAGTGCTACGTAAAAAATTATACAAGCAATAGTTAATACAGAAGACATTATAATTGATGCTATAGTAAGTACTCTTTTATTTTCTGTTTTCATCAATCCTAATTCTTTCTTTTCAGCATCAGAAAGTAAATCCATATATTCTTTATCAATTTGTTCTTCATCATCAGGCCAAAGGATATCAAAAAAGTCTGCCATCTTTCTTGCTAATTTATTAGAAATATTAGAATGATCTTTTGGATATTTTTCTCTATATTCTTTTTCTATTTCTTTATCTATCTTTTTTTGTTGTTTTTTTAAATCTTTTTCCCTTTTTTTATAGTATATAGCTCTAGAGATTTTATTTTTAAATTGAGGCATTACACATCATCCCTATTCTAATAATAATTATAGCAAATAAAAAAGACTTATAAAACTATAAGTCTATATTATTCTCTAAAAACTTTTTACTATGAATATATACACCAGTATATCTATCATAGTATTGATTTAAAAATTTATTTATATCTTCAATAATATAATCTTTTATTTTTAATTCTGATATTGTAGATATATCGATCATATAATACATTTGTAACATTTTTTGTACTTTAGAATCATATATAATCTCATTTGTATAACAATCAGCACATATATATCCGCCTTCATCTGGATCTATAGTAACTATATTTTTTACTCCACCACATTTACAACATGATTTTAAATTAATTGGACATCCTAAGTAATCTAATAATTTTATTTCTAGTATATTAGTCATGACTTTAGGATTTAATCCATCATTTATTTTTAATATGGTATTTATGTATAAATCATATATGTTCTTTGAATCATTTTGTTTTACAACTTGAGTAACTAAATCAGTTATATATGTAAAATATGATATTAATAATAAATCAGTTTTAATAATATTAAAATTATTAATTATAGTACCTTCTTTTAAAGTAGATATCTTATTTTCATTATAATATATAATAAATTCAGCATAAGAAAATCTTTGAGATACTATTCTTAAAGGACTTTTCATATTCTTACATCCTTTAGACATTACTCCAATTATGCCAAATTCTTTTGTATATATATTTAAAATTTTAGATGATTCCTTAAAAGGAGTTTCAGATACTACAATTCCTTTTACAGTTGTAAGCATTTAAATATCACCTATTGATTTTCATATAGTTCATCAATATATCTTACATTATTTCTCCAGTCTTTAACTGTTTTTACATATAATTCTAGATATACTTGTTTATTTAATAAATGTTCAATATCTTTTCTAGCTTCAGTTCCAATTTCTTTTAACATAGCACCAGATTTACCAATTATAATCTTTTTTAGATTATCTCTTGATACAATAATATCTACACCAATTTCTGCAATTGATGTTTTATTATTAAATGAAGATAATACACATGTAACTGAATGAGGTACTTCATCATTAGTTAAATTTAATATTTTTTCTCTTACTAATTCAGTAATCATAAATTCTGGATTAGTATTAGTTATTACTTCGTCTTCATAATATTTAACATTATCTTTTAAATAATTCTTTGTTATATCAATAAGTGTATCTATATTATGCTCTTTCATAGCACTTATTGGAATTATTTCAGCAAAGTCATATAAATCTTTATACATATTTATAGCTTTTAGAATTCCATCTTTAGATAATCTATCTATTTTATTTAATACTAATATAACAGGTACAGTAGTTCTCTTAAGAGCATCAATTATATATTTATCTCCTCTTCCTAATCCACCTGCAGCATCTACTACAAATAAAATACAATCAATATCATCTAATGAAGAATATGATTCTTCATTTAATCTTCTGCCTAATTTATCACTTGCTTTTGCAATACCAGGAGTATCTACAAAGACAATTTGAAAATCATCACCATGATATACACCTTGAATTGTGTTTCTAGTTGTACCAGCTACATCAGATACAATTGCTATATGTTCATTTACTATAGCATTAATTAATGTAGATTTACCTGTATTAGGTCTACCTACGATTGATACAAATCCACTTCTCATATATACTCCTTCTATCTAGTTATTCCTAAATCATTTAATATTTCTTCTTGCAATCCAAATTGGATCTTTTCTTCTTCTTCTGATCTTGTATGATCATATCCTAAAAGATGTAATAATCCATGACAAACTAAAAATGATAATTCTCTCTTTTCTGAATGACCATATTCTTCAGCTTGTGCTTTCATTTTAGGAATCGATACAAATATATCGCCAAGTTCTCTTTCTTCTTCTATAAATGTACCATTGTCTTCTAAAGCAAATGATAATACATCAGTTGTTCTATCTATTCCACGATATTCTTTATTCATTTCATGCATTTTTTCATCATCAATAAAGATAATATCACAATAAGCATTTTTAACTTCTAATTTTTCAAATGTATGATTGATTACATCATTTAAATATGAATAATCAAAATCTACATTAAATTCATCAATAATATCATATCTATTCATCTTATCACCTAAACCATATATAAATTGCAACAAATGTTATTATAACAAATAAAATAAAGCATGTCTTCTTAATTATTTTATTTTTTATAACTTTATTAAACATCCAGAAGAATAATCTAAATACATAATAACCTATTATTCCTCCTAAAACATTTAAAATAATATCATCTATATCAAAGCTTCTACCTATATATGTTTGGATAATTTCAATTGATAAAGATGTAATAAATACTACCAATGCAGATAACCAGAAAGAATGTTTTCCTGATTTTAAATTAATTAAATCTGCAACGATAAATCCAAATGGAATAAATAAGCATATATTTCCACCTATATTCCAAATAAATAATGGATCTTGTATATTTTTATATCTAAAGATTTCCCTAAAAGGAATAAAGTTGTTTGAATAACTTTGAAAGTCTTTTGTAGTAACAAATAAGAATAATAAAAAAACATATAAAACGTATACTAACGCTTTTAAATCGTGATATATATCAAACTTAGAATGACTATATAAATTTGTTATTATACGTAATACAACAGCTACAATAACAAATAATACCATCATAGGAACTATATCTGTAAGTAAATTGTAAGCACTTTTAGGTAAAACTTGTTGTGCTGAATGATTTAAAAATTCATTTGCTAGCAACATATTACCACTTCCATTCTATGTTATTATTATATAATACTTTGCAAAATAAAAAAACACTAGAAGTGTCTTTTATTATGCTAATTTTTGCTTAACTAATCCTGATACTTTAGACATGTCAGCTGCAGCACCAGCTTTTTCAGTTACGTATTTCATAACTTTACCCATATCTTTTATAGTTTCAGCTCCTACTTCTTTAATTCCTTCATCAATGATTTGTAGTAAAGCTTCTTCAGATAATTCTTCTGGTAAATATACTGATAAAATTTCTACTTCTTTTTTTAAATCTTCAACTTGATCTAATTTTCCATATTTTTCAAATTCTTCAATTGATCCTTTTCTTTTCTTAACTTCTGATTTTACTACCGCAAGAACATCATCATCAGTTAAGTCATTTGGTTTAACTTCTATTTCTTTAAGCATAATTGCAGATTTAAGCATTCTTATTACATTAAGTTTAAACTTATCTCCACCTTTCATTGCTTCTACCATATCTTTTTTTATTTGTTCATACATATAAAACATCTTCTTTCCAAATATAATATATCATAAAAAAAGAGGATTTACTATCCTCTTCTATTTCTATTTCTTTTACGTGAATTTTTGATCATTTCTTTTTTCTCTTCACGTCTCTTAACGCCTGGTTTTGTATATTCCTTATGTTTCTTTAATTCAGAAGGGACACCGCTTTTAGCTACCTTAAGTTTGAATCTTTTTAATGCACCATTAATGTCACCGTTTTTTACTTCAACTCTTGTCATTTTTACTTCCCTCCTCTCAAACATCAATAGTATTATATTACATAAAACCGATAGTTGCAAGGCATTTTTACACTGAAAAATGAAAAAAGTAAGCATTTTATGCCTACTTTTCATCTTCATCAGTAAAATTATATTGTCTTGTACTCATTAAGTCAGAAAGAGCTTCATCAATATCTACTGTATCATCTAAGTTTCTTTTTGTTGCTACGTGTTCTACTGATTCAATTTCAGTTTCTACATTGTAGTCTGCATCTGCATCTGGATTTCTTCTAATATTTATATTGATTTCATCTGCATCTGATAAATTTAATAAATCTTCATCTGATTCATTAATATCATCAATTTGTTTTACTTCGATACTATCTTCTTTTTTCTCTTCAACTTCATCTTTTTTTGAATCTTTTTTATCATCTTTCTTTTCAGGTTTCTTTCTAAAGATAAAGTATCCAGATACACCAATTATTACAATTCCTAAAACGATTAATAATACAATTAACCAAGTTTTAGAGTTTTTCTTTTCTTCTTTTGTTTCTTTTGAATCTTCTTCAGCTTCTTTAACTTTTATGTTTCCATCTTCATCAAATTCATATGTTTTATTTTTTATTTTAGCCCATTCAGCTGGATATTGTTTTTCGAATTCTTCTTCAGTTAATTCTTTCTTTTCTTGATTTGAATCTAAGAAAGTGATTTTTCCATCTTTATAAGCTTTAACTATTATATCTTGATCATCTAATCTTGTTACTACTACTTTATATTCAACAGTTTCAGTATCTAATACATTAGTAACTTTAATAGAAATAGTATTTTCACCAACTACTAAATTATCATGTCCTTTTATTTCAACTGTAGCTTTTTCATCTTCTGCTTCATAAGTAATTGCAGTAGCAAGTGTTACTAAAGAGTAAGGAATAGATAATGTGTATTCATATACATCTGGTTTAAACTTTGGAGATAATTCATATTCACCAACCACTAAAGATTTTAATTTAGCTGAGTTATATGATGTTTCTCCTCTATATACTGTAAAAGTATATTTAGCTGTACCAATATTATCTTCAGCTTTTGATGTTAATATAACTTTATTTTCTCCAATATTAAGATCTACTTTCATTGAATTTACTTGAACTCCACCTTCAAGTGTTGCACCATTACAATTTGTATCTTCACAAACGTAATCAAATACAATTGATTTAACTGTATCAGCTATACCATAAATAACATAATCAGTTTTATCAGCTGAGAACTCTGGACTAATCTTTCCTGAAGAAACTGTAACTTCTTTAAGTCTAGCATTTGATGATGCTTTTCTTTCTTCTGGTTTAGGTCCTAAATCAATTTTATTAGTTTGAATTGTATATGTTTCATATTTTAATGTAGCAACCACATCATTAACAGATCTTTCTTTATGATTTGTAATAGTTAATGTAGCAACTTTTTGACCATTAATTTCTGTACCTGATAGTGATAGAATATGATCTTTTACATTAGATATTTCACAGGAAATATCAGATGAATCATACCCATCTACTGAACAATAAACTCCTTTAATAGCAGCAACTGTTTCACCTTCACCTAGCGAAATTGTTACTGGAACAGTAGCAACATTAGCGCTTACATTCTTTTGCCCTAATTCCAATGATGCTGCATTAACAAATGTTGGAATAAATAAAACCATAACCCCTAGAAGTAATAAACTTTTTAGTTTTTTCATTTTCACATTTCTTCCCTTCAATTATATTCAAATTATAGCACTCGCATTTTATTTTTACAATACTATAAAAGTTTTACAAGTATTTCATTCATAACATATATTTTATCTTCTGGTATTTTTAAATAACCATCATGATAAATTAATTCTTTTGTTCTCATTAAGTCTTTTACAGGATAAACGTCTTGAATATTTGTATTATATTTTTCAAAGAAATCATCGACATTTATACCTTCTAATTTTCTTAGACCAAGCATAATTTCATTATCCATTTGATCTTTATAACTCATTAAATTATTTTCAACTCTTAGATTACCAGCAATATATTCATGTAGGTTTCTAGTATTAGTATATCTAAATCCTGCTTTAAATCCAGATGCTCCAAGACCAAATCCATAGTATTCACCATTAGACCAGTAATTCATATTATGTTTTGATTCAAATCCTTCTAAAGCAAAGTTTGATACTTCATAATGCTTAAATCCATGAGATTTTAATACCTTATTAATTGTGTCATACATTTTTCTATCTAAATCTTCAGATATGTATTCTTTACCCTCTATTTTTAACTTAGTATGGTCTTCAATCATTAATGAATAGGTACTAATATGTGTTGGTTGTAATTTTATTAATTTATTTAAATCTTTCTTTAATACACCTAATTTTTCTCCAGGAATAGCATACATTAAATCTAAATTAATGTTATCAATACCTCTATTTCTTATAAGTTCTATCTTATTCTTTAAATCTTTAAAATTCGAATCTCTTTCTAATATATTTAAATTTTCTTCATTAAAGGATTCAACACCAATTGAAATTCTATTAACTCCACCTGCACATAAATCATCTAAAAGATATTCATCTATATCATTTGGATTACATTCAAATGTATATTCACAGTCCGGAGACCTTTTAAAAATTTCTAATATTCTAAATAATTTTACTCTTTCTTTTTTTGTTAAACATGAAGGTGTTCCACCACCAATATAGATAGTTTCAATTCTTTCTCCTTCATAACTATTAAGGATTTCATCCTTAAGTGCTTCTAAGTAATCATCAACAAAAGTGTCTATATGTAACACTTTGCAGAAATCACAATAAGCACATATTCTACTACAAAATGGAATATGTATATACACACTTTTCATTCATCATCACCCTATACTAAAATTATATAAAAAAGTAAATAAAAACTCAATATTATTTTCTTTTTTACGCAAATTTAACGAAATAAAAAGAATAGTTGTTACTATTCTTATTTTGAAGCCACCATATAGAAATATGTGTTGTCGGAATTGTCATAATTTATATTAAATTCTCCATCATTCATATTTTCATATATTGATCTTACATCAGCTAATTTTTTCATTTTATCTAAATCATCATTATGCCCGAATACACCGTATATTATACTTTTATTTAAATTATGCATCATAGAAAATCTATCTAATTGACTTCTAGATGATAAATTATACGACATAAATGAATCATACTCGTCTATTGGAAATAATTGACCATTATGGTAAATTTTGATTTCTTTTTTAGCAATTTTAACTTTTCTTACAGGTATATTGATTGTAGAAGCATTTTCGGTAATAAGTCTTTTCTCTATATTATCAGCTGTTCTTCTTACTAAAATTGAATCAAATGGTCCTTTATCTAATTCTGCAATATTTGAGTCTTTGAATTTATATCCTTGTGATTCAAGGAATTCTATATATGCATTTAATTCATAGCTATATTTATCTAACCATTCTTTAAATCCTTTATCATATATAGTTTTACATTTTGAGCCAGTTGCTCTGTTATATTGTTTTAATAAATCTTCATACATTGTCATGTCAAAACCCCTCTTTTGTCATTGCCTTAAATAAAAAAACATAACCCCTTGAAAACTTGTATTATGATAGCATAATAAAGGGGTTTATGCAAATGTTTTTATTAAGATTTATCTGTTTTTAATACTGCTAAGAAGGCTTCAGGTGGTAATTCTACTCTACCAATAGTTTTCATCTTTTTCTTACCTTCTTTTTGTTTTTCTAATAGCTTTCTCTTACGTGAAATATCTCCACCATAACATTTAGCTAATACATTCTTTCTCATTTGAGAAATAGTTTCTCTAGCTATTACCTTATTACCAATACTTGCTTGAAGAGGAACAATAAATAATTGTCTAGGAATAATTTGTTTCAAATCTCCAACAATCTTTTTACCTCTTTCATAAGCAAAATCTTTATGTACTATCATTGATAACGCATCAACAGTCTCTCCATTAATTAAAATATCCATTTTTACTAGATCTTGTGCTTGATATCCTATAAATTCATAGTCAAATGAAGCATATCCTTTAGTGCTTGATTTTAATCTATCAAAAAAATCATAAACTATTTCTGATAAAGGTAAATCATAATGAATATTAACTCTTTGAGCATTTATATATTCAATTGATTTATATATACCTCTTTTATCTTGGCAAAGTTCCATAATTGCACCAATGTATTCAGATGGCACAAATATATTAGTGGATATAAAAGGCTCTCTAATCTCTTTAATTTGTGTTCTATCAGGCATTTTAGATGGACTGTCTACTATAATTTCTTCTCCACCATTTAATGTAACTTCATATATAACAGAAGGAGAAGTTGCAATAATATCTAGATCAAATTCTCTTCTAATTCTTTCTTCTATTACATCCATATGTAATAAACCTAGGAAACCACATCTAAAACCAAATCCTAAAGCTTCTGATGTTTCAGGTTCAAATGATAAAGATGCATCATTTAATTTTAATTTTTCTAAAGCTTCTTTTAATGCTTCAAATTTATTAGGTTCAATTGGAAATAAACCAGAGTATACCATTGGTTTCATTGGTTGGTAACCTGGTAATGGTTCGTTAGCTTTAGCTCTTAAAGTTGTAATAGTATCACCAACTTTAATAGTTTCAATTGTTTTTATTGAAGCATCTACCCAACCTACTTGACCAGATACTAACTTATCCATACTTTTTCTTTTAGGAGTATTAACACCAATATCAACAATTTGATAGTCTTTATTGGTTGCCATTAATTTAATAGTATCGCCTTTTTTTATTTCACCTTCAAACAATCTGATAGATGCAATAACGCCACGATATGGATCAAAATATGAGTCAAATATCATTGCTTTTGTTGCAGTTCCTTCATCTTCTTTAGGAGGATTAATTCTCTCAACTATAGCATCAAGAATTTCTTTTACTCCTTCACCTGTTTTAGCAGAACATTTTAAAACTTCATCTTCTCTAAAACCTAATACATTTACTAATTCATCCATTCTCTTAGGAATGTCAGCGTTTGGTAAATCTATTTTATTAATAACTGGAATAATAGTTAAATCATTATTTAATGCTAAATAGAAGTTTGCAAGGGTTTGTGCCTCAATACCTTGAGCAGCATCTATTATTAATATTGCACCTTCACACGCCGCTAAACTACGTGATACTTCATATGAAAAGTCTACATGTCCTGGAGTATCTATTAAGTGCAATTGATATTCTTCATTATTATATTTATATGAAAGTTCAACAGCATTTAATTTAATTGTAATTCCACGTTCTCTTTCAAGATCCATCGAATCTAATAATTGATCTTGCATATCATGTGAATCTACAGCACCAGTTAACTCAAGTATTCTATCTGCAAGAGTACTTTTACCATGATCAATATGTGCAATAATACTAAAATTTCTTATATGTTTTTTATCCATATATTATTCACCACATCTTTTTATTAATTTCTTTAAATGTCTAATTTCTTTATTTAATCTAAATTTTAATATCACTTTATTAGTTGGTATAAAATTTTTAATCTTTATACATTGATTTAATTCAAAATTAAGATATGCTTTATCTTTAATTAGAATAGGTCCATATCTTAATTCATCTTTTGTATACTTTTTATTACCTTTTTCAAATACTATTATTATATAGTTTTTACCCATATCAACTAGGTATTCTTCATCTTTTACTATATATCCTAGTTTTGTAACTTCTATACGAAGTTCAGTATGGTCATTATTTGATTGAATGATTAGTTTATTAATATTCTTTAAATAGTTATTATTTAGAATATCTAAAATAGTTGTAGTACCCATTCCTGAAATTAGAACTGTATTAATATCATCTTTATCAGATAATACTTCCATTCCGTTTCCAAGGCGAGTTTCTATTTTTTTAGATAATTTTTCTTTTTTTATATTAGAAACACCAGCATTTAATGCTCCTTCATGCACATCAGAAACAATTACTTTATCTAATATTTTATTTTTAACTAAATAAATATCTAATAATGCATGATCACATCCTATATCAATTAATCTATCTTCATTTGAAACATAAGACGCAATTCTTTTTAATCTATTACTAATCATATAATCACCACTTTAAATTTGAAAAAGAGAAAAGATATCTTTTCTCTTATTAATCCATCATGAAATCTTTTAATTTTTTAGCTCTTGATGGATGTCTTAATTTTCTTAAAGCTTTTGCTTCAATTTGTCTAATACGTTCACGAGTAACGTTAAATCTTTTACCTACTTCTTCAAGAGTATATGAAGTACCATCAATAAGACCAAATCTTAATTCAAGTACTTGTTGTTCTCTTGGTTGTAATGTAGATAAAACTGATTTGATTTCTTCTTTTAAAATTTCGTTAGTTGCATATTCTTCAGGAGATAATGAAGATTCATCTTTAATAAAATCTCCTAAATGTGAATCATCTTCTTCTCCAATTGGAGTTTCTAATGAAACTGGGTCTTGAGAAATCTTCATAACTTCTCTAACTCTATCAACTGAGATACCCATCTTTTTAGCGATTTCTTCATCACTTGGTTCACGGTTTAATTCAAGTGTCATTTGTCTTTGAATTCTAGCCATTTTATTGATTGTTTCAACCATATGAACTGGTACACGGATAGTTCTAGCTTGGTCAGCTAAAGCACGAGTAATTGCTTGTCTAATCCACCATGTTGCATATGTAGAAAATTTAAATCCTTTTTCATAATCGAATTTTTCTACAGCTTTCATTAAACCAATATTACCTTCTTGGATAAGGTCTAGGAATAATAAACCACGTCCAACATATCTTTTTGCAATTGATACAACTAAACGTAAGTTAGCTTCTGCTAATCTATTTCTAGCAAATTCATCACCATCAGCTACTTTTAAAGATAATTCAGCTTCTTCATCTGGTGATAATAATGAAATTCTACCAATTTCTTTTAAATACATACGAACTGGGTCGTTTATATTTACATCTTTAACTAAATCTTCATCAGATAATAAGATTGGTTCTTCTTCAATCATATCTTTTCCAGATCCAGCATTTGCATCATCTTCAGTTACAACTGAGATACCAGCTTCCATTAACGCATTATATAAGCTATCTAATGAGTCAGCATCTAATTCTAGTCCTTTTAATGCATCAGCTAATCTTTCGAATGTGATAAATCCGTTCTTTTTACCTTCTTCAATTAATTCGGCTTTTCTTTCATCTAAAGTTTTAATTTCTACTATACCCTTGCTTTTTTTAGTTGTTTTTCCTTCTACAGGTAATTCAGTTTGAACTACTTCTGTTACTTCTTCTGTCTTCTTACTCATTTTACTTTCCATCCTTTTTTAATTTTATTATTTCATCCATGATTTTTGATTGTTCATTGATATCAGTTTCGTTTTTCATTTTTTCTTTTAGATATTTTATTCTAGAACTAATATCGATATCTTTGATCTTTTTAATATAACCAATAAAATCATTATCAAATAGCTTTAACCCTAAATTATCAGATACAATTGCATCTAATTCTTCTTGGAAATCAGATTCATAACTATTTGCAACAAAATCTGCCATATTAATATAATTAAATTTTAGATAAAATGCAACAATCTCTTGTGCAATTTCATCATATTTTTTATCAGGTAAATATCCTAATTCCTGATTATATAATTGAATATATTTAATATCATTTAACAAATAATATATAAATGATCTATATGTCTTGGTTAAATTATCTAATTTTTCTTTCTTTTCCTTAAGAGTGACTACTTCTTTATATACCTTTTTTGTATCTGCTATATCATCTAGTTTATTTAATAAAACTTGCTTATCTATATTATATTTATTAGATATATCATTTATAGTTAGTTCTCTTAAAATAGGATCATTAGATTTATTTAATTCTTTTATTACTTGATTAATATATTTATTTAAATCTTCTATTTTATTTAAATCTTTATCTTCTTTTAAATTCGCTAATTTAAAATCAAAATAATTTACTGAATGTTCTATAGCAGCTTTATAACTATCTATTCCATTTTTTAAAATATATTCATCAGGGTCTTTTGCATCCTTAATTCTTAATACTTTAACATTAACGTCTTCATTAGCAAGTATATCTCCATTAGTGATAGTTGCTTTTAAACCAGCATTATCGTTATCAAATGCAAGTATTACATCAACACCTAATCTTTTTAATAAAGCTACATGTTTTTGTGTTAATGCAGTACCCATTGTTGCTACGACTGATTTTATTCCACTTGAATATATTCTAATTGCATCCATTTGACCTTCAACAACTAATATATATTTATAATTAGATGCTTCTTTAGATGCTCTATGATAATTAAATAAAATATTACCTTTTTTAAATACGGGTGTTTCTTTTGTATTTATATATTTGGCTTCATCTATATCTTTATATATACGTGCAGAAAAACCTACACATCGACCATCAGCATTATGAATTGGGAATGTAATTCTATCCCTAAATAAGTCATATAATGAATTTCCAATATTTGCTAATCCAGTTTCTAATAAAATATTTTCATCATATCCTTTTGATAACAATATTTTACTTAGATTGTCTGGTTTTGAGATAGCATAACCAATTTCAAATTCATTTATTATTTCTTCACTTAATCCACGTTTTAATAAATATTCTTTAGCATCATGTCCTTCTTTACTTTGAATATTTAATTGATAAAATTTCATTGCAAAGTCTAATGCTTCTAAATGTTTAGTATAACGATATGTTACATTTGATACACCATCAATCTTTGTACCAATTTTATCTGCAACAATTTTAACAGCCTCAGGGAAAGATACATGTTCAATTTCTCGTACAAAATCAAATACAGTACCAGATTTATTACATCCGAAGCATTTCCAAAATTTCATTGTTTCATTAACTGATAAGGAAGGACCTTTATCACCATGGAACGGGCATACTCCGAAGTAATTGCTACCTTTCTTTTCTAAGCTAATATAATTTGATATAACATCTATTATATTTGCTTGAGACTGGATTCTATTTATTTCCTCTTTAGGAATTCCAGCCATAAAAAATCACCCTCTACTAATATATTTTACCGGTAAGGGGTGATTTTACTTGAAATTTATTTAATTTTTTTAATAAAATTTACATTTTTATCGAAAAACAGTATTTTATATTATAAATACCATAGTTTTTCGCCGTTTTTTCTTACTTCTTTAATAATTCCAGAACCTAAACATTCTTGGCCTAAATATAATACACAAGCTTGTCCAGGAGTTACTGATTTAACTTTTGATGGATACTTAACTCTTATTTCATTATTTTCTAAAAATTCAAGTATTACATCATAATCTGGTCCTCTATATCTAAACTTAGCTGTACAGAAATCAGGCATTCTTGGAGTAATAATATTTACATTTTCAATTATACATTCATCTGAATATAATGTTTCTGGATCTTCTCCAAATGCAACATATAGTATATTCTTTTCTACATTTTTACCAACTACGAAGTGTTTTTCATCATATCCAGATATACCAACTTGTCTTCTTTGACCAATTGTATAATTCATTAAGCCTTCATGTCTACCAATTACTTCTCCTGTATCTACATTTACTATATCACCAGGATTTGGTTTTAAATAATTTTGTATGAATTTTTGATAGTTTCTTTCACCAATAAAGCAAATACCTGTAGAATCTTTTTTCTTGGCTGTAGGTATATTTTGTTCTACAGCAATTTCTCTTACTTCAGGCTTTGTTAAGTCTCCAATTGGGAATAATACATTTTTAAGTTGTTCTGGTCTTAATTGAGCTAAAAAGTATGTTTGATCTTTATTTAAATCTTCAGCTCTATATAATCTACAATCTTTAGTTTGAGCATAATGACCTGTAGCTATATAATCAGCACCTAATTTCTTTGCTTCTTTTACAAATGAATCAAACTTTATATATTTATTACACATTAAATCAGGATTTGGTGTTCTACCTTTCTTTAATTCTTCTAAGAAATAAGTAAATACATTGTCCCAATACTCTTTAATAAAATCTACTCTATGTAATTCAATGCCTAAAGATTCACATACTGCTTTTGCATCATTGTAATCTTGTTCTTGAGGACAAATGTCTTGTCCTAATGTAGGATTACCTTCTATGTCATTATTAACCATAGCATCCCAATTACGCATGAATAAGCCAATTACTTCATAACCTTGTTTTTTTAGTAGATATGCAGCTACTGAAGAGTCTACTCCACCACTCATACCGATAACAACACGTTTTGCCATATTATCCCTTCTTCCTGAAGTATTATAGCATATATTATAATAATTTACACTTTAATTTATTTATAATTATGGTATAATTTAATAAGGTGACGAGAAATGAACGAAGATAATAACGTAAAAGCTGTAGTTGGTAATATTCGTATAAAAGCAGAAAAAAAGAAAACAAAATTAGATAAATATGGTAATGAGAAAGTATCTTTAGGTAAAAAGATATTCGTATGGGCAATGTTTATTGCAATGTTTGCAGCATTTATTGTTCCACTTGCAATATACTTTATTAATTATGCTTTAAGTAAATAAGAAGTTTATACTTCTTTTTTATTTGTAATATAAAAGGAAGAACTATTTAGTTCTTCCTTTTTCTTCTGTTTCAGATTCTTCTGGAGCATTTGCTCCAGTTATTCTTTCATAATCTTTAATATCTTCTTCTGTTATATTATCCATGTCTTCTAATTCGTCAAAATATCCATAAGCGTTATATTTAACCATTCTATTTTTAACTCCTATTGCTAATGCAGCAGCAGATAATGAGTTAAATAATCCAGGAATCATTGATTGAGTTGGAACAACACCAGTAGCAGCTTCAATCTTGCTTAAATTATTAGCAAGTGCTTCAACTTCTGATAATGTAACTCCTTCAATTTTATTGATTTCTTGAGCTAATTTAAACGCTTGATCAACAGCTTCATTTCCAACACTGATATTAGATGATGTACTAATAACTTTATCTAATCCTTCAGTTGGAGCAGTTAAATCAAATTGTGGATGATCAGTTGCATATTTTGTAACTGTATCATATACTCCTTTATAATTTGTGACAAATTGATCTTCCATAGACTTACTTAATTCTGTTAACTTAGCCATAGCATCAGCATGAGACATAGTTCCATTTGCTACACCATCAGCTATAGTATTAATTTCAGTTTGTGAAGCTTGATATAAATTATTGTATGTTTCATGAGCAGCATCATCTAATGCTTTATATTCAGCACCTGTAGAATGCCAATTAGTTTGATCTAATACAGCTCTTTCTAATGTATTTGTATGTGCTAAATTAGCTTCATTTATTTGAGCAATTCTTGAATCAATTACAGCACCTGATTTATTAGAAATTGCTGCACTTAATCCTTTAGCATTGCTAACATCTTCTGATAATTTTCCAATTTGTTCTTGTTGTTCATGTATTAATTGTTTTTGTTGTTCAGTTAAATCCTTTAAATTATCTAATTCATTTGCTCTTTGAATTGTATTATATAAATTGATTCCTGATGCAACAAGAACTACAGTTCTCACTAAATCAGATACAAATGGATCTTTTTCATAATTTAATGGTTTCATTACTGGATTATGACTTCTTAATCCAACTTCTTTTTGCATAAATAAAGTATCTTCATATAATGAATTGTCAGTAAGAATCTTTTCTCTCTTAACAAATCCACCTAAAGCCATTAAATCATCATTATTTGCAACACCCTTTAGTTCTTCTTCATAAGCTCTTGCTTGTGCTTCATTGATTTCATCATTTTCTTTAGGTATTTTTCTAAATCTGAATCCAGCTTGAGACATTCCTGTTTTAAATGCTCTTATAGATTCACTATAACCTTTAGCTCCACCAACTTCATAATCTAACTTTTCTTTAGATAAATCTAAATATTCTTTTATTAAAGCTGATTTTCCATAAATTAAAGCTTGATATTCTTCCATTAGTGACATTGATTCAGCTTCAGATAATTCACTAGACTTATATGTTTTAGTTATTTCAGTCATACGTTTGAAATCTTTAAGTATAGTATTATAAATAGATACCATTCTTGAAGTAATTTTTTTAGTTTTCTTTTTAATCCATCCATTGATTCTGGCTTGAATCATTGTATTTACTATAGGCATCTTATTATAATTCTTTAAGTTACCGCCTTTATATTGTTCATATAAAAGAGTAAGTTCATCTTCAGATAAGTTTTTTAATCTATCTTGTAATTGTTTAACTCTAGCATCAATCTTTTTATTATATGCAACTTTTCCAATTCCTTTATGAATTAATTGGAATGGATAACTAATAACACTTGGTGCTAAAGCAACGATATTATATAATTTATTTCCTGTACAAACTTTGTTTTTAAAGTTTTGATTTACTCTTATATTAGATGCTGTAAATTTCCAGTCATCTCCTTTTTCAAAATCAAGACCTTTAGTTAAATCTGCAAGGATTCTATCTATATTTAGAATTTCTCCATCTTCTTTTTCTATTAATTTAGTTTCAGATGGTGCATCAAATGATGCTTTTGGGACACGTTTTGCCCTTTTAGGAGGTTCAACATCTTTTTCTGCTGGTTTATCAGGAACAGATGCAGCAATTTCTGCTTCTTTTTCCTTTTGTTTAACTTCTTCGTCCTTTTTAGCTTTCTTTTGATTTAAAGCATATGCAATAACAGTATCAGCAAATGTATCTTCATTTATATTTTTAATTTCTTTACCATTTATTTTTACATTAAATGGTTTCTTTACTAATTCGTCATATGACATGTTTAAGTTTTTAGATACATTTTCAATATAATTAATAAAGAAATAATCTATATCTTCTTTAGTTACAGAATCTAAATCAAATAATTCTGGTTTTTCTAACTTAATATTATCATATGAAGACATAATAGAAACATTTTCATTTGTAATATTAATATCAAATTCAATTGGTTTTTCTTTTAATGCACTTTTGGCTTCAGTAGCAATTGTTTTAACATCTTTAAATACATCTACATTTCCTTTAATAAAGTCAACATATCTATCATTGCTATGTTCGTATCCAGTTAAAGCAGCTTGCATAGATTTTAAACCTTTAAAGTATTCTTCATACATTTCTACAAAAGGTAAAATTACAAGCAATTCATCTTTTATTGATTTTCTTTCTTCTTTATCTTCAACTGTCTTAATTCTTTTAGCTAGTTCTACTAATCTAGCTCGTGCATCATTGTAAGTTTTTCCAATTGCATTTAAATATAATAATTCACTTTTAATATCTCTAGAAATATGTTCTTTTTGTTCTTTAGTATATAGAAAATGAATATTTTCTATATTAGTTTTATTACCTTGAACTGAAGATATTTGATTATCAAATCTTTCTTCTTCATCTAATAAATCTTGATTACGAGCTACTGCAACTCTTCTAAATACAGAGATTTGATTAGATAAATCAATTATTTGTTTTCTAAATTGTTCACTTGTTGCGTCAAACATAATAAACCCTCCTATACTTCGCCATTTTTAATGGAATTTAATACTTCTGAAACCATATTCCATTCTGCATCAGTTTCAATGTCTTCCATTTCTACTTTTTCTGCAAATGGATCATATGATTTTACATATATATTTTCATTCCCATCTTCATCAGTAGAATGATCAGTAAATGCAACATAATTTCTACCATTTTCATTGCAAGTAAAGTCAAATACTACATCGCATTCTACTTCTTTTCCGTCTTTTGAAATAGTTAACTTATCTTCTAGTAACATACTAACACCACCTTATTAATATTATAGTATCATAAAGATTATACGCTCATTAATTCTTCTTCTTTTTCTTTTACTTTTTCATCTACAACTTTGTTGTATTTATTAATTAATTCTTGAATATCTTCTTCTGAAGATTTCTTTTGGTCTTCAGTTAATTCTTCAGACTTTTTAATTGAGTTCATTGCATCAGCTCTTGCATTTCTTAATGCTACCTTACAATCTTCTCCCATTTCTTTAACTTGTTTAACATATGTTCTTCTAGTATCTTCTGTCATTTGAGGAATAGTTAAGATAATCATTTCACCATTATTAGTTGGAGCAATTCCTAAATTTGCTTCATTGATAGCATGTTCAATATCTTTAATAATTGATTTATCAAATGGTTTAATCATTAATTGTCTTGCTTCTGGTACAGTTATATTTGCAACTTGATTTAATGCAGTTGGTACTCCATAGTATTCAACTTTAATTCCATTAAGCATTGCTGGATTTGCTCTACCTGCTCTAACAGTAACTAGTCTTTTTTCTAAATTTTCAATTGCTGACATCATATTCATTTCAGCTTCGTCATAAAATTCCATAACATTCTCCTTTAAATTATCTATTATTATATTGATTTTCTACCAAATATCAAGTGAAAATACTGTTGCAATAATTAATGCTACGACTAGTAATTCAATAATAATTACAGCTAAAGCAACACCATTTGATTTTCTCAATGACTTAGGTGGATCTTCTTGAACAGCTTCTTCTTTTTTCTTTGGAAGTAATTCATCTTCTTTATTTTCAAAATAATGTAATGCATTATATAATTCTAAATTCATTACTTCTGGTATTCTTTCTTTCTTTACATTATTAGCTCTATCATAATCATCATACATATAATTATAGAAGTATTGTTCTAATTTCTTTTGAGATTCGCTTTCTATTGTATTAGCATTTCTATCATTAGATAGTAAATAAATATATGTTGCTAATAAATGTGTTTCTTTCTTAGTTAAGGTATTAGCATATGCTTTCTTCAATAAATTATTAAAGACATTTGAATCAAAACTAACAAATCTTTTATTATCTTCTTGATCAAATTTATCATCTTTAATACCAGTTTCATATGCATCTGGAACTATTGCAGGTTCATCGAATGTTGGTTCTTGAACTCCTTCAAATGGTATAAAGTTGCTTTCTTGATCATTTTCAAATTCATATTCATCAATTGCTGCTAATTCTTGATATTCGTCTTCAGGATCAATAGATTCATTATTATCTTGAACACTTGATAACATAGTATCTAAGAATGTTGTTGTATCTTCTTCTTGTTTATTAAGATTTCTCATATTCTTAGGTTCTTGTAATATTTCAATAGTTCCATCATTGGAATAATCAAATTTGAATATAGCATCTTCTATTTTGTATATTCTTTCACCGAAGCAATCAACCGCTACATATATATGTCCATCTAGACCAAAAGATTTAACTGCATCTCTAACTTTTTGTTTTTCTTCTTGTTTAGATAACTTAGGATCTGTATTATCTTCAGATAATCTTTTGAAATTAAGTGGTACTCTAAACATATTATTCATATCATAGAATATCTCTTTTGCTGATCTACTTGGTATTTCATCTCCATGTTTTTTAATATAATCTTGTATTTCAGTATCTGTTTTACAAACTAATATATCTACTGTATTATCATCATTTCTAATTGAAATATAATCTATTTCCTTACCATCAGATGATTTAGTATCAATAAATTTCATTTTTTCTCTTACTTCATCATTAGCAGCAACTATATCGTTAAATGCATCTTGATTTGATTTAGTTGGATGTAATAAGTTTTCTCTTTCAATTACTTTTACATTTAATGCAGATATAACTACATCTTCATTTATAAATAAATTTTCATTAATATTATCAGATTGTAATTTTTGTAATATATTTTCTATTTTTATAAATATTTCGTCAGGAATATCAGCTGTATTCCAAGATAGAATAATATCAGCTGCTTGTTCTGCTGTTACAATTCGATAGTTTTCATCAATAAATATTAATTCGCCTTTATCATTCGACTTAATATTATCTAAGATAGAATACATTGATCTCACCTACGCTTTCTTACTTCTTGCTTCTTTATTTTCTATTGCTACTCTTTGAGTCAATGATAACAATACAAATAAATTAATTACAAATGATCCACCATAAGACATGAATGGAAGTGGAACACCTGTCATTATAAATAAACCTGTTACACCAGCTAAATTAATAACTAGATGTATTAATATATAAATAAATGTTCCAAATGCTATCATTGAATTTCTTAAATTTGTAGCATTTCTTGCAATAGTCAATATTGAGAATAGTAATAATAAGTATCCAAAGAATAAAATTCCTACACCTATTAATCCAAATTCTTCTACTATAATTGGGAATATAAAGTCTGTATATGATTCAGGTAAATATAAATTCTTTTGCTTACTATTACCTAATCCTAAGCCATATAATCCACCATTATTTATTGCAATATAACTATTACATACTTGGTATCCTGTTTTCTCTAAATATCTAGAACATGGTTTTCTAAAATCAAATCTTGATACTTGAGCAGGAGTCATTATTTTATTCAAACTATTAGTAGAATACAAAATAAATAATATTGCTGCACCAATTGCCATTAATATATATATTAATCGCATTACTTTACCTTTTTTAATTGGTAATTCAACAAATAACATAAATGTTATTCCTGCTGCTATAATTGCTGTACCTAAGTCAGGTTCAATCATTATAAGTGCAACACATATAATTGGTATTACTAATGGTTTTAATAAATCATTTTCATTATCCCATTTTTTCTTATCTCCATATATGGTAGCCATATATAGAATTATTAATGTTTTAACAAATTCAGATGATTGAAAATTTATTATTCCTAAATCCAACCATGATTTCGCACCATTATGTTCTGTACCAAATAAAAATACTAATGCAAGTAATCCTATCATTACAAATGGGAATAAAAAGCTTAATCTAGAATATGTTTTAGTTGGTGTAGATATAATAAATAAAGACACCAATAACATACCTAATTCTACAGCACCTTGTCTTATAACGAAGAAATAGCTTGGATTCTTATAAACTAGAACTGCAGCTACTGTAGATGATGAAAATATCATTACTAATCCAAATAAGAATAATAGTAAACTAGTTACAAGTAATAATTTATCAGTTTTAATTAAATTACTCCTTAACTTCATATTCTCACCTATACTACATTTTACCACAAAAAAAACATATATTAAATATATGTTTTTATATTTTCACTAAAAAAATTAGTCTTTTAATGGTACACCATTAGCATCAGTTTTAACTGAACCAGTTAAAATCATAATACCATCAATAAAAGGCCAGATACCACCAATACCACAAGTAAAGATAGTAACTAAAATTTGAGCAACTGCCATACCACTATATCCTAGGTAGAATCTACCAACACCAAATCCACCTAAGAATAATTGAAGTAATCCTGCAACCATTTTAGATTTTTGTTCAACTCCACCAGCATATGGTTGTTGGAATTGTTGTTGTTGGAAGTTTGGTTGAGCTTGAGTTTGTGCTCCTCCAATTGGTGCTCCACATGAAGTACAATTATTTTGTCCTTCTTCTACTGGTGCTCCACAACTAGTACAAAATTTAGCCATATTCATTCTCCTTCCATAATCTATAATTATTATAGCAAACTCTTATTACTTTTTAAATAATTTATTTGATCTATCTATCAAATTATTTAAGAAACTTGTTAATAGAACTGCAATAAATGGTGCTAAGATTGGATTTACAAAGTAAAACGCAAATGTTAGTGCCCCCACAACAATTCCAAATATTCTCATTCCTAGTATTGTATAACTTGATGTAACATAATCTGTAGCAACAAAAGTAAATATAAATATATATCCATATTGGAAGAATACATTTCCAATATTTACATTTGCAAACATGCAATAAACAGAAAATAAGAATAAACTTGTAATCATAGATAATATACCAATACTAGTTTTAGTATTATTTGTAACACTTAATAAGACAAATACTAATAAGTTTATCAAGATATTAGTAGATGCTATTCCACCTACATTTTTACCAATTATATAATCTAATATATTATATTCAAATAATTTATTTGATTCATATATATTCATATAATCAAAGTTTTTTAATACTAGAGTTTGTATAGCATATATTGTAATAAAAATTACACACATTATATTTACTCTATTTTTAAAGAACTTTGATACCATCAATAATCCAAATACAGATAAGAAGAATACTAACACATTAGTATTAATACTAACTAAACATCCTAATATTATTCCATATTCAATATGAAATGAAGAAAATAATATTTCTCTTATAGTAGGATTATTATTATTTTTTTTATTAAATATTAATTCATATATTACATTAACCATTGCACCTATAAATGCACCACCAAATATAAATATAAGTGGTCTAAATAGTCCATATAAATTAGTATATTTATTTATATACAAGAATAAACCATTTTTATATACACCATATAGAATCATTGGTAAAAGCAATAATATTCTAGTTATTGAGATTTGATATATATTCTTTTTACTTCTAACATATACATTATTCATTTTCATTACCTCCTAAATATTTTTTAAAATTAATATTAGCAGGACATAAATATGTACATAATCCGCAGTGAATACACTTTGATTTGTCGGCTTTTTTATGTTCTTTTAAATATTTAGGATTTAAACCTGCAGGACATTTTAAATTACACAAGCCACATTGAATACATTTAGTTTCTTTTTGTTTATCTGCAGTATTTAAAAATATACTTCTAATGTCAGGAGTAATTATATTATTTAATGTTGTTAATGTTTTACCAGCTAATAATCCATTTATTATTACATAATAATTATCATCTGTAACAGTTACAGAATTTTTGATAATATCAGCCATTGAAGTACCTATTTTTACTTTTACAACTTTTGGATTTTCTACAGCATTTCCAGCTATAGTAATAAGTTTTTCAGTTATAGGTTTCTTTCTTTTTAATACATTATAAATGTTATATATATCTTCTACAGTTAAGTAGTTAACTCCACTCTTCTCTTGTTTTTTTGATACAGTATTTTTTAATAATATAGATTCAAATCCAATTGGATAAATATCAGGAACTAATTTTAATTTAATATTTGGATATGTACCAATATTATTTATCAAATTAATAACATTTAAATTATCAGCATTATTAATTGCTAATATAGTTTCTTCACATCCTAATATTGATGCTAAAGCATCTATAGTTTCAAGGATTTTATCAGAATATGTATTTATAATATATGATGAAGTATGCTCAAACGGATCTTTATCAATACCATTAATTACAAGTGTTTTAGCACCATATATTAGTTTTCTATCTATTGCATTAAACTTAACTATTAAATCATTAATTTGATCTTTGCTATATTCATTTATATATTTTGTAGCTGGAGTTTTCTTCTTCAAGCTTTCTTTAAAATCATTTTCAATTACTATACATTCTAAATCTTTATTATTTAACTTCATAGAAGTTGTTTTTCCAAGTATTTTTCCTGAAACAGGACTATATATTTTAACATTATCTTTTGATAATAATACTTGTTCCATATATACAAATGCACCTGTTTTAACATTAAGTTCAAAACCAGGTTCAATTGGTATATATACATGATCAGGATTTAAAAACTCATGTATATCTTTATCAAAAATAACATTCATACTTTCTGGTATAGTTATTTTGTTATTCATAGTTATCACCTATTATTTACTATAATATTTTATTACATCATTATATAAGTTAGGATTAAATTCTTTTGATCTAATCATTTCTATTTCTTGTTTATATGGAGCATATTCTTTATCTACATATGGAGTTTCTAATATTTTAGGAACATTAGAAAGACGCTCATTATAAATAACATTTATAAGATTATCAAAGCCAATTGCACCATATCCTAAGTTTTCATGTCTATCTTTATGAGATCCTATTGGATTTTTACTATCATTTACGTGTACGCATCCAATTTTATTAACGCCTATTGATTTATCAAACTCATCTAAATATTCATCAAATTTAGAAATATCTATTCCAGAATCAGATAAATGACATGTATCTAGACATACTCCTACTTTATCTTTTAATTCTATTCCATTTAATAAATATGACATTTCTTCTAGATTAATACCTAATTCAGTACCTTTTCCAGCCATTGTTTCTAATAATACAATTGTAGTATCATCTTTAACTAAAATATTATTAAGGCCTCTTATTATATTATCCATAGCTTCAGTTCTATCTAAACCAACTGCTGCTCCAGGATGTAATACCATATATTTAATACCTAAAGTTTCACATCTATCTAATTCTTGTCTAATAAAATCTTGACCAAATTTCCATTTGTCAGGATCTGTATTATTGCCTAAGTTTACTATATATGGAGCATGTACAATAACTTTATCTAATTCAATATTATTTTCTTTCATAATATTCATAGCTTCTAATGTTAAACCATCATTTATTGCACCTCTTTGAGTATTTTGAGGAGCACCTGTATAAAACATAAAAGCTGTTGATCCATATGATAAAGCTTCTTTTACTGATCCAACTAGTTGAGTATCATTTTTATATGATACATGACTTCCAATATATAACATATTTATCACCATAAAAATTATAACATAAAAAAAACGACTTATGTAGTCGTTTTAATATTAATTACTTATAATATAACCATTTCTATTTTGACATTGAACTGTTGATCCTGGTTTAGCTTCTCTACAAGCTGCAACTGGAGATTTGAAATAACGTCCATATAATTCTGAAGTATAATTTTGAAGACTGGCTGTTGTTGGATCACCTTTATCAGATACATTCCAGTTTGGTATAGCATAGTTATTGTCATATAAGTTCAAAATATATTTTGTACCAGATGATGAAGTAGCATCTACAACTACATATCCTCTATAGTTACCAGTTGAAGAATATCCTAAGTCTGTAGTAACGTCATATACATATAATCCTGCTCCACCGGCATTACCAATGTTTGAGTCATATACATATTGTGTTTGAGTATCTTTAACTACCTTTTGACAATATAATATGAAGGCATTCTTTCTAGCATCATCCATAATATCTAATACTGCAGGTATTGTAATAATCATAATTAACGCAAGTACTACAATAACTACTAATAATTCAACTAATGTAAATCCATTTTTATTCTTCTTCATCTTAGTTCCTCTTCCTATTCTATATAAATTATACAATAATCTTATCTCATAATCAATAATGATAATTTAGATTATTGATAGTTGACAAAAGACTTTAATGTCTTTTATCAACTATTATTATTGTTATTATTATCTTTGTTTGTATTTATAACTACTTTTTTAGGTTGGTTATCAAATACTGATGTTGCTGGGCCTGTTGTTGTTTGTTTTGTAACAACTTGTATTTCTTTAGTTTTCTTAGGTCTCATACTTCTTCTTGCAAGTGTTAACCAAACTAGTACTAGTAATAATATTACACCTAATACAATAGCTATAATTCTAAATACTAATGTATAAGAAATAGTTAATCCTTCACGATATACATTAATAATATATTGAGCAGTATAGTATTCATTTTCTGATCTTACTAGGATTTCAATTTGAGATCCATTTTTAAGATTTGAGTTACCAGTAACAACTACTGTTGCATTTGGATTCTTAGCACGATAGTTAAGATATAACATGTCTTCATCTTTATCTATCTTAACATCATAGTAATAAGTATCAGGGCTAAAATTAATATCTTGATGCTTACTTATAGTTAAGAATTCAAGTTGTGTATTTGACTCAGGTAATGTTGGATCTGGTGCACCTTGTTTTGTTGTTATTTCTCTTGTTGTATATACAATTACATTCTTTGTTCTAGTAGATCTTGTTGTAGTTGTTGTACTAATAGTTGTTCTAGTAGTATTTTCTCTTAATCTATTAACATAAATGACATATCTACTTGTATTAGCATTTTCACCTTCAAGTAAAATATTTATTCTATTTTGTCCAATTGAGAAATCATTTTGACCAGTTATTGTTACTTTTGTAGATGAAATCATTGGAACTGCTGTAACATTTAATGAAGTAACATAATTTGGTACTTGTAACGAGTAAGTTAATTGTCCAGGATTAAATCCAATGTCATATCCTTGAATATTTAGTGAACTTAATAATAATTCTTCAGGAGCATCTTTTGTTGTAATCACTGTTGTTTGAGTAGTTTGCTCTTCTGCTGTACCAATTGTAATACCAGTTGAACCATCACATGTTGGTTGATGTATTTCAAGTCTTTGTTTAGACTGAATATTTGGTCTATTAATATAATCCTCTAATGCTACATTGAATTTTTTTTCATCCATATTACGCATATTCAAATCTTCAATAGCATAAGAATTATCCTTGAACGAAACTATTACATCATATGTATAATCTGTAGGTAATATTAATGCATTTTCATATGCCATACAATTAGTAGCAGCAGTAACTAATGTATTTCCACTTACCTTTTGATAATTAGCACATAATGTTTCACCTTTATTAATAACCTTATTAATTGTGAATTTATATTGATATTCTTGAATATTTACTGATTGAGATGGAGTACAAGTTCCTTCTTTTGAAATACAAAATTTAGGATATAATATACCATCTTTATATTTTCCGTTTGCTGAATAATATTCTTCGTTTTCCTCATTTGTAGGCTCAGGCATTGAAAAAGAAATAGATGCTAACTTACTATCTACTTCAGTAGCAGCTTTTTTATTTCTAACAATCTTTACCCAACCTTCATAATTACCGGTATTCTCAATTTCTAAGTCATTTTTTATATCATATACAATACAATCAGCTTTTGTATAATCATCAACGCTGATTTGTTCTAAATCTTGATATGCTGCAACATAATGATTTGTTGCTTTAGTAACTAAATTTAAAGCATATAAATAGAATGCTTTTCTCTTAGAATTATCTGTTATTTGTGCAACCGCTGGTATAGTTATTGCAACAATAACCGCAAGTAAAGCAATAACAAGTAAAACTTCAACTAATGTAAAACCTTTATTATTCTTTCTCATAACTACTTTCCTATTCTATTTATAATTATAAGTTATTCATGTGTTTTTTTCAATATAAAAAGTCACTTTAATAAGTGACTTTTATATTTTAAAATCTTCAATAAATTCCATTTCTTCTTGCTTATCTACTTTTTTAGTTTTTTCTTCTTTTTTCTTTACAGGAGCAGCATTTTCTTTTATTCTCACAGGAACTGAGAATACAAATGCTTTATCAAATGACTTCTTAGTAATTGATGAGCCTGTAGAAGCAAGATCCATAATTGGAATATCAGTATTTTTGATTCTTTCTAAGCTTTCAAATGCAGATAAACCTATGTAATCATTAGTTCTAGTAATAACTGCAGATACTATATTATAGTTTGTAGATTTAACTTTCTTAATTACCATAGAACCACGTTTAGCTCTAGTCAATTGAGTTAATTCAGATAACTTAATACGTTTACCTGTCTTCTTATCAGTAAATATATTTAAATATTCATCTGCTGATGTATAAGTTAAACCAGATACTACTTCATCATCTTTTAAGTTAATACCTTTTACGCCTTGAGATTTAGCTGATGAAATTGGTATTTCACTTGTTTTATATGAAATATAATATCCTGACTTAGTTACTAATATTGCATTTTCATTATCAATTTGAGTATTAGTAATAAAGTCTCCAGCTTTTAACTTCATTGATGTATAAGTCTTATTATATCTACTTACAATGAATGAAGATAACTCAGTACGTTTAACCATTCCTTCTTTAGTAAAGAATGTAATTACTTGAGATGCATCTTTTTCATCTACAATATAAGCGTTTACTACTTCATCATTTGGATCTATAGGTACAAAATTAGAAACATGTTTACCTAAATCCTTTAATCTAGTAACTGGTATTTCATTAACTGGTAAATATAAGTAACTTCCTAGCTTAGTAATAATAAGTAATTTCATTAAAGTAGTAGCTTCATATGTACGAAGAACATAGTCTCCTTCTTTAAGTCCTACTTCATCTAATGTATTATTAGCAAAACTCTTCATAGATAGTTTCTTAACATATCCATCTTTAGTTACCATTACATATACATTTTCTTTAACAATTAAATCTTCAGCATTGAATGTCATTTCTTGTACTTCATCTTTCACTTCAGTACGTCTATCAACTGCATATTCTTTCTTAATTTGTCTTAATTCATTTTTAATTACTCCATTTAATTTTTCTGGATTAGCAAGAATATCTTCTAATGTATTTATTAAGTTTTGTAACTCTTTTAATTTATTTTGTAATTCAACTATATCTGTATTAGTTAATCTATATAATTGTAATTTAACGATTGCTTCTGCTTGTTCAGGTAGGAAATCAAATTTCTTTACTAAGTTAGCTTCAGCATCTGATTTATTCTTAGATGCTCTTATTGTTTTAATAACATCATCTAAGATAGACATAGCTTTAACTAAACCTTCAACAATTATAATTTCTTTCTTTAAAGCAGCTAAATCAAATTCACATCTTCTTCTAACTACTTCTTTATCAAATTCAATATAAGCATCAATCATGCCTACAACACCCATGATTTTAGGTCTTCTATTAACAATTGATACCATGTTATATGAGAAATTAGATTGTAAATCAGTATTCTTAAATAAGTAAGCCATGATTAAATCTTTATTAGCATTTGGTTTTAAATCTATAACAATTCTAACAAATGCGTCTTTGTCAGATTCATCTCTTACTTCAGCCATACCTGATACTTTACCAGATAGTCTAATATCATCTATTTTCTTAACTAATTGTTGTTTGTTTACATCAAAAGGTATTTCATTAATGATAATTTGTTCTTTACCTTTTTCTTTAACAAATTCATATTTAGCTTTAACAATAACTTTACCACGTCCAGTTGTTAAAGCTTGTCTAATTGATTCTTTTCCTTCTATTACTCCACCTGTTGGAAAATCTGGTCCTTTAACTATATCTAGAATTGAATCTAAATGACAATTTGGAGAATCGATTCTCTTAATTGTAGCATCAATTATTTCACCTAAATTATGAGGTGGAATATTAGTTGCATATCCAGCTGATATACCAGTTGTTCCATTTACTAATAAGTTTGGAAATTTTGCAGGTAAAACAGTTGGTTCATATAATGTATCTGAATAGTTAAGAGCCATTTCTACAGTATTCTTATCAATATCTTTAAGCATTTCTTCAGCTAGTTTATCTAATCTAGTTTCAGTATAACGCATTGCAGCAGCTGGATCTCCATCGATAGAACCATTATTACCATCAACTTGAACTAATATATGATTTTGTTTCCATTTTTGAGATAAATGGATTAATGCATCATATACAGATGAGTCTCCATGCGGATGATATCTACCTAAAACTAAACCAACAGCGTTTGCACACTTTTTAAATGGTTTATCATAAGTATTCTTATCTTGATGCATTGCATATATAATTCTTCTTTGTACTGGTTTTAAACCATCTCTTACATCAGGAATAGCACGATCTTGGATAATATATTTAGAATATCTTCCAAATCTTTCTCCCATAATGTCTTCTAACGAATAATCATGAATTCTAGCTAATACTTCTTTAGTCTCATTCATTTTAATCACCTTTAACTATTATAGCATAAGGAAATAAGATAAAGTCAATTATTTGACAAATAATCGACAAATAAAAAAGAAGTATTTGTAAATACTTCTTTAATTATACATATCTCTTAACTCTGCAATTGCAGTTTTTTGAAGTTTTTGTATATTTGCTCTAGACATCATTTCGTATCCATTATCTACAAGCATTTGTCTTGCTTCTTCTTGTGAATGTTCTTCTCCATCCATCATTCCGTATGTATATAATAATATTAATTGTTGTCTTTTATCTTTTAATAAAGCAATATTTGGTCTTAGAGAATCAATCGAATCTTGCAATTCATATGACTTTTCTAGTGAATTGCCATCACTGATAACATCAGCTAATTCAAAATCTTCTCCAATTGGAGCTGATAATGAATATATATTAGCTAATTCATTTTCATAATCAAGTATTTTATTTGTTTTAATATTTAATAAATCTGCTAGTTCATCTACAGATAATTTTCTTTCGTATAATTCTTCTAATCTTTTTTTAGATGTAAGATATTTCTTAGCGTTTACACTTTCTACATATGGTGTACTAATTAAACCATTATTTTGTAATAATTGATTTCTTATAGCATTAGATATATATTTATATGCTACTGTACTAAACTTACAAGGTTGTTCGATATCAAATTTATCAATACAACTCATTAAAGCTATACAAGCAACAGATATATATTCTTCTCTTTGAGATGATACTTTAACCATAGTATTAATTAAACGTTTTATCATTGGATAAAAGTTTTTGATTATAGAATCTCTTGCATCAAGATTTTCATTATATCTATATTCTTTTAGTAAATCTTTTACTTGATCGTCAGATAACTCTTCTACTTTATTATTTGCCATATATGTATCAAATAAAGTTGACATATCAAATAACCCCCTTTACATGTCGTATATTATACTACCTATGGGTTATTTTGGCAAAAAGAAAAGCGATTACTTTTCGTAAACGCTTACTTTTTTCTTATCTTTTCCAGATCTTTCAAATTTTACTACACCAGTAACTTTTGCAAATAAAGTATGATCTTTTCCCATACCTACGTTTGTACCTGGATAAATCTTAGTACCTCTTTGTCTATATAAAATAGATCCAGCAGATACTGTTTCACCGTCAGCAGCCTTAGCTCCAAGTCTTCTACCAGCAGAATCTCTACCGTTTTGAGTTGAACCTTGAGCTTTAACATGCGCGAAACGTTGAATATTTAAAGAAATAAATAATTCTTTCATGTTTAATCCTCCTCAATAATATTAATATTCTTAGGATAATCATTTTTTAAATTATCAAATAAGTTAATCATATTATCAATTAATTTATTTGTTATTTCATCTTTTTTAATATTTTTAATAGTAACAACATCATTATTGTCTTCATAAATAATTGCATCTTTGTCAAATGACATGATTGCATTAACTGTTGTATACATGATAGATGAAACAGATGCACATACTATATCATTTCCATCGGAATAATTAGCATGTCCTGAAATCTTTATTAGATTATCACTAACACGTACTAGAATCATATTAACCTGCTATCTTAGTTACTTTTAACATAGTATATGGTTGTCTATGTCCTCTAGTGTTACGGTATTTTTTCTTAGGTCTATACTTGAATACTACAACCTTCTTTTGTTTTCCGTGTTTAACAACTTCGCATGTAACTTTAGCACCTTTAACTACAGGAGTACCAATTTTGTCTCCTACAGAAAGTACTTCGTCAAATTCTACTTTAGATCCTACTTCAGCATCTAATTTTTCAACGTAGATTTCTTGACCTTCTTCTACATAGTATTGTTTTCCACCAGTTACGAATACTGCTTTCATTACTCTAACCTCCTTATAATTTGAAGACACGCCTTGAAGGTGTAGATAAATCTAACTTTTACCTTTTTAGTGCGGTTTGTAATGAATACTTACAAACACCAAGATAATATCAAAAAATAGTTAGAATGTCAACGATTTTTAGTTGATGTACTATATATTATTATATATAATATCTCTTTGAAAAAAGGTGAATTATATGGGGTTAGCTAAGAAAAAGTTAGAGAAAAAGAATAAATATACAATTGGCTATTTAGATGATGATTATAACGAAAAATCTAAAATATATGAACATACAAATGAAAAAATGGGTTCTTTAGTAAATGGTATCAAAAAACCTGAATCTATTTTAACTGTTGGTTCATCAGGAGATCATCTATTTAACTTTTTAGCTGAAGGCGTATATAAGATAGATACTTTTGATATAAATACAATAACAAATTATTATATTAATTTAAGACTAGCAGGATTAACTGAAATAAAAAATATTCATGAATTATATTCTTTCTTATTTAGAATAAATAAAAATGGATATGATAAATGTAAAGATGCTTTAGATCATGGATCATACCTATTTTGGGAACATTTATTTGAAAAATTTTCTATTGAAGATTTACAAGAAAAATTATTTAGACCTGATATAGATGATTCAGAGATACTTGATAATAATGCTTATTTCAATATAGATTCTTTAAAAGAATTAAAAAGAAATATTAAACATCTAGAAAGATATAATTACTCTACTCACTTATTTAATATTCATTCGTTTATTCAAGATAAAAAATATGATGCAATCATACTATCCAATATATATGATTATGTAGACACTAAACAATTTCTAAGATATTTAAGAATTCTAAGAAATTATTTAACAAAAGAAGGCCGCATTTATTATAGTTATCAATATGATGGATTGGAAAGCTATTCAACAACAGATTTTCTTATGAGAAAAGATATATGGAAATTCCCAATAGAACGTGAAGATTTAGAAGATGAATTTCAAGATATAATTCAAGATACAGATAAATTAATGCTTTCTACAAGAAAAAAATTAAATCACGATACTGTACATGATTATTATTTATCTATAGGAAAATAAAAAGAACAAGACTACTTGTTCTTTTTTAATTCTTCTTTTATTTTAAATAAATAATTAAGTGATTCCATTGGTGTTGTATTTAGAGGATCTATAGAATTTATTAAGTCAATTAACTCTTTATGATCTTCTTTAGGTGTATCAAAGTTAAATGATAATTGATTATCAATTACACTTTCATGATTCTTTCTATTTTTCTTTGAATCACTTTCATATACTTTAAGTATTTCATCAGCTCTAGTTAATATTTCATCAGGCATACCAGCAAGTCTTGCAACATGTATACCATACGATTTATCAACAGCTCCTTCTTTAACTTTATGTAAGAAAGTTATATTACCGTCTTGCTCTTTAGCTTCAACATGAATATTTTTAATATTCTTATATGTTTTATCTAAATCAGTTAATTCATGATAGTGTGTACTAAATAATGTCTTACATTTGATTTTTTCATTTACATATTCAAGAATACTTCTAGCTAATGACATACCATCAAATGTTGCTGTACCTCTTCCTAGTTCATCAAATAGTATTAATGAATTTGGTGTAGCATTTACTATAGCATTTTTAGCTTCTAACATTTCTACCATGAATGTTGATTCACCAGATACTAAATCATCTGATGCACCTATTCTTGTATATATCTTATCAAATATTGGTAATTCAGCATATTCACATGGTACAAATGAGCCTATTTGAGCCATGATAATAGTAATTGCTAATTGTCTCATGAATGTAGATTTACCTGACATATTTGGACCAGTTATTAATAATGTATCTGTTTTATCATCCATGATAATATCATTTTTTACATATGTATTATTTGATACAGCTTCTACTACAGGATGGAATCCTTCGATTATTTTAATAGATCTGTTATCCACTAATTTAGGTCTTACTAAATGATGTTCTTCACTTACTAAAGAAAGTGATGAATATACATCAATTCTTGCTAATAGTTTAGCAGTATTTTCTAATTTGAATACATTTTCTTTTAATGTATTTCTAATGTCATTAAATAATTCATACTCTAAATCAATAATCTTTTCTTCTGCATTTAATACTAACGCTTCTTTTTCTTTTAATTCAGGAGTTATAAATCTTTCAGCACCTGTAAGTGTTTGTCTTCTTTCCCATCCTGCATCAGCTGGTATATTTGCAATTTGTCCTTTAGTTACTTCAATATAGTAACCAAATACTTTGTTATAACCTACTTTAAGATTACTTATACCAGTTCTTTTCTTTTCTTCTTCTTCAATAGACGCAATAAAATCTTTACCACCTGATCTTATTTTCTTAAGTTCATCTAATTCTTCATTATAACCTTCTTTAATTAGATATCCTTCTTTAATAGTTATAGGTGGATCTTCATATATAGCTTTTTCAAGTAGTTCGCATATTTCTTTATGCTCTTCTACTTTAATATCAAATTTTAATTCTCCTAATATTCTATTAATATCAGGTAATACTTTAAGAGAGTTCTTTATTTGAAGTACATCTCTAGCATTTAATGAACCACATGTAACTTTACCACATAATCTTTCGAGGTCATATACTTCATATAAATCTCTCATAAGTTCATCTCTTAATAAGAAATTATTATTTAATGCTTCTATAAAATCATATCTTTCATTTATCTTATCTTTGTCTTTCAATGGATTAAGTAAGAAATTCTTAAGCATTCTTGAACCCATTGCTGTTTTAGTTCTATCTAATAGCCAAATAAGAGAATATTTTCTTTCTTTTAGTCTTAGAGTCTCGATTAATTCAAGATTTCTAATTGAATGAACATCCATTTCAAGATATTCATCTTTATTAATAATATTAACTTTATTTAAATGAGATAAGTCTTTTAATTCTTTAACATGTAAGTAATATAAAATGTGTTTAATACCATATATTATTCTTTCATCTTCTATATCCTCATATATAGATTTATATTCATCTTCTAATAATTCATCTGATATAGATAAATTTAATTGATAATTATTAACTAATTTATTTAATAAAGCTAAATCAAAATCATTTTTAACAACTACTTCTTTTAAATTTAAAGTAATAATTTCATTAGTTAATATATCTTCTTTATGATCTAAGTACAAACTATTTACTTCGCCAGTAGATATATCTATATAAGTAAGTAAATAAATATAATCAAAATCTATAATAGAACCAATATAGTTAAAGTCTTTATCATTTAAGAATTCTAAATCTACCATAGTTCCTTTAGTAATTACTTCAACTACTTCTCTTTTTACCATACCTTTAGTAAATCTAGGATCTTCTACTTGTTCACATATAGCAACCTTATATCCTTTAGAAATAAGTTTTTCTACATAGTTCTTTGCTGCATGATGTGGAATACCACACATAGGAACTCTTTCAGACAAACCAGCGTTTTTACCTGTCATAGTTAACTCAAGTTCACGGGAAGCTATGTATGAATCTTCAAAGAATAGTTCATAGAAGTCACCTATTCTATAAAATAATAATTCATCCATATGTTGCTCTTTAATCTCGACGTATTGGACCATCATTGGAGATAATTTACTTCTATCAACTTCATTCATCTTCATACAAATCACCCTGCATTAGATATTATAACATAAAAAAAGACTAAAATATTACATTATTTTAGCTCTTTTAACTTATTTAATGCATCATCAAATGTAGATACACTTATTACATTTATATCATATTTATTTTCTTCTTTTACTTTAATTGCATCTTCATAATTTTCTTCAGGTACTATAAATATTCTTACACCTTTTTTATATGCACCTATCATCTTATATTTAACTCCATCAATTTCTCCAACTTTACCATCTATATCAATTGTACCAGTTCCTGCAATTTCATATCCTTTAGTAATATCTTCTTCTGTAAGAGAATTATAAATATAAAGTGCCATCATCAATCCACCTGATGGTCCTAATTCATTTCTTTTATTTTTATATGTAATATCAGGATTATTATTATATTCATATATAATATTAAATGATATACCAATTACTTTTAAATCTTTAATATTAGTAAGAATTCCATAGCAATCAATTGTCTTATTATCTCTTAAAACTTTAAAATTTACTTTAGTATCATAATCTTTTGATTTAATATACTCAGCAAGTTTTAAATGATCTTCAAATACAACATTATCTACTTCTATTATTTGATCACCTATTTTTAAATCAGTTTTTGCATCTTCATGAATATATGTTACATATATCTTTTTATTTGTAATATTAACATCATATCCTGCTTTAGTATAACCTACATATATTGAGTTGCTATTTGCAGATTCATTTAATATTTCGTCTCTTTTTACAGAGTCTTTCATAGTTTCATTTGTATATTTTATATCATCATTTTTTACTATATCCCAGTTAGGTATTATTTTGGATATTAATAAAATTGGTAATGTTCCAGGATATGATGAAATATATGTAATATTAAGTGAACCATTTGTTTTATATATTTCATTTTCATATCTATCTGATAAATCGATTTTTCCACCTGGTGCATATATTGAATATGGTAATTTAACTGCACATATCAAGAATACAACAATAATTGTTAAGATAAATTTCCAATCTTTTTTAATATATGATAATACGCTTTTCATGTTATCACCTTATTAAAATTATAACATCAAAATAAAAGATACAATTATTAATTGTATCTTAGCATGTAAACTTATATTTATTATTTTCATCTTTTAATGTACTATCTGGATATGTAAGATTACAGTTATCACCATAGCAAGCACAATTTAAAGATGTGTTATCACATATAAAGTTTTTAGAAATATTTGTATTAGAATAAATCTTATGATTAAATGAAATACTTATATCATAATGTCTTCCATTATAAGCTGAAACAGGCATTGTAATTAATACAGGATTGAGTAATTGATTACTATATAGTTTAGTATCATCATATAAAGATCCGTATGATACTTTTACTTCTCCTAAATTTACACCAGACAAATATTCACGCATCATAGTTTTATTTGGTCTATATGTATAATTAGTAGCAATATCTCCTATTATACAATTTTCATATTTTCCTCTTGTATATCTTGCAACCCATGTAGGATTGCATGCATTTTCTCCATTAGGGCAATACTTAGAATCATATGTCTTATAATATTCATATATTGTAATATAGCCTATATTATCTTTAGTATAATTTGAATCATATTCTAGTCTTATACATTCATATTTATTTGATGCAATTGTATTCGAATCAATTCCAGCATCTTGCAAAGTGCAAGAAGAAACTCTTTTAATATTATAGTTAATAGCATCTTCTCCAACAGTTCTTTCAATTGTAGATTCTGCTAAAGTGAATGATGAATTCAAATTATTTTCTTCATCATCTGCTTGTATTTGAACTAATAATCCAAATAATAAGCCAACTACAATTGAAATTATTATTATACTAATTAAAACTTCTAATATAGTTGTACCATGATTATATTTCTTCATACTACACCTCCACCTTTGAATGGAAGATTTCATATGTTCCATCTTCATATACTTTTTTATATTTAATTATAACCATATCACGATTATTAACTTGACCAATTGTTTTAACATAGTCAATTGTAGTTGCATCAAGTTTATTTAATAAATTATGATTAGCATAATAAGTTTTAGGATTAATATAATATAATTTATCTACTTCATACACATCTCTTAATACACTTAATGAAGAATCAAGAGATAAATCACATGTATATCCAGGATTATTATTAGTACATGTACTAAAATAATTATTTAGAGTACCATAGTTGTTTTTAATTATTTCAGTTACATAGTAACCTTCATATATACTGTCTGTTAAATCATATGTATTTCTACTTAAAGATTTCTTTAATACATATGAATATGATGCATATAAAGAAAGTAATACTACTGATAATATACATATAGTCATGACTGTTTCAAGTAAAACAAAACCGTTCTTTTTCATTATTCCTTACCTCCTTTTCTTAGGATATAAGGATCTTCTTTTGTTCCTTTACCTGATATAAAATAATCATTATCTCTAGAATCATTTATATTAAACTTTAATGATGCTCGATAGAATAATCCCTTTTGTTCAGCTTCACTTAATGAAGGATTATCATTAGGTATCAAATCTGATGCAACACTTTCATCTTTTGTAACTATTCCATCTTTAGCTAAATGATTATAATTTTCATAATTTGAGTAATAACAATAATTAATATATCTAGGAGTTGATATAGTTGCAGTTAATACATTTCCATATCCAAATATATTATTTGAAGGATATACAAGAGATTCATTTGTATATGTCAAATTACAATAACTAGATAATAAGTTAGATAAATCATCTGGATTATTACCATTGAAAATATCACTTGTATTGTTAGAAGTAATTGAATATTTTCTAAAATTATAATATGAATTTTCTCTATATGATGTAGCAGGAATATCATTATAAACTATATAATCTGTAGAAGTATCATAAATATCACTTATTATATTTGAATCTGTTATATTTTCTCTTACTCTTTTTAAAGATGATGCAGGTACAATATTAATATTCATATTAGTATTAACATCTGAATATTTAATTGTATTCTTATATGTATCTCTTAAACTATTAAATTTATCAATAGTAATAAATTCAGAATTAGAATTGTACATAGAATTAAATGTAGTTGTAGTACTTAAAAATTCATATGTGCCATCTTCATATATATTAGCAAGAATATATGATGTTTGATTCATTTTATCTTGCTCTTCTTCCTTAAGTTCAAATAATACATAATCTCCTACATTAAGATTTGATATTCTAGCATTTTTTATCTTATTAATATCATTTATAGCAGCTTCATTTACTCTGTTTAATAGTATTCTGTTATGTGTATAATTCAAGATTAATCCAAGGAAGAGAGTTACAAAAATTAAAAAGAAAGAATAAATAATACTTGTAGATATAAAACCGTTTTTCTTTTTCATAACTACCCTCCTATTCTATATTTCATTATACTACAAATACAAATAAAAAAGAAACATATTTATTTATGTTTCTTAAATATATATTTATATACTTCTTCAAATGTATTTACACAAACAATCTTTAAATTATCTTTAACATTTTTAGGTATTTGTTTAAGATCATTTTCATTCTCTTTTGGTATAAATACAGTATTAAAATCATCATTGTAGGCACCTATAATTTTTTCTTTAATACCACCTACTTTTAAGATATCACCATATAAATCTATTTCACCAGTAAAACAAATTTTATCATCTACCATTATATTTAACATTAAAGATAATAACGCAACTGTACAGGCAAGACCACCTGAAGTACCAGTTTTCTTAACTCCATAGTTATGCATATTAATATGAATATCTTTATTTAAAATAGATTTTTCATCTACTTTAAATGTATCTAAATGAGATAATAAATAATTATATGATACTATACAAGATTCTTTAACCGATTCTTCAATATTACCTGTTGTTTGAATATTGCCACTTCCTGTAGTAAATATAGATTCAATTGTAAGAGGAATACCACCATATGGAGTTACTCCTAATGTAATTGCACATCCAACATGGTTTTTCTTTTTTTCTTTGCCATATTTAACTGGTCCTAGATATTCTAATACATCTTTAGATGTAATAGTTGTTGTTTTCTTTTCAGATAAATAAGCTTTTCTTATTACTTTTCTTATTAATCTATCTAGATCTCTTACACCAGCTTCTTTAGTATAACTATTAATAATTTCTAAAATGATATCATCAGAAAATTTATATTTAGTTATATTGTATTCATCATATATAAGAGGTATTAAATATTTTTTAGCTATATATAGTTTTTCTTCTTCTGAATATGAAGAAATAGTTATTATTTCTAATCTATCTCTTAATGCTGATGGAATAGAATCTAAATCATTTGCAGTAAGTATAAATAATACTTGAGATAAATCAAATGGTTCTTCTATATAATGATCAATAAATTGATTATTTTGAGAAGAATCTAGAATATCTAATAATACTGCTGCAGGATCTCCATGATAATCTTTAGTCATTTTATCTACTTCATCAATTAAGATTACAGGATTTGATGTTCCACATTTGGAGATTGATTGCATTATTATACCTGGAGAAGATCCTAAATATGTTCTTTTATGTCCAGTTAATTCAGATGCATCATTTAATCCACCTACTGATACTTTTGCAAATTCTCTATTTAATGAATCTGCAATAGACATACCTAAAGTAGTTTTACCAGTTCCTGGAGGACCAACTAAACATATAATTGGTGTTTTTAGCTTCTTAGAAGTCTTTTTAATAGCAATATATTCAATTATACGTTCTTTTGCTTCTTCTAAGCCATAATGGCTTTTATCTAATGATTTCTTAATATTTTTAATATTCTTTTCATCAATAGATAATGTATTCCATGGAAGATTTAATACAGTATCTAAGTAATTTCTTATAACTGATGAATCTGGATTAGCATCAGATGTATAAGAGTATTTTTTTACTTCATCTATAAGTTTACTTCTAGTTCTAGTAGATATATTCAAACTATCTATCTTTTCCATATAATTATCTACTTCAGTATCTTTATTATATGTTGAACCTAATTCTTCATTTAATAATTTAATTTTTTGTTTAATTAAGTAATTTCTTTGTTCTTTATCTAAACCTTCTGATATTTGATAATCAATGTTGTTTTCAATATTAATTACTTCTAATTCAACCTGAATATCTTTGATTAATTTAGCCGCTCTAGCTTTATAATCAAATTCATTCATGTATTCTATTTTTTTATCAATATCAAATGTAATAAAATTAGTTATTACATCAGTTAGCATATCTAAATCTTCAATCTTATCTATAGTAGCAGTTACTGAATTAGATACACCTGGATTTAAATCCATATATTCTAATATTTTAGCTTTTAAAGTTTTTAAAATAGCTTTGTCTTCTTCAGCTACTGAATTGTCAATATATAGTCTTTTAACAATAGCTTCTAATATATCTTTATTATTTAATGCTTGTCTATAATCTTTTATTTGAACTCTATTTAATCCAGTTACAAATATACGGTAATCTCCATTTGGTAATTTTATTTTCTTTTTAATTTTACCTATTACACCTATTTTAGGTAAATCTTTTAATTCAGGAGAAACATCACCTACATTATCTAAACAAACAATTAATATTTTATTTCCATAAAGTTCTTCAGCTAAATCTATAACATCTTGAGATAACTCAACTTTTAGATCTAGTTTTATTTCTTGATAAGGTAAAAGAACTAATTCTTTAAGTAACAATACTGGTAATCTATCTAGCATTTACCTCATCTCCCTCATTAGTGATTTATTATATATATTTATATGATATTTGTAAATAAAAAAATACCCATTTTTCAATAAAAAACTACTAGTTTTTATTTACTAGTAGTTTTTCTTTTTTTATACAAAAATATAATGATTTCATATACAATTATTAATAAGAATGTTGTTAATGAAATAACTAATCCTTCAATTAAATATGGAGTCTTATATTTAAGTTTAATTTTATGCTCACCTTTAGATATATCGAATCCTAAAAAAGAGTTATATTGTGCATATGTATCAACTTCTTTATCATCTATATACACATGCCATCCTTGATCATATGGAATTGAAGACATCATAGATATATCTTTATCAAGACTTATAGAAGCTTCTATGAAATTCTCATTAAAATACTCTATTTTTGCTGGATATCTATTCAAATAATTATAGAATTCATAATATTTTTTCATATCTAATTGATAAGACGATATATAATCTTCATTAATATTATTTTTAAAATATCCAATAATAAGATGATTATCTTCTAAATTCAAAATATTAGGGAATCTTACATAAATATTATTATAATTTGAAATATCATATTCTATTTCAAATTCATAAATTGAATATAAAGTATCTCCTACTATACAAAATAAAACATTTCCTAAATCAACTTGAACATACGAATTTTCTTTGTATTCATAATCATATATTACATATTCATCATCAGAATATATTATTTTCTTATTTTTATATTTTGTTTCATGATAAATATCACTAATATTAGTCATATTATTTACTATTTCATTTGTGGTTTCAAATCTATTGAACGAATTACTTGTTTTATAATCCAGTCTTTTATCTACTCCATATAATAAAGATAAATAATATTCGTTTTCTATTTTTTTATTCATTTTGTATTTGTATTTGATACTCATTAAAGTATCGACTATTTTATTACCAGTTAAATATCTAATATGTGCTGAATAATCGACATCAATACCAAGATTGCCAAAGAAATCATATAAATCAGAAGAATTCATTGAATTAAAAGATGAAATACTGTAGAAATCATCTATTAGAGAAATAGTTGGATAAGAATTATATATTTCTTGTCTATAGAATGTATCATTAGTATGTTGTTCCATTACATTCATATTAGTATGTATATCATTTGCATCTATTATACGATTTGCTATTATTAAACTTGATCCTAATTCTATGGATACAAGAACAATTAATATATATTTGAAATATTTTTTGTTTGCAAATAATATTGTTAGTAATAAACATGTTAGTATTATCGCATTATATATTAATTTATCCGGTGTAATATTTCTAAGTTTTTCAACATCGATTGATAAATTAAATATATATATTATTATCCCAATTATAATTAATAAAATATAAGATATTATATATGACATTTTATTATCTCGATCAATATTTATCAATTGATAAGCAAGTATAATCGATAAAGCAAAAGAATACATAAATGAATATCTATATGGGAATCCTGCTGGAACATGTAATAAATTAATGATTAAGTCTAATAAAAATATTTTCATTATAAGGATAAATATAATTAGTAATGTTAAATATGCAATTTTTGTATTAATTTTAATATTCTTATTTAAAATAAATGGGATTAAACAAAAAATCGATATTAAACCTGTATATATATTAGGTGCACAAGAAATTAATTTTACACCACTTAAAAATGTATATTTAGAATATGCAAAATTAGCAGCTAGAAATTGAATAATAGTATAATTATATGGATTAGCACTAATGTCTATTGTTAATTTACCAGATAACGATGATGATGTACTAAGAATTGGTAATAAAATCACACTACTTAATAATACTGATAAAATACTTGTTATACTAAAATTCAAAAAATTTTTTGAAAGTTCATTAATTTTAAATTTTAATGAACCATTTTTAATTTTATATAAATTATATATTAAAAAATAAATTGCACTAAAAACACATAGCATATATCCCATATAGAAATTAAAAATAATTGCTAAAGATAAACTAAATAAATATAGTTTATATTTTTTTTCATTGATTAGTTTTTCAATGCCATATGTTATAAGTGGTAATAACCATAACGCACTTATCCACATTAGATTAATAAAATATGCATTTACCCATCCACACAAAGAAAAACATAATGCTGGTATCAATAAAATCAAATCATCACTTTTAAATTTATGTTTTAAATAATAAATCATTGATAGTCCTATTAAAATAACATTTATAATTATGATTATCTCAATAGCAATTAAATCATTTGGTATTATTAAATACAATAATAAAGTAGGATTTGACATATAATTAAATATATTTTTGTAAAGTGGTATACCAATACCATTATTAAACGAATAAGTTATTTGTTTCCCAGAATGAATTCTATTTCTTATTTCGTAATACATTTGTCTATATTGCATATCTAAATCATGTCTAACAAACGTTTTATTTCCAATTGGATAAATATTTTTAACAATAAAAAACAATCCAAATGCCACTAATATGATAAGTAAATATAAAATATATAATTTGTTTTTAGCATAAAACTTTTTTATTTTATCCATATTTATCATCTTTCTTTATATTTTTGACAATATTTTTTCATTTTACAAATATCGCATTTTGGACTTTTAGCAGTGCATGTATATCTCCCTAAAAGTAGCAATTGATGATGTAATCTTAACCACTTTTCTTTCGGAAATTCTTTCATTAATTTTTTCTCTACTTCTATAACATTATCGGATTCATTTGCAATTCCAAGTCTTTTAGAAACTCTAAAAACGTGCGTATCTACTGCAAATGCTGGTTCATCAAATAAATTAGCTAGTACTACATTACATACTTTTCTTCCAACACCAGGTAAACTTTCTAAATACTCACGATTATTTGGAACTTTACCATCATAATCTTTAACTAATCTCTTTGCAATCTCTATGATATATTCACTTTTTCTATTCATATTACCACATGGTCTAATAATATCCACTATATCTGTAGGTAACATCTTAGATAATTCTTTTATATCATACTTAAATAAACCAGGTGTAACCTGATTTACCCTTTCATCTGTACATTGTGCACTTAATACAGTTGCAATAAGTAATTCATAATCTTTACTATAATCTAATGTACAATGTGGATTAGGAACCATTTCATCTAATAATTTATAGAATTCTTTATTATTCATTATCTAACCAATTAAAATCATATAAATCAGTTAATACATTATCTTGAGATTCTTGTATTAATCCATTTGAGACATCTGATTTATTTTTATATCCTTTATCTTTCCAGTTTAATAATATTTTTTCAATATATCTTAAAGATTTAACATTATTATAAATAGCTTCTTTTAAAGCTTCTAAAATAAGCTCTTCAGAAGTACCTTTGTCTAACCAAGAATTAATAATTTCATATTCCATTGGTGATAAAGGTCTTCCAAATTCTTCTTCAAACTTTTGAAATAAATCAACAGTTAGTTTTTTCTTTCCTTCTTTTGTAATATCTTGAGATACAGATTTAATAATTCCATCTAAACTAATAATTTCTTCTCTTATACCATTTTGATTTACTATCTTTGTTTCTAATATTCCTAAAGTAACTAATTTTTCATATGCTTCCATGATTTCTTCTTCTGAAAGATATGCTTCTTCTTTAATTCCATCTATATCTAAAATTGGAGTTTCTTGATTCATAAAATATATGATTAAAATTGCTTCATTTAAAGATAAATCCATATCTTTAATGATTTTAAGCAAGAAATTTTTTACTATATAATCTTTTTTCTTTAAAGTATTATATACAATTTCATTCATACCATTACCTCCAATTCTTATCTACATATTCTGCAATAGAATTTAATTCATTATCTAATTTGTTATATAAAATATTTATTTCAATATCAGATAAGATTTCTTCTATTTTTTCTCCTGGTTCTATTTTTAATATACTAATAATATCGCTTCCGGTTATATCTATATCACTTCTATTATATATTGGTAATTCCTTATATTCATTAGATATGGCTGATTGATCAACATCTAATAATTCACCTGCAATTGAGCAAGCATATAAGCCATATTGATATAGAGTTATGTTATCTATTATACCATATTTAATTATTTTATCTATACGATCTAAAATATCTTTTTCATTTTTAGTAAATACTAATTTTGTACCTATTTGATAATACATTCCTAGAACAGAAGATGTATATTTTAAATCTTCTGGAATATCTATTTCTAATTCTTTATCAATACCTAAATCTTGTATTAATTTAATACCTTTCATCTTATTAGAGTTTTCTAATATACGGTCTAATTCTTCTTTGATTCTTTCGTTAGATAATGATTTAACTAAATAAGTATTATTCTTAATATAATTATATAAATCTTCATCTAAATCAAAATCTAATATAGTATAAAATCTAATAGCTCTTAGTATTCTTAGTGGATCTTCTTTACATTTAGAATCAATATCTCCAACCATTCTAATTAATTTATTATCTAAATCTTTTTTACCTTCAACTAAATCAATAATATTATCATCTATATCCATATATAAAGAATTAATAGTAAAATCTCTTCTTACTACATCTTCTTCTATTGTATCAATATATTCATATTCTGTAGGTTTTCTAGATTCATATGATAATTCTTTTCTAAACGTAGTAATATCAAAGTTATACTTACCTTCTTCAAAATATAATGATCCATATGAATCATTTGTAAAAGAATCTAATCCTAATATTTCTATTACTTCTTTAGGTAATGCATTTGTAGCAATATCTACGTCAAACGATTCTTTTCCTAGTAAATGATCTCTTACAAATCCACCTACTATATAAGCTTTATAACCTTTTTTAATGAATTTATCAAGTTTATCTTTTATAGTTTTATTCATCTAAAGTCACCAATATGATTATATCATATTAAATAAAAAAACAAGATAATAATATCTTGTTTTTACTATTTTGATTGTCTAATTGCATTTTCAAAAGTTTGTACTTTTTCTATTGAATTTAAATCAGGTGATTTCTTCAATATTTCTTCTACTCTACCTTGCCATCCACGATGATGTGTTACACGATGACATAAGTGATTTTCTATAATTTCAGGTTTTGATTTAATTGATAAAGTGACAAATTCATCTACATTCATAATATAAATGGCTTCTGACGCGATTGAAGTACAATTTGTATTCTTATAGAACTTTTCTAATACAACATATGCATTTGGGTATACATGTCCTATATATCCTTTAAATGATGCTTTACCCATTAATATTAAATATGGTTCATGTTTTTTAAAGAATTCTTCTTTTTCACTTAACATTTTTTCTTTCTTTTCTCTTATTACATCTATGTTTTTATCCTCATCAGAAGATGTATTTTGAGAAATAATATTACTATATTGTAAAACACCTGAAGGTAAAATTTCCCATGATACACTTAATTCATTTTTATATTGTTCTATATATTTTTTTACATCTTCTAATGTTTGACCTTCAAAATCTGTTACATTTTTTCTGATAATTTTTACTTCTGGATGTTCAAGTAGAAATTGTTTAAACTCTTCATATAATGATATTATAGTATATTCTTTTTCATTCCATGTAATCTTTGTATTATTATTTAAATCCATTTCATGTTCAGCAAAAAATTGTGCTAAATAGCTAACACTTGTAATAAGAAGATCATCTTTTGAATCCGAAAGATTAGCATATCTCATATATGTTGCTGCAATTAATAATTCAAATTTATCTATATCTATATAATCATTATATTTGTCAAAATCCAAAGTTAAGTTCCAACAATCGTTTACTAAATTATAATTCAATATATTTTTATATAATACATTTAATGTATTATACATGCCATCTATAAAATTTTTGAAATTAAAATTTTTTGTATTAATTCCATATTGTTTTAAATCAGAAAGATGTTTTTTGTCTAAGTTTCTCATTTCTTCAAGATAATCTTTAGGCATATCTTTTTCTTTATGTGTTTTTCTAAACTCTGCTACATCATCACGTTCTTTAACTAATACATAATAAATCGATCTATATAGTTCTGGGAATTTTTTTTCTAATTCTCTCTCATTTCTTATTTTATTTAATTCACTTATTGCCTTACGAATATTTTTGATATATTCTTTCGTATCTTCAGTATAATTAACATTTAATACACGAGCAATTTTTAAAAGAAAAACTCGACAATCTACGATAACTTTCCTTTTTAAATCATTATCTATTACCACTACTAAAAGTTTATCAATATCATTAAATGGAATACTATATTTTTGTTTTAATTTATTTATAACTGAATCAAAATCTTGAGTCATTTTGAAATGTAAACCTATAGTATCTGTTGCACATATTTTTTCTATATCATCTGCATATATGGATAATTCTGTTTCATATGGTAATCCTTTATTTAAAACATCAGTAACTCCCATTTTGATTCCTTCTTTCTATAATTATATTAATTTAAATGTCTAATTTGGTTTTCAAATATTTGAACTCTTTCAATAGTATCTTCTGAAACTTCTTTTCTTAATATATCTTCTACTTTACCTTGCCATCCACGATGATGTGTTACACGATGACATAAGTGATTTTCTATGATTTCTGGTTTTGATTTAACTGATAAATCAATAAAATCTTCAACTTTCATAATATATATAGCATCCTCAGCAATTGAAGTACCTTTTTTATTTTTATAGAACTTTTCTAATACTACATATGCATTTGGATATATATATCCAATATATCCTAAGAAAGATTCTTTTCCTTTTAATACTAGATAAGGTTTGTTTTCTTTAAAGAATTCCTCTTTTTCTCTTAGTATTCTTTCTTTATTTTCTTCTTTTTGTTTTCTTTCTTCATCTGTAATTGTAGATTCTGATGATCTTGTTCTTTCAAATAAAGTTTCACCTGATGGTAAAATATCCCATGATACTTCAAGTTCACCTTCAAATTGTTTTAAATAAGCTTCAATATCTTGAAGTGTTTGACCTTCAAAATCTTCTCTAGATTTTCTTACAATTTTAACTTCAGGATTTTCAATTAAGAATTGTTTATAGTATTTATATAAATCTTTTCTAGAAATTTTTCTTTCTTTGCCATCGAAGAATAGTTCAACAGAAATATCTTTATCTATATCATTTTCATGTTCTCTGAAATATTGAGTTAAATAACTAATATTAGCTATAGCATCTTCTTTATTAAATTTAGCATTACTTAATGAAGAGACTGCCATTAATAACTCGAATTTTTCTTTATCTAAACAATCATTAAATTTTTCCATTGATATTGGACTACTTTTAATAATGCGAGTAATCTTATCATAATTTTCAGGTTTTAATAAATTACTATATGTTTTGCAAATGTGTTCAATATAAGTCTTAACATTTACCATATTTGCTGAGAATCCATATAAAGACATTAATGCTTTATATGCATCCATATGTTTTTTATATGTTTCAGCATTTGCTGAACCAAGTTTTGAACTAATTGCATATTCTTTTCTGATTCTTTGCATTTCATTAAACTTGTCTTCTAACATTTTATAATTTTCATATAATGTTGGAAATTCTTTTTCAAGTTGTTGTGAATATTTTATCTTTCTTAAATCACGTATTTTTCTTCTAGCAATTTCTATTAATCTAGTTTCATACATTTGATCTTCAATAGTATACTCACCATCTAGATTTTCTAACATACTTAATATGAATATTTGAGGACTGAATGTTAAATATTGAGTTAAATCCTCATCAATTGTTAATGCAAGTAATCCTTTTCTTAACATTATTATATTATTATACTTTTGTAAATAATCATTTAATACTACTAACTCTTCAGTTAATCCTTTTACAAATTTTGTTTTATCAGTTGCACAGTTAAGCCCAACTAAATCAATGGTAAATCCCATTCCTTTGTCAGAAGGTATTCCCTTGTTGAATACATCATACCATTCCATATTTTTACCCCTTTACACGGGTGTATATTCTATCATATTTAATACTTTTATGCAAAAAAGGAAGTGATTAATTTTCACTTTCTAATTCTTCAGAATATAATCTTTGATATGCTTTACTATTCTTTAATAATTCTTTGTGAGTACCTTGATCTACAATCTTACCATCTTCAATAACAAATATCTTATCTGCATTTTTTACTGTTGTTATTCTATGCGCAATTATAAGTATAGTATACTCACCTTTCATGTTATTAATAGCTTGTTGTATTTTAGCTTGTGTAACATTGTCTAATGCACTTGTTGCTTCATCAAATAAAATAATTTCAGTCTTTAATAATAATGCTCTTGCAATAGCCAATCTTTGCTTTTGACCACCTGAAAGTGTAACACCACCTTCACCTACAATAGTATTGTATTTATGTGGTAATTCATTGATAAAATCTTCAAGACATGCCATTCTACAAACATCTCTTATCTCTTGCATAGTAGCATCTTTTTTAATTATTTTAAGATTATCTTTAATACTCATATTATAAATATATGGGTTTTGAGAAATAATACTTAAATTACCTCTTATTGAATGTTTAGACAAATCATTTATATTTTTACCATCAAATGTAATTGTACCACTTTTAACTTTGTTAACAGCACTTATTAAATTAAATATAGTTGATTTACCAGCTCCAGATGAACCTACAAATGCAACTGTTTCATTTGCATTAATTTTGAAGTTCATTTTCTTTAATACAGGTACTTTATCATCATATGAGAATGATACATTTTTAAATTCTATATTACCATCAAATTTTACTAATTCATTATCACCAAATTTTTCTTTGCTGAACTCGTCTCCATCAATAATTCCAAATATTCTATTAGCAGCTAAATCAAATGATTTAACTACTTCGAATATATTATCAAAATATGAAGCTAAATCTAATATTTGATAATGATAATTATGAATAATTAATGCTGCTGCAATCATTATTTTACCTTTTAATAACATATTAATTAATAATAAACTTATTAATAAATCACAGAAATCTTGAATATTACCTCTGAATAATCTATTTGTAGCTCTTACTATCCAATATTTAAATGATATTACATTAGTTTCTTTTAAATAATCATCTGCTTTTTCTAGGAAAGATTCTTCTGCATCCAATATTTTAATATCTTTTGCTCCTCTTACTATTTCAGTAATAAATCCACCTGTTCTTTCTCTAGATTTTTTCCAATCTTTTCTGTAAGATTGATTTATTTCTGCAAATTTCTTATTAACAAAGAATATTAATATAATAAAAATCACATATGCAATAAAAATTGTGTAATTAATAAATAATGTACTTATTAATATACCTGTAGATGAAATTATACTTGTAATATATTCAATCATTTCTCCAAATATATCTGATAATTGATCTGTATCATTTGTAATACGTTCAATAAAAACACCAGATGATTTAGAATTTAAATCTGATTGAGTTATCTTAAGTGTTTCTCTAGCTAAATCAATTTGCATATTTCTTCTAACATCAAAATAATATTTATTATATGACCAAGAAGATAAATATCTTGTTATATTTCTACATATTTCTATTACAAATATTGCGATTGCTACTAAAGATAATTCTTGCCATATTCCTGAAGTTAAAAATATTATTCTTCTTGCTGTAATAATTGGAATAGCTATTGATATAGCTGCTTGAATTATATTAGTTAATAAAAATATAAATAAATACTTTCTTCCTTGTTTAGCATATTTATATGTTTTCTTAATGTTCGTGAAGAATGTTATATTCTTCTTTTTCTTGTTTTTCTTTTTCATAATTCTCACCTATTATAGATATTATAGTATAGTTTTTTTATTATAGAAATAAAAAAAGAATAATTTCTTATTCTTTTTTATCTATTATTTCAGCATAATTTGAAAAATCTAATTCTCTTATGTATTTTTCACATTCTTCAAAATTTAATGAATCAACAAATTCAACAGTATCGATTCCATCAAAAGTATACTTAGTAATATTATATGAATACTCATTAACTATGTTATATATATTATTTATTTTTAATATTTTATCAATAACAGCTAATTTATGTTTTAATTTAAAATCTTTTTTATTTAATTCTCTCTTATTAATAGTATCTAAAATAATCTTTTTAACTTCTTTTATATGAGTTGTTTCTAAATCTATATCTATTAATAAACAACCTTTTATATAATCAAACATACATGATTTATCAAAACTATATTTAGTATAACCTTTTTCTAAGCATTCTTTAAAAGCAGGTTTATTATCATTAAATATTTCAGATAAGTAATAATTAACATAATATTTTAATTTTCTTACTTCTTCAAATGAATATTTAGAAATATCTACTTTAAATGTTATTGCATATAATTCATTATATTTTGGATCTATTACTTCTATTTTTCTATCAATAAAATCTAATGAACTAATATCATCTAATACTTCATATTCTACTTTTTCTATATTTAATTCATTATATGTATCTTTTACTAATTTAACTATTTCTTTAATATTATAATTACCAGATATAGTTAATACTTGATTACATGGTTGATAGAATATTTTGTATATTTTCATTAAATAATCTTTAGTAATATCTTTTATAGTTTCTATTTCACCAACATTATCTATATAATCATTTGTCACAAGAATATTACGTATTCTTGCATCTGCAAATTTCTTATATTTTTGATCTTTAACACCTTTTATTTCTTCATATATAGGTAATTTTATATGTTCTATATCTTCATCAGTAAATACAGGTGTATTAACTGCTTTTATCAATTCTTTTAAATGTTTTATAAAATCAAATACAGTTTCTATATAATATCCTGTAGTATCATATGAAGTATATGCATTTGTATCAATATGATTTTCTTTAAAATAATTATTTAAATTACCATATATAGTATTTTCATATACAGTATGTTCAAGTAAATGTGCTATACCATCAGGTATTTCAATAACTTCATCATCTACTTTAACTTTCTTAGTTCTACCACCAAATAATACTTTTAAATCTGCATATTGTACATGTTTTGTATTATCATTTACTAATACTATTTTAAGACCATTGTCTAATTGTATATACTCTCTTTTAATCATTAGAACCACCTCTTAAGAAAATAGTATTTGTTTTTTGTATTTTATTTATAAATCTAATCATATTCTTTGTAGTTATCTTTTTAAGTTTTTCGTATTCTTCTTCTAGAGTATCATTCTTTAAATCATGATTTAATCTATCATTTATTTCTTTTGATTCATTGTCTTTTTCTTTAATCATATCTACTTCATATGATTTTAATATTTTCTCAAAGCATGCTTTTAGATATTTTTCATCTTTAATTAAAGTATTAATGATATTATCTATATTTTCTATTACTCTATCTAGATTTTCATTAGAAATAAAAGCATATACTTCAAAGAATCCATTTTTAGATCTTGAATCAGTTTCTACATTATAAACTAAATCATTTTTTAATCTTAATTCATTGAATAATAATTTACATTCTGGTCCAGCTAAAATAGCATTTAACATATACATATATACATATTCTTCTGGATTATAGTCTTTTATTTGATATTGCATTAATAAAACAGATTGTTTAAA
>JAEENX010000021.1 GCA_016283935.1 Bacilli bacterium
AAATAGCCCAATATACTTGATTTTTAAATTCAAATTGTGTTATTATAACTAAGTAAATGTTTTGGACCCTTAGCTCAGTTGGTTAGAGCAATCGGCTCATAACCGATCGGTCAAAGGTTCGAGTCCTTTAGGGTCCACCATTTATTTTTTGCGGGTATGGCGGAATTGGCAGACGCGCTGGTCTTAGGAACCAGTTCTTCGGAGTGCAGGTTCAACTCCTGTTACCCGCACCATTAAAGAATCCAGTTGAACTTTGGTTCAATTTACTAATAAAAATCAATTCTAGAAACGGAATTGATTTTTTTGTTGTGTGAAAGAAATGGATGATTTAATGGTAAAGATTATATAGAAGAATCTATATCAGAACTACTTGGAGATATATTTGAATATGATTCAGTTGTTAATGATATATATGAAGATAATGTTTTAGATGAAGATGACATTGAGGAATTAAATTTAAGCAAAAAAAAGATGATTATAAACGATAATCATCTTTTATTTATGCATGGGATTGTTACCTGGAGTTTCTCCAAAATCTTCTTTCTTTTCACTAGACCAAATTGTTTTTCTTGGAGCACCATAACCTTCTAAAACTTCAACAGCTTCTTCTGAAATATCCATCCATGTTTTCCATGGATAGCCAGTCATATTATCTAATCCTATTTTTTCTCCAGCTCTATATAATATTTCACAAGGATGGTAATCAACAGATAAAGAACAACGTCCATATTTTTGTAGTTCAACTAAAATGTCTTTTGCCAAACTGTCTTTAAAGATTTTCATTTCTTCTTCAGAATGACCCCTTTGTTTACCAGATAGCATCATCATTAGAACAGGATCAATGTCTCCACCATTATCTAATTTTGGTGATTGAACAGCATTTCCCCACCAATCAACAGCGGCACGAACATTTTCTGGATATTGAGAATCAGTAGTTGCTTTTACGCGCTTTGGAGGATTAAATCCAAAAACATCTTTGCATATTTCTCTGAATTCTTCAGCAAATTTTTCATCTGCTATCGCATCAACAACTTGTGGAATATATACCATTTGAGCTATAATTTGTTCCTTACGGTTATTTAAATATTCTGGTAATGGTTCATTTTGTCCAAATCCATTTCTACCTTTTTGTAAATCATCCATGATCAATGCTAAACACACTGATAACCCTGCAGGAACCAATGAATCATTTACAACTAAAGAAATATAATCTGTTAATGCATATACATCATCAGACATTCCAGGACATTTTTCTCTCGCTTCAGCAAATTTTTGTTTAACACCATTTAAAACATTTTTTTCTTCCATTTTTGACCACCTATATTTATATTATATCATGTGTTTAAAAAAAATTAGTTAATATTATTATATTTTATATCACCTTTTACGAAATGTATGTTCTATTATATATAGAACTGGTATTTGTTAGTTGTTCTTTTAGATATAAGTGTTCAAAATAGCCTCTTGTATCGCACCATCTTAGTAAATAAAAAGAACTTCAATCGAAGTTCTTTTTTAACTCACTAATTTGTGATTATTTAATTCACTTTTTATTTTCTTTAAGGATTTGTTTTCCTTCTTAGGAAAGTATGGTCTAATAGAATCTTTATCAATATTACATGCTCCTGTTGTTTCATAGATTCTCATTTTTTTAATTTTAGGATAACTTAAATCAAATATACTATTTACATCTTCTATTCTAACATATTGATCAGTTTTTACTTTTAAAAATATATATGTTCCACATTTTTGCATATTGTAATATAAGTCTGCAATTACTACTCTATCAGAATTCATAAATTCCACCTCGGAATACCATTATATCACTTAGTAAATTAAAATCAATACATAAAAAAATAACTACATAGTAGTTATTCCTAAAGATTCTAAGTTATCTTTAATTCCTGTAATACACATTTCTACGAAACTATTAATTGATTCTATATCAAATATATATTCTTTATCATATGTACTATTTTCAATTATGATACCCATCTTATCTCTTAATACATCTAATTTATCCATTGGAATCTCAGATATAATATCTTTGAATTTAGGTACATCTTCATAAAATAAATCTAATGATAAACCATATTCATCAATTATTTCTACATTTATATTTGTATAATCATTATAAATTAGATCTCCTAATTCATCTTCTGTTAGATATAATTTAGTTCCATCTAATTTAGTTAGTAGACTTCTCTTTTCATTAAATACACTTGGTATAAAATATTTAAACCAATAATAATCAGTTAACAAATGAATATAATATCCTAATACAAAATCATCTTTTAACATATCTTTATATTTGTATAAGAACTTATCTAAATTAGGTACATCAGTATCTTCTGAATCTTTAAAATGAGATGGAACTTTACTAGGTTCACCTACTTGCTTCCAAATGTCAGGAGCAATAGCACCAAACATAATTGATTTATAATCTTTATTTAATAGCTTATTCATTTCACTTGCTACCGCTAAATGTATTATTGCACTTGCCATATTATCACCATAGTAATTATAACATAAAAAAAGGAGATTACTTATCTCCCTTTTCAATAACTAGACACTTAATGAATAATCTTCAGATTCTTCTTCAGTTAATTCTTCTTCAGATTCTTCTTCATTTTCTTCAACTGTGCCTGTTTCAATTGACTCAACTGGAACATTAATAAACATTTCAGCATCTTCAATTTTGTAGTCTAATTCTTTAGAAACTTGATTTCTTAATTCTTTTAATATTCCTTTTACCATACAATCATCTTCAGAATATAGACCATCGATAAAATCGATAAATGAAATAGTATCTTCTAATACCTTTCTAGTAGCTTTTGAAAGTATTTGATCGAATTCTACAAATACGGTTTTAAAAGCTTTCTTTTTTTGATTTGTATTTTCCTCGAAAGTTAGCAATACAATAGCTAATATGTCGTCTTGCAATAATGTCTCCATGTAAATTCCCCTTCTTTAACAACATGGGTATATAATAACACGCGAAGATTTAAAGTCAATAAAAAAAATCTATATGAAATAGATTTTTTATTTTTGATCCATTGCTGAGAAAAGATTAATCATGAATTTATCTTTTTCAGAATTTTGTTTAGAAATCATTACACCTTTATAAGTATTTAATTCAGCTACATGACCTTCTAATAATATATCAGTTGGCATGATAGTTTCTAACATGACAACGTTTTGTTCTTTATATACAATATATCTTACTTTAACTTCTCCATGAACTTGAGTAAATAATAAATCTGAAGGTAACTTTAATTCATAAGTTTCAGTCTTATTTTCTTTATCGCTTGATTTTAATTCTCCAACAAATTTACCACTTCTAAGTGCTGGATAATACTCGAAGTTTAACTTTTTGTACGCAAGCATATTATACTTTTTTAACGCACGTTCTAACTTCTTATATTCATTTTCATTAATATAATCTAGAATATATCCTTTCATCGAAATATCCCCCTTTAATCCTTAACTACATATTAATTATATCATTTTACGCAATTTCTTGTCAAATTGCAGTAAATAATATCCTTCTATGTGACACATATTTTACCTCAAAATACATAGGTTTGTCAAAAAAAGGAAAACGTTTTTAACTCGTTTTCCCATGACTATTTTCTTTTTGATATTCATCTAAATTAAAACCTTGAATATTATATAAATTATCATATGAATCAAGATCATTTCCTTCATGTAATGAATCATCATATGAGCTAGTTACTAATGCTTTTTCATTTTCACTTAATGATTCTAATAATTCTTCATATGACTTGTTTCTTTCGACTTTAAGTCTTTCTTTTAACTCAATTAGTTTTTTATCAGTTACATTTCTAAAAGCCATGATTCTATGTAATGGACTAACTATTTTTGATAGATCATTAATATTATCTTCATATACTCTTCTTTCACCAGGACTTGTAGGTCTATAGTTTTTATATTTAGATATTGGATGTTTATCAACTTGTTCTTGTAATAGATTTATAGATTCATCTAATTTATCAATAGATAATTGCAATACAAATATATCTCTTAAGTCTGTTAATAATTTAATTCTGTCAGATATAACGTCCATGCTAAACGCTCCTTATTGATTATTCTTCACCTTGGACTTTAACTAAAACTTCTCTTGGTTTAGAACCATTTTGTGGTCCTATTATTCCACGAGCTTCTAGTTCATCAATTATTCTTGCTGCACGGTTATAACCAAGTCTAAATCTACGTTGTACTAAAGAAGCACTTATCTTTCCTGATTCAACAGCAAAATCAATTATTTCATTCATTAGTGGATCTTCATCATCTGATGCTCCTCCACCACCTGTAGATCCAGAAGCACTATCTGAAGAACCTTTAGCTACTGTTATAGATTCATCATATTGAGCAGCTTGTTGTTTAGATACATATTTAATAACTCTTTCAATTTCATCATCTGAAATGAAGTTACCTTGAATACGTATTGCAACATTTTGTCCCATAGGTTTATATAACATATCACCTTTACCTAATAGTTTTTCAGCACCTGATGAATCAAGAATTGTTCTTGAATCAATTTGAGATGCAACAGCAAATGAAATACGTGAAGGTATATTTGCTTTAACTACACCAGTAATAACGTCTGTAGATGGTCTTTGAGTTGCTACAATCAAATGAATACCAGCAGCTCTTGCCATTTGAGTTATTCTCATGATTGAATCTTCTACTTCTTTTGAAGCTACTAACATTAAGTCAGCTAATTCGTCAATTATAACTACCATATATGGCATTAATTGAATTGATTCATCTTCTGGATTTTTCTTCTTACGAGAACTCATAAGTTCATTATATCCAGTTATATTTTTTACTTTTTCATCTGCGAACATATCATATCTATGTTCCATTTCTTTAACTACATTTTGTAATGCTATACTTGCTTTCTTTGGATCAGATACAACTGGGCAAAGTAAATGAGGTATACCATTGTAGTTTGATAATTCTACTTTCTTAGGGTCAACTAAGATAAGTTTAACTTCATCTGGTTTCTTAGTAATAAGAAGTGATGCGATAAATGAGTTAATACATACAGATTTACCTGAACCAGTAGAACCAGCAACAAGTAAATGTGGTGTCTTAGATAAATCACATATTTGATTATTACCATATATATCTTTACCTAGAGATACAGGTAAATTCATACCTTCCATTTCTCTACGTTTAACTTCAATAACTTCTCTAATTGGAACACCTACTGGTTCAGCATTAGGTATTTCAATACCAACTGTTGATTTACCAGGAATTGGTGCTTCAATTCTTACATCTTTAGCAGCTAATGCTAAAGCAATTTCTTTTGATAAACCAGATATCTTAGACATCTTAGTTCCATTTTTAATTTGTAATTCAAATTGAGTAACAGATGGACCTTCATGAACTGCTACTACTTTACCAATTATTTGGAAATCAGCTAATACTCTTTGTAATGCCAATGTAGTGTTCTTAATAAAGTCATCTGAATTAGTTTTCTTTTCTTTTTTAAGTTTGTTTAATACTTCATCAAGTTTTGGTAATTGATAATTAGAATTAATCGAAATAGTTGGAACTTGTAAAACTGGAGGTTCTTCTTCAACTTTAGGAAGTTCTTCTTGTTTATGTTTTAATTCTTCTGTAGATTTAATAACAATCTTATTTGGATCAAACTCTTCTTCATCTTCTTCTGTTTGATCATATATCTTACCTTGACTAGCATTTTCTTTAGCTTCTTTACGAGCTTGTTTCTTTGCTATTCTTCTTTCTTTATTTTCTTCTCTTGATTCTTTAATCATTTTACTCAATGCATCTAATATATCTGAGAAATCAATATCAATAAATAACAATAATCCAATTAAACCAATTATTACATATATAACATATGACCCAACTGGACCTGCAAATGATGTAGTTAACCATGAGAAGAATATTCCTATTGCTCCTCCACCTGTTTGACTAATATTTGTATAAGCACTATCAGATATAACAACTAAATAGTTATCTGCAAATAATTTAAATGAATCACTTAAACTTTTACCATTTTCTAATAGTCTTATATTCATTAAACTTAAGAATGATATAACTAATAAATATAATCCTAATAATTTTCTATTAAAGAAATTAGGTACATTACCTTTAATTAACATATATATACCTAATATACTTAGTAAAATCATGAATATGTAAAAATGACTTCCATTTAAAAATATACCAATATTTTTAAAGAAATGTCCGATTGGCCCAAAGTCAAATAATCCAATTACACCAATTAAGATAAAAATTATTCCAGTTATTTCAACAGAAAATTTAAACTTAGCTGATGTTCTCCTTCTTCTTCTCTTCTTTGCCATCATAAACCACCTAGTTTAATTATACTCCAAATATGCAATATATTAAATTGAAAAGGCTTTATTTAACGTAAAATAGCATGTTACTTAACATGCTATCTTATCTTGTTTCTTTGGCATTTTTATTAACATTTTTACATTTTGCATTCTCTTAGTTCGAATAGTTTGTAACTTGTCTAATTGTTCATCAATTGTTCCTTTAAAATTTTCTAATGTTTCTATTCTATTATCTATTTCATCAAGTTCCATATTTTCAGTATCTACTGATGGTTCAAGACTCTTACAGTATTCAATATATGCTTGATAATCAGCCATTGTATATCCCATATAAAACCCTCCTTGTACTATATTTATAGTATGAATTTTATATTTTTGCTACTAAAAAAGACTAGATTATTATCTAGTCTATTTATTTATCTTTTCAATTTTAGTTTTACCACCCATATAAGGTTGTAAAACTTTTGGTATTAAAATTGATCCATCTTCTTGATAATTGTTTTCAACAACAGCAATTAATCCTCTTGGAGATGCTACAACAGTATTATTTAATGTATGAGCATAATAGTTTTCTTTTTCACCTTTAACTCTGATACCTAATCTTCTTGCTTGAGCATCTGTAAGGTTAGAACATGAACCTACTTCGAAATATTTTTGTTGTCTTGGAGACCAAGCTTCAATATCACATGATTTATATTTTAAATCAGCTAAGTCACCTGTACAGCATAATAATTGTCTAACAGGTACATCTAATGATCTGAAGTATTCAACAGTCATCTTCCACATCTTTTCATACCATTCATCAGATTGTTCTGGCTCACATACTACAACCATTTCTTGTTTTTCGAATTGGTGAACACGATAAACTCCTCTTTCTTCAAGTCCATGTGCTCCACCTTCTTTTCTAAAACATGGTGAATATGAAGTCATGGTATATGGTAAGTTTTCTTTCTTTAACATTTGATCTTTAAATTTACCAATCATAGAATGTTCTGATGTACCAATTAAGAATAAATCTTCGCCTTCAATTTTATACATCATTGCTTCCATTTCAGCAAATGACATAACTCCTGTAACAACATCAGATCTTATCATGAATGGTGGAACACAGTAAGTGAATCCATGATCAATCATGAAATCTCTAGCATATGAAATCATAGCTGAATGAAGTCTTGCTATATCTCCCATTAAATAATAGAAACCTTCACCAGAAGTTCTTCCTGATGAGTCTTTATCTAATCCATCTAAGTTATATAAAATATCCCCATGATATGGAATTTCATATGGAGGTACAACAGGATCTCCAAATTTTTGAGCTTCAACATTTTCAGTATCATCTTTACCAACTGGAACATCATCAGCAACTATATTTGGAATAACCATCATTTTTTCTTTGATAGTAGCTGCTAATTCTTCTTCCTTTTTAGTTAATGCATCAATTTCTTCTCCCATTTCAGAAACTTTTGCTTTAGCTTCATTAGCTTCATCGATCTTTTTATCTCTCATTAATGAACCAATTTCAGCACTGATTCTATTTTTTTCAGCTCTCATTTCATCCATCTTTAATTTAGTATCTCTATATTCAATATCTAAATTGTAGATTTCATCTACTAATGGTAATTTTTCATCTTGAAATTTCTTTTTAATATTTTCTTTTACTAAATCTCTATTTTCTCTTATTAATTTAATATCTATCATATCTATTCATTTCCTTCCTTAAATTCTTCAAATCTATATTTTTGTTTTATATTTGGATATTTTTCATGATCAACTTCAGACATGAACATATCTAATGGTCTTGCAGCAAATTCTTGACCTAATAAACAATCAACTTTATACAATGGTTTATATATCATCAATAATTCTTTAGTTTCAGTATGTGCTGAAGTACCGATTATTTCATATAAATACTTATTAGGATCATTTTTTAATTCTTCTTCCGAGACAGTTTCTCTTTTGAAGTGTCTAACTATAGTTCCAGGTTTAAATTTTCTTTCCATTTTTCTTACTCTCCACTTCTTCGCGTACTATTTTTTTATATTCTTTTTCAATATTTTTTATTCTTTCTTCCATTTCTTTTAAATCTTCTCTAGAAAATTGACTATCAAGTCTCATCCATTCTAATTGAAGTTTTAAATCTTTTAAATAATGAACAAGGTAATCTTTTTCAGACACTTTCTTTTCCATAATACCTCCTTAAGAATATAAAAAAAAGATGATACCTAAGGAGTGCATAATGCACGGTACCATCCTATTATTTATCTCTTTATTTTTAACGGAATTACCCGGGATGTTTTCATCCACTCATAGGTAGATTCATAAATATTTGTTAATTCGTTTTCACCATCCACGAACTCTCTAATAACTCCTATTTATTACTAGTCCTAATCAATGTATTCACATATACAATTATATCATTATTTGATTATAATTCAACTACTTTTTATAGTCTTCAATTGCTTTAATAATACCTTTATAAGGTAATGTTACACATGTTCTTCTATTAGCTTGTTTATATGTTTCATCGAATACTACTGCATCTTTAAAATCTTTTGCTTCATATTCTTCTTCATTTAACATCTTAGTAAAATTATTTATATAATCTAATGCTTCATCTATATCCATTCCTATTAAATTTTGAATCATTATAGAGGTAGATGCAGTAGATATTGCACATGCTTCTCCACTGAATTTAATATCTTCTATAACATTATCATTAAACTTAATAAATAAGTTAATATTGTCAATACAAGATTCATTATTAGAATTTACTTTAACGTATCCTTCTACATCTTCTTGAACTCTATTAACTGGATTTTGATAATGTTCTAATATTACTTCTCTTTTTGTACTAGAATCCATTTAAATCATCTCACTTATTATTTTATTTTTATCACTTAATAATTCTACTAATTTATCTATTTCTTCCTTAGTATTATAGAAATATAAACTAATTCTTAATGTGTTTCTAACTCCTATTAAATCTTTAAGAAGTTTGTCACAGTGATTTCCTGTTCTAACACATATATTATATTTATTTAAATAGTATCCAACATCTTGTGGGAATATATCATCTACAGTTATAGTAACTATTCCTGATTTAGTATTTGGATTAATTACTTTAATATGATTTATATTAGATAATTTAGATACTAAATAATCTTTAAGTTCACATTCATATTCATGTATTTTATCTAAACCAATAGATTCAATATATTGAATAGCAGCAGCTAATCCAATAGCACCTGCTATATGTGGAGTTCCTGCTTCATATTTAATTGGAGCTTCTTTTAGATATACTTCATCTACTGAATCAAATGATTCATTCATACCTCCACCAAATTCAACTGCATTAAATTCATCAATTAAAGATGGTTTTATATATAAAACACCTATTCCAGTAGGTCCACATAATTTATGTCCTGAGAATGCTAAAAAATCAACATCAGAATCTTTAACATCTACTTTTATATGAGGAACAGTTTGAGCTCCATCTTCTACTACTAAAATACCTTTAGAATGTGCTAACTCACATATTTCTTTAATAGGTCTTATATCACCCATTACATTTGTAATACCTGCTAAAGATATAACTTTAGTATTATCAGTTATAGATTCTTTAACTTTATCAAGTGATAAAGTTAAATCTTCATTTAATTCTATAAAACTAACTTTAATACCAATTTCTTTAGCTAAATTAAACCAAGGTAATACATTGGATGCATGTTCAGATTTAGTAATTAATACTTCATCGTCTTTATTTAAATGGTTCTTAAAATAACCATCTACTATCATGTTTAGAGAATCAGTTGTTCCTTTAGTAAAAACGATAGCTTTTTCTTCTGCATTTATAAATTTAGCTATAGTTAATCTTGCATTTGCATATGCTTGATCCGCTTTAAAAGATAAATCATATTCACCACGATGAATATTAACAGAATAGTTCTTATAATAATCTGTTATAGAATCTATTACTTTATTTGGCTTTAAAGTAGTAGCAGCATTATCAAAATAAACTAAATTATCATTTATTATAGGAAAATCTTCTCTATTCATGATTAACACCCTTTCAATGCAATTAATTATACAATTTTATTAAAAAAGATGCAATTCTATGCATCTTTTTTAGAAACTTTGGAATGTTTGTAAGATAGATAGTACTAATAGTGCCATAACTCCTGCACCAGTGAATACTAACATCTTCATTGTTTGTGATTCCATGTGATCTAGTCTGTTCTTATATCTTTCTTCACGTGCTTTTTGTTGTAATGAAGAAACGTTTTTAGAGAATGCTAATAATTGTTCTTGTTTATGTTCTTGTTTACCTAAACCTAAACGATATAATAAACGCATCATACGCATTGAATCTCTAACTGGGAAATCTTTTGCGAAATCCATATAAGGTTGTATTGAAGAATCACCAGCATTAATCTTTTCAATCATATCTCTTAAACCATCTTGGAAGATTTCAGGTGCATCACCTACAGATTTACCAAGTGCAACTGGAACTGTATAGTGTTGTACTAGAATTTCTAGGTTCTTTAAGTAATATGGTAATTGATTATCAATTAAATGTAAGTGTTTCTTATAATATGATTTTAATTGAACATAGTTCATTTTAAATGCACCTATCATTACTGCTACACATATAACAAGTGCTACTCCATTAAAGTTATTAATGAAGAAGATAGCTGCACCTAATCCACCATATAGTGCCATCTTTAATCTATTATTAAATAAAGCATCTATATCTACGGCATCACCATATCTTGCTTTACAATAGAAAGCAAAGTCATCTTCTTTTAATTTTTGGAAATATATAGCATTGTCATCTACGAATTTCATTACTGAAACTCCACCTATATGTTGCATAACATATAGAATAACAACTGCCATGATAAATATTTCTACATATACTTGACCTGTCATATTATTCAACCCCCGTATCTTCGTTATAGAATTTTTCACCACTTATAATGAAGTATGAGTTTATAGCTACAACTGCATGAAGCATGAATTGAACATATAATTTATCAATCATTGACTTATAACTATCTTTCATTAATACTTGAATTAACATTGGTAAGAAGTATAATGCAATACCAAATCCAAGGAACTTCTTATGAGATGCAGATCTATCCATCTTATCACGATATACACCTTCAACAAGTGTATCGATATCTGACATCATGTTTTCTAATGATTCACCAGTATCTTGTGCACCTTCTTTTGTGATTTGGTTGAATAATTGATGCATGTTCTTAACCATATAATATGGATATTTCTTATTAAACCATTCTATAGCTTCATCAATTGTACCATTTTGATATGACATATCAATCATTTTAGCTACATCTGATAAAACTGGATCTTCTAAGATACCTGAATCTCTACAACCTTCAAGTGATTTAACAAATGATTGAGTTGTATTAAATTCATTAATAACGTTTGAACAATAAGTTTGAATTTGTTCAAAGATAAATTCAGCAAATTCTCTATTTGCCTTTAAGAAATGTAAGTAAGGAATAAACATTATTGCTACTATTGCATAGAGTAATGCAAATGGAATACTATAAAAATACATCCATCCTATAACAGCAAATAATCCACCTATTAAAACTACTTCAGATGTATATTCTTTTACTGTATATGCATGTCCTAATTGTTTTGTTTTTTCTTGTACTTCAGCAAAACTATAAGGAGCATATTTATTGTATAATTTTGCGATTGTTTGACCTAAATGGTTAGCAGCACTTACACCATTTGAATTACCATCTTGAGATTGTTGTTGTCTATATGAAACAACAAATAATGGTACTACTACTAAAACCATTAATTCCATCCAGTATATTTGCATAGGATCATATTCCTTTCATATGTATTATTAAGCAGCAGCTTGAGTTGCTGCTTGAACAGCTTGTAAATTTTGAGTAGCTTGAATTGCACCAGCAGGTGCTTTCATCATTACTCCATCAACAACAGGTTTTGGAATAGCATTTTGTGCTTGTTGTAATGGATTAATTGGTTGTTGACCAGGTGCTGTTGGAACAGCAATTTTTTGTGGTTGTGGTACAGCAACTTGTTGAGGCGCAACTGGTTGTGGTACAGCAACTTGTTGAGGCGCAACTGGTTGTTGTGCTGGAACAACTTGTGGTTGTACTACTTGTTGTTGAACTGGTTGAGCAACAGCTTGTTGTACAGGTTGTTGTACGGGAGCTGGAGTTGGAACTGCTTGAGGAGCAGCTGTATTTCCACCTTGTGCTGTAACACCAGTTGAATCAGCTAACTTTTGTGCATCAGTCTTCTCTATTTGAGAAGCAGATGTTGCTGATGTCTTTTCATCATTCATTCCAAAAGGATCTGCTTCATTTGTTGGAGGTCTTAATTCCTCATCACTTGGTCCTTTTGTTTCTTCTTTCTTTTCTTCTACTGGAGCTGCTGGTTGTTGTTTAGCAGCTTCTTCTGCACCTTCGCCACCATTTTTAGCAGCATTTTGTGCAGCTTCAATATTTGTATCTTCAAATCCTTCGTTACTTGGTCCTAATCCGAATTCATCTTCAGCAACATCAACGTTACCGATAGCTAAATAATTTCTTAGGTACTTAGTAGGATTTCTTAATACTACCTTACCATCAAGAGATTTTTGATAAAGCAAATTACATTTTGCTTTATTATCTTCATCATCAACATAGAACTCACATACTTCAATAATTTCACGTTGGAATCTACCTAAACGTTTACTAAAGTAACCTTTAACGTAAATACCAATTTGAACATATCTATGGATAGATCCAACGAATTGTTCAATATCTTGTGAACTTTCAAGTAGTGAGTACATACGCATTGGGATAGCTGTTGCACGGTCGGCATGGATTGTTGACATTACGTGGTGACCTGATGAAATAGAGTTACGTACGGCCATAACTGCTTCACCAGAACGAACTTCGGCAAGTAGAATCCAAATTGGGTTTTGACGCATGCAGGCTACTAATGCTTCTGTATATGAAGCTATATTATTAGTCTTCATTGCTACTATATCTCTTTGTGGGAAAATCTTATCTAAGTGAAGTTCTAGTGTATCCTCTATAGATATGATTTTTTCATCTTCTTTAGTCTTACTAGCTAAATACTTAACAAGTTCGGTTTTACCTGAACCAGTTTCTCCTGCAACCATGATATTTGCATGACCATGAATACATTTAATTAAGAAATCATGTAATTTAGTAGTAATATATTGTTCATTTATTAATTTATCTTTATTTAATCTGATCTTAGCTGGTGTCTTACGAATAAGGCAAGCTATACCATTTGTAGCGATTGAATCATGTACGAAATTCATACGAAGTTCAGCAGATTCAGCATCGAGGAAAGGATGCGCCATGTTGAAGGTTTTACCCATAACATTGGAACATTGGAAAGCTAACTTTTCCATAAATGCATTATTAATATTTGGTCTATCAACTAAGAATATACCTCTAGTTAATGTCTTTAACCAAACTTGGCCACCATTTGAGTAAGAGATGTCGGTTACGTCATCATCTTCAAGAAATTCATTAAGTGGACCAAAATCCATTTGGTCAAATATTGAATTTAACATTTAACTCTCCCCTTTCTATTCCAAAGATTAAAAATAATTTTAATCTGGAATAATTGATATTGATTGATTTTCTATCATTGCTTGTAATGTTTGATTTGTTATTTCAGTTTCAGCAGGATTTTCTGAATATCCAGCATTTCTTGGAACTGGTATAAATTCACAGCCTAACATGTTTGCCTTTGTTAATAATTCGAATACTTCATTTGGAACTGAGAAGTATAAGTATTTAGGTTGTGGTTGTTCACCATCATCTGTATTTAAGAAAACGTCTAAACCTTTTTCATCAACAACTGCTAAAACTTGAATACTTTTAACGAATTGAGCATAAATAAGTTCACGAGGATCTTTTTCTCCTGTTTTCTTTTCATTTGCAAGTTCTACGCCAGCTTTTAAATATAAGTCTATGAAGTTTCCTGACATAATTGAATTACCATATGTTGAATGGAAATCTACTTTAAGTTTATAAACTGTATATCCATCTGGAATATTTGTTAACCATGTTTCTTCAGAAACAGTTTCGTTTGTTAATGCTTCATTATAAAAGAAACTGTTTTGGCTTATTGTATAACCTTTATTAACATATTTTCCTATTATTTTACCTTTATTTTGAACTAAGTTATCTCCATCATTAGAAATAAATGTACCGGATATGTCTACCTTTCCTATCATTTCTGCTGTAATTTCTGTTTTCTCTTTTATAGTTTTTTGAGAATATGGTAAGCTACTTGGTTTAACAGCAGCAGTTATCATATAACTATAAATTACATATATTACTATTATTAATACAATAATAAGTAAGAATGTTAATGTATTTGGATTTGAGAAGAATCTTTTAATATTTGTTTTTAATTTAGCCATGTCCATTTCAAATCACCATCCTTACACTTCATATACTCTACTAGTAATATATTGTCTTAAATAAGAACTTGATACTCTTGTATTTGCATCACTATTTTGTTTTGTATAGTTTGCATTGTGTAATACAGGAACAATTTTTATACCTAGTAATTGAGCATCATATAATAATAAATAGTTTTCTTCGTCTACAGCAAATAATAATTCAGCAGGTTGTCCATTAGCAATACCATGTTTAATAATGTTATTACCTTGGCTATCTTTTACTGCTAGAACTCTTATACTTTCAATAAATAAACCAAATATAACTTTTTTATCTTCACTATTATTTTTACTTGAGTTTGATTCGCCTTCTTCATCCTTACCATCATCAGCTTGTAAGTATAAGTCTATATAATCACCAGCAGATATTGAGTTTGAATAAGTTGATTCTTGGTCTACTGCTAATCCGTAGATTGTATAACCATCATCAATGTTAGCAAAACCAGCATCTGGCATTTGTTCAGCAGTTAATAACATGTCTGTATAAAATAAACTACCTGCAGGTATTGTTGTTTTATATGTTGAATATTTACCAATTACTTCTTCACTTGATTTTACTAAGTTACTTGCAACATTAACATAATCTGATGATACTTTGATATTACCTATCATCTTAGATGTAATAAATGTTCTTGAAGGAATTGATTCCTTTGCAAATGGAATTGTTGAAGGATCAATTGCTTTATTAATTCTGTAATTGTAACCTGCAACAAGTGTTCCTATACATATTAAAATACCTAACAATGTAACGGTATTTTTGTTCCCTAATAAACGTTTTAATTGAGAATTACCTTTTTTCGCAGTTTGTGCCATTTTATCACTCCTATGTGTTACCTTTAAAAGGACATATTTATCCTAACCACTTACCCTCTACTATGTTAATTATAGCACACCACTTTTATTTTTCAAACTGAAAAACTATTATTTGTGATAAAATATATACAGGTGATGTCTAATGACAAAAAATGGTAATGTTTTTATAAGATTTCTTTATTCTTTTTCAATATATATTGTTGCTTCTTTTATATATTTAGCAGTCAATTCATACTTTAAAGATACAGTAATTTCATATACTATTAGTACTGCTATTACTATCCTTATTTTGTATTCTATGTTTAGAAATAAAATAAAAAAAGATATTATTAATTTTAAAGATGATTTTAAGAATAATTTACCTCATATAATAGTAGTTCCTGCTATATTAATAGGATTAGAAATAATAGTTTCTTTAATATTAAGTAAACTTGGTATTTATTCTTCTAATCAACTAGCTGGTGAAGATATACTAAAGAATAGTAATTTCTTAATTATATTCTATACAGCTATACTTGCACCTGTGTTTGAAGAGATGGTATTTAGATTACCTTATCATTATAGTACTTCAAATAAAGTATTAACTTATATAGTTTATTCAGTTGTATTTGCTTTAACACATATAATGACAGTTGATAATTTATTATCACTTATATATATAATTCCATATTTATTATTATCATTTGGTATTGGTTATAACTTTTACAAAACAGATAATATATTTATGTCAACTTTAGTTCATATTATAAATAATTCTATAGCAGTTATGTTAATATTATTATAGGTGGATATATATGGAAGATATAAATGAGAAAAAAATATCTACTAAAACCAAATTATTAATTATAGGCGGTATTATATTATTTATAGTATTGTGTATTCTATGGGCCAGATTTATATCTACAAGAGGAATAGTTATTAATGAAGTTAAAGTTGATGCAACTACTCTTCCTGATGAATATGACGGATTAAAAATAGTACATTTTACAGATGTTCATTATGGAAGTACTGTTAATAAAAAAGAAATGGAACACATAGTAGAAACTATAAATAAACAAAATGCTGATATAGTTATTTTTACTGGTGATTTAGTAGAACAAGGTGTTCAATTAAATGAAAACGAAGTTAATGAATTAACTGATTTATTAAATAAGATTGATGCTAAAATAGAAAAATATGTTGTTAAAGGTAATCATGATTTTGATCATAATTACTTCGATAATATTATTCCTAAAACAAATTTTGTTTTATTAAATAATTCATATGATTATTTCTATAAAGATTCAAATATTCCAATTGTTATTGCAGGTTTAGATGACTATTGGAAAGGTAAACCGGATTATAAAAGCGCATTTAGTTTCTTACAAGATTTTGAAGAACAACCTTATACAATATTATTATTACATGAACCTGATCAAGTTGATGAGCTAGGTGAATATAAATTTAATATTGCATTTGCTGGTCACTCACACTTAGGTCAAGTAAGATTGCCATTCCTTGGTGCTTTATATACACCATATGGTGCTAGAAAATATACTGATTCACATTATTTAATCAATGGAAATGATTTATATATAGATGGTGGTCTAGGAACATCTACATTAAAACTTAGATTCTTCAATAAACCATCTATATCACTTTATAGATTTTATACAAAATAAAAAAAGAGCTATTAATTAGCTCTTTTTATCATGTCTTCTTTTTCATTTGTTATTAAATTTAATAAATCATGTTTACCAGCAATAGGTTCATTTATTTGAGAATAAGAATCTACAGTATAATTACTTGTAGTTGTAATTATATAAATTGGTCTATTATTTATTTCAGGAAAATCACCTGATAAGAAATACATACCATTGTCTTTAGTAAATCCAATCATATTTCCTAATACTGTGTTATATGATGCAATTGTAGGAAAACCAATATTTAATGTTAATCTATCCATTGATTTAGTTGTATATAGACAAACAACATCTAATTTGTCATCTTTTAAAAATTCATTTATTTCTTCTTCTGAAATTGGAACTATTTTAATTTTTGTACCTGGCACATAACTTTTCATAATATCACCTACTCAATCATTCCAAGAACTACTACGTTCTCTTCTGCCCTCTTATTTGCTACACCTTTATATGTTTCAGCAAATGTTTCTACATAATATCTAAAATCTGCTTCGTTATTATAAGCAATTACATTCTTTAATAGTTTTTGATATTTAGGATCATATCCTATAGCTTTTTGAGCTAATGCTAATATAGGTTTTCTAGATATTAAAGCTTCCTTTAATTCCATATTAAATCCTACATCAGGTTCAGTTAATTCTACTACAATAACATCACAGTTAGCTATCATATCTTTATAGTATTTATCTTTATTTTCTTCAGATCTAGAAAACATCAATGTATGATGTGATAATATATTACTTCTTAATACAGGTAAATATATTAAGTTATTATAATCACATTTACTAGAATGAATAAAATATATACTTAAACCTCTTGCCATATTCTTCACCTTATGTAAATTATAACATATTATTTGAGAAAATAAATAAAACATGTTAATATAATTTCGAAAGAAAGGAGTTAATTTACATGGACATTATTGGTGTTGTAGTTGAATATAATCCTTTTCATAATGGTCATTTATATCAAATAAATAAGATTAAAGAATTATATCCTAACTCTATTATAATTATATGTTTAAATGGTTATTTCTTAGAACGCGGAGAAATATCTATTGAAACTAAAGAAGAAAAAACAAGATTAGCACTTAAATATGGTGCAGATTTAGTTATAGAATTACCATTTGTATTCGGTTCTAATTCAGCTGATACATTTGCTGATGCATCAGTTAAACTATTAAATAACTTACATATAAATAAATTAGTATTTGGATCTGAGCTTAATGATGTTAATGTATTAACTTCTTTAGCTAAAAAACAATTAAATAAATCATTTGATAAAGATTTAAAAAAATATTTAGATGATGGTATTAACTATCCTACTGCTTTAAATAAAGCTCTAGGTTATAAAATAGATACACCTAATGATTTATTAGCAATATCATATATTAAATCTATATTAAATAATAAATTTGATATAGAACCTATATCTATTAAAAGAACTAATGATTATCATGATAATAGTTTATATGATGATATAGTATCTGCTTCTAATATAAGAGCAAGACTTGCTAATAAAGAAGATATATCAAGATATATACCTGAAGGTAACATAGTTAATATTAACTATGACCTGTATTTCAATCTATTAAAATATAAAATATTATCTGATAGTAATCTAGAAAAGTATTTAACTGTAGATGAAGGAATAGATAATAGATTAAAGAAAGTTATAAATGAATCTCATAGTATTGAAGAATTAATAGCTAAGACTAAATCTAAAAGATATACTAGAAATAGAATTATGAGAATGTTTATTCATATTCTTATAGGTTTAACTAAAGAAGATAAAGAACTATTAGTTAATCCTGAATATGTTAGATTATTAGGATTTAATAAAGAAGGCTCTATTTATTTAAATAGTATAAAGAAAGATTTAAACTTACCTATTATTACTAAATATAGAACTATAGATTCTAAAATAAAAGAATATGAAGATAAAGCTGCTAATATATATAAGATGTTAACTAATGAAGATGTATTAAAATTTGAAAATAATAATAAACCAATAAAAAAAGAAGATTAATAATCTTCTTTTTTTTAGAATGAATCAATGTTTATTCTAACTTTTTTGATATTCATGTTATAAGCAGCAGCTTGAATTAATACTCTTAATGCTGAAGCCATTTTACCACTTCTACCAATAACAGTACCCATATCTTCGTCTGAAACAAGTATTTCTAATTGAATTACTTCTTCATCACCTAAGAATTCTTGTACTTTAACCATTTCTGGATCTTTTACTAAAGACTTAACTAAGTTTTCAGTAAATGTAATTAAATTTTCATGCATATTTCAATTACCTTCTTATTATTTAGTCTTTTTTGATTCTTTATACTTAGCCCATACTCCAGTTGCAGTTAAAATGCTTTTAACTGTATCAGTTGGTTGAGCTCCTTTGTTTAACCATTCGATTGTTTCAGCTTCTTTAATAGTATATTTATTTTCAGCTAAATTTGGGTTATAAGTTCCAACCATGTCGATGAATCTTCCATCTCTTGGAGATCTAGAGTCAGCAACTATAATTCTGTAGAAAGGTTTTCTTTTAGCACCCATTCTTTTTAATCTTAATTTAACAGCCATGAATTACGCCTCCTTCTTTATTTCATTTAGTATATTATCATGTATAAAAAATAAAGTCAACCTTTTTTGGTTGACTTATTGTTTTTTAGTTGTAGTTGGTTCGTATGGAGTTACTTCTTTACCTTCGTATACTTCATCAATCATTTTTTTAACATGTTCTACTGCATCTTCATCTTGTAACATGACTGATGCATTAGCTCCACCTACTGCAAAACAAGGACGTGTTGCAGATGTACCATTTACACTTATATTTGAATATACAAAGTTTGGATTCTTCTTCATTTCCTTCTTAGCAAACTTATACATGTCTTCAGTAGACATATTAGTTATTACTCTACCTTCTAAAGATTTTATAATACTATTAATCTTAGTAATAGAATCTAAACTTAATGTTTTCTTAATGATTGCTTCTAACACTAACATTTGGTTAGATCCTCTTGTTTTATCTCCTTCAGCAAGAGTTTTTCTATGTCTAGCAAATGCAAGTGCTTGTTCTCCATTTAAATGTTGTTTACCTTTATTTAAACAAATAAGATCTTCTTCTTCAAAACTTCTCTTTGAGTTTTGTTCACAGAAAGATTTAGGAACATTTACTTCTATTCCACCTAATGAATTAACTATCTTCATGAATGAAGTAAAGTTAATTCTAACATAATAATCTATATTAACATCATATAGATTATTTAATGTTTTAACTGATTCTTCTACTCCATATATACCTGCATGAGTAAGTTTATCTTTCTTACCCTTACTTGCTAAGGTTATATAGTAATCTCTTGGTGTAGAAACCATCAATATTTGATTTGTATTAGGATTAATAGTTAATAATATATTAACATCTGATCTTGCGCTTGATGCAACATTACCTGATGTATCTATTCCACTTATATATACTGTAAATGTTTCTTTAGTAATATCTTTATCAGTTTTTAATGTTTGTACTGTATCAGTTACTTCTACAGTATATATTAACTTTAATTTTTGAGCTATTTCAGGATATTCTTCTAAAGCTATATCATAATAAGATTTATTCATAAATATTGCATCAGCATCTTTATTAGTTAATTTATCTAACAATTCTTTTAAACTATCTGATGATATATCAGTATATTTAAACTTCTTAGATAATTTATCTAAAGCATCATTTGTTGTTTTAGTTTCATTTGTATTTAAATAATATACATATCCATCTATTATATCTTCTGGTTCTTTATAGATAGAATCATCTAATACATATAATCCAAATGATTCAACTCTGAAACCTGTATCTGTAATAGTACTTAAGAAATTTAAGAATGTCATGCCATATACTAATACTAGTATTTCAAATATTTGTAATATAAATGCTAGTACAGTAAATATATTTTTTATCCATGATCTTAGTCTTCGTTTATTTAATATTTTTACAATTACAAATACAATTGCAAATACTACTATTCCAACTAAAGTTAGATATTTCCAATCAAAGAAATCGTTATATATAACAACTCCAAAAGTAAATACAGTTAATATAATTAGTATAAATGATACTAATTTATAAAATAGTAAATGTTGTTTATTTACTTTCTTCTTTTTAACTGGTTTAGTAGGTTCTTCTTTTACTTTTTTAACTACTTTATTACTTTTACTTCTCATGGCTCTTTCTGAATAATTATTCATATAATCACCTGCATATATTATTTTAACATAGATAATAATTATTATCTTTAATCTAGGAAATATTTAACGTTTATAGACATTTTTTTAACTATTCTAATTATCTAAATATACCTTCTGTATCTAGAATATCTGTTAACCTCATCTTTCCATCCAATGCTTACATTTTCAATTGTACACATTTTGTGTCCAACTCAATTGGGCCACCACTGGTTGCCCTTTTTGAAACAAATAATATTTTCTTATTATTTTAAGAGTTCTTGTAGAATATCCTTTACCTAATTCTTCAGACAGTCTTTTTGATAAAATCAATATTATTATATATCCATACTTTGCTTTAGTTTCTCCTCCTTGTGCTTCAATAATCATTTTCCCTATTCCATAGTATTTAGTTAAATCATATCTATTATTTGTATATTCAGATACCCTCTTATTTATCTCTATATTTATATACATAAAAAAAGAGCAATTATTGCCCTTTTTTAAATTTTATTTTTAACATCCCCATGAATCTTTGTTTAAATATAACAAGTGTTCTTAATATATTAACTGGATATACAAATTTTATTTTATTTTTCTTTAATACATCAATAGCCTCATCAAAACTCTTTTTATAAGATTTTAAAGAGCTAGTTGATGTTCCACCTGCTCTCATATATATAAGTGGTTCTTTAATATACGATAACTTAATACCTGCTTTCATGATTCTTACCATAAAATCATAATCAGCTGCTATTCTATATTTAGTATCATAATTACCATATTTATCATATATTTCTTTTTTTACATATAATGTTGGATGAGGTGGATACCAACCTAATTTATAACTCTTTTTACCTGCTATAAATATTCGATTTGGAACAGACATTGTTTCATAATCCATAATATATAAGTCTGAATAAGTTGCATCACATTTATCTTCTTTAAATCTTTTAACAATTTTTTTAAATGCATCTTTATCATGAATAATATCATCTGAGTTAATGATACCAATGATATCACCAGTAGCTCTTTTAATTCCTTTATTCATAGCATCATATAAGCCATTATCTTTTTCTGAAGAAATGCTTAGTTGTACCCCCCCATTTTCGAATTTTGGCTTATATTCCTTGATTATATCCATTGTTGAATCAGAACTTTTTCCATCTACAATTATATACTCTATATTTTTATATGTTTGAGCTAAAACAGAATCAAATGTATCTCTAATTGTTGCTTCTGAATTAAAGCAAACAGTAATCAAAGATATCTTCATCTTATCTTGCTCCAAATGCCATTACTATAATCCCAGCAATAATTAAACAAGCTCCTATTAAAGAAACAACATTGAATTGTTCTTTAAATACAATATATCCAATTAATAAAATTATTATTTGAACTATACCTGTTACTATTGGAACCATGATTGATAAATCATATTTAACTATTAATTTTTGCCATAGTAAGAAACTAACTAAATAAAAACAAAATCCTACAAATGTTTTCCATCCCATAGCTAGCGAAAAACCATCTTTTAATCCTAACTTTAGAGAATCTCCTCCAAGTTTCATAAATGTAATACCACCTGTAGTAAAGAATATATATATTAGTGTTAATAAATATTTCATTATTTTTTCTCCTTTTCACTCTTTAATAAACTAACTTCTTGAACCAAGTTTCTAATTTGTTCTTTTTGTTTAGTTACGATTATTGTTAA
>JAEENX010000022.1 GCA_016283935.1 Bacilli bacterium
AGGTAAACATAGTATGTTTAAAAAGTATTCATAAAAAAAGATAAGCAATTAAGCTTATCTTTTTTATTTATTAACAACAATTTTTAGTATGATTAATTGTACAAAAATGATATAATGTTGATATGATTTATAGTATGGTGTAAAAGTATGAGAAATGTTATAAAAAAGAAAACAATTATATTATTTATAACTTTTATAATAGTTGATCTATTATTGTCTTTATGTGCATATAATTATAATGACGTTAAGACATATGTAAGTGAATCAATTCATAAAATGTATTTAGCTACAGTTGATGTATCATCAATGGAAATATCAGCTGTATTAATAGATGAAGATAAAAATCAATATACTAATTATGAATGGAATGCTACTGATTATAAAGAAATAAGAAATATTACATACCAAATAAATTATAAAAAGAATAATTCATCAGCAAGTTATAAGCCAGGCGAATTAGAAATTGAAGTTAATAATTTATATTTAGATTATGTTAATATTAATTGGAGTATTAGAAATAATATAAAAAATTATATAACAATCAGTGCAGATGAAACAAGTGCAACATCATATAATTTTGAATGGTCTTATCAGTATAAAAATGATTATAAAAAAATTGTTTTTAAAAATAATAATGAAATAGTGGCTGGTTCTAATTTTGAAGGAAGTATTCAAATTACATATAAATTCGTAGCATATTCATTAAAAAGTGATGTAACTTCAACTATAATATCTAAATTAAATTCTACAAAATCTTCTAATAGTGTAACTTTCTTTTATTCAGGTTCTGAAAGCGAAGTAACAGCATATATTGGAGATATTAGAAAGGTATCATCGTATGATGGATTACCATCAGGAGATTATGTATGGTTTATTATAAATGTTTACACATATTATAGTACATTAGGTGCAAGAATATATGATATGGCTAAGATGCAAATTCATGGTCCGGATGGAACAAGAATTCTTGATAAGTATGATTTAGACGAGTTTGAAAATGGCTCAGAAATGAAAGCATCTAGATTGGGTGGCAGTAATACTGATGGAGTTAGTTCAATTGAAAAAAGAGTTGACACACGTCTATGTTCAAGCAGTTATTATATTGGGATTCCTAATACAACTTCAAATACTATTGATTTAGAATATTATTTTTATGGTGCATATTACTATGCTGGAATATTTGATAATTATTATAATTTTGTTAATCCGGATGAACCAATTCATGATATAACTAGAAGAACTTTTAGTATAAATATAAATAACTATAGGTTAGTAGATTCTGGTATAAAATATAGTATAAAAACAAGCGATAGTAAATGGTCACCTAAATCATTGGAAAATGGTTACGATTTTTCTCAAAATGTATTAACTACTTTAACTAATATAAGTAGAAAAAAAATGGAATATAAGGTTGGTATTGATAATTACTACATAAAAAAATCAAATGGAACATATAGTAGATTAGATGATAATAGTTATAAATTTTCTTTTATAACATTTCCAGGTTATTATCGTGATGAAAATGGAGGCTTTGCTTCTGTTGGAGGAGATTTTAAAAATGGCAATGATAAAACAATAGCTGATGATAGTTATGATGTTGATTTGTATGTTAGGTATCAAAACGAAAATAATTATATTAAATATGATTCGTTTAGAAATCAAGGAAAGGTATATACTAATTTTCCTAAAAATGTAGTTGCATATTATTATGTTATTCATGATCTTGATGTTTCACTTTCGGAATTATCTCTAAATAGTTTAATACAATTGGATAATAATATAGTAAGTAGTGAAGATACTATACGAAGATATGCTTTTGTTGAAATCAAGAATGATAATACTCTTATAACTGAAAATAAGTTAAGTACTTCTGATCCGGCATATTCTTATTTGAATAACTATAATTCTACTTATTATGGTAACGATGTTGATCGATCAGTAGGGAATAGTACATTTGAAAGTTATACGTATCATCAAAGAGTATTTTTAACTTTGAATAATTTTAGTATTGTTTCTAATGATTTATACAAAAGCCACATAACTCTTGAACCTAGAACTTTTTTTAGTGTTGATAGTTATAGTGGATATAAAGGATATCTATTATTCCCTGAAGGGATTAATATTGATTCTCTTGAAGATATAGGTTATACAATTGGCTATTTAAGATTATCTTATCCTCCTTATGTAGTTGACTATTATTATTCTTCACCAAATGGAGGAGCTTACAAATTCAAAGAGTCTACCTTTAATGATTATGTATCCAGTCATTTAAAAATGAATCTTGTTAATAATTGGAAAAACACTAATAGACAAATGTTAGAATATTCTTTAGATTTAACTGATGATCCAATGGATGGACATATGCAAAAATTAATAGACACTCTACACGGATATGGAACAGATGGAAGTATTATTAAATTTGATTTTGACATCTATATGGATAAAGATTCTATCTTAGAATATGGAAAATCAGTGAAGTTTGAAGCAATGATAAAAGATCAAACTGGAAATAAGTACGAAATAGATCTCGATTCTCCTTCAAATTCGAAAAAAGATTCAATAGATATAGATAGTGATGGCGATACTGATGAGTATATTTACCATGCTGAATCAACTAAAAATATCTTAATGGCCTCAGAATCTAGTCAAAATTTAAAAACAACAGCAAAGACTGATAAAGATAACTATGGAGAAGAAGTAAATGTATCATTAAACAATCAATATACATATAAGTTAAGATCAAGAAATGGTAATAATAAAATAACTAATCTTGTTATATATGATTCGATAGAAAAATATATAAAAAGAGAAGGTAACTATGATTTAGCTGCAGGTGATAATAATTATTTCCAAGGAACATTCCAAGGAGTAGACACTTCCTTTGCTGAATCACAGGGATATACTGTTAAAGTTTATTATTCAGAAAAAGATAAGCCAGGAAGTATATCAAGTGATACATCATGGAAAGTTTATTCAAATTCTATTGATAAATCAAAAGTAAAATCATTAGCTTTTGAATATTTAGATAGTTCAGGAAATAAAGCAATATTACCAGAAGATACACTTACATATGTAGAAGTAGTAATGAAATCACCATCTACAATAGAAGGTAGTAAATATCGTACTTATAATGGTTCATGGGTAGAATGGAATGCATTAGATTCAAGTAATAGTATAATTACTGATGTGGTTGGAATTAATTCGAATGTTGCAACTGTATCGTTACCAGCAACATTAAAAGTAAGACATTTAAATGAAAATGATCATAGTATTGTTCTTGCTCCAGAAGAGATAACTGAAAACTTATTATTTGGTAAAACATATACCACTACAGCAAGTGCTGAAATACCTGTTAACTATGAATTTTCAAAAACATCTGGTGATGATCCAAATGGTATTATTAGCAAAGGTGTAACTGAAGTCACTTATTATTATAAAGTGAAAGAACCTATTACAAATTTTGATGGTGAAACATTTGCAACACCATCAATAGATAAAAGAACTGACACAGTGTCATATCATATTAAGGCTAATTATAGTATAGAAGGTTATTTGGGAGATTATTCACATGATGAAGTAATTGAACTACCGTATGAAATAGATTTAACTAAATCTAACTTAGATGGAGGTACATACGATTCCATCTCTAAAAAAATCACATGGAAAAAAGAAGTTATTATTAACACAATGGATAAACATGAATTTGAAGTAGATCATAATGTTAAGATTGTATATAAAAATCTTCCAATAAGTGTTACCAAACTCAATGCATATTTAGCATATGGATACGATTATTCAACAAATACATCTTACTCAATTGGAAATCGCAGTTTAAAAACAACAGGAGTAAAAGAAAAGTATAAAATAATAGTAAAACACTTAGAAGATGGAACAAATAATGTTGTAGCCCCAGAGGAGACATATTATAAGTATTACAATGAATCATATGAATATGGAATAAGTTCATCATTACCTGGAAACTATCAACTAAAAACAAGACCAAGTAATTATAAAGGTAATGTACTTGCTGAAGAAACTGTAATAACATACTTATATGAAAAGAAGAATCCAAACTTAACAAGTAATGTTACAATTACATCAACTGATACAATTGAACATAGAACTGATACAGTAACATATAATATAAGTAGTACATCAACAGTAAAAGATTTTATAGGATCAGGAACAGTAACAGATGTAATAACTCTTCCATATGAAATAGATTTAAATAAATCTAATCTAGATGGAGGAACATATGATAATTCTACAAAGACTATTACATGGACAACTCAATATGAAACAACTAATGCTAACGTTAATAACTTTAGTACTAGTCATGAAATAAGTGTAGTATATAAAAATATTCCAATAAGTGTATTAAATATATCAGCTAACTGTGAAAGTACAATTTCAAATGAACTTGGAAATATGTCTTCAAATAAAAATGCATCAACTGAGATCAAAGAAAAATATAGACTTGTAGTAAAACATTTAGAAGATGGAACAAATAAAGTATTAGCGGACGATGATGTATTTGAAAAATATTACAATGAATCTTATGAGGTTGGTATAAGTGAAAAATTACCAGCAAATTATAAGTTAAAAACAAGACCAAATAATTATAAAGGTAATGTACTTGCTGAAGAAACAATAGTTACTTATTTATATGAAAAGAAGACACCTATATTAACAGGAAATGTTAATATAGCAGGTCCTGAATCTATTGAAAACAGATTTGATTCTATAGATTATAAGATTACATATAATGGATCAGTTAAAGATTTAATAGGTAATTACAGTAAT
>JAEENX010000023.1 GCA_016283935.1 Bacilli bacterium
AAAGAACCTGTTCAAGAAAATCTAACTGCTGAAGGAAAATATAATAGAATTGAATCAGAATTAATTAAAGTTGTTGCTATACTTAATCAAAAAGATCCTGCAATATATTCTGATTTAAATGCATTTGATGATGATTTTACTGCAGATGATTGGTCTTATGTTGATAATAAGCAAATGCTACAATCTCACAATGTATTTGATGATTTTGCACCAATAATTGCTAAAACAATCTATAAAATTAACTTTGATAAAGTTATAACAGATGAAGTTGGTAAGAAATACTTAGTAACTAAAGAAACACTAGACAAGTATGATTCATATTTTAGTCATCTAGCAGATGCTTATGAAACATATGCTGTTCCTGATGATTCTACAGAGTATTACTTAGTATACCAAACAGGAATAGATAACTTTAATTATGGCGAGTATAATGTTGTTATTAGAGGAATTAATAAAAGCTTAGGCGGATTTAGTGCTGAGATTTATCTATACAAAGGAGAAAAAGTTGTTTCTCAAGATACTTTAGGTCTTGATTATGTAGATGGACATTTAGTCTTGGGAAGATTAAACTTAGAATATAAATAAAAGGTAGTTAATACCTTTTTTTATTTTGCTTAATAATTTGCTCCAATTCCTTAATGAAAACTGATTCATTATTCTTAGGTGTTAAAATATAAACAATTTCTTTAGTTCTCGTTAATGCAACATAGAATAGTCTTCTTTCTTCAGCATATTTTATTTCTTTAAAATAATTAATTTTTTCAATTAAATAATAGTTTTTTATCTTACTTGGCAAACTATTATTTTTGTTTTCGCAATTAATTAAAATTATATTTTGAGACTCTAAGCCTTTAGACTTATGAATGGTCAAATAATAAAAATTATCTTTAGTATACCTTAATAAATCATTATTATTTCTTCCTAAAATTAACACATTATTCATATCCAATTTTCTAGTTAAATCAGAGAATGCTTTTTTAGGATTTTTATATTTAATAATTTTGATAGGGGATTCAATTGATTTATCACTAATCATATCTTTTTTCAACTGTTTGGGATTCTTAGTTATAAATTGATTTGCAATGTTGATAAGCTCTTGACTATTCCTAAAAGTCCTTTTTAGACGAACTATCTCAATATCCTCAATATATTTTTTTATATCTAACATGATATTTAGATTACAACCTGTAAATCGGTATATCGATTGAAAATCATCGCCAAATAAATAGATATGCGAATTAGAATTCTTATAAATGTTATATATTAAATCAAATCTGATTTGTGAAGTATCTTGAAATTCATCGATAAAAATATACTTATATGAGTATTTTTTCTTAATCTTAGATGCTTTGATTATTAAATCATCTAAATCAACTTTTACCTGAGATTCTTTTTCTAGTTCATACATGGTATATATTTTGAGAATAATGCCGATTAAGAATTTATCTTTTTCTCTTTTAAAGCAATTAATTATATAACTAGTATCTAAGTTGTTAGCCTTAATTAGTTTAATGTACGTGAAAACAATTTTTTTAAGATCAATAAAATTATTAGATTTTAAAAATAGGGAATAACTCAAAGAAAAATAATATAATAGTATTTTTCTTTTCTCTCTAGAAGTGATAAATGAATAAAAATACTCGTTTATTATATAAGCTAATAGTGATTCATCACAAATAGTATATTTACCACACAAAATATGTAAAGCTAACTTATGAAAAGTATAGATATTATCAAAATTAATTTTCTTTTTTAAGTCATTAACTGATTCATTTGTAAAAGAAATAATTAGAAAATCATCATTTGTTGCTCCAAAAGTCTTTTTTAAGTATTCTATCTTTCTAATTATACAAAAAGTTTTACCAGTTCCGGCACCAGCAAGAACTAGCATATTATGAATATTTTCAATAACATATGATTGGTATTTATCTGGCTTCATTCCCTTATTTTATAAGGGAAAATAGGGTATATCTAGCAAAAAAAGGCGACAAAAACCCACAAAAGTCATAAAATGGACAAAAAAACGTTAAATTTTCTTGCATTCACCTAACACTTATAGTATAATTTTAGTTGTCCTGGAAAACCAGGTCCCATTTTAGTAGTAAGATGGGCGTTTAGCTCAGTTGGTTAGAGCATCTGCCTTACAAGCAGAGGGTCATAGGTTCGAGTCCTATAACGCCCACCATTTTTGATGCCGACATAGCGTAATTGGTAGCGCAACTGACTTGTAATCAGTAGGTTGGGGGTTCGATTCCCTCTGTCGGCACCATTTTTATGGAGGGATAGCGAAGTGGTCAAACGCGGCAGACTGTAAATCTGTTCCTTCGGGTTCCATAGTTCAAATCTATGTCCCTCCACCACTTATTGTCTCGTAGCCAAGTGGTAAGGCATCAGACTTTGACTCTGACATTCCGATGGTTCGAATCCATCCGAGACAACCATTATTTTTGTTCCGCTAGCTCAGTTGGTAGAGCATCTGACTTTTAATCAGAGGGTCGAGGATTCGAATTCCTCGCGGGGCACCATTTTGAATATAACCTGCTTTTAGCAGGTTTTATTTTGTCTAAAAATATTAATAATAAAAGGAACTATTCAAATAGTTCCTTTATATATTTTATTTTTTTATCAGATATTACAATACATAAATTGTCTTTATCATCATAAAAGTTTTTTTCTAATTTGTTTATTAATTTACCTTCATTAGCAATTCTTTGCTTTGGAAGATCAAATTCTTGATATTTACCACTGGTAAAATTTATTCCTACTTTAATAATATTATTTTTTTCTTCTATATTTTTTATAATATTGTTTATTGATTTATTATCATTTTTAATTATTTTTATCATAAAGAAATTTGCAAATAGAGAATTCATATCACCAACTAAGTTATAATTGATTTCATCTCCGTCATTATTGATATTTGCGATGTAAAAATGATTAAAATCATCAGATGAAACAGAATATGTTTCTTTGTTGTTTGTTATTAAATCTATGTTGTATATACATCCTGCATTCATTTTCCTACCACCCTAAGAAAATTATATCAAATTAATTAAACATTGTTAACAATAAATTTACATATATAAATTTCTTTTTATGATTCTTGCATTTTAATAATAATATGATATAATGTAATACGTACTTGTTAATGCGTTCATAGCTCAACTGGATAGAGCGTTGGTCTACGGAACCAAAGGTTGAGGGTTCGACTCCCCCTGGACGCACCATTTTTTGTATAAATTGTATAATTTATACTAGCATTTATAATTATTTGTGTTATAATTATTAAGAACTCGAGAAGTAGCACAGCTTGGTAGTGCACCTGGTTTGGGACCAGGGGGTCGCAGGTTCGAATCCTGTCTTCTCGACCATTTTTTTTGCAATAAAGATAGCTTTTAGTTATCTTTTTTTATTTGCATATATATTATATTTTAGTTATAATAAACTTGAGTTTGAGGTGTTAAAGATGGAAGCATATACAGTTAATAGTATTTTAATAGATAAAGATACATTTATGAGAAAAATTATAGAAACTCTTGATGTTGTTAAATTTGCTAATGTAGAGCAATTATCATTTTTATTGGTGGCTAAACCAAAGGATGTAAAAAGTGTTTTATTAGATATTATAGTTTGGTATATTAAAAAGAATCCTGGTACTACTTATAAAGAGTTATGTATAGATTTGAATATTAAGAGTGAATATGTTGATGAATTAGTTAAGGCAGGCGTAATTTTTCAATCAACAGATGTATCTAAAGATCGTATGGATATAAAAAATGTTGAAAAATCAACATTAGAGATTACAAATCAATTTATTAAAGAAGAAAAAAGAAAACGAGCTATAAGAGGATTATCTAATGCAAATACTTCAGTATCAAATGATGTTATTCAAAAAAAGAAGGTAGACCAATTTTATACATATCCAAATAGAAGCGATAATAGAAGATGGTAATAGTGAAAACTATTACTTTTTTTATTTCTTTGATATAATCTATATGTGATGTATATGGCAACAATTTTGATATCAATTAATCCACAACATGTTGATAAAATATTAAGTGGAATAAAGAAATGTGAATATAGAACAAGAAGTCCAAAAAAAGAAGTAAATAGAATGATTATATATGAAACTAGTCCCATAAAAAGAGTAGTTGCCGAATGTGAATTAGAAAATGTATTAACATTACCAAAAGAGGAATTATGGTTAAAAACAAAAAATCTATCTGGTACTACAAAAGATAGATTTGATAATTATTTTAGTAAACAAGATAATGCAACAGGATTTATAATAAAAAACATTTCTAAATGTGATAGAAGTTTAGATGAATATGGAATAAAATTTGTTCCTCAATCATATATATATTTAGATGAAAAAATGATATAATTCAAAAAGGAGTTGATATTATGAGATATAATATTGTAAAAGATGCAAATAGAATATTAAAAGATAGTAAATATCTTATTGATAGACCTGAACAATATAAGAATAAATGGAAAGACTTATTTGGCAATAATAATCCTATTCATTTAGAATTAGGAATGGGTAGAGGATCTATGATTATAGAAATGGCTAAGACTCATCCTAATATAAATTATATTGGTTTAGAATTAGACGAAAATCAAACTGCAACAGCAGTAAAATATGTAGGAGATCAAAAGATACCAAATTTAAAATTTATATGTGATGATGCCAAAAATATCATTAACATATTTGGCAAAGAAATTGATACAATTTATTTAACTTTTTCTGAACCATGGCCAAAAAAGAATGATGCACATAGAAGATTTACAGATATATCATATTTGAAATTATATGATAGAATTTTTAGAAAACATAAACATATTATAATGAAAACAGATAATAAGATTTTATTTGCATCAGGATTAGAAAGCTTATCAAATTATTGGTATTCGTTTAAAACAGTTTCAATGGATTTACATAATGATGAAAGAAATATACCAAATGTAATGACTGATTTTGAAAAACAATATTATAAAGAAAAAAGACAAGTATACTATGTTGATGCTGTTTTTGATGAGTAGTAAAAATGAAAGTATTATTTGGAATTTTAATAGTTACTACTAGTTTAGTTTTAACTATTCTAATTATCTTTTTATTGATAAAAAAATGGTTAAAGAATACTGTTGGTGAATCAGGAATGAATGAATTAAGTGATGCACTAAAGAATGCAGTAGAATCTGAAAAAGAGTCGTATTCTACTCCAAAATCTTTAGCAGGTATGACAAATCTTGTATTACCTAGAATTCAAAAGGACATTCCAGATTTTAACTATAATCTATTATATAGTAAAGTAGAAAGCGATATAAAAAGAATATTACAATATAAATCATCATGTGATGAATTAGCTGTTGAAAAAGACCATGATTTAATTTATTTATCTAATTCACTTAAATCAGAAATAAGTGATTTATCTTCTTCTGGTAATTATGAAAAATATGAAGATGTTAAAGTAAACAAAACTGTAATTAAATCATATAAGCACATAAATGGTGCAGCAACAATTATGTTAGAATCATCTGTTCAATATAAATATGATACTAATATAAAAGGTAAAAGAAGTTATAAAGACATCAATAAACAAACAAGATATATAACTGAATATGTTTATGTATATGATGAAGAAGAATTTAATGTAGGAGTATACAATTTTGCAGTTAATTGTCCAAATTGCGGAGCACCTGTTAAAAAGGTTGGTGGAGCAAACTGTGATTACTGTGGAACGTATGTTGAACCTATAAATCTTAAAAATTGGTTTATAGCATCGTGTAAAGAAAAATAGAAACGTTTAGTTTCTATTTTTATTTTTTTATATTTTATAATAAAATATAGATAGAATAGGTGATTGTATGGACGAATTAAAGAATCCGAAATATTTAATCAAATTAAAAGAAACTAGTTCTAAATTTGAATATAAAGTTACAGATAATGGTAATTATTATATTGATTATGATAATGGATTAAGTCAAATTGATAATGTTGTAGACAAACTAAAAACATTAACTAATGATTTAAATACAGTTTCTGAAGACGTTAAAACAATGCTAAAAAGTTATGTATTGGATGACAGCGTAAATTTGAATGAATTTGTTATAGCTGTTAATGGTGGAATGAATGGTATGGCATCACAAATGTCTACAACTATTCAAGAAATACTAACTGAAGCAAAAAATAGAATGGAAAGTGCTCAACAACTTGATCAAGAATATATTGCTAATCAAACAGCAAAAACAAATGAAATAGATGATGATTCTTCAAATAATAATTCGTCAAATGATAATAAACAAGATAATGAATTAGCAAATTCTGAAAATCCAGAAGATAATCAAGATGAATTATTTGATAGCTTAGATGGTGTTGACTATTCAAATAGACAATGTGGAAAACTTGCCAGAATTCAATTAGAAAATATGGGATTAGTTGCACCAGATACTGCAAATGCTCATGGTAAAAACTTTGCATATAATTTAGCAAATGGTAGCGCTGTAATTAATGATGGCTATACAGCAAAAGGATATCCATCAAATGCTAGTACACAAGAACAAGTATTTGATCAAATAGTTTCAGAAAATGGTGGTCATGCAAATAACATAGTATTAAGTTTTAATTCAAAAGGTCATTATAGAAATTCTCAAGAATATGGTCATGTAATAGTTGTATCTGAAGTTAAAGATGGAAGAGTATATTTAATTGATAATAATAATACTTCATGGAGTAATAAAGAAACTCAAACTTTAGACCTATCAGTAGAAGAATTCAAACAACATTATTTACGTGAAGGTAATGAAGTAAATTATATGACTCAAATAAGTTAAAAAAAGAAAGGTTATAAAACCTTTCTTTTTTCATTTTTATATGCATCATATAAACCATCTAGAGTTTTGCATTCCTCAATTGATTGATTTTTTAATAAGTCTGCTAATTCTATTACTTTAGTTGTATTTATATAATCAAGATATTTTTTTCTTACTTTTTCTGTTATTACTGCTGGAGCAATACCTCTTTTCATTAGATTATAATCTAATATAAGATTTGCTGTTCTATGATTACCATCTTCAAATAACTGATATCTAATTAAACCAATATGTAGAAGAGCTTCTGCAACAAATATATCTTCTTCTTGAAGTGCTTCATTATATGTTTCTAATAATCCTTGTGCATCGTCCACAGGATTAGAAGAAGTTGGAATAGGAATATCAGAATCTAGTATTGTTTTTCTACTATTAGCTTTTATTCCATCACTTATATATTGATTTGATTTATTAACTTGATTTGCAGTATCTACAATTAAAGGTAAATCTAATTTTCTTTCTGTTGGTAAATTAAATAAATTATTAAAAGCTTTTATATTATCTGTATACATATAACCGTATTTAGGATCATCAGGATCATCAACGTTATGATCTAACATTAAAGCACTGTGAGTTTCTCTTGAAATAAAGTAAGTAAAGTACTCTTTTAGAAAGTCACTATTTTCCTCATTAATTATATCCCTATTAAACTTATATTCCATATCAATCACCCTCTATTATAATTTTAACACAAATTTCACAAATCCTTCATTTATTTTTCATATTCAAATTGTATATTTAGCATGTGAAAGGGAGATGATATCGATAATAAGAGAAGTCTATAAAAGACAAACATATTAGTATGAACTAATTTCACATATATTATTAGAAAGGATTTGATAATAAAGAAATATAATAAATAATGTTATATATATCCTATAAAACTTTTTTATTTTACATTAAACTTTTCATATAAACTCTAAATATATAACATGAAAAAAAGGAAGATAGTTGTCTTCCTTTTTTTTGTTGACAAATTTACACATAAATAGTATAGTTTAGACATGAAATCAAAGACGAGGACATATTTATTAAAGTTCTATACAAAGTGATTCTAGGATAGTGGAAACTAGATTATAAGAGTTAATAGATCCTACCTCTGAGTAATATGAAAACATATTCGTATATCTGCGTTAAAGATTAATAAGTTAAATAAAGGATGGTACCGTGCACATGCACTTCTTTGGTATTGTCCTTTTTATATTTAAGAAAGGTGATTTATATGAAATTAAAAGGAAGCTATTTTTATACTTTAAGAGAAGATGCAAAAGATGAAGATTCTAAATCAGGAAATTTATTAGTTAGATCAGGAATGATAAAGAAAACTAGTGCTGGTGTTTATATGTTCTTACCATTAGGTTTAAAAACATTAGATAAAATCAGAGCAATAGTTAAAGAAGAAATGGATAATACTGGAGCACAAGAATTATTAATGCCTTCATTAATACCACAAGAAGTATATGAAACATGTGGAAGAGTAGAAGCATTTGGTAATTCAATGTTCCATTTAAATGATAGATCTAACCATCCTATGTGTTTAGGTCCAACTCATGAAGAATTATTTACAATAGCAGCTAAGAGTATGGTTAATAGTTATAAAGATTTACCATTCACAATTTATCAACAAGCTGATAAATTTAGAGATGAAGCTAGACCAAGATATGGTCTTATAAGAGTAAAAGAATTTATCATGAAAGATGCATATTCGTTTGATAGAAATGAAGAATCATTACATGAATCATATATGAAGATGTTTAATGCTTATAAACGTATATTTGATAGATGTAATATAGATTATAAAATAGTTAAAGCAGATACAGGTGCTATGGGTGGTTCTTTATCTGAAGAATTCCAAGCAGTAACTGACATTGGAGAAGATATTTTAGTTTTATGTGATTCTTGTAATTATGCTTCAAACATGGAAGTTTCAACATTTAAAATTGAAGAATCAAATGAAACTGAATTAGAAAAAGAATTAGTTGCAACACCTAATGCTGAATCAATTGAAGAAGTATCATCTTTCTTAGGAGTAGATTCAAAGAAAACTGTTAAAGCTTTATTAATGAATGTTAATGATGAATTAGTAGTATTCTTCATAAGAGGAGATAGAGAATTCAACGATGCAAAAGCTTGCAAATTATTTGGTGTTAATGAAATTAATTTTGCAAATGATGAATTAATTGCATCGTCTAATGCAGTACCAGGATTTACTGGACCAATTGATTTAAATGCAAAAGTAGTTATAGATAACGAAGTATTATCAATGAAAAACTTTGTAGTTGGAGCTAACAAAGAAGGATATCATTACAAAAATGTTAATATAAAAGACATAAAGTATGATCAAGTTGCAGATATATCATGTGTAGTTGAAGGAGATACTTGTCCAGAATGTGGAGGAAAACTATATTTCAAGAAAGGTATTGAAATTGGTAACACATTTAAGTTAGGAACTAAATATGCTGAAAAATTAGGATTAACATATTTAGATGAAGAAAACAAAGAACAAGTTGTAACAATGGGATGCTATGGAATTGGAGTAGGTAGAGTTTTAGCTGCTGCAGTAGAACAACACAATGATGATCATGGTATGATTCTTCCAATGTCTATTGCTCCATATCAAGTATGTATAGTTGCTATTAATACTAAAGATGAAGAAATAATGAAATATGCTAATTCATTGCATGATGAATTATCTCAAAACGGTGTAGAAGTATTATTAGATGATCGTGATGAAAGACCTGGAGTTAAATTCAATGATATGGATTTAATTGGTATTCCAATTAGAATTACAATTGGTAAAAAACTTGTTGATGGTAAAGTAGAACTTAAATTAAGAACAGAAGAAGAAACTAAAGATGTTGAAACATCTGAAGTTATTAACATAGTTAAAGACATAATAAAAAAGGAAGTTAAATAACTTCCTTTTTATATTTCTTCAATCATTTCATCTCGATTAAATAATTGTTCAATTGGGGTATTACATCCTGGACAATAATCTTTAGCTCCAACTAAAGAAGCACCACATTTAGGACATACATGTTTATTGATTTTTGTTTCATTCTTTTGTTTTGCTAATTTTTCATCTTGTTGTTTAGAACCAAATGCAATTGCAATATCTGATTTTTGTATTCCTTTATAATCTTTATAATCATTTGTATCAACGTTAGTACTTCGTTTTTCATTTTTAATTTGTTCTTTTTCAAGAGTATTAATTTCATCAAGAGATTTAATACTTTGATCAACTTTTTCTTCTTCAAGAGTTTCTACAGCATCAATATTTTCATCTATAATGTCTTCAACACTTTCTTCAACTACATATTTTTCTTTATTCTCATTAACTGGAATATCAGTTGTATCAAGGATTAATTCGTCATATGTAGAATTATTTTTAATACTATCTTCTATAGTTTTAATTTTCTTTTCTATAGTACTATTAACTTTCTTTATATGTCTCCAATCTGGATAATTATATTTGTCTTTAAAATCTTTAATAAATCTAAATAATTTATATTTAGATAATTTTTTTTCTGTATTATTAACTTTTATCATTTTTTTATCTAATTCATCTAAATCTGTTAATGATCTTATATAGAGTTCATTTCTTTGTCTATCTTTATTAGTATGATCACCTAGTGCTAAAAGCATTACAAATATATCTGGTAAGAAAATACTTAAGAAAGAATTCAACGAATTATATCGATATTGTTTAAATAACTTATATGGACATAATATAATAGGGAATATATTTAGTATTGGTATTAAAAATAACATAAATGGAATATGAACAATATTACCAAACTCAATTATATTTATAAGAGGAATAAAAGCTTTATAAGCTTTTTTGTTTTCTTTAATTAATATAAAATATAATGCAATATTAAATACTATATATTTAATAATAGAATATACTATTAATAGTTTAATCATATTAGGGCTAATATAAAGTGATATATTAGCTAAATCATTAAAAATATTATCACAAAAATTATAAAAATCCTGCAAACTAATTTTCATAATATCACCTTTTTATTTCCCTCTATTATATATATACATTATATATAAAATAATAAAAAAAATAAACATATAAAATATATTTACTTTAAAAACTGTATTTGATATAATCGATAATAGAGAAGGTGTTGGCTAATGAAGGAAGTAAAAATTAAAGTTGATAATAAATTGGACTCAATTTTATCAATGCTTGAAAAAGAAATAGAAGAGTTTGAAAATATTATAAAAACATCTAAAGATGGCAATAAAAAGGTACAAGCTAAGAAAACTATCATTGTATATAAAGCTTTATATAAATACTATAGAGACAAATTTAAAGATATTCAAGAAAATGCAGAAAAAGAACTTAGCAACTACATTAGAATAGTTGATGATGCTGCAAGTGATGAAAGAGTATTTGAAGTAGGTAAAAGTGAATTAGTTGACTTAACCGATTTATTTAAAGATGTAACTGATGAAAATGTTAAAGATGAAATCATGGAATCTTTAGGACAATATGCAGGAAGTAGTGTAGGAGATAGATTTATTGGTTCAAATATTCCAGACATGAGAGCAGCATCAAATGTACCTGATGACATTTCTGACATTGAAGATAACACATATAGTATTAATAAAGAAGATATTACAAAAGTTGATATCAAACAAATTGATGAAGAAATAGAAGAGCAACATGGATCAAGCGTTGCTGGCAATACTACTGCATCTGATGTAGCAGGAGAAACAACTGCATCAGATGTCGCTGGAGAAACTGTAGGATCAAGTGTTGAAGGTAAAATTAGTAATGTTGAAGAAGAACAATATGGTTCAAATGTAGAAGGCGAAACAATTGCATCAAATGTTGCAGGCGAAATGACAGCATCTGATGTAGCAGGAGAAACAACAGCATCAAACGTTGCCGGAGAAATAACTTCATCAGATGTTGCTGGAGAAACAACAGCATCAAATGTTGAAGGTGAAATAGTTGGGTCAAGCGTTGCTGGTAAACTTGTTGAACTAGAAGATGACGATGACGATATGCCAAGAAGAAGTTCAAAGTAATTTGAACTTTTTTTATGTTTACTTGCATGTAAAGTCATTATTATTTTATTTAAATTTTATATTATTAATATATAATTAATATAGGAGGTCTATAAACATGGATGGATTAAAAGAACCTAAGTATTTAAATGGGTTAAAAAACACAACAACTACTTTTACTTTTCAAATCACTAATAATGGAGGATATAGTATAGACTATAGTAGTGGTAGAAATGCAGCAGTAACTGTTGTTGAAAAGTTAAAAGCATTAGTAAATGATTTAAATAAAACATCAGAAGATGTAAAAACAATGCTTAGTGCATATGTATTAAGTGATACAGTCGATATTAATTCTTTTGTTAATGCAGTAAATGGTGGTATGAATAGTATGGCATCACAAATGTCTACTACTATTCAAGAAATACTAACTGAAGCAACTGAAAGAATGGATAAAGCTGAAAACACAGATAAACAATTGGTTGAAAATTTAAGTAAAACAACAAGTGAAATGGGTGACACATCTAATCCTTCAGGATCAAATCCTGGTGGAGGTGCTACACCACCTAATACTAATGAAGCAAATCCAAATGGATATTCTGGATCAGTTGCTACAAAGAGTCAAGCTACTGATGGTTGTGATTCAACAGCAGGAAAAGTTACAACAAATAATCAAAAATATACAGTTGTACCTGATGGAGAATATACAGGAGCACCTGGAACAATTTCAGCAACTGATTATAAATACTTAGTTGCACAAGTAGCTGGTGAATCTGGTAATAGTAAAGATGACATGCTTGGTGTAGCTTCTACAATAATGAATAGACTTGAAGCCGGTGGTGGATATGGAAATTCAGTTGTACAAGTATTAGAAAAAGGATATTGGCCATGGGGTAGAACATGTGATCACTATGTTGAAAATGGTGATTACTATAATACTGACTGGGGTCAAGAAAAACTTGCTCAAGTTAACGAAGTAATAAATGACGTACTTAATGGTACAAGAAATTTAAATAGTGATGTTTATTACTATTCTGGAGATGGAACTAGAAACTATTTCTCAGATGTACTATAGAAAAGGAGTGAAGAACGATGGAATCAATTCAAGAAGAAGGAAAAGTAGCATCAACTTTTAATGCTATCCAATCTGACTATGACAAATTAGTTAAAGATACTGATGAATTATTAAATGCATTAACAAACTTTGCTAAATATTACTATGGACCAGAAGATGCTAAAATAACTGAAAATTATAAGAAGATAAATTCATTATTAGGTTCATTTGATTCAAGTGAATTAACTTACTTAAGAGGTATGAAATCATCATATGATTTCTGCCAAACAGTAGATGCACAAATACAAACAAAATTAGCGCTTTATACACAAGGTATAGATGGTTAAAAAATAGTGTAAACTGTTATCAATATTGTTAACAAATTATTGATAGATAGAAATTATAGAGTATAATTAAAATAGATAACATAGATTATCGAATATAGAAAGGAAAATGAAACATGGGAGAAAGAATCGGTAATTGGGGAATGAATTGTAACCAAATCAATATTCAAAATCATACTAGTTGGTATGTTGAATATGATTGGTCAAAGAAGAATGTTGTTGAATGTAACAACGCATTAAATGATATAGTTAAAGAAGTAAAAACTTTTACAGGTGATATTACTACACTAAAAAACTATATGAAAAATTCAGACTTCGATCATAAGAATGCTGAATTTACATCAGCATTAGAAACAGCAGTAGGAAATGTTCAATCTAATTTTGAAAAATTAAAAGATATGTTAATTGCAAGATTAGACAATGCTGCTAAAACAGATAGTTGGTTTGGTACAAAAGCTGCTAATTCAGCTAACTATATTAGACAATATCTTAAAGGTTAATAGGAAAGGAGTAATAATATAATGGCTAATTCAACAGAATTATTAACAGATGAAATTAAAAAGTTTATATCTGGAACACTTAAAGGTGATTTCACAAGATTAAAAAATGCTTGTAATAAATTTGCATACAATATTAATGATTTACAAAGTTGGTTCTATGGACCTGCTGAAGCTGACTGTACAGCTGCATATAAGAAAATAAAAGAAGAATATAGTTCTGAAGACCAATTAGGAAAAGGAATTGTTGGATCTTTAAGATCAGCATTCTATTGGGTTGACTATTGTGATCAATATGTATCTCAATGGGAAAAAGAACAAAAATCTGGAAATATTTGGGTATAGAGAACTTTAAAGAACACTTTTATTGTTAAAGTGTTTTTTTTGAAAGGATGAGTTTAAATGGATTTAGGATTTACTGAAGAACAATTGGCTACTTTGATGGAAGGATATAAAGCAATGAATGGTGATGCATCGGCATCCGATATCGTTTCTGATCTAGGTATTCAAAATTATGTAACTGTAAATAATGGAGAAATGGTTTCTAAACCTGCAGAACCAGTAGTACAAACTACATCTACTGGTACAACAGATTTTGGTATACCTGATATAAATTATGTTCCTGAGAATCCATCTACAAACGTAAACGTAGATTTATCAAAAGTAGGCGGTGCTTCAACAACTAATCCAACAACTACACCTAGTAACCCAGTAGTTGATAATACAACACCAAGTACTGGTGGAAAAACTACTGAGACACCAAAAACAGATAGTACAACATCAAGTACAAGTGGAAAAACTACTGAGACACCAAAAACAGATAGTACAACACCAAGTACAGGTGGAAATAAAACAGAAACACCAAAAACGGATAGTACTACACCAAGTACTGGTGGAAACAAAACAGAAACAGCTAAAACAGATAATACTCAACCAAGTAATACTGAAACAGCTAAAAATCAAAATGCTACTCCAAGTACTGGAGATAATAAAACTACAACATCACCATCAGGTGGAAATAATAGTACTTCACATACTAGAAGTAATAATTCGACACAAAGCACTGGCTCAAATAGTGTAAGACCAAGTGGATCAAACATGGGTTCAAGAAATAGAGGAAATAACAATAATTCTTCTTCATCAGGGAGAAGTAGTTCAAGTGGAACAGGAAATTCTACAGAATTAGATGTTGAAGCTGTTAAAAAACATATTTCTGGAACACTTAAAGGTGATTTTACTAGATTGAAAAAAGCTTGTAGTGATTTCGCATATAATATGAATGATTTACAAACTTGGTTCTATGGTCCTGAGACTGCTGATTGTACATCTGCTTACAAAGCAATTAAAGAAGATTACAGTTCTGAAGAACAAAAAGGTAAAGGAATTGTTGGTTCTTTAAGATCAGCATTTGACTGGGTTGACTATTGTGATCAATATATTTCACAATGGGAAAAAGAACAAAAATCAGGTAATTTATGGGTATAGATACATTTAAAACTGATGAGATTGTTGTAAATGAAAGAAGATCATCTGATTTTATTAATTACAAAAGTTCTAAGTATCTTTTAAATGAACTAAAGGAAGATAATAGAGTTGTATATGAATATTTAGATGATTTTATTGGTGATTTATATCATTTGAAAACTTTATTAAATAATATTGGTTTTCAAAGATTAGATATTGAAGACGAAAATTATCCAAAATTAAGACAAATTCAAAAGGAAGCTAGAAGTTTGGCTCAACAAACAACTAGATATATAAGTGAACTTAATAAATACCAAAATAGATTCTACAGAATTAATAAAATTACTTTAAAAGCTTTATTAAACAAAGTAGAAGCGAGTAGAAAAACTACTGAAAAATTGGTAAATAGATTAAATAAAACTAATATAACTTTTGATGATTAAAAGAACTAACAAATGTTAGTTCTTTTTTAATATAAAAAAACTCAAGTATTTAATACTTGAGTTTTTATTTACTCTAATACTAACTTAGAACCATTTCTAATAGTAGTATCAATAATTAAATTATTTAAGTCATATTCTTCGCCAGTTCTAGCATTTACTAGATTAGCGTTAGGATTGATTTGATATGTATTATCAACAGTTTCTATTACTGCTTTTTGAAGCAATTGAACAACATAAGCAACGGTCTTAGTTGTTGGTATATATACATCAAATTCTTCCTCTATATCAGGATATACAACTGTTACAAGTATAGAATAATTTAAATCCATATTATTCCTCCTCATCCTTTGGTTCTTCAATAACTTTAATCATCTTAGCTCTACTGTTATCAACAATAAATCCAATGTTATCAGCTACGCCACCGTTACCAGGTCTAAGATCGTATTTAGTAACATCTAACATACTTTGTTCAGTTACACCATTTCCAATCCATAAACCAGCCATAAAGTCTTTAAATGGTAACATAAAGTCTTCTGAACCATATTCTCTGAAGTCTGTATAAGTATCTATAAAGATAAATGTCATAGTTTTTAATTGTGGAGCATTTTCAGTAATATATGTTAAATATTGTATTGCTTCACGACTTAACTTACCAACAAACTTTTGTAATCCTCTAATAACTATATATTTATGTTTCTTAGTATATGGATCTGCTTTTGGATTGAAATTTTCAACAGCTTTTTTAGTATATACATAAAGGTTGTTAATTACTTCTTCAAATCCATCACTGACATAAGCAACTTTATCATTAGTTATATATGAATCAAGTTTTTGAGTTCCATCCATAATAACTATTTGACCATCATCATTAACCGCATTTAATAATTTACATACAGTAATTGCTGATTCTTCGATTAATTCAGTATTCTTTGAAACGAAGTAGAATACTAAATGTTTCATTAAATTAATATATTCTGTTTTAATTCTTACTTTAGAAATACCAAGAGGTAATTTCTTAAGATCTGTGATTTCATTTTTAATTGATTCAAATGTAATAATATGTGGTAAATAAGGTACTGAAGGAACAGCAGTTTTATAAGCATTAGTTAATGTAGTATTAACTTGCTTAATAACTTCATTCATCTTTTCTTCTACGGTTGGTATAGCACCTTGGAATTCATAGAATGTTTTATTGATTTCACATAAACCTCTACATTTACCTTCAGCAGGTAAGAAGTGGTTTGGAGCATCAACAAAGTCTCTATAATCATCATCACTTTCACAATTAAATGCAATTTTATAACTTAATGATTCATGTATTTTAGTATACATCTTAGTTGTATTTGTAATTAAGAATGATATACCATATTTAGAACAATCTCTTAATAATTCTATAAGAGTATCAGTCATATCAGGATATCTTTCATAGAATGTAGTAAAGTTATTTAATATTACTAAAATATGTGGTACAGCTTTACCAGATGTTTTTATGAATTGTTCATAATTACCACCATATTCAGCAAATAACATTTTTCTTTCAGCTATTCTATTAAGTACATATTTTAAAACGCCATCAATTTTATCTTCTTCATTAATAGTGATTACATTACCAACTACTGGGTTCGCTTCTAAGCTCTTTAAGATTTCAGCACCAAAATCCATTATATATATTTCTAGTTCTTGGATTGTATATGTAGTTGTTAATGAATATACAAGTGATTGAATAAATAATTCTTTACCTGATCCAGTTTTACCATATAATCCAACATTTCCATATTCACTTATTGGTAATGTCATTATATGTTGTGATTGAGTATAAGGATCATCATATTCTCCTATAACTGGATTAATTTTAAAATTCTCTTTAACATAATTATATTTTTTCTTTAATGAATCTATGAATATAATATCTGGAATTCTATCTAACCAAAGTTTCTTTATATTCATTTGTTTTTGTTTAGCAAGACCATCACAGTATTTAACAATATTTAATAATTGTTCACCTTGATCTTCTCCTTGAGTCTTAGCTAATTGTTCTTGTGTTACTGAAGTAGTAACATGTGTTTCTGCACCAATTTGGTTAATGAAATGAATATCTGTATCTATTTCTTTCTTAATAACATCTGAAGGAATATATTTATATCCAGCATATGCAGATTGTCCTAGACCATAGAATTCATCATTACCAACTTGTAAGTAGAAAGAACCAGTTGTTTTTAAATACGCAGCATCAGGAGTTTTAATCATATCGTTTGAATCTTGTTTATCTTGAACTCTTAACGCAACATGGAATCTTGCATTTGACCAAATTTGATCATCTACAACACCACTTGGTTTTTGTGTAGCTAGAATCAAGTGTACACCTAATGAACGACCAATACGAGCTGTAGATATTAATTGATCCATGAAATCAGGTTCTTGTGATTTTAATTCTGCAAACTCATCTGAAATAATATATAAATGTGACATAGGTTCATCTAATAAACCTTTTCTGAAATAATCTTGATATTTATATATATTCATCGATGAATCTTTTAATTTTTCTCTTGCTTCATTAAATAATCTTTGTCTACGTTTTAATTCTGCTTCAATAGAAGCAATAGAACGTCTTATTTCTGATTTATCAAGGTTTGTAATAGTAGCAACAACGTGTGGTAATTTAATTCCTAATTCTTTGTTTTCGAAAGAACCAGCAAGACCACCACCTTTGTAGTCGATTAATACAAATTGTACTTCATATGGATTAAAGTTAACTGCTAATGAAAGAATATAAGTAATAATCCATTCTGATTTACCAGAACCAGTAGTACCAGCAACCAATCCATGTGGACCATATGCTTTTTCATGTGCATCCATCATAAATAAATCACCATTTTGGTCAATACCAACAGGAACAGCAAGTGAATTAACTGGATTATTATTTTTCCATCTATCAAGTGAATTTAATGCTTCAATTCTACCAACATTAAACATACTTAAGAAGCTAATACTTTTTGGTAATTCATATTTAGCTTTTTCAACATGAATAGGAATGTTAGCTAATGCTTGAACACAACCTTCCATATCAATAGTCTTATTGAATAATGCTTTAAATTCTTTTTGATTTGATGAAACAATTAAGTTTCTAAATAAACCAGATATATTTTCATCAATATTTAAGAATGTATTAATTTGATTTGGTAAGTTTGAAATTCTATCATTTTTAATTATTATTGAGTAACCTAAATTGAAATTATATCCTAATAGAGTTTTAAATGCATCTAAGTTTCTTACCATTTCCAAATCATCTACTATAATTAAATAATATGGTACATATTTCTTGTATATTGTTTTTAATTTTTCAGGATCTGGTTTTGAATTACCATCTTCTTCAGGTATTCTTGCTTGTAAATCTGATAATACATAATTTCCAATTGTTTTTATATCGTCTAAATTAGATCCTATAAATCTTATTGTTTTTTGATTATCCCAGCAATGTACTGAACTTCTAAGATAATCCCAATTGTTTTCTTTTAATGAATTTGTAAATACAACTACTTTAAAATCTGTATAACTTTGATAAGTAAAACATTGTAATAATAAACTATTAATAAAACTTTGAGTTAATATATTAGTTCCAATTACAGCAGTCATATTATTTTCAATTAATGAGAATGGAACAGGAACATTATCGATTTTTTCAAATCTTTTTATTAAATCATCTAATTTGTCTTGTAATACTAAATTTGATGATGTTTTAGATCTATCAAATTCGATTTTAGTTCTAGGTTCAATAGAACCAACTCCTATGTTAACTGTTAAAAAGTCTTTTTCAGCAACTTGTCTTTCCCATAAATTTCTTTTTCTTTTATATATTATTTCTTGGCATTCTTCTAGTGTTATATTGTTTTCAAGTGCAACCTGTTTTTCTTTACCAATTTCAGCTGTAATTCTTTTTTCCATTTCATCAAGATATTGATCATATTCTTTTTCAGCTTTTATTCTATCTTTTCTTGATTGTCTCTTAGCCCATTTTCTACTAAGAGTAGGCCACATAAATGATGATACCATTGTTAGAACACTAACTATTAATGATGGAAGAGCTTGGCTCATTTTTGATTGTCCATTAAGAACAGATGTTAATGTAGTAAACATTGTTAATGATGAAGTTAACATCATTGTCATTTGTGGACCAATAGTTAATATTTCAGGTTGAGTTTGCTTCTCTTTAAATTCTGGTGGAGAAGCAATTGTAAATGTTTTAGGTTCAATATCTGATTTAAATCTTGGTGCTCTAGAATAATATTCGTTTTCTTGATATAAAGTTCTTTCTGTAGATAATTCTAAAGCTCCAGGGTTAACAGCAAAATTTGTTTTAACTTGTTCAAATGAACTATCTAATTTTATCGCGTTAGTTTGAATTAAATTATAAATAACTAGTTTCTTTCCAATTGGAACAATTTTTAAACCACACATGAAAATTATGTCACCATGGTATAATCTTTTTCTTTTTACTTCATATTGATTAACATATACAGAAGCACCATGAGCTTCAATATACCAAGTATTATCTTTATAATGTAATGTTGCATGATGTGATGCTAACATATTTGTCGAATAAAAAATATTTGATCCAGATCCAGATCCAATTGTAATATCATGCTTTTTTATTGTGACCTCAGATTTTTGAGGTATAGTAGTTGGATAAGAATAGATACAATAAGTTTCATGAGTAGGTGTAGTAATAGCACACATAGAGTAGTTGTTTAAAGGTGTAGATGTTACAATAGTTCCATTAACAGATAATTTATTATCATCATTTGGTTTAATATTCCATGCACCATTATTATCAAATACAATTGCAATAACATTTCCTTGTCTATCATATAAAGGGTATGAACCCATAATATCATTTGGTAAATGTAGTTTATCTAGTTTAATCTTATTTGTTATTGTTAGTATCATATTTACAACCTCTTACTATCTTATTATCTATAATATATATTATACTACACTGACAATTAAATGTTCAATTAATATATATTATTTTTTTCAAAAAAATAATATGTGTTATACTTAGGTTAGATAGGAGATAAAATGTATGAATGAACAAGTACAACAAACACAAACAACTGAAGAAGTAAAACCAGTACAAACAGTTGAATTGACTGGAATAACATCTTTAACTGATGAACAAGTTGATGCTTTAACAGTAGATACTATTACTAGAGAAATGATGGATGTAATGACTCCACCACAAATAGAAAAATTCAAAGCTAAATTAAGTGAAATAGATATGAAAGTTTTAATGCAAAAATTTTCGGGTAGTTCAGTACCAGCTGAAGAACATCCAATAGAACCAACACCACCTGCAGCTACAGTTACAGGTTTTAATATTCCTAATATAAATTATGCTGGTGGTTCAGAACCTTCACAAGAAGATCCATCAAATATGACTGCATCAGAAGAACCTACAGAACAAAAAGGAGCAATTATTTTTGAAGACTAATGTTGAATATGCAAGCTTTCAAATTTCAGATATAGGTAGCAATTATTATGTTGCCAATAAATTATTTGAGTTACAAAAAGAACATCCTGAATATTTTATTGATGGAATTAAATTGGAAAGCGTATTTGGATCTTGGCCATCAGCTATATGGCAAGGTGAAAGACCATATTTTGGATATACTCCATTTAAAACAATAAAAAATAAAATAAAGACTTTAAATAAAAACGATGCAGGTATTTATTATACATTCAACAACAGATCCTTAGTTTCTACAGATGTATATGATAATTATTGTAATAAAATCATGAAGGAAAGTAATAATGAGAAAAATGTTGTTGAAGTATATGATGAAAAATTAGAAGAGTATATAAGAGAAAATTATAAAAAAGTAAAAATAAGTAAAAGAATTACAAATGATAATTTTGATGAAATAAATGATAATAAATATGATTATTATTTATTAGATACAATCTTTAATGATGATTATGAAAAATTATCAACAATAAAACATCCAGAAAAGATTATAATAGTTCTTAATGATTACTTTATGAGAGGAGATCCAAAAGTAGAGGAGTTCTTTAAAAAAGTATCAAAAACTGTTAAAAATTTAGATGGTGAATTAAAATTTAATATTGATAGAATTAATGATTTTAAAGAAATGCTAGAAAGTGACAATTTAGTTAAATACTATCAAGTAGGTAAACTATTACAATTAGGAATTAGTCATTTTAGAATTGAAGGTAGAAATTGTGCAATTCAATATTTCTATATTCCAAGTTTATTCTATTATTTGGTACAAGAAGAATATAAAAATGAAGTATTTAATTATATTCAAGAAGCATTCTTTAGTCCACTTAATGAAATGCAAAAAAACATTCTATAAAAGAATGTTTTTTATTTTGAATAATTATTTGAAATAATTTGTGATAATTGATCTTCGTTATATAAATTATCGCTTATATCATATTGTATATTTTTTGATTTTAATATTGCTTTTAATTCTGCATTAACAGCATTAACATTAACAATAACACCTTTATCATTATTAGCAATTATTGTGTCTATATATCTTTGATAAACATCTAATATTTCTTCATAAGAACTAGATTGATTTATTAAATTGTTAAAATAAATATGTGCAAATGTTGTATCAATATTACTATAATTTTGATTATTGTATTCTTCATAAATATATTCAGTTCCTGAACCACTTAAATCATAAATCAAATCCATAGATGAATAGTTTTGATATGTTGAAAAATCTATTTCGTTATTGATAGCTTCTTCATATTCTTTTATACTACCATTTATGTAATCTTCGAATGAATAATCTGTAGAATCAATTAAAGTTTTAGAATAATTATTAACAACTCTATAAGGTAATTCTATTGGATCCATTCCATAAATTGTATCAACAAATAAGGAATCCATTCCTTCTTCAACCATAAATCCATAGTTGCCTGATGTTGAAAAATCTCTTATAGCGGTATATCCTTTATAGTTAAAATATAAGTTATTCATCATATGTCCAATTTCATGAGGCCTAACAACACTTAGAAGAGCTTCATCTTTTTCTCTATTAATATAAATAGTGTGTTGATCAGGTACAAATACACCTTTTGCTTCGCCACCAGTTATTCCGATCATATCACCAGCACTTACATAATCTACTTTTAATTCTTTTATGTTCATATAAAAAGGTCTTAAATCTAAATTCATGTTAGCTTTTTGTAAGTTATCAACAAATTCATTTAAATAAATTTTAAAATTGTCATCTATATTTTGATTTTCTGCTATAGCAGAATATAATTGCTCATAAGTAGGATTTTGTTTATATTCACTTGGTAAAAAGTTTGTTAAAGCATCAGCGGAAGAAATATAGATTTTTTTACTTGATTCATCAATTGAATAATTTTCTTCATATATAAATTCATGTGCATCAAACAAATTATGAGGCATTACTATATTTGTAGTTGCACTAACACTTTGACAACCAGTTAAAGTTAAAGTTACAGCAATTAAAGCTCCACCAACTGATACTAACATTTTAGGTACAAAATTAAATTTTTGTCCTTTTTTTGTTTTGTCTGGAAAGTATACTATTTTCTTATTATAAAGATTATCTAGTTTCATATATGTTTCATAATCTAAATAAGAGTATTCGTTTCCATTTCTTTCTAAAAATGTATTTCTAAAATTTTTATCTCTAAAAATTGCAATTTTTCTATTATTAATAGTAATTTCACTAACTAGTATAAAATCCATAATATCACCATTATCATTATATCATATGTGATGTTTACATATTTAACTTAATAATGCTGTTTACATAATGTTTATTGTTTTAAATTGTAACTATTTATGATATTCTATAAATATAATAGAAGTATAGGGTGATAGAAATGGATAGAAATGAATTAGACAACATTGTGAATGAAATTGTTTCATCAACTACAAGTACAAACGAACCAATTAGCTCGGTTGATAATGATATCGTAAGTGAAGGATATTCATATAGAGATGAAAATGGTAACAATGTAGTAATTGGACCAACAGTAGTTACAAGAGATGAATCTGGAAATGTGACTGGAATGAAATCGGCAGCATATTCTGAACCATCCAGTCTTGGAACATCTGATATTGTTAAAGAAGGATACACATATACAGATGAAAATGGTAACAATGTAGTAATTGGACCAACAGTAGTTGAAAGAGATGAATTCGGAAATGTGACTGGAATGAAATCGGCAGCATATTCTGAACCATCTAGTATTGGAACATCTGATATTGTTAAAGAAGGATACACATATACAAATTCAGATGGTAATAATGTAGTTGTTGGACCAACAGTAGTTACAAGAGACGAAAATGGTAATATTACAGGTATGACGTCAGAAGCACATATTGATCCAACATATAGTGATCCTTCAGTTCCAGTAAGAGAAGAAATTCCAACAAGTGATAATTCAATACCATCACCAACAGATAAAAGTGATATTATAACTGGAGATCCTACAGGTACAGCTACACCAGCACCTGAAGATAGAGTAATAAAAGAAATGAATTATAATGATGTCATGGATAATTATAAAACTAACATGAATAATTTAACTGAAGAGTATAATTCAAGAACAGTTGATATCAAAAATGAATATGACATGATGCTTCAAGATAGAAAAAACGAATATGACACAAGAGTGACTCAAACAATGCAAGAATTTGAGGAAAGATCTCAAGTCCCTGAAATGACTGCTGATCAAAAAGCATCATTAAAAGCAGAATATGATGATAGATTAGCATCAATGGCTGAACAATATAAAAATGATACAAATGATATAGTTAATGATTATAACAATAGAATGACTTCATTAACTGATGAATATAATAATAAAGCAGAAGATTTAACTAACCAAACAAATCAAGATATTGGATCATTAAATGAAGATGGAAATTCAGAATATCCAACAGTTGATACAGAAAAATTTGAAAATCAACAATCTCCATTAACAACTCCAACTGATTCAACTGCAACAGCAGGTTCTTCAGAAACAACTACAAATACTGGAGATAATGGAACAGTTATTAATGGACTTCATGAAACTGGAGGCATTGGTACTTTTGAACCAGCAAGTCCTCCTAGAAATGTTCCTAAATCAACAGATACAGGATCATCATCAAGTGAAAGTCCAGTAACAAGTGGTGATATGCCACAAAGTACTGGAACAAATACAAATCCACAAGCACAAGCTGCTGCAAATGGAGCCCAAGGTGGATCTACACCAAGTGGAGCAGGATCATCAGGTGGTGGAGGAGTATCAGGTACACCTTCAAGTGCAGGAACAGGAGCATCAGGCTCAGGAGGTGGATCAGGAAAAGGCACTGGTTCATCAGGTTCAGGTAGTGGAGCAGGTTCATCTGGAGCAGGTTCATCTGGATCAGGAGCAGGTTCAACTGACTCTAAAACTGAAACTGACCCAAAGACAGATGCTAGTAAATCTACAACACCAGCAACAAATAGTCCATCTACAAGTACTGGATCAAATGGTGCATCATCAACAAAATCCAATTCAAATTCTGCAACAACTGGATCAAATAGTGCATCATCAACAAAATCTAATTCAAATTCCGCAACAACTGCTAAGAATAATTCAAATTCCGCAACAGCTAAAACTAATTCAAATAATCCAGCATCAAGTGGAAAGAATAATTCTACTTCTAGATCTAGTGGAAGCGGTTCAAGTGGAACAGGAAATTCTACAGAATTAGATGTTGACGCCATCAAAAAACATATTTCAGGAACACTTAAAGGTGATTTTACTAGATTGAAACAAGCTTGTAATGATTTCGCATATAATATGAATCAATTACAAAATTGGTTCTATGGACCAGATACAGCTGATTGTACATCTGCATATAAAGCAATTAAAGAAGATTACAGTTCTGAAGAACAATTAGGAAAAGGAATTGTTGGATCTTTAAGATCAGCATTTGAATGGGTTGACTATTGTGATCAATATATTTCACAATGGGAAAAGGAACAAAAATCAGGAAACTTATGGGTATAATAGATATAATTATTCCAACATATAATGCCCAAAAGACATTAGAAAGAACTTTATTTTCAATTAGTTACCAAACTATAAGTGACCAATTGAATGTTTATATAGTTAATGATAAATCTGATGATGATTACACAGATATCATTAACTTTTTTTCTATGTTTTTAAATATTAAAGAAATAAAGCTCGAAAAAAATGTTGGACCAGGATTGGCAAGAGAAGAAGGAATTAAAAACTCTAATTCAAAATATATAATGTTTATTGATTCGGATGATATGTTTGCATCTCCTAAATCTATAGAAATCATATATAAAGAGATAGAAAAAAATGATTTAGATGTTGTAATTGGTAAATTTGTTGAATGTAGAGAAAATGATTTTATTCATCATGATAATGATGAAATATGGTTGCATGGAAAAATATATAGAAGAGAATTTATTGAACAAAATAATATTCATTTCAATTCATCTAGAGCTAATGAAGATAACTATTTTAATCAATGTGTAATGCTTTCTGATCCAAGAAAAAAATATATTGATTATCCTATATATTTTTGGATGTATAACGAAAATAGTATTACTAGAAAAAATGATTTTGAATATAGTTATAAAGGATTATTTGGATATATATCTAACATGAATGAAGCATTATTATTTGCAGTTAAAAATAATAAAAACAAAGTTAATATAGGTAATTTTTCATTAGCAGTTTTATGTGCAATATATTATTACTATATAGAGTATAATGATCAAGAATTCTTGAAGTGCTCTAAATCAATAAAAAGAATATATTTAGATCATAGAGAATATATTAATAATGAAGAAAACATAAAGAAAACTCAATATGATTTTGCAATATCAAACTTAACACCAGAAAATATAAATGGTTCAACTCTTACTTTTGATGAGTTTTTAGAAAGTATAGGTGATTAATATGATTGATATTATAATACCAGCTTATAATGCTCATGAAACAATAAGAAAAACACTAATGTCTATATGTATTCAAAATAATGTTAAAGATTTAAATATATATATAATTGATGATTGTTCTGATGAACCATATGATTATTTAATTGATGAATTCAATAAATATTTGAATATTAAAATTGAAAGATTAAATAAAAACTCTGGACCAGGTGTTGCACGTAATAGAGGTCTAGAAATATCTAATTCAGAATATGTTATGTTTATTGATTCAGATGATCAATTTATTAATTGTTATTCTATTAATTCTTTAGTAAAAGAAATAATCAATTATGATTTAGCAATAGGAGTACTAGTAGAAGAATGTGAAGATGGTACACTAAGATATATAGACAATCATGATAGATGTTTACATGCTAAATTATATAAAAGAAGTATTATAGAAAAATATAATATTAAATTTCCAAGTTTAAAAAGACATGAAGATTCAGCATTTCATGAACTATATTTAATGTCTAAACCTAATATTGCTTTAGTTGATGAATATGTATATTTTTATAGATATAATAATAGATCATTAACAAGAAATAAAAATGGTAAAGAAGAATTTCAAAATTATAAAATGTTATCAGAAGCAACTGAATATGTAATAGAAAAATCTATAAAAAATGATTTTGATTTAAAAATGATAGAAGATACAATTACTTCTATATTAACTTTTTTATATTTTGAATATCTAAAATATTATAAAGAAGATTATTCTAAAGATTTGTTCAGTTGGATAAAACAAATTGTTGAATTCTATAATGATAATTTATTTCTTCAAGATAAAGAAAACCTTAATATTTATCTTGATATTTTTAAAAACAATTATGATGGAATTCCATATATTTCATGGAATGATTTTATTGAAAGAGCTAGTAAATAGGACTTAAAAAAGTCCTTTTTGTTTGTTATAATAAATATACACGTTTAGTAAAGGTGGTGAATAAATGAAGCTTATTATTGCAGAAAAACCAAGTTTAGCAAGAAATATTGTAAGTGCAATTGGTAACATGAAAAAAGAAGATGGATATTATTCTAATTCTGAATATTTAGTATCATGGGCATTTGGTCATTTATTCACTTTAGCTGATATAGAAGATTATACAGGATATGAATCAGAAGATGGAAAATGGTCTTTGAAAAACATACCATGTTTCCCTGATAAATTTAAATTTAATTTAAAGAAAAATGATAAAAAAGAAATAGATCCTGGTGTATTAAAACAATTTAATATAATTAGTAATTTATGTAATCGTGAAGATGTTACAACAATAGTAAATGCAGGCGACGCTGATCGTGAAGGAGAAGTTATTATTAGATTAATAACTGAAAATGCATTAAAGTCCGAAAAAGATTTAAGAAGACTATGGTTGCCAGATCAAACTAATGAAACAATCAATGAAGCTTTAAAAGAAATGAAAGAAGAAAAAGAATATGATAATCTTGCAAATGAAGGATTTGCTAGAACATATATTGATTGGTTATATGGAGTTAATTTAACAAGATATGCAACTCTTAGAACTGGTACATTATTAAGAGTAGGAAGAGTTATTATTCCAATTGTAAAAGCTATATATGATCGTGATATGGAAATAAGAAATTTTAAACCTTCAACTTACTATGGTCTTATATCAAATGAAATAACAAATGGAGAATCTGTTGAATTAAATAGTAAAGAAAAATTTGAAAAGAATGAAGAAAACAAATGCAAAGATTTATGTAATAAATATAATTCTTCAGAAGCGATTGTTGTTGATAAAAAAGTAAAGAAGGATAAGTTGAATCCAGGTAAATTATATTCTTTATCTAAATTACAAAATGTATTAGGTAAGAAATATAAAATGTCCATGGATAAATCATTACAAATAGTTCAAGGATTATATGAAAAAGGATATTTAACTTATCCAAGAACTAATTCAGAATACTTAGCAACAAATGAAAAAGGTAAAGTAAAAGCTATATTAAAATCGTTTGAAACTATTGGATATCCAGTTGAATTTAAAGATAAAAAGACTATATTTGATGATAGTAAAATTGAATCACATTCAGCGTTAACACCAACATATAAAATACCTAAAAAAGAGAATTTAACAGAAGATGAATTTACAGTTTATCAAACTGTTGTTAAACGTTTTGTAGCAGTTTTTTGTAAAAATGAATGCATTGTTGAAAAAACTGAAATTAAAATTAAAGTTGGAGAATATGAAGAATTTAATCTTAAAGGAGTATCTATTTTAGAACCAGGTTGGACTAAATTTGATGATGCTACAACAAAAGACAAAATACTTCCAAATTTAAACGTAGGAGATAAAGTAAATATTAACTTTGTTCCTAAAGAAAAAGAAACAACTCCACCTAAACACTATACAATTGAAACTTTAAATAATTATCTAAAAAATCCATTTAAAGAAGATAAGAAAAAACTTCAAGAAGAACAAGCTGATAATCCTGATGATGTAGATGATACAGAAGATTATAAAGCAATATTTGAAGGTTTGGAATTAGGTACTGAAGCTACAAGAACAGGTATAATTGATAATGCTATTAAATCAAATTATATTTCATTAAAGAAAGATGTTTATAATATATTACCTAATGGAGAATTCTTAATTGAATCATTAGAAAGAATGAAAATTTCTATGGACAAATATAAGACTTCTGAGTTAGGTCAAGCATTAAAAAAAGTTTATCATGATGAAATAAAAGTTGAAGATTCTGTTAAACTAGCATGTGATGAAATAAAAGAAGTATTTGATAATAATAAAGATATTCCTATTTATTCATCTGTAATAGGAAAATGTCCTAAATGCGGAAATGATTTTATAATGGGAAAATATGGTTATCAATGCAAAGATTATCAAAATTGCAAATTTCATATCTCATATGAAATATGTAATAGAAAGATAGAATTAGAAGAAGTAAAAGTAATATTATATAATAAAACATCAGATAAATTAGATAATTTTATATCTAATAAAACGGGTAAACCTTTCAGTGCAAAATTAAAAATTGAAGGCGATTCAGTTAAATTTGATTTTAATTAAAAATAGGCAATAAATCTATATTATTGTCTATTTTTTTATGTTATAATTATTATGATTATATAATGGAAGGGTAGTGTGCTATGAGAAGTAAAAATGGTTATACATTAACTGAAATCTTAGTTGTAGTATTATTACTTTCTATTGTAGGTGGAATAATTATCTTTAATGTTAATTCTATTTTAAATAATAATAAAACTAAATCATATGAAAAATATATTGCTCAAGTAAAATCTTCAGCTGAAACATATGCATCATTAAACATGGATGCAGTAAATGATTTATATGAAAACAAATCATTTACTTATATAACAGTAGGAGATTTAATTGATCATGGTTTCCTAGATGAAAAATTAACTAATCCATATACTGGAGAAAAAATATCAAGAAATGAATTAGTTAAATTAAGCTTATCTAGTGAAACAGGAAATTTAACAATAATGTATCCTGTTGAAGAATCAAATAAAGAAGTATTCTTAAGTTCAGTAGTCATGACTGCTAATGCTAGTGCTCAAGTTGATTGTATGGATGGAATTGGAACTTATACATTAGCTTTATCTGATGAAACAGGTAAATTAATATTAGATAAAAACACTTTATTAAATGATTATAAATTTAGTTGTAAATTACCAGATAATTTTGATAAGACTACAGGTACTATGAGTAATGAAATTGGTTCAACTGATCAAGTTGGAACATATGAAATGACATATAGTTGGATATCAAAATCTGGTATAAAAGGAACTGGGAAAAGATTCTTAAAGGTTGTACCTGATACTATTAAACTTACATACAATGTTGATGTAATTGAAGGAAGACCAGTTGATGCTTGGACACCTGCAACATGTATGGGTACAATTTCACCTGAAGGAGTATGTTCTAAAGATATTTTAGTCGGATATAATTACAATAATTTATCTAGACCTACAAGAACAGGATATATTTTTAAAGGATGGTTTACTGAAAAACAAACTGATGCAGAAAATCCTGGAAATGGAACTGAAATAACTGATACTACAAAAGTATTAAATAAGAGTAGTCATACAATATATGCTCATTGGGAAAGAAGAAAATCAAATGTTATTTTAGATTCTACATTAAATGGAAGACCTGCAGTTGAAACAGGTAGTCAATCAGTAACTGCTAAATATAATTTACCATTAGATAGTATTACAATACCTAGAAGATATTATGATGTTGTATTTAATTTAAATGATGCATCTGAAGGAAAAGGAACAACATATGCTACATCAACAAGTTCTTCATTAGTTGCTACATGGGATTTTGAAGGATACTTTGATGATGAAAATAAAAAATATATTAGTTCTACAGGTGAAGGTATAACTCCATGGGATAAAATAGAAGATACAATATTACATGCGAAATGGACAAATGGAAAAATAACATTACCTGATGCTTCAAGAACAGGATATATATTCAATGGATGGTTTACTGGTAAAAACAATGGTGAACAAAGAAACAATGATTACCAATATGAATTACCTGCAACATTATATGCTCATTGGACAGCTAAAATTTATACAGTTACATTAGATTATAATGATAATGATGGTGGTTCTACAAAAGCAAATGAATCAATTAGTACTGTTGAAGTAGTATTTGATGATGATTTCACTAGTTTATTTAATCCAACAAGAAGTGGTTATACATTTGAAGGTTGGTATTATGAAGATACATTAATTACTAGAGCAACAAGAGCAACAAATGATTATGCCATAGCTGATAACAACGGAATAACATTAAAAGCTAAATGGTCAAAAAATAACTATACAGTTACATTAAATAAAAATAAACAATTAGATATGACTAATGAACCTACATTACCTGGATCTAGTACGTTACAAGTTACATTTGATGAACCTAATAATAATATTGTTCAAGTTCCAAGTGTAACAGGTTGGACATTCCAAGGATGGTATACATCAGCAAATGTTAAAGTTTATAACGTAGATGGTACATATAATTCTGATATTACTACATACTTTGATTCAGATGGTGAATGGATTTATACAAACGATTTAACTTTATATGCACATTGGACTCAAGATAAATACACATTAACATTGAACTTAAATCCAAATGATAAAATGACATATGAAACTTCATTAGTAGATTCTTCAAAATTTGTATATGAAATGACATTTGATTCTACTGAAAATAATCAAATGCCAAAAGCAACTGTAATAGGATGGAATTTTAAAGGTTGGTATGATGAAGAAAACAATATGGTATATGATCAAGATGGAGTATATGTTGAATCATCAACAACAGATTATTTCACTCGTGGTAAATGGACACATGAAGGAAATGTAGCAGTATATGCAAAATGGGAACAACAAACTTACTCAGTTACATTAGATTTAAATGACAATGATTTATATGATAAACCAACTTTATCAGTGTCTACTTATATATTTATATTTGATGATGAAATAACTGAAAATATAAATGTTCCATCATATTTGGATGGATATGAATTCTTAGGTTGGTATGAAAATGATAAATTAGTATTTAATGTAGATGGTTCATTAAATGCTGATGCAACAGATTATTTCTTAAATAATAAATGGATAAAAAATGAATCAGTAGAATTAAGAGCAAAGTGGAAAGCAAATGGATATGTTGTTACATTTAAACAACCACTTGCTACTAAAAAAGGAACTGAAACAATATTTGTAAATTACAATAGTGCTTTACCAAGTATTACAATTCCAGAAAGAAAATATTCAGTTACTTATAATGTAAATGATGAAGAAGGTTCAACAAGATCTACAAGGGTAAATAATGAAACTATTGAATGGGATTTTGATGGATATTTCACTGAAAGAAATAATCAATATTACAATGGATCAGGTGAAACATCAATCATATACCGTGAAGCTAGCGATATAGACTTATATGAAAAATGGTCAGGTGGAACAATAACAAATATTCCTGAACCAACAAGAGTAGGTTATACATTTGGAGGATGGTACTTAGAAGATACATTTGATACTAAAGTAGAAAATGGATATGAAGTAACATCTGATGTAGAATTATATGCTAAATGGACTGCTAACAAATATACAATTACATTTAACAATAATAAAGCTTCTATAGAAGGAACAACATCTTTAGAAGTTACATTTGATTCGGATGTTGAAAGTATATCTATACCCGAAAAGAAATTTACTATTACATTAGATAAGAATTATGAAGTAGAGAATAGAATAGAAACTAAAACAGCTGAATGGACATTTAAAGGATACTATACTCAAATGAATGGAGTAGGTACAAGATACTTTGATGCTGAAGGAAATGCTTCTTCAAAATATCTATTAAGTGAAGACTTAACATTATATGCATATTATACAGGTGGAACTATTGAGCTTCCTGAATACACAAGAGAAGATTATATTTTCAATGGTTGGTATAATGCATCTGTTAAAGCAGAAGAAACAGATACATATGAAGAAAATACTACATTAGTAATTCATTGGAATTCAGAAGAATATAATTTAACATTAAATGTTAATAGACCAGTTAATATGAGTACTATTCCATCAATAGCTAATGATTCATATATCATGGCAATGCATACAACAGATAATAATGTTATAAATGTTCCAACTGAAATACCTGGTTGGATATTTAAAGGTTGGTATGATGGAGATACTCTAGTATTCAATGAAAATGGTGAATACCAAACAAGTGCAGAATCATTCTTTGATTCAGAAGGAAATTGGATAAAGAAAGATAATGTTACATTATATGCACATTGGGAAGCTAAAACATATTCGTTAACATTGAATACAAATAAACCTGATTCAATGGAAGAAATTCCATCTATATCAACAAATACTTATATATTAACTTATGATGAAATAGGTGTTGAAAGTGTTGCTATACCTGATCATGTATTTGGATATACATTTGAAGGTTATTATTACAATGATGAAATTGTATATGATACTTCAGGATATAGAATAAACGATAATTCAGTATTTGATTCAACTGGTAAATTTATTATTGCAGATTCAATAGAATTGAAAGCTCGTTGGAGTGAATATCCAAATATACTTGAACTAGTAATTAATAAATTAGATACAATGGAAGATATTCCAAGAATAACTATTTCAAGATATGAAATGACTAAATCTGACACAAACAATAATAGAATAAATATACCAACATCAGTAACAGGATTTAACTTCTTAGGATGGTATGATGAAGAAGATGTTCAAGTATATGATGAAAATGGTAATTATGTTGAAGGCGAATATTTTGATTCAGAAGGAAATTGGTTAAAAGATAATGGTGCTAGATTATTAACAAAATATGAACCAGTTAAATCTTTAATTAATTTAGATATTAATAGTCCTGTAGAAGAAATACCTGATATTTCAGAAAGTGTATTTATTGCTGAATATGCAGGAACTGCACCTGAAACATTACCAATACCAAGTGAAATAGATAACTATATATTTGAAGGTTGGTATTATGAAGATACTAAAGTATATGATGAAACAGGTAATAAAGTATTAAGCGTTACTCAATTCTTTGATACTACAGGTAAATGGTTATATTTAGATAATGTAATATTTGAAGCAAAATGGACTCATAGAATATATGTTAATTTAACTATAGAAAAAGAAGATTTGATGGATATAACTCCAGAAGTAACTAATTCAACATATGAAATGAGATTAAATAGTATTTCTAATAATACAATAGATGTACCAACTATTCCTAAACATTATACATTCTTAGGATGGTATGATGATGAAACTCAAGTATATGATGAAACAGGTAAATATAATTCATCAGCAACATCTTACTTTAATAGTAAAGGTGAATGGATTAGAGATGCTGATGTAACATTAAAAGCAAGATGGACTCATAGAACAGAGTTTACTCTTACATTAAGTAATTCAGGACATGAAGATGAATTTGAAAACATTGAATATACTATGAAAATGTATTCTACTATGAATAATCATGTTCATGCTCCTTTATTTGGTGATATTGCATACTTAGGATGGTATTATCCGACTGAAACATCAGAAGAAACAGAACCTGAACCAGTTCCAGGTTCATCTCTTATTACCGGAGGTTCTACTCTTAGTGGAATAGTAGTATTTGATAGAAATGGAAATTGGAATCCTGATGCAACAGAATTCTTTAACGAAAATGGTGAATGGATTTATTTCGATGATGTTGAATTGTTCTTATACAAAATTCCTGGTATATCAGCTTAATAGTAAAAGACACGTGAAATAACGTGTCTTTTATTATGATATCAATATATATCATGATATAATTATTTCATGAGGGTGATATTATGTGCGGAATAACTGGTTTTATTTCAAAACAAAAAGAATCTGAAAAAGAAAAAGTTATAAAAAAGATGGCTGATAGAATTAAACATAGAGGACCAGATGGAGAAGGTTACTATGTTGATTCTTATATTGCATTAGGTCATAGAAGACTTTCTATTATAGATATAAAAGGTGGATCTCAACCAATGTATTCTACTGATAAAAAATTAGTAGTTATATTCAATGGTGAAATTTACAACTATAAAGAACTTAAGGAAGAATTAAAAGATTATAAATTCAAATCTAAATCAGACACTGAAGTATTATTAGCAGGTTATAAGAAGTGGGGTAAAAATTTACCTAAACATTTAAGAGGTATGTTTGCTTTTGCAATATATGATATTGATAATCATGAAGTATTTATGGCAAGAGACCACTTTGGAATTAAGCCTTTATATTATTATCAAAATAATGGTACATTCATGTTTGCATCTGAAATTAAATCTTTCTTAGAACATCCTGATTTTGATAAAGTATTAAATGAAGATATCATTCCTGGATATATGACATTCTCATTTACTCCAACAACAGAAACTTTCTTTAAAGGAGTAAAGAGATTAGATGCTGGATGCTCATTAACTTATAAAGATGATCATATTGAAATTGAAAGATACTATAAATTAGATTTTGAAATACATAAAGAAAACTATGATGATACTGTAACTAAGATAGAAGATGCTATGAAAGATTCTGTAGAACATCATATGATTGCAGATGTTGAAGTAGGTTCTTTCTTATCTGGTGGAGTAGATTCAAACTATTTAGTTACACTTGCTCATCCTGATAAGACATATACAGTAGGATATCAAGAAGAAAGATATTCTGAAATTGATAACGCTAAAGATTTAGCTAATAAATTAGGAATTAAAAATGTAGCTCACAAAATAACAAAAGATGAATATTTTAAAGCAATTGATAAAGTATTATATCATATGGATGAACCAACATCAGATCCTGCAATTGTATCTTTATATTTTGTATCTCAATTAGCAGCTAAAGATGTAAAAGTAGTATTATCTGGAGAAGGATCAGATGAATTCTTTGGTGGATATAATACTTACTTAGATGGTAATAATAAAGCATCAAGATTGTATAATAAAATACCATATTTCTTAAGACATGGATTAGCAAGTGCTTTAAAACATACTGGACCATTTAGAGGAAGAAATTTCTTAGTAAGAAGAGGATTACCTCTTGAAGATTATTATGTTGGTATTAATAGAGTATTTGATGATTCTGAAATAAAAAAATATTTCAAAATGCCTGTTAAATTAACTAATAAAGAAATTACATCATCTGTATATGATGATTATAAAGGAGAACCTGATTTAGTTAAGATGCAAGCAATTGATATTAACTATTGGTTAGTAAAAGATATTCTACATAAAGGCGATAGAATGACAATGGCAAACTCATTAGAATCAAGAGTTCCATTTACAGATAGATGTGTATTCTCAATAGCATCTACTTTACCACTAGAATATAAAGTTACACCTCAAGCAACAAAAGTGGCTTTAAGAGATGCAGCTAAAAAGGTTATACCAAATGATGCATATAGTAGAAAGAAATTAGGTTTCCCAGTTCCAGTTAGAGATTGGATGAGAGATGATGATGTTTATAATGACATTAAGTCTGAATTTGAAAAGCCTATAGCTAATAAATATTTTAATACTAAAAAACTTATTAAATTATTAGATGATCATAAAGCTAGAAAACATGATAACTATAGAAAAGTATGGAACATTTATATCTTCTTAAAATGGTATGATAGATTCTTTGTAAAAGAAAATTAAAAAACGAGTAAAATTTACTCGTTTTTATATTGACTTATTATATATATGTTGGTACAATATAATTGCTTAGTATAGAATTGTAGCCAAGCTATTTATTATTTGAAGACTTCTATTTTTTAGAACTCTTCATGATTTTGTACTTTATTTGTCAAAAGTACAAGTTTTATTAGAAATAAGCTTACTTTAAGTAAGAAATTTCACAAATTGTAGATTTAACAAGAACTACATTTAATTGGCTTCTATATTTAGAAGATGATTCAATATTATTTTAAGCAGACTTGTTATCTAGCTTATATATTATTGAACGTTTCCTAAAAAATTCGTGAATATTAAGTTTGTGTATTATGGGTATATATTTTATTCTTTTATGCAATCTTGATTATAGCCGCGACTAAGTGAACACGTGTGACGAGAAAGAAAACTCATAAAGGTTATAAGGTTATTGTGCTGACTGATAATCAACATAAAAGCCTATTCTAAAACTCTAAGAGACGATAGTTTATCAGGCTATCGTCTTTTTGATTGTTTACAATTATAAATATCTAATATATAATTATATATAGAATAGGAAGTGGATTTTATGAAAATGAATTTAAAAAATTCTATAGGTTTGAGTATTACTTTCATATTAATAATTATTGTATGCATTGGCTTCATAGCTAATTCTTTATCAAGTTATGATTCAGGTACTAAAAAATACTTTAGCAGTACTAATACAGTATTAGAAAATGAATTATCTAATCTTTTAAATAAACAATCAGACTGTGATAAAAGAATCGAAAATGAAATTGCTAAAATAAAAGAATATAACATTGATAATCCATTAATAATAAAAAATCCATATAAAATTAATCCACTAAGTGCTTTAATGATCTTCTATACAGAAGAAGAATTAGAAGTAGATGTATATATAAATGATAGTTTTATGTCCACAGTAGGAGCTACTACTAATCATGTTATACCAATTTATGGTTTAGAAAATAATAGAGATAATATTGTTAGATTAGATTTCAGTGATGGTAGTACAAGATCATTTGCTATCAAAACTGAATTATATAACGATTATACTGAAGAATATGATTTAAAGAATTCAATGGATGGTTCTCAATTTATATTTGTAGTAGGTGATAGAAATAATATTGAATCTAAATTAAGAGGATTTGATCAAAAAGGAAGTTTAACATTCTACTATGATTTAGATTATATTTCAGGAGTTACTTTTAAGAATAATTCAATATTTGTTGGATATAACTCAAAATATACAAAAAATAATGATATTCCTGAATTAAAACTAGAATTAGATTATTTAGGTAAGATTTTATCTATATCAACTAATTTATCTGAATTAGAAACAATATCTAATGTTAATTTAGCTAACATTGATTATATTGCTATTAATCATAATGTATATCAAGACTTTGTTGATAACTATACTATTAGTGCTGTTGTTGATAATAATCCAACTACTGAAACTGGAGTATCATCAATTGATGAATTAGCATTAATGCTTGAACAAGCTGTTGATTTTACTAATCCATATGTATTATCTATAAATGGAAGATACTTAACATATGACTTTAAAGGAAACCAAGATGTATTATTATTACTTATTAATAGAAAAGGTAATGTTTATACTTATAAAGTAGATGAAACTAATGTAATTAAATTACCAGATAATAATGAATTTTCTATATATGCTAAACTTGGAAATAAGTATTATTCATTAAATACAACAATAAGTAAGTAAAAAAGAGATTTAATCTCTTTTTTTTATTGAATATATTACATAATAAGAGTAATATATTTACAAATAAGGTTGGTGGAATTATGGCTAATGTAGGATACAGCGCACCTAATGATAAGATTGCTATTATATGTACAAGAGTTGATAATGGAAATAATACGTATACTATTATTCCTCAATCAACATCATTTGGTATGGAAGAAAATGATATGTTTTACCCAGAAAACAATACAACTCCATTACATAGTATTGAAAATTACGAAAGTATTAATAATCCAGATATTAAAGAATTTTATTTTTTTGCAAGAAATGTTGATGATTTAAGAGCTATATATAATACTGATAAAGAAGATATGTTACCAGTTTTATATTTTTCAGATGTTAAAGAAAGAGTAATACTTGCATTAAATTATGATGGATATGTACAAGTAGTATCAGATAGATTAGATAATTTTATGGGAGATTTATTTGTAGAACATAAGGAAGCAGTTAAAGAAGCTGATACACATTCTCAAACATCAAGTAAATCATATCCAAGTGTAATAACTAAACCACATGAAAAAGTAGATTTAGCAAATATAGATAATTTCGAAATGGAAAACTATTTAAAAGAAAGAATTTTTGAAAATGATGATAATATTGAAGATATAGTAACTTCAATTGCAAGAAACTATAAAGCAACAAATCCTAAACTTATAAAATCAATGTTATCTATTGGACCAACAGGATCAGGTAAATCAGAAACATATAAATTAATAGCTGAATATTTAGGAGTTCCATTTACAGAATATGATTGTAATCAATTAACATCTGCAGGATATGTTGGAAAAGATATAGAAGATGTTATGAGAAGAATATATAACAATTCAAATGGTGACATTGCTAAGGCTGAAAAATCGATTATTGTTATAGATGAATTTGATAAGATAGCGAAACGTGGAAGCGATGTTAAAGAAGATAAAGTTCAACAAGCATTTTTAAAATTCTTTGAAGGAAGTACATATGATGTAAGTTTTGGAACTTCTGGTAGTAAAACAATAAAGATGAATACATCATTTATGACTAAGGTTGCATGTGGAGCATATCCTGAACTTTTTGAACAAAAAAAATAAAGTGATTGGATTTGAATCACCAGATTCAACAATTCAAGAGGAACAAAAAAAGATAACTACAAAAGATATTATCGATTATGGCTTCATAGCAGAATTAATTGGTAGATTAAATGGTGGTTTATTCGTATATAAAGAATTATCATCTGATATCATGAGAAAAATATTAGTAGATAGTAAAAACAGTCAATTATTATTAACTAAAATATTATATGATGAATTATATAATGCTGAACTTACATGGGATCCTAGTTATTTAGATGCTGTTATAGCAGAAGCTTATAAGAAAAAAACTGGTGGAAGAGGTTTAATGGAAGTAGTTAATGAATCAGTTGTTAAATGTGATAGAGAATTAATTCATTTATGTGCAACTGAAGGAACTAAACGAAGAGTATTAAAACTTACAGGTAATACAGTATATGATCATAAAGACTTTACAATATTGTAAAGTTTTTTTTATTGACTACTTTATAATAAATAAGATAAAATACTTAAGGAAAGAAGGTAATACCTATGGGTAGAGCTTATGAAGTAAGAAAAGCTAGTATACAAAAAAATGGAGCAATTAAAGCTAAATTATATTCAACATGTGCAAAAGAAATTTATTTAGCTGCAAAGGGAAATCCAGAAATAGAAACTAATGTAACATTAAGAAGAGTTGTTGATAAATATAAACATCAATCAGTTCCAATGGATATTATTAATAGAGCTATTGATAAAGCTAAAGGAAATGATGATACAAATTATATTGAAAATACATATGAAGGATTTGGACCTGGACAAAGTACATTTATATTAACTACATTAACTGACAATGTTAATAGAACAGTTGCATATGTTAGAGAAGTATTTAATAAAATCAATAAAAGTATGGGTGTTACTAATTCAGTATCATATAATTATAATCATGAATCATTAATCGGATTTAAATCTGATGCTGGTGATGATATTATGTTAGCTTTATTAGATGCTGGTATTGAAATAGTTGATTTAGAATCAGAAGATGGAGAAGTATTAATTACTTGTAATCCCAAAGATGACTCTAGAGTTAAAGAAGTTGTTGAAACAGTTGTTCCTGGAGTTGAATACACTATTGATGAAATAGGTTGGTATCCAAAAGAAAAAGTTAAACTTGAAGGAGAAGAACTAGAACAATTCAAAATGGCTTTAGATAAGTTTGAAAATATAGACGATATTACAAATATTTATCATAACGTAGATTTAGGAGAATAAAAAATATTCTCTTTTTTTCTTTCATTTTTCACAAAAATAAAGTAATATAAAATCAGTAAGAGGTGATATTATGCGATTATTGATCTGTGATGATGAAGAGTTAATAAGAGATTTAATCAAAGATTACGCTGATGAAGAAGGATATACTTGTGATTTAGCATGTGATGGATCTGAAGCATTAGAAAAAGTAGAAGAAAACAAATACGATCTTATTGTAATGGATATCATGATGCCTAAAATGGATGGATATACATGTGTTAAAGGAATAAGAGAAATATGTGATACACCTGTAATTATGCTATCAGCAAGAGTAGATGAAGTGGATAAATTAAAAGGTTTTGAATTAGGTATAGATGACTATATTACAAAACCATTTAGTCCAAAAGAATTGATGGCTCGTATTAAAGCACATACAAAAAGAACTGTAGGTGGAGAAACACTTACGGTAGGTAATATTGTATTAGATAATAAATCACATACTGTTCAAATCGATGGAGAAGAAGTTGAAGTAACAAGTACACAATTTGATTTACTTTCGTTATTTTTAAATAATCAAGGTACAGCATTATCAAGAGAAAAAATAATTGAATGTATATTTGGATATGAATATGAAGCAGATGATAGAACTATAGATGCTCATATTAAATTATTAAGAAAAAAATTAGGAAAATATAGTGAAAGCATAAAAACTGTTAGAAAAGTAGGATATAAGTTTATCTATGAGGAAAAATAGTTTAATAGGCAGAACATTAGTAATATTTATATTATTTGCAATGATCATTCTTGCCTTACTATGGTTTTTCCAAATTCATTTCTTTAATATTAATTATGAAAGATATCAAGTTAATATAGTTAAAGAATCAGCTCAAAAAATCGAAAATACACCTGTAGAAGATTTAGATAGTACATTAGAATCTTTAGCATTTGAAAATAATTTATGTGTTCAATATTTTTCTGGAAAAGATATTATTAATTACAATATCAAGAATAAAGCATGTATGTTGGATAATAATAACAACATGACTAATAAATATAAATTTGATTTATTAAATGATAAGAATCATTTTGCTAAGCTACAAGGACCTAATGGAGTTAAGTCCATTGTATATGCTATAGATTTGGGAAATAATAGATTTGTATTTATCAATACTAACCTAGAAGACTTAAGTGCAGCTACTAAATTGCTAAAGAATCAAATGATTTATATTTCAATATTTACCATTATATTAGCTGTATTTTTATCTAATGTTATAACTAAACAAATTAATAAACCTATTATTAGTATTACAAATAAAGCTAAAGAAATGGGTAAAGGTAATTATGATGTTGTGTTTGATGAGAGTAATATATCAGAACTTAAAGAATTATCAAAAGTGTTGACTATAGCCGCAAGTGAAATGAAACAAACTGATGAATTAAGAAGAGATTTATTAGCAAATGTATCTCATGACTTAAAGACACCTTTAACAATGATTAAAGCATATGCTGAAAAGATAAGAGATATATCATATAAAGATGATGAAAAAAGAAATAAAGACTTAAATGTCATTGTTGATGAATCAGACAGATTAAATGGATTGGTTAATGACTTAGTTGAAGCATCTAAGATAGATGCAAAAAAAGCATCATTAAAACCAATTAAATATGATTTAAGAGATCAAATTTCTGAAGTAATGAAAAGATATTCATTACTTCAAGAAAAAGAAGGATATAAAATCAACGTTAGTATTCCTGATGATGAATTACTAGTTGAATTAGATAGAAAGAAAATTGATCAAGTTTTCTATAATTTGATTAATAATGCTGTTGAACATTCAGGAGAAGATAAATTAGTTGAAATAGAAGTTAAAGTAAAAAGAGATATTATTACAGTTAAAATTAGAAACTATGGAAAAGCAATTAAGAAGGAAGAAATTCCATTAGTATGGACTAGATATTATACAAAAGAGAAAAATCATAAGAGAAATACTATAGGAACTGGTATAGGATTATCTATAGTAAAAGACATTTTTGAACTACATAATATCAAATATGGTGTGGAATCTGACGAAAATAACGGTACAGTTTTCTCATTTGTGTTGGATAAGTGCAAGAAATAGAGTTATATAAAAGGATTTTCACATAATTTTCACATTACTTCACATAAGATATGATATATTGTATACATGAAAAAGGGAAGTAATATAAAAAATCCTATAAAAATAAACATATAAACTCAAACTCACATATTAAAGATTTCCTTTTTTCAGATAAAATTTTTTTAACGAAGGGTTGCAGTAATGCAGCTTTTTTTGTGCTTATTTTTATACTATATTTTTTATTCGTTTTTATTGATATTTAATAACAAAAATGATAAAATTATCTTAGTTAGAGTAGTGAAGGAGATATGGTATATGAACAATGGTAAAGGTAATATGATTCTACTTACTATTATATGCATTGCAACATTACTTGTTGCTGTTGTTGGCGCTACATTTGCTTATTTCAATATTGCTATGAAAGAAGGAAATACTTCTAAAACAATTGAAGTAACAGGTGGAACATTATCAACTGAATATAATGGTAATGCTAAAATATCAAATGCTGATTTTAATGCGGGTGATGTTGTAGGTGAAAAATCATTTACTGTAACTGGTGTAGTAACTGGATCATCTAATTTAAGTTATGAAGCAGATTTAGTTGTTACAAATAATACATATCCTGATGATGCTTTAGTATATACATTAGTATCTACTAATACTTCAAATAATGGTGTAGTAATGGTTTCTACTTCTGAACCAGTAGCAATTAAAAACGGATCTTCAACTATAGTATTAGGAACAGGAACATTTGCTGGTCCTACTGCAACAGGAGCAACACATACTTATGCTGTTAAAGTAGAATGCGTTAATTCTGATTTTGAATTAGATGAAAAAGCATTTGATGCTACAATTACAGTTGGTCAAAAGAAATAATAAAATTAAGGAAGAAGAAATTCTTCCTTTTTTTATGTAAACCCCTTTATTTTACTTAATGTATTGTTGAAAAGGATATAGATAAACTTTATAATTTAAAATAGGAGGCTACTAATATGGCTAAGAAAAACAATAATAAAAAGTTAGTACAAACTATTAGTTCGATATTTTCTTATGTTGCATTAGTAGTATTATTTTTAGTTGCAGGATTCTTGTTGTTTTATATAACATCAAGTTTAATAGCAAAAATAACAAATAAAAAACCAATAGTATCATTATTTACGATAGTATCTCCATCAATGGAGCCAACAATCATGGTATATGATGTAATTGTTGATACTAGAGTTTCTAAAGAATCGAAACTAAAAGAAGGAGATATAATCACTTTCTATTCATCTTCTATAGATACAGGTAATTTTACTGTTACACATAGAATTGAACGCATAATTGAAGTAGATGGAGAAAAAAGATATATAACAAAAGGTGATAATAATCAAAATGTTGATGCTGGTTATATTACTTTCAAGGATATAGTAGGTAAGGAAAAATTTAAAATAAATGGTTTAGGTAAACTACAAGTTTTTATAGCATCTAGATTTGGATGGTTAATAATTATATTAATACCAGCATTAGTAATAGTATTATTTGATATTTTTAAATTAAAAAAGATATACAATGTAAAAAAAGAATTAGAAGTAATACCTGAAATAAAGAAAGTAAGTAGAGTTAGAGAAACAGAAGAAAACAAGAAAATAAGAACACTTACAGCTAAAGCTAATAGAATTAATAAGAAGAATAAAAGACCTTAATAAAAGGTCTTTTAATTTGCGTAAAATATAGACTTTTGCTATAATACGCGCAACTGAGGGGGATTTGAGTTTATGAAGGAAAGACCAATAGAAACCGGGATGGGTTTCTTAAGAACATTAGCAGGAGTTTATATAATAATAATTGGATCTATATGTATTCAAGCTGCACATGATGCTTATGAATTTGAAAAAAAAGAAGCAGAAATTATGAATGAAGAATCCGAAGAGTATTCAGTACTATTATGTAATGGAAAAACATTTGCAATAAAATCAAGCGAATTTGATCAATTTATGAGTTCTGATAAACAAGAAACAATAGTTATAGATGCATTAAGTAAATCTATAAATCAAGTAGTTATTAACAAAGATGAAATAGAAGAGTTAAACAGATTTAATTCATATGTTTTAGCAGCACAATATATAGGTGAATTAAATAATGGATATAAAACAAAGTAGACTAGAAACAGTCTTCTTTTTTTATCTCCAGATTTGCCAAAAAGGGTGTTTTATTGTATAATATCAAACCATCAAAGGGGAAAATGGTTGATATGAAAAATGAAGTTAAGAGATTAGTTATAAGTGTAATTATAACTGCTATTATTGCAATAGGATCAGTTCCTATTTGGAATATGGCAAATGCTAATAATGGTTTATCATTAGCAAGTTTATATACTGATATGAGTATGTCTGTTAATATTGGTAAATTTCCATCATTATTAATAATTAATGATGAACAAGCTATGCAAACAATTCCAACAACAGCTATTCAAGTCAGAAATCAAAATAGTAGTGCAAAAGATTATAATTTATATTTCTTTATAGATAAAACAACTACTATTGATAAGAACTATTTAAGAGTATCAATTGGAGATAATATATACAAGATGAGTGAAATGGAATGTATTGAAAATGAAAATGGATACTATTATTTAGTTCATTCATCTTCATTAGATAAATATACAAATGAAGATTTAACTGCAAGAATTTGGTTAACTGAAGATGCATCAAATATTGATGATGATGCCAAACTTGTAACAAACTTTGTTACTAAAATATAGAATGTTTTTTCAACATTCTTTTTTTATTGAAATTATTATCCGTCATGTATTATAATGTTGTTATAGAAATACACTTATGATTCGGGGGGATGATAATGTACGAACAAAAGAAGTATTCTATCAACTGGTTGAAGATTTTTGTAACAGTTATAATTGGTTTTTTAGTTATTATTTTATCTGTTAAATTAATAACATTAATCATGAAAAATAATGAAACTAAATCTACATCAAAAGCAATGGAAACAAATTTAAAATTGATGAATGATGTAGCTAAATCTTACTTTACTGATGATCAATTACCAAAGGAAGTAGGTAAGACTAATAAAATATCATTAAAAGAATTAGTAGATCTTGGAAAAGTATCTCCAGTAAAAGATCAAAATGGAGAAGAATGTAATTTAGAAGAATCATATATTGAGGCTACAAGATTAGATTCTGAATATCA
>JAEENX010000024.1 GCA_016283935.1 Bacilli bacterium
TCATATCATCACCTCATTTCATAAAAATGAGATAACATCTAGTTAATGCGTTCTAGAGAGATAATACTCTCTACTTTATATATACACGGTGAATATATCATTTTACTCGAAAATAGACAGAAAATGTTTTATAATATAACTAGGTGATAGTATGAAATATTTAAAACCATCTTTGATTATTAACTGTATAATTGTATTTTTAGTTACATTAGGAAGTATATTTATGTTTACAGGTTTTAGATTTATGCCATCTGAAACTTTATTAGAATCTACAAAATTAGGTATGTTCAAATTCTATACAGTAGATTCAAATATATTAGCTGGAATTATTTCATTAGTATTTATAATATTTGAAATAAAATTAATGAAAGGTAAGATTAAAGAAATACCAAAGATTATTTATAATTTAAAATTAATGGCTACAGCTGGTATAACTCTTACATTTATAGTAACTGCAATCTTCTTAGCACCTATGTATGGTTTCTATGCAATGTATAATAATACTAATTTATTCTTTCATTTGTTTGTACCAGTTTTATCAATGATTACATTTATATGTTTTGAAAATTACGATAATAAATATAAATATGCATTCTATGGAATGATACCTATGATGATTTATTCAGTTTATTACACAACTAATATATTATTACACTTAGAAAATGGTAAACCAACAATAGAATATGATTTCTATTGGTTCCTACAAGGAAATGTTAATAATATATATTTTGTAATACCAATTTTATATTTAGTAGCTTATTTAATATCAATACTTACTATCTTTTTAAACAAGAAGGTATTGAATAAATAATTTAATATGCTATAATTGTTGTATTAAAAGAAGCAATGACGGGCTTGGAAACCTAACAGCTATATAGAATACCAATGAGAACAAAGTATGGTGGAACAGCGTTTAAATACGCCCATATATGATTGTTCTCATTTTTTATTTTAAGGAGGGGTGTATGAAAGTATTCATTGGATGCTCAGCTAGTAGTTCACTTGCAAAAGAATATTATGAGTTAGCTTGTAATGTTTCGGAGATTTTTTCAAAACGAGGGCATAAATTAGTCTTCGGTGGCTTTGATAAAGGCATGATGGAAAAATGTTACATGACATTTAAATATGAAGATTCTAAAGTTAAAGCAGTTGCAACTGTTCAAGATTCTGAATACATAGCAGACTTAGACTTAGATGCAAGAGAAGTAGTACCTAAAACATTTGATAGAACAAAAAGATTATATGAAATAGCAGATATAATCGTTATTCTACCAGGTGGAATTGGAACACTTGCTGAATTTATGTCTATGTTAGACTATAGAAGATGTTCTAACTATGATAAGAAACCAATTATATTATTTAACTATAATAATTATTACACACCTATAATAAATATGTTAAAAGGTATGTATGATAGTAAATTTTGTAATGCAAATGATTTAAAAGAATTTAATATAGTTAATAATTTGCAAGGATTAGAATTTTACTTAAAACAATTAGAATTAGATGAAAAAGGAGAAAGATAAATATGGCAAAAAATATGGAAGAATTAGTTAATTATTGTAAGCAATACGGATATATATTCCAAGGATCTGAAATCTATGGAGGACTAGCAAACTCTTGGGATTATGGTTCATTAGGAAGAGAATTAAAGAATAATGTTAAAAATGCATGGTGGAAGAAGTTCATTCAAGAAAACACTAATGCTGAATATAGAAATTATGGATTAGATTCAGCAATTTTAATGAATCCAGAAGTATGGGTTGCATCAGGACACGTTGCATCATTTGCTGATCCATTAATTGATTGTAAAAAATGTAAGAGTAGAGAAAGAGCAGATAAGCTTATTGAAGAATTTACTCATGGAGAAGAAACTGGTGATGGATGGGATAATGAAAAATTAGAAAAATTCATTGCTGAAAATCATGTACCATGTCCAAAATGTGGATCATGTGATTTTACTCCAATTAGAAAATTCAATTTATTATTTGAAACTCATCAAGGTGTAACAGAAGATTCTAAATCAATTGTTTACCTAAGAGGTGAAACAGCTCAAGGAATATTCGTTAACTTCTTAAATGTACAAAGAAGTATGAGAGCAAAAGTACCATTTGGTATTGGACAAATTGGTAAATCATTTAGAAATGAAATTACTCCTGGTAACTTTATATTCAGAACAAGAGAATTTGAACAAATGGAACTTGAATTCTTCTGCAAACCAGGAACTGACTTAGAATGGTTTGCATTCTGGAAACAAAATTGTTTAGACTTCCTAGAAACATTAGGATTATCTAAAGAAAACTGTAGATATAGAGATCATGCTAAAGAAGAATTATCATTCTATTCTAAAGCAACTACTGATATCGAATATCAATTCCCAATGGGATGGGGAGAACTTTGGGGTATAGCAGATAGAACAGACTATGACCTTTCAGTTCATATGGAACATTCTAAACAAAACTTACAATATTTAGATCCAGAAACAAATGAAAAATATACACCATATGTAATTGAACCATCAGTTGGTGTAGATAGATTAGTTTTAGCTTTATTAACAGAAGCTTATAAGAAAGAAACATTAGAAGATGGAACTGAAAGAGAAGTATTAGCTCTTAAACCATACTTAGCTCCATATAAAGTAGCAGTATTACCATTAGTTAAAAAGATTCATGGTGAAAAAGCTAATGAAATATTCCAAGAATTATCTAGATCATTCATGGTTTCATACGATGAATCAGGTAACATTGGAAAACGTTATAGAAGAGCTGATGCAGTTGGTACACCATTCTGTATTACAATTGATGATGAAACAATTAATAATGGCACAGTTACTCTAAGAGATAGAGATACAATGGAACAAATTACTCTTAAATTAGAAGAAGTAAAACCATATATTGAATCTAAATTAGAATTCTAAGAAGAATAGGTAATATTCTTCTTTTTTTATTGTATATAAACCTTAAAATATGATATTATATATTTATAATAGATAAGTATATGGAGGATGAAGTATGAATCTTAAAGATAAAATAAAAAATTCCTTATTTCCAAACAATGAAGAAATAGATTATGAAGATGATGATCTAGAAGTATCAGAAGTAAAAGAAAAAGATATAGTTAAAGGTGGAAGTAAAATGGTTCTTGTTGAGCCAAGAGCTTTCTCAGAATCTCAACAAATAGCAGACAACTTAAAAAGAAAGAATTCAGTAGTAGTTAACCTTAAAAGAGTTACTAGTGATCAAGCAAAAAGAATTATTGACTTTTTAAGTGGAACTCTTTATGCTATTAATGGAGATATGCAAAGATTAGGCAATGGAATCTATCTTTGTACTCCTAAAAACGTTGATGTAGAAGGTCGTATTTCTGACGAATCTGAAGATAAAAAAGGTAAGAAAAAAATCGAAGACGAAATAGACGATTTCTAGAATTAACATATAATATTTCTAGTGGGTGAAGCATATGAGAAAATTTGATAAAAGTCTCTATGGTTATAATGTTAATGAAGTTAATGCTTTTGTAGATGATGTTGTTTCAAATGTAGATGACATGATTACAAAGATGAAACAAAAAGACATGGAGATCGATAGACTTAATAAAGAATTAGAACATTATAAAAAGATGGATGAAACTTTAAATAGAGCTGTTACAATAGCTGAAGAATCATCTCAAAAATATCAAAATCAATCTATAAACGAAAGTGACTTAATAATCACTGAAGCTAAGAAAAATGCTAACCGTATAATAAATGATGCTTTACAAAAAGCAGAAAAATATGAAGAAGAAGCCCAAAGAACTAGAAGAAATATAATTGTATATAAAAGAAGACTTAAAGATCTTATTGATCAACAAGCTGAACTTATTAATGATATAGATAAAGTAGATTTATAAAATCTACTTTTTATTTTTGACATCAAATATAATTAATACTATAATCTTATAAGTAAGAGGGGATTATTATGAAATTTTGTTCAGATTGTGAATTCTTAAATACAAAAGATAAGAAAAAAGATGGAATATACATGTGTAAAAAATGTAAGAAGTATATGAATTCTTCTACAGATGCATGTGATAAATTTGAAAAAGATTTAAGTACTAATAACTGGGAAAAAAATGACCTTTATATGAAAGGTAGAAAGTTAGTAGTAGAAGATTCTTATGCGAATCAGTTATGGTTTTGGATACTAATATTTATTATTATATTTATGATTGTAATTACTAAGTCATAATTGTATAATTATGAAGGTGATACAAGATGGATAAAAAGACAATCATAATATTTAGTTTAATATTTATATTACTATTAGGAGGTCTAATAGTAATCAAAAAAGCAAACAAAAAGGAAGATGGAAATTATATGACAGGAAAAGTAAATGTATTAATTAAAGTAAAAGAATATGGAGATATTAAATTAGAATTAGATGCTGATACAGCACCTATAACAGTTACTAACTTTGTTAATTTAGTAAACGAACATTTCTATGATGGATTAACATTCCACAGAATAATGGACAATTTCATGATTCAAGGTGGAAATGGTGAAACAGCTGGAAAACATGCTAATACTATTAAAGGTGAATTTAGTTCAAATGGTGTAGAAAATAATATTTCTCATGTAAGAGGAGTTATTTCTATGGCTAGAACATCTGTTAAAGATTCTGCTTCATCTCAATTCTTCATTACAAATGCTGATGCAACATTCTTAGATGGTAATTATGCCGCATTCGGTCATGTAACTGAAGGAATGGATGTAGTTGATAAAATTACAAGTGAAATTGCACCTAGAGCATTAGATAACAATGGTACAATTTCTAATGTAGATCAACCAGTTATTGAAACTATTACAGTTATAGAATAAACAGTCATATGACTGTTTTTTATTGCTCGTTTTTGCCAAAAAGACTATAAAATGCTATAATATATAACCATCAAAAGGGGTTAATGGTGGTTTATATGAAAAATTTATTTATATCTAATTTAAATAAAAAAGACGTAGATCATTTTACAACAAATATAGGGTTATTAATTAGAAGAAAAACAGACAAAGCATTTAAGAAAATATGTAATGTTTTTACTAATGTTAATATTATCAGAGAAAACTCTGATAAATTATCAGATGATGAACATTTTACTAATTATCCTTTAGAATATAAGAATTCTAAGGAATATCCTTTAAATGCAAAAAAACATAATATTATCTTAGAAAGATATCCTGAATTAAATGATGATGAACCATATATATTTGTAAGTAATCATACATGTCCTGAAGATATTGAAACAATTCTTAATGTATTAGATAGAAATGCTTATTTAGTTTTAGGTTCTATTGATTCACTAAAATATAATCCGGAGATGTATTTATCTTTCTTAAATGGTATGATTCCATTTGATATTATGGATAAAAAAGAAAGACATGAACTTATGGATAAGATGGAAAGAGTATTAAAAACAAATAGTATTTTAATCTTCCCAGAAGGATCACATAATTTTAGTCCTAATAAATTAATTAATAATTTATATGATGGTCCAGTTAATTTATCTTTAAGAACTGGTAGAAAAATAGTATTAGTTACATTAGTAAGAGATAATGATAACAATGTATCTTATATAGATGTAAGTAATCCTATAGATGTTAAGAATATAGATGTACCATCTAACTTAGATGAAAAAAATAAAGTTAAATGTTTATCTTCTTATTTAAGAGATAAAATGGCAACAGCAGTATATTGTTTATCAGCTAGACATTTAGAAATGATTCATAGAGAACCAAATGATAAAATAGAAGATAAAATAAGAGAAGAAAAAATAGAAGATGCTTTCAAAAAATTACATTGGAATAAAGATGTATTTGAAGCTGAATATTTAACAAAGAAAACTAAAGAAGAAATAGAATATAATGAAGTACAAGAAACTATGAGTAATTTAAGATACGATTTATCAGTTTTAAGAGATACTTTATTAGATATAAAAGACTATGTTATTAGAAATGAAGATGTTCATAATAAAGATGTAGTTGAAGTTATGAGAAAACATTTAATTTTAACTAAAAATAAAAAGATATAATATTTAATTATATCTTTTTTTATTATATAATTATCATAGGTGATAATATGATAGAGTATGAGATTCCATTTGTTTGTTTGATATTTACATCAATAATATCATTTGTATTCTTTGTAAAAAAGAAAATAAAAATTAAAGAAAATCTATATTATAAATTAATATTAATATTTTCTTTATCAGTTCATTTAACAAATTTTATATCACATTATATGGCAAGCAAATATGTTATTAATTCAGTAGTACCGGATTGGTTTGCCCAAATATTTGCAAACATTAATAAATTGGGATCTTTATTTATCGTATGTATAACTTTAAATATATTATTTTATATTCTATATATTAGTTATGAAATCTTTCAAAAGAAACACAAATTATTAAATATAACAGGATGTATTATTGCTACTATAGTTGGAATCCTAATCTTTTTATTAGACTTTAATGTTTATAATATAGATGGAGTAACATCAGGTGAAGGATCTGCGGTATATTTAACATTTGGAATAGCATTCTTAAATATTATAATTGCTTTAATAATAGCACTATTAAACATTAAAAAATATGATAAAAGATATAATTCACTTTTCTACATATTACCATTTATATTTGGATTAGGATTATTTGTAATGTATAATCCACAATTTAATATATATGATCTAATAATAAGTATATTATGTTATTTAATGTATTTTACTATTGAAAATCCAGATGTAAAAATGCTTGAAGTTGTATCTGCAGCAAGAGAACAAGCTGAATTATCTAATCGTGCTAAATCAGATTTCTTAAGTAGTATGTCTCATGAAATAAGAACACCATTAAATGCGATAGTTGGTTTATCAAATGACATTGCTACATATGTTGATGAAGTTCCATCTGAAGTAGTAGAAGATACAAAAGATATTCAAAATGCATCTCAAACATTATTAGAAATAATTGGTAATATATTAGATATTAGCAAGATTGAATCTAATAAGATGGAAATAGTAAATGCACCATATAATTTTAAAGAAGAAATTGAAGGATTATGCAAAGTTACATCTACAAGAATAGGTGATAAACCTATAGATTATAAATTAACTATAGCAGATGATATTCCATATGAACTTATAGGTGATAAAGGTAAAATTAAAGAGATTGTTAATAACTTATTTACTAATTCAATAAAATATACTGAAAAAGGTCAAATAAATTTAACAATAAAATGTGTTAATAATTTTAAAAATATGTATACAACTTTATATATTACATGCCAAGATACAGGACGTGGAATAAAAGCTGAAAGTATAAGTAGATTATTTGAAAAATTTGATAGATTAGATATTGAAAGAAATACTACTGCAGAAGGAACAGGATTAGGACTTGCTATTACTAAAAAGATGATTGAAATGATGGGTGGTAAAATCAATGTTTCATCTCAATTTGGTGTAGGTTCAATTTTCATGGTAGCTATACCACAAAAGATTAGTAAGATTACTAGACCAGAAACAGAAGAAAAATTATCTGAAACATCTAGCTTATTTAATATTGATTTTAATAAGAGAAGAATCTTGATAGTAGATGATAATAACTTAAATATTAAAGTTGCTACTAAAGCACTTAAAGACTTTAATATTAATCTTGATTCATGTACATCAGGTCAAGCTTGTCTTGATAAGATTAATGCTGGTGAACATTATGATTTAATTCTAATGGATATCATGATGCCAATTATGTCAGGTGAAACAACATTACATAAGTTACAAGAATCTCCTGGATTTAGAACTCCAGTTATAGCTTTAACTGCAGATGCAGTTGCAGGAGCAAAGGAAAAATATATGTCAGCAGGATTTACAGATTATTTAACTAAACCTTTCTCAAGAGAACAAATAGGTAAGAAGTTAAGTAATATATTTGTTCATAATAAAAATAGTTAAGAAGACAGTCAAGTGGCTGTTTTTTTATTTGACAAAAAAGGAAAAATAGCTATAATATATCAAGGTTTTAGAAAAAGGGGTATAATTAAATGACAAAACAATATTTAGACATCGATGATTTTAAAGACATGGGAATAAGATATACATTTGCTGAAATGCTTGATACTTTAGTAGAAGCACAAAAGAAAAATGTATTAGTTAGCTGCAATTTCCATGGACACATGTATTATTCGGATTCAATTGATATAGAAGCAGCTTATTTAGATTATTATGATATGACTAAAGAAGAAATGGATTATTATTATGAAAATATTGATGTAATTCCATTAAACATACTTCGTAGTATTACACCATATCGATATGTTAGAAAAGAAATGTTCAGAGACTTTGTTTCTTGGATAGTACCAAAACATGCACCTGATTTATTACAAATCTATGAATTAATTTCTAAAATATTAGGTAGATGTGAAGTAGAAAAATCTGTTGAAAGATTAAATAAGATGAATGATGATAGAAAAGAAGTAGCTTATGATTTTATAGATAAATATTTTACTCCAGCTGCGAAGGAATATTTACTATCTATAACTGATATAAAAGAACCAAAAAAACAACAAGAAACAACAATTAGTATGAAATAAAAATAGAACTGAAAAGTTCTATTTTTTATTTAAATAAAATCATGCAAAGAAAAAACTCGAACTATAAGTCCGAGTTATTTTTCAAATGGGGCGGCGTGTGGGAATCGAACCCACGCATACCAGAGCCACAATCTGGCGTGTTAACCACTTCACCAACGCCGCCATTTGACATAGATAATATTATCAAAAAATATGCTGTTATGCAAGTATTTATCTTATTTTCTTTAATATTATGCTATAATTTTACTTAAGGGATGATCAAAATGAAGAAAGACAAGAAGAAAATGAGTCCTGTTACTATAAGTGTAATAGTAGCAATAATAGGTGTAATAGTAATATTTGGTAGCATAATTTATAATTCAAAACATTCTATAGAAGAATGGGTTGTATGCAATTATAACGGATCTATTCAAGGTTATAAAGAAACAATTAAGTTTAGATATATGTATGATACTTTATATGGATATTATGAAGAAAAAGATATCATGGCTGAATCTGAAGATGAAAAAAATAAAATTGAAGAAAAAATAAATGAATTTGGAAAAGATTTTCCAACATCAGATGATGTTAAATTAGAAGTAACATCTGAAGGATTAGAAGTTAAAAGTAATTTTTATATCAAAACAATAACTTATACTAATTTTATTGATGATTATTTCAAAGAACAAGAAATCACAATGCAATCAAATTCAAGTGATATTGTTAATAAATTAAAAAGTGATTATGAATGTAAGATAACAAGAAAGTAGGTGTAACATGAAAAATAAATACATTATTAAATCAACTAGTCATATTATTATTTCTAATGAAATAAAAAAACTAACTGAATCAATTGAAAATGTATCTTATTTTTCTATGAATGACACTGAATTAGATGACATCATAGTTGATGCATCTTACTTTGGTTTTTTTGATACTGCTAAAGCAATAGTAATAACTGAATTTACTTACTTTGGTGATAAATTTAAACATGAAGAAGAAGCAAATAAAATTATTGAGTTCTTAAAGAAACTTGATGAAAGATGTACAGTTATATTTGTAGTATCTTCTTTAGATAGTAGAAAAGACTTTACAAAGAAAGTATTAGAATTAGGAACTGAATTATTAGATTTTAGTAATTTATCTCCTGAGACTATAAAAAATAATGTAGATCAATATGTTATAGATAATAAACTTATTTTAGATAATAATGCTTATCAAGAAATATATAATAAAACTAAAGGATATTTAGATATTATAATTGGAGAAATAAATAAATTATCTTTAATAGAAAAACATATAACATTAAATATAGTAAATGAATATGGTTCTAATTATATGATTGAACCATATAATCAAGATAATAACTATGATGATATTATATGGAAATTCTATGATGCAGTTACATCAAAGAATTTTAAAGTTATATTTGAACTATTAGATCAATTATTAGCTAGGGGAGAAGAATATGTTACATTAATAAGTGGTATATTTAATCAATTCTTACCTATATACATAATTAAATGTATGGAAGCTAATAAAGAATCTAAAGAAACCATGATTAAAGTAACAGGATATTCTGATAAAAGAATATTTATGTTACAAAAAAAAGGAAGAATATATACTAAAGATGATATAGAAAATATATTACTAAAATTAACTGATATAGATATTAAATCTAAATCAGGATATGACATAGCATATATGTTTAAAGAATTTTTAATAGAATTATAAAAAGACCTTATTAAAGGTCTTTTATTTTGTCTGTATTTTTAAAGTTTATTTTAGCTACATCAAATAGTTTATTAAAACCATATTTATTAACTAATTCTTTACCAATTGAATCAACTTCAGCTCCAGCTCCTTTAGGAAGAGGTAAGTGAAGTTCATCAGATAACTTATCCATTTCTTTTAAGAATATATATCTTGAAATAATAGAAGATACTGCAACTGATAAACATTTATTTTCTGCATGAGTAGTAAATGTAATATTAGTTACTTTACCAGGAACTTCCTTAATATGTTCATAGTATTTAGTAGGATATACAAATTGGTCTACTACAATAGCATCATATTTAGGAGTTTGTTGTTTTAATTGATATAACACTTTATTATGTAATATAGCTTTAACTTTATTCATATTAAATATTTTAGCTTTATTATAAGCACTTGGGCTTAATATAAAAGTTACATGAGGTATATCTTTTATTAACTTAGGTGCAATTGCTAAAATCTTATCATCAGTTACCATCTTAGAATCTTTAACACCTAAATCATTTAACCAAGTTTTCTTAGATATATCTACATATGAAGCAGTTACAACTATAGGACCAAAATAATCTCCTGTACCAACTTCATCAGAACCAATTGTTGATATCTTCTTAAATCTATCATCTTTAAGTTCTTCTTTTTTATCTTCTTTTTTCTTTTTATCTTTATCTATTTCAGATTGAACATCTCTTTTATTATTAACTCTTTCCATTTCAGTCCAATAAGAAGCTTCAATGTCTGCACCTAATCCTTGGAACATTATTTTTCCTGATTCATATAGTGTAATAGTGCAATCATAATCTCTAACTTGAAATACTGAATATGGAGGTTTTTTCTCTGTAAATCTATCTGAATAAAAATCTATAATATCTTGTTTCATATTATCAGATATTTTAAAAACTATAGTTTGTTGTTTATTATTCATAGCCAACACCTCTTACCTAAATAATATACCATATCTTATTGCTTTTTTAAATATCTTTAATTATAATTAACTTAGGTGATAATATGAATTATTTAGATATAGTTTTAGCTGTAATGTTAGTATATGCAGCATATAAAGGATGGAAAACAGGTGGTATTTCGTCACTTATTAATTTAGTAGGAACATTAATAGTAATAGTAGCATCTTATTTCTTAAAAGATCCTATAAGTGTATTACTTTATAAGAATTTACCATTCTTCTCATTTGGTGGATTATTCTTAGGTATTACATCAATAAATATATGTGTATATGAAGCAGTTTCATATTTAATATGTGTATTTGTTTTAGGAACACTTTTAGCAATTTTAATAAGAGTTACAGGTTTAATTGATAGAATAGTTAATAAAACACTTATACTATCTTTACCAAGTAAAATATTAGGAATTGCAGCATCTGTGTTACAATATTACATATTTGCATTTGTATTAGTATTTATCATGGCTCAAGTTCCATATACTACAAAACATGTAACTGAATCAAAAGCTGCTCCAATTATTTTAGAGAAAACTCCAGTTATGTCTACTATAACAAATGATATATATCATACAGTTACTGAAATATATGATATAGCTATTAAAGCAGATGGAGACGCTGATAAAACAAAAGCAAATTATGATGCATTAGAAGTATTATTAAAATATAAAGTTATTAGTACAAAGAATGCTAAAGATTTATTAGATAAAGGTAAATTACAAGTAGAAAATTCAGAAGAATTATTAGAAAAATATAAAAATCAATAGGGAGGATTTAAATGATTAAACATTTAGACGAAGAGGAAAACTTTGTTAATGAAATTCAAGCTGATAAAATATTAGTTGATTTCTATGCAGAGTGGTGTGGACCATGTAAGATGATTGGTCAAATATTTGAAACAATGGAAGATGAAATTGAAGTATTAAAAGTCAATACTGATGAATTTCCAGATTTAGCTCAAAAGTTTGGAGTTATGTCTATTCCAACAGTTATACTTTTTAAAAACGGATCAGAAGTAGATAAGTTCATAGGATTAAGAAGTAAAGAGGAAATACTAGAATTTATTAATAAATAGGATAATAGAAATATTATCCTTTTTTATTGTATATATATATTAATTTTGTTAAAATATTATTGATATTAGAGGTGATTAAATATGGAAGAAACTAGTCTTTATAATTTATCTGACATAGAAGATGCATTAGTTGAAACTACATTAGATGAAGTTTATTCAGCATTAGTTGAAAGAGGTTTCAATCCTGTTAATCAAATAGTAGGATATTTAACTACTGGAGATCCTTCATATATTACTTCTAATAAAGATGCAAGAAATAAAATACTATCTATAGATCGTGGTAAATTAATTGAAACTATAGTAAGAAAGTATTTAGAGGGTTAATATGAAGTGTTTAGGAATGGATTTAGGAACTAGAACATTAGGTCTTGCAACATCTGATAGATTAGGACTTATTGCTAGTCCATATAAAACTATAAGATATGAAGATATAAATAAATTGGTTGATGAAGTATTAGAAATAATTAAAAATGAAAGAATTGAAGTATTAGTATTAGGATATCCTAAAAATATGAATAATACTGAAGGACCTGCAGTAGAAAGAACTAATAATTTTAAAAGTTTATTAGAAGCTAAAACAGATTTAGAAATAAATTTAATAGATGAAAGATTATCTACTGTAGAAGCAGAAAATTATTTATTAGAAGAAGATATGTCTAGAAAGAATAGAAAAGGTGTTATAGATGCAGTTGCTGCTTCTGTAATATTAGACACTTATCTTAGACAACAAGAAATAAAGAATCGTGGGTAATAATATGGATAAAAATGGTAAGTTAGTTATAAAAAATGACAAAGGTGAAATAATGCAATGTGATGTATTATTTACATTTGATTCAGATGAAACTGGTAAGAGTTATATAGCATATACAGATAATACTAAAGATGAAAATGGTAATATTAAAGTATATGCAAATATATATGATCCAAATGGAGAATCATTAAAACTTGAACCAATTACTACAGATAAAGAATGGAAAGCAATTAATAATATATTAATTTCTGTACAAGAAAAAGTAAGAGAGGTTGTTGAAGAAAATGGGGATACTGATAAGTAATGAATCTACAACTGATAGAAATATAAGATTTCTACAAAAAGGAGCATTAGTATTATTAATACTATTTATCATAATTGGATTTGTAATATCATGTGTATTTGCTGCTAATTTATCTCCTGTAGATGGAAAAGATGACAATGTTTATCAATTCACTATTAAAGAAGGAGAACCTAAAGTAACAGTTATTCATAATTTGAAAGAACAAGACTTAATTAAAAATGAATTCTTTTCAAAGCTATATTTAAAAGTAAATGATGAATTTACTTTCTATGCAGGAACATATAATTTAAAAAAGAGTATGTCTACATTAGAAATATTTAATTCAATAGGTAATACAAAAGATGCATTAAGTGATGATAAAACAATTACTTTCTTAGAAGGTAAAAGATTTACTGATTATGCTAAAGTAATATCTGATACTTTTGATGATATATCTTATGAAGATGTTATTAATAAAGGAAAAGATAAAGAATATTTAAAAACATTAATAAATAAATATTGGTTTATAAATGAAGATATTCTAAATGATAAGTTATATTATCCATTAGAAGGATATTTATTTGCAGATACATATGCATTCAATAAAAATGCTAAATTAGAAGATATATTTGGTAAGATGTTAGATGAAATGGATGCAACATTATCAGCTTATAAAGAAGATATCGAAAACTCTTCATTAGGAAGTCATGGTTTACTTACTCTTGCAAGTGTGGTAGAATTAGAAGCTGTTAGTGCCGAAGATCGTACACAGGTAGCTAGTGTATTCTATAATAGACTATCTGCTGGATGGTCATTAGGATCAGATGTAACAACATATTATGATGTTAAAAAGGATATTGTTCCTGGAACATTAACTTATAATGATTTAAATGGATGTAATGGATATAACACAAGAAATGCTAACTGTGTTAAAGGATTACCTATTGGTCCAATTGCAACACCATCTAAATCAAGTATAGAAGCAGTAATAAAACCTGCAAAAACAAATAATATGTATTTTGTTGCAGACAAAAATAACAAATTATATTTTGCTGAGACACAATCAGGCCATGATCAAAATATTAGAGATTTAATAAATAAAGGCTTATGGCTTGAGTAAAAAGGAGAATCAATTAAGATGAACGATGTAATTAAAGAAATGGAAAGATATGCAGAAGCAAATAATGTTCCAATTATTGAACCAGATTCAATTCTTTTCATTAAAAAGTACATTAAATTAAATGATGTTAAAAAAATATTAGAAGTAGGAACTGCTATTGGTTATTCAGCAATACTAATGGCAACTGCTAAAGATGATGTAGAAGTAACTACAATTGAAAGAGACGACAAACGTTATAGAGAAGCTGTTAAGAATGTGAATGAAGCAGGATTAGACGATAGAATTGAAGTAGTATTTAATGATGCTTTAGATGTTAACTTAGCAGGTTATTCATATGACTTAATATTTATAGATGCAGCTAAATCTCAATTAAAAAAATATTTTGAAAAATTTCAAAACTATTTAAACCCAGGTGGAGTTATTATTACTGATAATATTAAATTCCATGGATTAGTTGCTGAAAAAGATAAAATTGAATCTAAGAATGTAAGACAATTAGTTGATAAGATTGAAGATTATAAGGAATACCTTCAAAATAATGATGAATTCATCACTAAATTCTATGATGTAGGTGATGGATTAGCAGTAAGTTTTAGGAAAAATGATGAATCTATCAAAGGTATTGATTAATATAAACTCCTTAGGTGATTTAGAAGATTATAAGAAAATTGGAATCACCAATTTTCTTTTTGCACTTAAGGATTACTCAATTGGATATAAAGAATTTAATTTAGAAGATATTCCAACTGATTCTTACATTTTAATAAATAGAGTTTTAGATACAAAAGGTATAGATGGTATTAAATCTATTAAAGATAAATTATTAAATTATAAAGGTATTATATTTGAAGACTTAGGCGTATATAATATATTTAAAAATGAAGATATAGAATTAATATGGGCTCAAGCTCATTTTGGTACAAATACTGAATCAATTAATTATTGGTTAACTAAATGTGAAAGTGCATTACTTTCAAATGAAATTACTAAAGAAGAAATTACGGATATAGTAAATGATTCTATTAAACCAGTAGTACTAAACGTATTTGGTAAAAATATGATTATGTATTCTAGAAGAACATTATTAACTAACTTTAATAAATATAATGAATTAGATGATGTTAATGATGTAGTATTAGATGAAACACATACTAAAAACAAATTCTATGCACATGAAACTGAAAATGGTACAGCTATATTTAATAATGATTATTTTAATTATATTGAATTTAGTAAATCATTAGATGATTCTAAAATTAAATATTATTTAGTATATAATTTAGATTTATCAGTTAATGATATAAAAGATATATTAGAAGGTAAGCCATATGGTAATGATGGATTCTTAAATAAGAAAACAGTTTATCGTATGAGTGAATATACAGATAGGTAGGTGGATAGAATGGTAGAATTACTTGCACCTGCTGGATCATTAGAAAAACTTAAATATGCATTTTTATATGGTGCTGATGCATGTTATTTAGGTTATAAGAATTTTTCATTAAGAGCTAATGCTAAAAACTTCTCTAAAGAAGAATTAAAGGAAGTATGTGAATATGCTCATTCATTAGGAAAGAAAATATATGTTACATGTAATATAGTTTTCCATAATGATGATTTAGATGGATTATTAGATTATTTAAAATATCTAGAATCAATTCATGTAGATGCAATACTTGCATCTGATATAACAGTAATGCGTTTAATGAAAGAAAATAATATTAAAGTAGACTTACATGTTTCTACTCAAGCTAGTACATTAAATTATGAAGTAGCTAAATTCTATAAAGAAGAATTTGGAGCAACTAGAGTAGTACTTGCAAGAGAAGCTTCTAAAGAAGATATTGAAAGAATTTATGAAGAAACAGGAATGGAAATTGAATGTTTCTGTCATGGAGCTATGTGTACATCTATAAGTGGTAGATGTGTATTATCTAACTATTGTACTAATAGAGATTCTAACCGTGGTGGATGTGCTCAAATATGTAGATGGGTATTTGATTATTATAAAAATGATAAAAAGATTACTGATACACCATTTAGCATGACACCTAAAGATCTAAATATGGTATCTCTTATACAAGATATGATTAATTCACATGTATTCTCATTTAAGATAGAAGGAAGAATGCGTTCAATCTATTATGTTTCTACAGTAATCTTAGTATATAGAAGATTAATGGATAAGATATTAGATGGAACACTTACTCCTGAATATGCTAAATATTCACTTAATATTTTAAATAGAGTTGCTAATCGTGAATCTACTCCTCAATTCTTTGATAAGTTACCAGGAGTAAATGAACAATACTACTTAGGTAGAGATGAATTATCTAATCAAGATTTCTTAAGTTTAGTGCTTGATTATAAAGATGGAGTTGTAACACTTGAACAAAGAAATAACTTCAAATTAGGTGATACAGTTCAATTCTTTGGACCTAACATGGAAACTATTTCATGGACAGTTGATAATATAATTGATGATGAAGGTAACAATATAGATGTTGCTAGACATCCTCAAATGATAATAAAAATGAATATACCTTTTGAAGTTCATAAAGATGATATGATGCGTATAAAAGTATATGATGAAAAAGAATCTTAATTAGATTCTTTTTTTATTGAAATAATGTATAATTACAATTATAATAAGCAACACACAAAAAGGGGACAATAGACATGACAAAAGATGAATTAGAAAGCTTGAAAGAACAAATTGATTATTTTAAAGAAGTAGTACAAAATATATTAGATAATATTAATGATCCAATGTTAGACTTTTTAGTATTTGATGGAGAAATTGTATCAATGAATAAAGAAGAAGGCATAATAGATACAATGGATGTAGTAGATAATACTATATATTTATTAAATGATGAACTAGATAAAAAGAACAAGAAATTAAAGAAATATAGACGTGATGCAAAAATAGTCCATTTTTGCTATAAAAACTTAAATAGATGTGCAATAGTAAGCGCAATAGTATTACTTGCTGCTGCAGTTGGAGGAGCAGTTGTAGTGGCTTTAATATCTGCTTTTTCATTTTTCTTATCATTAGCGGGATCTACATTACTTATTGAACCAAATGTATTTACAGATGTATATGTAGAAACATGTGAAAGTAGAATAGATGAAATAAAATCTATGCTTGATACTTTAGATGAAACGGATGATAAGTTAGCTGAATTACTAACACGTATAAGAAATAAAGTAGTAGAAGAAATTAATAAAAAGAATGAAGAAAAAATGCTTTCAAAAGTAACATGTATTGAACCATATGTTATTCAAAATGAAAAAGAAAATGATAATAAACAAGAAAACAATAATCAAGGATATGGAAAAATATTAAAATTTCCAGGAAAACTCAGATAATAAAAAATACGTTAAATAGCATATTTTGTTTGACTTTTCTATATGATTAGTGTAATATTTTAGAGGTAGTTTTATTATATTATTAAGAAAAAAAAGGAATGATTAAAATGGCAGAAAAGAAAACATTTGATTTAACTCAAGAAGGTTTAGATCAATTAAAAGCAGAATTAGATAAATTAAGATTAGAAGATAGACCTAGAATTATTCAAGCAATCAAAGATGCAAGAGCTCAAGGTGATTTATCTGAAAATGCTGAATATGACGCAGCCAGAGATGAACAAGCAAAAACAGAAGAAAGAATAAAAGAAATAGAATACATCGTTGAAAACGCAAACGTAGTAAAAGCTTCTAAATCAAAAGTAGGTATTGGTTCAGTTGTTACAGTACTATACGTTGATGATGACGAGGAAGAAGAATATAAGATGGTTGGAGAAACTGAAGTTGATATTGATAACAATAAGATTTCAGCTAACTCACCAATTGGTAAAGCAATCTTTGGACAAAAGGCTGGAGAAACAGTTTCAGTTGAAGCTCCAAATGGTTCATATGAATTAAAAATTGTTAGTATTAACTAACAATTTTTTTATGCCAAAATATTCTTGAAATAAAAAAATATTTATCATATAATTAAATAACTAAGGGGCAAGATATGGAACATTACTTTACTAACAATTCTAATTTAAAAAGTGATTTTAGAACAATCAACTATGAATATGCTGGAGATACAATTACATTTACAAGTGATCTAGGTGTATTCTCTAAAGATAAGATAGATTTTGGTTCTAGATTACTGGTTGAAAATTATTTAAAAAGAGGAGAATCAAACATTTCCTTATTAGATGTAGGATGTGGCTATGGTTTTATAGGATTAACTTTAGCTAAATTTAAGAATACTAATTCAACATTAATAGATATAAATAAAAGAGCAGTTCACTTAGCTGAAATGAATATTAAAAATAATAAGATAGTTAATGCACAAGCATTTGAATCATATATTTACGAAAACGTCACTGGTAAGTATGACGCTATTATTACTAATCCACCTATAAGAGCTGGTAGAGAAGTAGTTATGGGGATACTTAAAGGAGCAGCCGATCATTTAAATGATAATGGTACTCTATGGTTCGTAATTAGAAAGAATCAAGGTGCAGAAACTATAATGAAATTACTTTCCGATACTTACTCAATGGAAGTAGTAGAGAAAAGTAAGGGCTTTTATATTATTATTGCGAAAAAGTTATTGACACTAGTATAGATTATTGATATACTTTTAAATTGGTGACGTATTTCTTTTTTGCATGGAAATATTTCAAAAAAATTACTATAGTATTGGGGTGAAACAATGTCATACAAAGTACAAAAATTTGGTGACCACAGAGAAAGAAGATCTTTCTCAAAAACTACTAATAATCTTGCCTTAACAGACTTATTAGAAGTTCAAACAAAATCATATAAATGGTTTATAGAGGAAGGAATAGACGAAATATTCAAAGACATTTTCCCAATTGAATCTTTCACAGGAAAAGTTACTTTAACTTTCGATTCTTATGAATTCGGTGAACCTAGATATTCTATTAAAGAATCTAAGGAACGTATGGTAACATACTCAGCTCCTTTAAGAGTTCAAGCAAGAGTTTTCATTAATGAAACTGGTGAAGTTAAAGAACAAGAAATATTCTTAGGTGACATGCCAATGATGACTGAATCAGGGACTTTCATCATCAATGGTGTTGAACGTGTTATTCAATCACAATTAGTTCGTAGCCCTTCAATCTATTTCAAGAAAGAATTAGATAAAAACGGAAGACCTGTTGTATCTGGAGAAATTATTCCTAATAAAGGTACTTGGTTAGAATACGAATTAGACGCTAAAGACGTTGTATGGGTAAGAATTGATAGAACTAGAAAAGTTACTGCTACAACATTATTAAGAGCTTTAGGTCTATCTACTGATGAAGAAATCTTAGAAGTATATGGAAATGATAACCAATTCATTAAAAATACTTTAGAAAAAGATTCTACTAAGAATTCTGATGAAGCCTTAATTGAAATCTATGAAAAATTAAGACCAGGAGAACCAGCAACATTAGATTCTGCAAAGAACCAAATGATTACTAGATTCTTTGACAAGTTCCGTTATGATTTAGCTAAAGTAGGACGTTATAAATTTAATAAGAAATTAAACATCCTAGATAGAGTATTAAATCAAAAAATCGCTGAAACTATTAAAGTAGATGGTAAAGTAATTATCAAAGACGGTGACGTTATTGATAAAGCTATGCTTGAAACTTTAAGACCAATATTTGCAGATGGTTATAATGTTAAGGATATAACTATCAATGAAGAATTAGATCAATATAATAAAGTTCAAACTATTAAGATATATGATCCAAAAGATGAAAAGAAAGTTATTACTGTAATTGGTAATGATCAATCTATTGATTCTAAGAGATTAACAATTTCAGATGTATACGCTGCTACATCATATTACTTAAACCTATTAGCAGGATTTGGTAATGTTGATGAAATCGACCATTTAGGTAACAGACGTGTAAGACAAGTAGGAGAATTAGTACAAACTCAATTTAGATTAGGTATTGCTAGAATGGAAAGAGTTATCCGTGAAAGAATGACTACTCAAGAGTTAGATTCTATTACTCCAAAGACATTAGTTAATATTCGTCCAGTTACAGCTGCAATGAAAGAATTCTTTGGTTCATCACAATTATCAAAATTCATGGATCAAATTAACCCAATTGCAGAGTTAACTGAAAAGAGACGTTTATCATCTTTAGGACCTGGTGGTCTTTCAAGAGATAGAGCTGGTCTAGACGTACGTGACGTTAACGTATCACACTACGGTAGAATTTGTCCTATCGAATCACCAGAAGGTGCTAACATCGGATTAATTACTTCTTTAGCATCATTTGCTAAGATTAATGAATACGGATTTATTACTACTCCATATAGAAAAGTAGTTGATAAACACGTTACTGATGAAATCGTATATTTAACTGCTGATGAAGAAGCAGATTACTATATTGGACAAGCAACAACTCCAATGGATGAAAATAATAACTTTACTGTTACAGAAACAATTTGTCGTATAAATGGAGACGATGTAATCGTTCCAGTTGAAAAAATCAATTTCATTGATGTTTCACCATCACAAATCGTTTCTATTACAACAAGTATTATTCCATTCCTTGACCATGATGATGCCACTCGTGCATTGATGGGTTCAAACATGCAACGTCAAGCTGTTCCATTATTAAGAACTGAAGCTCCATTTGTTGGAACTGGTGTTGAATATATTGCTGCAAGAGACTCAGGATCTACAGTAGTATGTAAAAATGATGGTGTAGTAGAATACGCTGACTCATTAAAGATTGTTGTTAAAACTAAAAAAGATCAAGATGTATATTATTTAGCAAACTTCGAAAAGAGTAATGCTGAATCTTGTATAAATCATTCTCCAATTGTTAAGGCTGGAGATAAAGTACATAAAGGCGAAGTTATCGCTGATGGTCCATCTACTAATGCTGGAGAATTAGCATTAGGTAAGAATATGACAATTGCATTCATGACATGCAATGGTTATAACTACGAAGATGCGATCGTATTAAATGAAAATCTAGTTAAAGATGATGTATTCACATCATTACACCTAGAACATTATGATATTGAATGCCGTGATACTAAGTTAGGACCAGAAGAAATCACTAGAGATATTCCTAACGTATCTGAAGCAGCAAGAAAGAACCTTGATGCTGAAGGTATCGTAAGAATTGGTACTGAAGTTAAAGATGGTGATATCTTAGTTGGTAAAGTAACTCCAAAAGGTGTTCAAGAATTAACAAGTGAAGAAAAATTATTACATGCAATATTTGGTGAAAAGACTCGTGAAGTAAGAGACACTTCATTACGTGTACAACACGGAGCAGGTGGTATTGTTCATGATGTTAGAGTTTATACTAAAGAAAACTCTGATGAATTACCAGCAGGTGTTTCAAAAGTTATAAGAGTTTATATTATCCAAAAACGTAAGATCCAAGTTGGTGACAAGATGTCAGGTCGTCATGGTAATAAAGGTGTTGTATCATTAATATTACCTCAAGAAGATATGCCATACATGGCAGATGGTACTCCTGTAGATATTTGTTTAAATCCACAAGGTGTTCCTTCACGTATGAATATCGGACAAATCCTAGAATTACACTTAGGTATGGCTGCTAAAAAACTTGGTGTATACTGTGCTACTCCAGTATTCGATGGTGCATCAATTGATGAAATCTATGAAATGATGGATGAAGCAGGTATGGATCATGATGGTAAACAATGGTTATACGATGGTAAAACTGGTGAACCATTTGAATCAAGAATTTCAGTTGGTGTTATGTACATGATCAAGTTACATCACATGGTTGATGATAAATTACATGCACGTTCAACTGGACCATACAGTTTAGTTACTCAACAACCATTAGGTGGTAAAGCACAATTTGGTGGTCAAAGATTCGGTGAAATGGAAGTTTGGGCATTATATGCTTATGGTGCTGCTCATGTTCTACAAGAAATGATGACTGTTAAATCAGACGATGTTGTTGGTAGAGTTAAAGTATATGAAGCTTTAGTTAAAGGTAAGACAATTTCTACTGCAGGAATTCCTGAATCATTCAGAGTATTAATTAAAGAATTCCAAGCATTAGGATTAAATGTTGAAATGTTAGATTATGAAGATAAGATTCATGATTTAAGAGAACTAGAAGCTCAAGAAGAAGAAGAAAAGGAAGTAGTTACTGTTGATGAAATCGATCCAGTTACTGGTGAAGTTAAACCAAAAGAATCTATTATTCCTGAAATAATTGATCCTCCAAGAGAGGATGACACTCCAATCGAAGACTTAGAAGATGAAGAAGACGACGATTACGAGGATGAAGACGAAGAACCAGATTTCGATGAATTAGAAGACATTGAAGCAGGTTTTGAAGGGGAGGATGAATAATGATAGACGTTAATAACATAAAAGGTATTAAAATCAGTATTGCTAGCCCTGAAAAGATCAGAGAATGGTCTTACGGTGAAGTTACTAAACCAGAAACTATCAATTACCGTACTTTAAAACCTGAAAGAGATGGTTTATTCTGTGAAAAGATTTTTGGACCATCTAAAGATTATGAATGTTCTTGTGGTAAATACAAGAGATTAAGATACAAAAATGTAGTATGTGATAGATGTGGAGTAGAAGTTACAAGTTCTAAAGTTCGTAGAGAACGTATGGGACATATTGAACTTGCTTCTCCATGCTCTCATATTTGGTTCTTTAAAGGTGTTCCTTCAAAGATGGGATTAGTACTTGATATTTCTCCAAGAGAATTAGAAGAAGTACTATATTTCGTAAGTTATATAGTATTAGATCCTGGTACAGCTCCACTTGCAAAGAAACAAACTTTATCTGATAAAGAATATAGAGCTTACTATGAAAAATATGGTGATACATTCAAAGTTGGAATGGGTGCTGAAGCTATCAAGACATTACTTCAAGAAGTTGACATCGATAAAGAAGTTGAAGAAGTTAATGCAGAACTTGAAGGTGCTACAGGACAAAAGAGAGTTAGACTTGTTAAACGTCTAGACTGCTTAGTTGCATTCCAAAAGAGTGGAAATAGACCTGAATGGATGATACTAGATTGTATTCCAGTTATTCCACCAGATTTAAGACCAATGATTCAATTAGACGGTGGTAGATTTGCTACTTCTGACTTAAATGATTTATATAGAAGAATCATCAATAGAAATAACAGATTAAAGAAATTACTTGAACTTGGAGCTCCATCAATCATTGTTCAAAATGAAAAGAGAATGCTTCAAGAAGCAGTAGATACATTATTCGACAATGGTAGAAGAGGTAGAAGTATTACTAACGCTTCTCAAAGACCATTAAAATCTTTAGCATCAATGCTAAAAGGTAAACAAGGACGTTTCAGACAAAACTTATTAGGTAAACGTGTTGACTATTCTGGTCGTTCAGTTATCGCTGTTGGTCCATCATTAAAGATGTATCAATGTGGTATTCCAAAAGAAATGGCTGTTGAATTATTCAAACCACATGTTATCAATGGTTTAGTTGAAAGAGGATTAGCTCATAACATCAAAGGTGCTAAGAAGTTAATCGATAATAGAGACGATGTAATCTGGGATGTTGTAGAAGATGCAATCAAAGAACATCCAGTTATGTTAAACCGTGCCCCAACATTACATAGATTAGGTATCCAAGCATTCGAACCTAAACTAGTTCCTGGTAAGGCAATGAGATTACACCCATTAGTATGTACAGGTTTCAACGCTGACTTCGACGGTGACCAAATGGCTATCCATGTACCACTATCAGAAGAAGCTAAAGCAGAAGCTAGAATATTAATGTTATCTGCAAACAATATCTTATCTCCAAAGGATGGAAACCCAATCGTTACTCCTGGACAAGATATGGTATTAGGAAACTACTATATAACAATGGAAATTACTCGTAAGGCATTACCTTTCTACTTAGTTAAAGGTGATAAATTACCAAAAGATACTATTGATTATATTAGACATTTAGATACAGATGAAACAATTGAATATGTAATTGATGACTTAGAAGTTGATACATCAGCAGTTGATTTAAAAACTCCTGGTGAATATACTTATAAGATTGTATTCAAAGATACTAAAGAAACATATATCGAAGGTACTGTTGAAGTATTCGAAGATGAAAAAGCTAAGAAAGCTAAATTAGAAGAAGTAGCTAAGAAAGATTACAAGAATGATGGTACTATGAAACCAGCAGGTACTTCTGAAGGTAAAGTATTTAAGAACTTAAATGAAGCATTAATGGCTTATGAAAGAAAAGAATTAGACTTACAAACAAGAATTGCTGTTCCTGTAAGATCTATTAAATACAAATTATTCCCAGAAGATGTAATTGATTCATACTTAGTTACAACAATTGGTAAGATTAAATTCAATGAAATTTTACCAGATACATTCCAATACTTAGAAGATTCTTCAAGTGAAAATATCGAAGGAATGACACCAAAGAAATATTTCTTACCAATGGGTGTTAATATTCCATTAGAAATTGCTAAAATGCCAATCGTAAAAGCATTTGGTAAGAAAGACTTAAAGAATATCATTGGAGAAGTATATAAGAGAAATAAAACAACTGAAACAAGTATCATGCTTGATAAGTTAAAAGATGCTGGATTCAAATATTCAACTATCGCTGGTATTACATTCTCAATGAGTGATATCGTAACATCTAAACATAAAGCTGAATATATTGCTGAAGGACAAGAAAAAGTTGAAAAGATTAATAAACAATTTAAACGTGGTTTAATTACTGACGAAGAAAGACATGCATCAGTAGTAGATGTATGGAATGGCGTACAAGACTTAGTTCACAACGAACTTGCTGCTTATGCTGATGAACAAATTGAAAACCCAATCTTCATCATGATGAACTCAGGAGCTCGTGGTAACAAAGGTAACTTCGGACAAATGGCTGGTATGTCAGGTATCATGGCTAAACCAGATGGTACTGAAGTAGAAGTTCCAATCATTTCTTCACTAGTTGAAGGTCGTCAAGTTAACGAATTCTTCTTAAATACACATGGCGCTCGTAAAGGTTCTGCCGATACAGCGTTACGTACTGCAGACTCTGGTTACTTAACTAGACGTTTAGTAGATGTATCTCAAGATATTATTATCAGAGAACATGATTGTGGTTCAATCTCAGGATTAACTGTAGAAGAATTAATTGATGAAAAAGATGGTTCAGTAATCGAATCATTAACTGAAAGAATTGTTGGTAGATTCGCATCTAAAGATGTAATCAATCCAGAAACTAAACAAGTTATCGTAGCAAAAGATGAACTTATTACAGAATCTGCTGCTCGTAAGATTAAGAAAGCCGGAATCAAGAAAGTTGAAATTAGATCAGTATTTACATGTCATGCTAAATCTGGTGTATGCCAAAAATGTTATGGTGTTAACCTAGCAACTGGTAACTTAGTTGAAACTGGTGAAGCTGTTGGTATTATGGCTGCTCAATCAATTGGTGAACCTGGTACTCAGTTAACAATGCGTACATTCCACTCAGGTGGTGCTGCGCATGGTGGTGACGCTGATATCACTCAAGGTCTTCCAAGAGTTGTTGAACTTTTCGAAGCTCGTAATCCAAAAGCAAAAGCTACTATTGCTGAATTAACAGGAACAGTAGAAAAGATTGAAAACGTAAATGGTAAGTGGAAAGTTACTATTAAGAATAATGCTGATTCTCATGAACATACAACTGCATATGACGCTAAGTTAGTTGTAGAAGTTGGTCAAGAAGTTAAAGCAGGTGACAAGTTAACTCAAGGTGCTATTTCACCAAAAGAATTACTTGCAGTAACAGACCCAATTACAACATTAATGTATATCTTAACTGAAGTACAAAAAGTTTATAAATCTCAAGGTGTTGATATCTCAGATAAACACGTTGAAATTATTGCTTCACGTATGATTAATAAGATGAAGATTGTTGACGCTGGAGATACAGACTTAGTTGCTGGATTAACAGTATCAATGAATGAATTCACTGAAAGAAATAAACCAGTTATTCTTGAAGGTGGAGTACCTGCTACTGGAATTCCAGTTATGTTAGGTATTACTAAGAGTGCTCTTGAAACTGATTCATTCTTATCAGCTGCATCATTCCAAGAAACTACAAGAGTTTTAACAGATGCATCTATAAGAGGAAAGATCGATTACTTAAACGGTCTAAAGGAAAACGTTATCTTAGGAAAACTAATTCCTGCTGGAACTGGTTACAAAGATTACTCAAATATCGATATCGAATTAGAAAAGGAATACTTATCTGATGATGCTTCAGAAGTTCTTGAAAACGAATTCATGAGCGATGATGATGAAGATATCGAAGTACAAACTGTAGAAGAAGAAGCTTAATAAGCTTCTTTTTTTTGCAATTTTTTCTTTAATATTTATTCTATTTGTTATATAATTTACATAGAGTAAGGTTTGAGGAAATATATGATGAAGAAAATATTAAAAACAAAAGAATTCTTCTTTTTTATAGTATTTTTAATGATTCTTTCATTAAGTTCTTTTATTGCGTTTAAATTTGATAGTATTACTACCCAAATAAGTACAGTTGCAAGAAAATTATATTTAGCAACAGTTGATGTATCAGGTATGGATATTTCTACTTTATTAATTGATGTAACAAATAGTAATACTGAATATACAACATCATATGAGTGGAATGCTGTTGATAAAACTGAATCAAAAAATATCATATATCAAATAAATTACAAAAATAATGATGTTTCCAAAACTTATAATTCTGGAGACTTAGAATTAAAAGTTCCGAATTTTTTATATGAATTTGAAGGCGCGACAAGTTATTACTATAATAGATACTTTCATAATATAGATATCAGTGCTGATTTATATTCATCATCAACAAAAAATTATGATTGGTCGTATAAATATACTAGTGATAGTAATTATATTATTTTTACAAATAACTATAAAATTGAGGCTAATTCGAATTTTGAAGGTAGCTTGCAAATATCATACACATTAACAGCTATTGACCTTTATAAGAGTATAAATAAGAATATTGTTACAACATTAAACAATACTAAATTATCAAATACTATTGTATTTAAAAGTACCACAAATAAAAGAACTTATAGCATGACACCAACTAATTCCAAAGTAGATAGTTTAGATGGACTTCCAGAGGGAGATTATATTTGGGTTAAAACGAAAATTAAAATTGATGAAACTAATAATGGTATTAGATATTTGAATAATCCAGCATTCGGCAATAATAGACCAATATTCCATTTTGATGTACCTGCAGATGTTATTATAATTGGATCAGACTTTAATGAATTGAGTAAGAATGATTCAGGTAAATATTATTCCAGTATGCTTGGATCAAGTTACTGTCAATTTCTAGATTCTATTTTTGAAGAATATTCTCTATGCGTTGGCTTAAACGATCAAACATTTTACATGGGAATTCCTAGGTCAACATATTTCGATTCAAATATGAATTATTCAGTTTCTATGGAAGGTATATATACAAAATCAAATGCTAACAACAAAATTGACTCTGATAATGAAGGATACGAAGAGATAGCTGATGTATCTAGTACTATTAAAGTAAGTGATTATGTTTTTAATTATTCAGGACTATTGTATAAAATAGAAAAATTAAATCAAGATACAAAAATTAATATAGTAGATGTTAAAACAAATTATTATTATACTTATTTTAATGTTAAAGGCTATAGCATTTATACTGGTACCAAATATGACTTCAAAATTGGTGATGACTTGTTATTGTATAATAGCAGTAATGGTATAAGAAAATTGAATGACGATGAATATCATTTTGAATCAATTTCTTTTCCTGAAGGAAAAGATTATTCGTCTAGTAGTCATCCAAACATATATCAGTCTCCATGTTTAATAAATGGAAATAAGCTTCAAATAGTTTCCGAAAAATATGATGTAGATTTATATGTAAGATATGCCAATTCTAATGAATATGTTTTATATCAATCTTTTAAAAATAAAGATATAACATTTAATAATTTTGCATCACCAGTTGTAGGATATTATTTTTATATTCATGATGTGACAGAATCTATATATTTTAATAATCCTCAAAGAGTTGTATTAAATATTCCTAATGCTGAAAACGATTCATCTATAAGTAATTTTGATTATTTAGAAATATATCAAAATGATAAAACTACACCAGTTAACATACCTAGTGATAGTAGTTATGGAAGTACAATTAGTAGGGATATTGTAAAAACATATGATAATAATACATATGGTAGAAATGTACAAAGAGGTGTGGCAACAAATAATATAGATAATATAGGAAATTTTATTTCTGACTATCTTGAAATTGGTACTTTTGATAGTAATGATGATGAGAAATATGTTTCTTCATTTGATTCGGAAATGAGTATAGGAAATTGGTCTAACATTAATTATCATTTATCGGATAATTATATAGGATATGAAATATATAATTTACTATCTGAAGGATTGGAATTTGATTATAGCAGAGATATTACAATGAAAAGAAATACTCATTACTATTATCCTTCATCAGTCGTCAGTTATGGTAGAAAAAAAGATGGAACATATTTAACTTTAGATGAATATTATGATTTAGTTCAAAGTCATGTTTCTCACAATATTATTGAAAATTGGAATAATACTAATAAAACTTTGATAATTACAACACTTGATTTATCTGATTCTCCGATCGACTTTAGATATGCAAGAGATATGCATGATAATGCATTTTTTGAAGATGTTGAAATATTTAATTATCCAATAAGTATCACTAAAGATAGTGTTTTGGAATATGGAAATAAAATAACAATCAAATCTTATGTTAAACCATATGGAAGTATATATTTACCATCAACAGGTACTGGTTTGACTATGCTAGATGAAGATGTAAATGATATAAATTCAAATAATGATTATACAGAACTAGTTTGGGAAACAACAAAAAATAAAAATATTATTACATCAGCATCGTCTAATCAAGATCTAATTGTTTTTTCTAAATCTGATAAAAATAATTATGTTAGTAGTACTGGCAATGTATCTTTAAATACTAATTATTCTTATAAATTAAGAGCTAGAAATGCTAATAATAAAATAACTAACTTGGTTATATATGATAGTATTGAAAAATATGTAAAAAAATCAGGATCATATGTACTTGCAAGTGATGGTAATGAACAATTCTATGGAACATTCCAAGGAGTAAATACATCATATGCTGAATCACAGGGATATACTGTTAAAGTGTATTATTCTGAAAATGATAAACCTGGTTCTCTTGGAAGTGATTCCTCTTGGAAAGTATATTCATCATCAACAGATAAATCTAAAGTCAAATCATTAGCATTTGAATATTTGAATTCAAGTAATAATAAAGCGGTCTTACCAGAGAATTCATTAACATATGTTGAAATAATAATGAAATCTCCAGCATCAATAGTCGGATCTAAATATCGAACTTATAATGGTGCTTGGGTTGAATGGAATGCATTAGATACAAATGATCAAATTATTACAGATGTTGTTGGAATCAATTCGAATTCTATGGATGTATCATTACCAGCAACATTAAAAGTAAAACACTTGGAAGAAGATACTAATAAAGTTTTATCAGACGAAGAAATAACTGAGAACTTATTATTTGGTAAAACATACACCACTTCTGAAAGTACTAATATTCCACCTAACTATGAATTTTCAAGGACAGATGGTGATGATCCAAATGGTATTATTAGTAAAGGCGTTACAGAAGTAATTTATTATTATAAAATGAAAACACCTATTGAAGAGTATGATGGTGTAGCAACTGCAACACCAATAATTGATAAAAGAACAGATGCTGTGTCATATTATATTAAGGCTAATTATAATATCAAAGATTACTTAGGCGATTATAATTATGGTGAAAGTATAGAATTGCCATATGAAATAGATTTAAGTAAATCCGACTTAGATGGTGGAACATATAATTCTAATACTAAAGAAATAACATGGAAAAAAAATTTAGTAATTGATACTATGGATAAACATGAATATGATGTTGAACATAGCGTATCAGTTGTATACAATAATCTTCAAATTGATGTTACTGAATTAAAAGTTGGTCTTAGATATGGGTATACTTATCATACTGATAGCAGTTATTCAAAAGGAAGTCAAATTTTTAGAACAACTCAAATAAATGAAAAGTATAAAATAACAGTAAAACATTTAGAAAATGGAACAAATAATGTAGTAGCTCCAGAAGAAACTTATTATAAATATTATAATGAAGAATATGAATATGGAATAAGTTCATCATTACCTGGTAACTATCAACTTAAAACAAGACCAAGTAATTATAAAGGCAATGTACTAGCTGAATCTACAACAATAACATACTTATATGAAAAGAAGACACCTGTGTTAACAAATACAACTTCAATAACAGGAACTGATACTATAGATAATAGAACAAAACCTGTTACATATAATATAAGTAGTACATCAACAGTAAAAGATTTTATAGGATCAGGAACAGTAACTGATGTAATAACACTTCCATATGAGATAGATACAACAAAGTCTAATCTATCAGGTGGAACATATAATAATTCGACAAAGAAGATAACATGGACTAAATCATATGAAGTTACAACAGCAGATACGAATACAGTAACTACATCACATGAAATAAGTGTAGTGTATAAGAATATACCAATAAGTGTATTAAATATATCTGCAAATTATGCAAGTACAATTTCAAATGACTTAGGTAATAAGTCGTCAAGTGCTATTAAATCAACAGAGATCAAAGAAAAGTATAAGATAACAGTAAAACACTTAGAAAATGGAACAAATAATGTTGTAGCACCAGAAGAAACTTATTATAAGTATTACAATGAATCATATGAATATGGAATAAGCTCTGAGTTACCTGGCAACTATAAATTAAAAACAAGACCAGATAATTATAAAGGTAATGTATTATCAGAAGAAACTGTAATAACATACTTATATGAAAAGAAGAATCCAAACTTAACAAGTAATGTTACACTTACATCAACTGATGTAATTGAGCATAGAGTAGATGCAGTTACATATAATGTAAGTAGTACTTCTACTGTTAAGGATTTCATAGGATCTGGAACAGTAACAGATGTAATAACACTTCCATATGAAATAGATTTAACAAAATCTAACCTAGATGGAGGAACATACAATTCATCTACTAAGAAAATTACATGGACTAAATCATATGAAGCTGCAACAGCAGATACAAATGCAGTAAATACATCACATGAAATAAGTTTAGTATATAAGAATATACCAATAAGCGTATTAGATATATCAGCTAACTATGAAAGTACTATTTCAAATGAATTAGGAACTATGTCTTCTAATAAAGAAGTATCAACTGAGATAAAAGAAAAATATAAGTTGATAGTAAAACATTTAGAATATGGAACTAATAAAGTATTAGCGGACGATGATGTATTTGAAAAATATTACAATGAATCTTATGAAGTAGGTATATCAGCAAACTTACCTGGTAATTATAAGTTGAAAACAAGACCAAGTAATTATAAAGGTAATATATTAGCAGAAGAAACAATTGTAACTTATTTATATGAAAAGAAAACACCTATATTAAATGGAAATGTTAATATAACAGGAGTAGAATCTATAGATAATAGATTTAATCCAATTGATTATAAGATAACATATAATGGATCAGTTAAAGATTTAATAGGTGAGTATAATTCAAATATAGTAATTGAACTACCATATGAAATAGATTTATCAAAATCTAATCTAGATGGAGGAACATATAATTCAAGTAATAAAACTATTACATGGAATAATGTTGATTCAACAACAAGTATAGATAAGAAAGATATATCATATGAATATAATATAGAAGTAGTATATAAAGATGTACCAATTAGTACAAAGAAATATGAAGTAAAAGCAACAACAACTTTATCAGCAGAAAAAGAAAATATTATAAGTGAATCTTTAAATACTATAAATGTATTAGAAAAATATAAATTAGTTGTTAAACACTTACAATATGAAACAAATAAAGTATTAGCTACTGAAGAAACATACTATAAGTTATATGATGAAGAATATAATACAAGCCCTTCATCAGAAGTAACTGATAATTATACTTTAAAGATAACACCAAGTAATTATCGAGGAAGTATAAAATCTGAAGAGACAGTTGTTACATATTACTATGAAATGATAGATTCGGATTTAATAACAAATATCAATGTTGAATGTCCTGAGGTAATAAGTGAAGTAGATGAAGAAGTAAATATCAAAATAACTTATAAATTTACAACAAAAGATTACTTAGGGGAATCTAAGGTAATAATAAACGATGTATTACCATATGATATAGATGAATCTAAATCATATCTAGATGGAGGAACATACGATTCTTCAACTAAAACAATTACATGGGTAATAGATGACATCGTTGAAAACTTAGAATCTACGGAAAAAGAATATACAAAAGGTATAAAGATAGTATTTATAGATGCTAAAGTAAATGAACCTATTGTAAATAATGTATCTGGAAGTGTAATACTTGAAAATAATTCTAATACTAAAGAAACATCAGGAATAACTGATGTAAAAGTATATAGAAATATAATAGTTAAATATTTAGATGTGGATACGAATGAATCAATAAGTGAAGATACAATCTTTAATGCTTTAGTTGGTGAAAGCTATACTCCAGTAGCTAAAACTATTGAAGATTATTCTTTAGTATCAAAACCAGATAATGATAACTATGTTATTACAGTTAATAATCAAACTCTCACTTATAAATACAAGAAGAGAGTAAAGGAAGTAGCAAAAGAAGAAATATCAAAAGTTGATGAAAATCCTCAAACTGGAGAGTTTAAAGCTTACTATTTGTTATTGATTCCAATTACTATATTTATAGTTATATTAGTTAGAATAAGTAAACGTAATATATTTAAAAGATATGTATAATACATATCTTTTTTTATATATTTTTAACAAAATTAGCAAAACCTATTGACAAGTGCTAATTATGATACTATTATTATATTAGCACTAAAAAAAGAAGAGTGCCAGGATGTGGTTATATGGGTGAAAGAAAAGAAGAACTATTAAGATGTATAGTAGAAGAATACATCAAAACATTTAATCCTGTTCCGTCTAAAGACTTAGTTGAAAAATTCAAATGTTCTTCAGCTACAATAAGAAATGATATGGCTGAACTTGAAAAACTAGGACTTCTAGAAAAGGAACATACTTCAAGTGGTAGAATACCATCTGAAAAAGGATATAAATATTATGTTGATAATTTAATGAAACCAAAAGAATTAACTGGTGAAGATGTATTAAAATTACAAACTATATTAAATAATAATCAATTAGTAATATCTGATGCAGTTCAACAATGTATGGAAATAATAAGTGATATTACACATTATACAAGTGTAGTAATTGGACCAAATAAAAATGATTCAACACTTAAACAAATTAGTATTATTCCATTGGATGATGCAGAAGATAGTAAAAGAGTATTAGCTATATTAGTTACTAATCAAGGATTAGTAGAAAATAAACAATTTAATATAGCAAGTGATATTGATTTAAATGAGTTATTAAAAACTTGTGAAATAATCAATAAAGCATTAGTAGATACTCCAATTGATAAGATTCAAGAAAGACTTGAGTTAGATATCAAACCAAAGATTAGAACAGTTATTAATAGATATGAAGAAGTAGTATCTTTCTTCAATAATGCATTTAGAGATTTCGCTATTGATAAAACTGATGTAGTATTTGGTGGTAAAACTAATTTACTAGATTATAAAGAATATGAAGAACCAGATAAATTAAAAGAAATGATTTCTAAATTAGAAGATCAAGAATTAGTTAAACACATTGATACAAATGATTCTGATGTAAAAGTTTACATTGGAGATGAAACTGAATTTGACCCAGATGTAACAATTATTAAAACACATTATAAAGTAGACAATGATGAAGGTACACTTGCTATCATAGGTCCAAAGAGAATGGAATATGATAAAGTAGTTACATTATTAAACTTCTTAAAGGATTACATTGAAAAATAGGTGATAATATGACTGAAGAAAATAAAGAATTAAAAAAAGAAATAAAAGAAGAGAAAAAAGAAATTAAAAAAGATAAAAAAATATTAGAAGAATTTAAAGAACAAATAGAAGTTTTAAACAATAGTCTACAAGAAGAAAAAGAAAAAAGTATGCGTATACAAGCTGAAATGATTAATTTCAAGCAAAGAAAAGAATTAGAAGTAGCTAACATGTATAAATATGCTAATGAAGATATCTTAAAACAATTATTATTAATATCAGATAACTTCGAAAGAGCATTAGCTATGGAAAATGAAGAAAATAAAGAATTCTTAAAAGGATTCAGAATGATATATCAATCTATAAGAGATATATTAGATAAAAATGAAGTCACTGAAATAAGTGAATTAAATGTTGAATTTGATCCTGCAATACATCAAGCTGTTTTAACTGAAAAGAAAGAAGGAGTTAAAGAAGGCTTAGTAATAGATGTATTACAAAAAGGTTATAAATATAAAGATAGAGTACTTAGACCAGCTATGGTTAAAGTATCTGAATAATAAGAAAGAGGGAATTATATTATGGCAAAAATTATAGGTATTGACTTAGGTACAACAAACAGTTGTGTATCAGTTCTTGAAGGTGGTACTCCAACTGTAATTACAAATGCTGAAGGAGAAAGAACAACTCCATCAGTTGTAGCATTTAAAAATGGAGATGAAATCGTTGGTGTTCAAGCTAAAAGACAAGCAGTAACAAACGCTGATAACACTATTTCATCAATTAAAAGATTAATGGGTTCTGGAGAAAAGGTTAAAGCTAATGGAAAATCTTATACTCCAGAAGAAATTTCAGCAAAGATCTTAATGAAATTAAAATCTGATGCTGAAGCTTATTTAGGAGAAAAAGTAACTAAAGCAGTTATTACTGTTCCAGCTTACTTTAATGATGCTCAAAGACAAGCTACTAAGAATGCAGGTAAGATTGCAGGATTAGAAGTTGAAAGAATTGTAAACGAACCAACTGCTGCTGCATTAGCATATGGTTTAGATAAACAAGACAAAACACAAACTATCTTAGTATATGACTTAGGTGGTGGTACATTCGACGTATCTATCCTTGAATTAGGTGATGGTGTATTTGAAGTTAAATCTACAAGTGGTAACAACCATTTAGGTGGAGATGATTTCGATAAGAGAGTATCTGACTACTTAGTTGAAGAAATTAAGAAAGAAACAAAAGCTGATATTAAAAATGATAATATGGCAATGCAAAGAGTTAAAGATGAAGCTGAAAAAGCTAAGAAGGCATTATCTTCATCTACAACTACAACAATTAGTTTACCATTCATCGCTCAAGTTGATGGACAACCAGTAAACTTCGAAACAGATTTAACAAAAGCTAAATTTGAAGATTTAAATAAAGACTTATTTGATTCTACATTAGATTCAGTAAGAAAAGCATTATCTGATGCTAACTTAAAAGCATCTGATATTGATCAAGTTGTATTAGTTGGTGGTTCTTCAAGAATTCCATATATTCAAGAAATCGTTAAGAAAGAATTAGGAAAAGAACCAAATAAATCAGTTAACCCTGATGAAGTAGTTGCTATGGGTGCTGCTATTCAAGGTGGTGTATTAACTGGTGAAGTTGAAGACTTAGTATTACTAGATGTTACTCCATTATCATTAGGACTTGAAACATTAGGTAATGTTATGACAGTATTAATTCCAAGAAATACAACTATTCCTACAAGTAAATCACAAGTATTCTCAACTGCAGTTGATAATCAACCAGCTGTTGATGTACATGTATTACAAGGTGAAAGACCAATGGCTTCAGACAATAAGACATTAGGAAACTTCCAATTAACTGATATTCCTCCAGCAAGAAGAGGAGTACCTCAAATTGAAGTTACATTTGATATTGATGCAAATGGTATCGTTAATGTTAAAGCTAAAGATTTAGGAACTGGTAAAGAACAAAAGATTACTATTACAAGTAATACAAACTTATCAGATGAAGAAATCGATAAGATGATGAAAGAAGCAGAAGCTAACAAAGAAGCTGATGAAAAACGTAAAGCAATGGCTGATGCTAAGAATGACGCTGATCAAGCAATCTTCGCTGCTGAAGGTGCTATCAGAGATTTAGGTGAAAAATTAACTGACGATGAAAAGAAAGATGTTGAAGATAAGATTCAAGCATTAAAAGACGTTGTTGGAAAAGATTCATCTACAGTTGATGAAATTAAAGATAAGACTAAAGAATTACAAGATAAAGCTATGGAATTAGCTGGACGTGTATATCAAGAAGCTCAAGCTGCTAACCAAGGAGCACAAGCAGATGCAAGTGCAAATGGTGGAGCTGAAGAAGCTGAATTTGTTGATAAAAAATAATATATAATTACATTAAAAGTTCTAGGCGACTAGAACTTTTAAATGTATATAAGAAAGAGGAATACTCATGGAAAAATATACTTCAAGAAAAGACGTTCCAGAAAAATACAAATGGGATTTAACTCCATTCTTTAAGAATGAAGAAGAATTCGAAGAAAAATTTAAACAAGCTACAAAAGATGTAGATAGTTTAAAAGAATTTGCAGGATGTACAAAAGATGCTAATAAATTATATGAATTCTTATCTAAAGATATTAATACAGCTGCTTTAGTTGAAAACATATATGTATATTCATATTTAATTAATGATCAAGAATTAGGTGTATCTTCTTCAATTGAAAGAAAGAATAAAGCCGAATCATTAATGAATAAATATATGATTAATACTAGTTTCTTTTCACCTGAATTATTAAAACTATCTGAAGAAGAATATAATAAATTATTCATTGATAATGAAAGTTTAAATGAATTCAAATCAGGATTAGATGATATTTATAGAATGAAAAATCATATATTACCTGAAGATAAACAAAACATTATTACTGAATTAGAAAATGCTATGAATCATTTTGATGATATGTCATCTACAATGTTGAATTCATGCCATAACTATGGAAAAGTAAATGTTGATGGAGAAGAAGTAGTATTATCTCCAACTAATTATAGAAAGATTATGAAATCTTCTAAAAGAGAAGAAAGAAAAGTTATAAGAAAACAATTTACTGATGTATTAAATCAATATGGTGATTTATCAGCAAATTTCTTAGATTCATATGTTAAAGCAAATGTAGCTGAATGCAAGATCAAAAATTATAAATCTGCTTGGGATTCTAAACTATTTAATCTAAAATTAACAGATAAAGTATTTAAATCTCTTGTAAGTGCAACTGAAGAAAATTTAGATGTATTACAAAAGTATTATAATTTATATAAGAAGGTTTATAAATATGATAAATTATATCAATATGACCTTGTTTTAGACCTTGTAAAGGATAATAAAGAGTATTCAATAGAAGAAGCTCAAGAATTAATTAAGAAAGCTCTAATTCCATTAGGAGAAGATTATTTAAAACTATTTAATAAAGTATTTGATAATAGATATATTGATTATTGCCAATATAAAGGAAAATGTTCAGGAGGATATTCATTTGGTACTCTTGATAATGATTCACGTATACTATTATCATTCAATGGTGATTTAGATTCTGTATCTACAATTGCTCATGAAGGTGGACATAACGTACATCATCAATTAATTACTTTAAATAATAGATTACAAGATAGAGAAAAACCATCAATTATATGTGAAGTTGCTTCACTTACAAATGAATGTTTATTATCCAGTTATTTAAGTGAACATGGAAGCACTAAAGAAGAAAGACTTGCAGGTATTGATAATATCATGGGAGTTATTGTTTCTAACTTATTTGGTGCAGTAAGAGAAGGTAAAATGGAACAAGACATGTATGAACATGTTGAAAAAGATGGAACATTAACAAAAGACTATATGGATAAATTAACTATAGACGCTTTATCTAAGTATTATGGTAATTCAGTTGAATTAGATGAAAATTCTAATACTTCTTGGATGAATAGAAGTCATTACTATATGTTCTTCTATCTATATAGTTATGCTATATGTATTTCAGTTGCTTCAAATGTAGCAAAAGAAATATTAGCAGGTAATAAAGAAATGTTAGACAATTATATTAAATTCTTATCTACAGGTTCAAATGTAGATAATTTAGACACATTCAAAATATTAGGTGTTGATATTGAATCTAAAGATGTATATATTAATGCTATTAAATATTTTGATGAATTAATTGATAAATTTAATGAAATATATGAGGAGGCATAATTAGATGGCTGCTAAAAGAGATTACTATGAAGTTCTAGGTGTTGATAAGAATGCCTCAGATGCTGAAATAAAAAGTGCATTTCGTAAATTAGCTAAGAAATATCATCCAGATGTTTCTAAGGAACCAGATGCTCAAGAAAAGTTTAAAGAAATTGGTGAAGCATATTCTGTTTTATCTGATAAACAAAAGAAAGCTCAATATGATCAATTTGGACATGCTGCATTTGATCAAAATGGTGGATTCGGTGGAGCTGGTGGAGCTGGATTTGGTGGATTCGGTGGCTTTGAAGATATTAACTTTGAAGATATATTTGATATCTTTGGTAATGCATTTGGTGGAGGATCTAGAAGATCTTCTGGAGGTTCTAGAGCTCAAAGAGGTGCAGATAAACAAGTTAATATTACTTTAACTTTTGAAGAAGCAGTATATGGCTGTGAAAAAGAATTTAAAGTTAATATTCAAGATACATGTGAAGCTTGTAAAGGAAAAGGTGGCTTCAATGAAAAAACATGTCCTACTTGTGGTGGACGTGGTAGAGTAGTTCAAGCTCAAAGAACTATGTTTGGTATGTTCCAAACTGAAACAGTTTGTCCTGATTGTAATGGACATGGTCATACATTTGAAAAGAAATGTACTGCCTGTGGTGGAGATGGTATAGTATCTACATCTAAGACTATTAAATTAAGAGTACCACGTGGAGTAGAAGATGGAGATACAATGCGTATGCCAGGTAAATCTTCTGCTGGACGTAACGGTGGTCCTCGTGGAGATATTTATATTAACTTCCAAGTTAAAGAACATGATATCTATCAAAGAGATGGAAGAGATATCTATGTTAAGATTCCTTTAACTATCACAGAAGCTATTCTAGGATGTAAAAAAGAAGTTCCTACTATTCACGGAACTATCATAACTGAAATACCAGCTGGAACTCAAAATTCTGAAAAATTCAGATTTAAGGGTAAAGGTGTAGATGATGAAAAATCAGGTAAACTAGGAGATGAATATGGTATTATTCAAATAGTTGTTCCTAGAAAGTTAGATAAGAATCAAAAAGAATTATTAAAACAATTATCTGAAACTAAGTTAGGTAATGAACCTGAATTCAAAAAATACAATAAATATACAGAAGATTAATAATCTTCTGTTTTTTTATTCAATTATATAGTATATAATAATACATTAATTAGGAGTGATTATATGGAAATTACATCTTCAGTAGAATATGATATAAGTGCAACACCAACATTAAATGTTTGTAATTTACATCCTGAAAAATTAAATAAAAAAATATATAAACTTTTTTATGATGATTTAAATAGAGATAGAAAAAAAGATATGACTATATTCTTTCATAATCTTGAAACAGTTAAATTAAAACGTGTACCTGAAAATCATGGAATTACATATAGTACAGCAGCACAATATAATATAGATGAGAATATTATAGAAATATTAAAAATAGACAAGTTTTATGACTCAATTGATCATGAGTTATTACATTTAGCATCATGTATTGTAGATAAAAATGGAAATATATTTTCAGGATTTAGTCAAAGAAGAGGAGATGCACTTGTTGGCTTAGGTTTAGATGAAGGTTACACAGCATTATTAGATGATAGATATTTTCTTCATAGAACAGAAAGAAAAGAGAAAAATAATCATCTTATATATCCATTTGTTAAAACTCTAGCTAGAAGAGTTGAAGAGTTTGTTGGAACTGAAGAAATGGAAGATTTTTATTTCACTGCTGATTTATTAAGCATTGTAAAGATATTAAGTTATTACACTTCATTAGATGAAACTATAGAGTTTCTTAAAAATATGGATTATATATTATTGAATTATGAGCAAGCTCAATTTTCTAATATATTTCTTGTATTTAAAAAGTACTCTGAATGTATGTTATTTATAGTTGAAGCTTGGGTATATAGAATTGCTGAAGGATATATAAATGGTCAAATGAATAATAAAGAATATTTAAATCTTTTAAAAATGGCAAGACATATTTTATCTTATAGAATTAGTATAGGATTATTAAAACCAGTTAATATAGATAAGTATTTTCCTAAAATAGAAAAGAAAGTAGCTAAAAAATTAGAATTAAAATATAGAGGCGAAATAAAAAAGATACAACTAGTTGATGTAGTATAACAGTTGTATCTTTTTTCCTTTTTGATTAATTAATCCTTCATCTTTAAGATTCTTTAATTCTCTCATCATAGCAGATCTATCAATAGATAAATAATCAGCTAAATTTGTTAAAGAAAAAGGTATGGTAATATTTTTACTTAAATTTCTTTTATATAAAGTATTAAAGTAATTTAATAATTTATTTCTAATAGTTTTTTCGGTTAATATTTGTATTCTATCGTTTGTAGATTGTAGTTTGTTAGCAAGTATTTTAACTACATTTTCATTGAATTGGTAATGTAGGTCTATATTTTTAGAATATCTTTGAAATATATTATCATAATTAAATGAAATTATTTCAGCATCAGTATCAGCAATTACATATAGTTCTTCAGATGTAGCAGAAGAGAAGTTTCCGAATACATCATCTTCTTCAAGAGTTTCTATTATTGTACGCGTACCATTATAGTTGAAACGTATTATATTAACTATTCCAGATTTAACTATATTAAAATCTCTTGTAGTTCTTAAATTAGACATTATAGTAACACCTTTACTAAAAGTAGATGATCTTGCTTTAAAGTCATTTAATAACTTTATTTGATCATTGAAGGATATTTCATTAAATATAGATGTTTTAGCCATACAGTTACCTCCATAAAAAATATTATATATAAATAGTGTTGCAAAAGCAACAAAAATAAGATGAATAAAAATGTTATAATTCTTTTTGGAAAGATGAGGATTTTTATGAAAACAAGAGGATTTGAAGTAGCAGCAGGATTTGAAGATCAAAACATCAATTTACCAGTTAGAAAAACTAAATTTGCAGCTGGATATGATTTTGAATGTGCAGAAGATGTAGTAGTACCTTCATTTAAAGAAGGCATGGCTCCTACATTAATTAAAACAGGTATTAAAGCTTATATGATGGATGACGAAGTATTATATCTATATAATAGAAGTTCTAATCCAAAGAAAAAAGGATTAATACTTGCAAATTCAGTAGGTGTTATTGATAAAGATTACTATGGTAATCCAGACAATGATGGTCATATTATGTTTGCATTCTATAATATAAAAGATGAAGATGTTGAAATCAAAAAAGGCGAAGCTATTGGACAAGGAGTATTTGCTAAGTATCTATTAACTGATGACGATGTTGCAGCAGGAGATAGAACTGGTGGATTTGGTTCTACAGACAAGTAATATATAACCTGTAAAGATAGTTTACATAAACTATCTTTTTTGTTTGACTATTTAAATTGACTTATATATAATAAGCAATATTATTGAAAGGGGTGTTATCATGAACGTTTTTGATAGAATGTTTTCTGGAAATAAATTTAAAAGTAAATATCCTTTGTTAGATAAATATGTTGTTGATTCTAACGTTCGTGATAATTTACTAAAAAATGAATTTGTATTAAACCAATATAAATCTAATGAAACTTTAATTAAAGCATTTTTATTTGAACTTGATAAACACTTTGATAAAGATACAATCTATAACATAATTAGAGATTCTATATTTACTATGCCAACTGAAACTTTAAAATCATTTATATCAGCATATTTAGCTTCTGATGAAGTAACTAAATCTAATTCTGATGTAATAAGATATTATAAAAAGATTAGTCATAATGGAATAGATTCTACAAAATATATTGAATCACATGGAATAATTACGAATAGAACATTTAAAGATGTTCCATTAAAAGCATTAAAAGAAAGATTTAATGCTGCTAATTCAAATGATTATTCATTTAATAATGTTAAGATTAGTTCTATATATGAATCTTTATCATATGCAGAAAAAGTATTATTAATTGATATTTTAGAAAGTGATATATTTAATTCATTTAATACTATATATGATTTAAAATTAGAAAAGTATAATATACATAATCATTTTGATTTAAAAACATTATTAGGATTATTAGTAACAAATGAAATAGATACTAATATATTAAATAAAGATGTAATATCTAAAATAGGTGAGGATTATATTTTGTTTTTATCTTATATGATATTTGGAATGGAATTTGGTCAATCAGTTACTAGAATTATTAAATACTATATTTCTATTAATAAAATTGAACTTATTCAAACTATGATAGGTAAAGGATTTATACCAGCATTAGAAGGATTATCTATACAAGATATTAAGAATGTAGACGATAAATTCTTACTAAAATTACTTGAGAAAAAAATGAATGAAGAAGGAGTATTCTTATCTTTAAATAAAAATGCAGCATAAAGTGAGAATATTCCTTGCATTTTTATAAAAATTGATATATAATTATCTAGTCAATTGAGATATGTCTGCGTAGCTCAGCTGGATAGAGCATCCGCCTTCTAAGCGGCAGGTCTGGAGTTCGAATCTCCACGCGGACACCATTTAGAATATAACCAGTGAATTTCACTGGTTTTATTTTGTTTAATTAAATTGTGTACAATTTATCTTGACTTTATTAATTAAATTGTGTACAATTTAATTAGAAAGAAGGAAAAATGTATGAATATATATGATATAACAGTAAAAACAAGAGAAGACAAAGATTTTAAATTAAGTACTTTAAAAGGAAAAGTATTATTAATAGTTAATACAGCTACAGGATGTGGATTTACACCACAATATGAAGCAATAGAGAATTTATATAAGAAATACCATGATAAAGGATTAGAAGTATTAGATTTCCCATGTAATCAATTTGGACATCAAGCTCCAGGTTCAGATGACCAAATTCATGAATTCTGTACTGCTAAATACAATACAACATTTGATCAATTTAAAAAGATTGATGTAAATGGTGAAAACGAATCAGACGTATTTAAATTCTTAAAAGAATCTGAATTAACTGATGAAATACATGGTATGAAAAACAAATTAGCTATGAAAGGTGTTGAAAAATTAAGTTCAACATGTAAGAATAAATATGACATCAAATGGAACTTCACTAAATTTTTAGTTGATAAAGAAGGTAATGTTGTTAGAAGATTATCTCCAATTGAAGATCCAATGAAATTAGAAGATGCTATTAAAGAATTATTAGGATAAGAGGTGTTTATATGTACGATATTATTATAGTAGGAGCAGGACCTGCAGGATTAACTGCAGCATTATATGCAAGAAGAGCAAATAAAAGTGTTCTACTATTAGAAAGTAAATCTTATGGTGGACAAATTATTAATGCTCATTTAGTTGAAAATTATCCAGGAGTAGATTCTATATCAGGATTTGATTTAGCTACTAATATGTATAATCAAGCAATTGATAAAGGTGCTGAAATAAAATATGAAACAGTTGTTAATATAAATAAAAATTTAGAAGTAACTACTAATAAAGATACTTATAAAGGAAAAGCAATTATATTAGCAACAGGAGCTCAAAACAGAAAATTAAATTTACCAAATGAAACTGAATTTATTGGTAAAGGTGTTTCTTACTGTGCTACATGTGATGGTAATTTCTATAAAGGTAAAGATGTTGCTATTGTAGGTGGAGGAAACACAGCATTAGAAGATGCATTATATTTATCTGATATAGCTAATAAGGTATATTTAGTTCATAGAAGAGATACTTTTAGAGGAGAAGATAAATATATTGAAGAAATCAATAATAGATCAAATATTGAAATATTAACTAATTCAGTAGTTGAATCAATAAATGGAACAAATTTACTAGAATCAATTACACTAAATGATAATAGAACTATTAATGTATCTGCATTATTTGTTGCAGTAGGTCAAGAACCTAAAAATGAAATATTTAAAGATGTAATTGAAATAGATGAAAAAGGATACATTGAAACTAAAGATGGTGTTCATACTAATGTAGAACATATTTATGTTGCAGGTGATTGTAGAAATAAATCATTAAAACAATTAACAACTGCTGTATCTGACGGTTCTATAGCTGCCACTATGGCAATTAAGGAGATGTAGTTATGGTTAAGAATATAACAGAACAAGATTTTAATAAAGAAATAAAAGAAGGGAAAGTATTAGTTGATTGTTATGCAGAGTGGTGTGGACCATGTAAAATGTTAAGCCCAATTGTTGATGAATTATCTGAAGAATTAACTGATGTTAAATTCTTTAAATTGAATGTAGATGATAATCAAGAATTAGCTCAAGAATATCAAATAATGTCTATTCCAACATTATTAATCTATGAAGATGGTAAATTAGTAAATACATCTGTAGGATTAAAATCTAAAGATGAATTGAAAGAATTATTAAAATAGGAAGTGAAATTAATGGAAGATTCATTAAAATTACAAAATCAATTGTGTTTTCCTCTATATGTAGCTTCTAAGGAAGTAATTAGAAAATACAAGCCAATTTTAGATAAATTAGATTTAACATATACTCAATATATAACTATGTTAGTACTATGGGAACAAAGTAATATAAATGTTAAAACATTAG
>JAEENX010000025.1 GCA_016283935.1 Bacilli bacterium
TACTTTTGATATTAATCCAAAAGATATTAGCTATGAAAAATTAACAGAATTTATGATAGATTTTATTGATTCTTTAAGAGGGGATGTTATTAAACCTGGTCTTGAAAAAAAGTTCGAAAAATTAGGAATTAATAATAGTATCAGAGCATATGAACGTTTAATGAAGTATTTAAATGTAAAGAATAGAGATATAACATTAAATAGAAACTATTATTTTTATTTGTTTTTCTCAGATAATAGTTTAGAGGAGAAAGCTAAATTTTTTTGTAGAAATCTTAATAAAACAAGTGATATTAAAGATTTATTTTGTAGAACATTTAATAAAGATGAAAGAAAAAGAGAAGATTTTATTGATGAAATATTAAAATATGATGAAACTTTACCATTTGTTTTATATAAATGTGTTAATAAAAAAATAAAAAAGAAATTGTTAAAAAAATATGCTAAAGATTTTTATGAATGTAGATTTGATGAATTAACTAATGATGATAAGAAATATGTTTTAAGGGTATTAAAAAATACTGGTGTAATTATTTATGTTGACAATAATGAATATGTGTTAGCTGATGAATTAGATTATGAAGGAAGAATCAATTATGATTTATTTAGAACATTAATAGGTAAAAAAGATATATCTAAGGAATATATATATAAATTTTATGATAATTTAAAAAAACGTAAAATAAGTAAAGTAACTGAAAAACAATTTATTGATCTTGGATTTAAAGACGATTATAAAAGATTTTTACTATTAAGAAGATATTTTGAAAATAGATCTAATTGTTATTGTGGTTTTAAATATAAAATGAATAAATATTTTGATATTTTTGAAAATGTATTGTTTAAAATCAAGACAGATGAAGATAGATTTAATTATTATAAAAGTGTTGTTGATAAATTTGATGGTGCCGGTTTAGCTAGAATGGCAAAATTATTGTATACTGCTGAAGAATTAAAATCACCTGATACTTTAATTAAAATAATTGAAGTAGCACCTGAACATATAAGACCATTTTTTTCTCTTTTTGATGATAATAATAAAAATGCAATTTTCCAAAGATTTTATAATGAAATAATTGCACGTTGTAATGGATTATTAACTGATGAAGAATATGAATATGTAAAACGAATTGCAAAAATGAATAATGAAGGTAAAGATTCTAGCGAAGAAGAAATGTTAAGCCATATATCATTAATAATGCAAAAAAGAAATAGTGATTTACTAGAAAGATTAAAAGCTAGATATGGTAAATCTTATGTAGAAAAAACAAATAAAAGTTTAGATGACGAAGATGAATTTTTCTATATAATTATAAATTCAAATGTATTAGAAAAATTCTATAGTGATCCTTTTTATACAAATGAAGATATTGATACTTTAAACTCTATATTAAATGAATACGATTTCAGTGGTCAATTTGATACTAAACTTATTAGACAAAGAATTGAAAAAATAAAACTTAATTTGAGAAAAAAAGAAAATCATTTATTTAATACTATAGTGTCATTAAAAAATAATGATGAAGAATTAGAAATATTCTTAAAATCTATGAATATTAAAAAAGAAAACTTTTCTAAATATATAAGAGAAAGAAAATTCTTAGATAAAAAAATGAAAGAAAGTTTATTATTAATACTTGCATCACATTATCAAACAGAATATGTATCTTTATATGATGTTCTTGAAATGATTCAAGAATCTGAAGAGGCAGGTAAAGATTTAAATGTAATATTAAAAGAAAATGATATAGATGTTAAATACTTTAAACATATATTTGGAAAATTAAAAACTGAAAATCCAGAGTTATTCAGTTTAATAATGAATGCAAATAATCAAAATAAGAGATTAATAAAAATATATTCTTCATTAAAAGAAAGTAATATTTGTTCATATAAATCTTTTGTGCTTAGATATAGAAAAACACCTGAAGAAATACTAGCTTTATTTGAAGAAACAGAATTATTTGATGAAGTATTTAAAATGTTATCTAGTTGGTATTCATTTATGCCACCTGAAGATAATAAAAATATAAATGTAACTGGACCAAAAAAGAATTAGATAAAATCTAATTCTTTTTGTTTGACTCTAAGTATACCTTCTAATATAATAAAAGTATGGAGGGATATGTTTTTATGGATAAATTTGATGACTAGTTTTAATTTTGAAGATAAAAAGGTATTTATTAATTATATTATATGTATAACTAGGTGGTACTATGAAAGAATTAACAATTGTATTTGATACATTAGGACATAAAGAATTAGAAGAATATTTATTAACTGTAAAAGGTATTAAAGAAGTTAAAGTAACTAATGAAGAAAAGTTAAAAATAGATATTAAATATGATTCTAAAGAAACAAATCCAATAGTTATAAAAACAGAAATATATATATTTCTAGAAATATCTAAGACACCTAATATGTATTCTTTTGATAAACATGAGAAGAATATGAAGAAGTGCGAAGTATCAAAGAAATCTGTTTGCTGTGATTACTGTTATATGGGATTCATAGAAGATTTATATGATATGGAAGGTATTACTAAAGCTGAATCTAATTTTACTGATTTCTTTATGAGTCAGAAAGAAGAGGTTACTATTAAAGTGGAATATGATCCTAATATATTAAAAGAAGCTGAAGTAATAGAAAAATTAAATAGTTTATATGAATAGAAGAATTACATGTGTAATTCTTTTTTTATATGTGGATTTATAAATATTAATATGTGGATATTCTTTTAATATAATTATTTTCATGAGGTGAAAAGAATGTTTAATATTAAAGCAAATTCAAGAAGAGTAGAACCTGGGGATATATTTGTTGCTATAAAAGGACATACTGTAGATGGACATAAATACATAGATGATGCAGTTAAAAGAGGAGCAAGTGTTGTTGTAGTATCAGAAAGTATTCCTGATATAGATGGGGTTAAGATAATTAAAACTGATGATACTCAAAAATGGTTAAATGCATATTTATTAGAAATATATAAAGATAAATTTAAGAATATGAAGTTTGTAGGTGTAACAGGTACTAATGGAAAAACTACTACATGTTTTTTAACATATGAAACATTATTAAGTATGGGAATAAATGCTTGTTATATTGGTACTATAGGTTATTATGATAAGAATACACATTATGAATTGCCTAATACAACACCAAGTATGATTGATTTATATGAGATATTAAATAATGCATATGAATCTGGTATAGAAACAGTAGTAATGGAAGTTTCTTCTCATTCACTTGTTGAAAAGAGAGTAGCAGGTCTTCAATATGATACAGTTGGTTATACTAACATTACTCAAGATCATTTAGATTTTCATAAAACAATGGAAAATTATTTGAATGCAAAATTATTACTATTAAATCATGTTAAAGATAAGAGTAAAGTTATATATAATCAAGATGATTCTTATTTAGGAAAAGAAGAAAAACTACAAGATGGTATTTCATATGGATTTAATGGTAAGGATTTAAAAATATTTGAATATCAAAATAAAGAATATGGAACACATATAGTATTTAAGTATAAAGATAAATTTTATTATGTAGATACTAAATTAAAAAATAAATTTAATGTTTATAACTATATTATGAGTGCAATACTTGTTAATAATTTAGGATATGATTTAGATGAAGTATTATCTCATTCAATGGAAATAGATCCACCTTCAGGTAGATGTGATATTGTTCCATATGATCAAGGTAATATTATTGTTGATTATGCACATACTCCAGATGCTGTTGAAAAAATAATCACATCATTTCAAGAAAATAGTAATGGTAGAATAATAACTATAATAGGATGTGGTGGAGATAGAGATTCAACTAAAAGACCTATTATGGGTGATATAGCTACTACAAACTCTGACTATGCTATTATTACTTCAGATAATCCTAGAACAGAAGATCCTGAAAAGATTATTGAAGATATATTAACTGGTATTAAAAGAAAGAATTTTATTGTTATACCAGATAGAATAAAAGCTATTCAAAAAGGTATAGATATGTTACATCCTGAAGATACATTATTGATATTAGGAAAAGGCCATGAGAATTATCAAATAATAGGTACTGTTAAATATCATATGGATGATAAAGAAATAGCAAAAGATTATATAGAATTAAAAAAGAAAAAATAGGAAGGTTACTTCCTATTTTATTATGCTTAAATCTATATTTTTATTATCTTTTATATCTTTTAATATTTTGTTTATTTTATCTTTTAATTCATTATTATATTTTTTATTATTTTCAATTAAATTAACAATTCTTTTTAATTTAAAATAAACATCTTCTTGTTTATTTTTAACATATTTATGAGCATATATATTTAATAACTCTAATTCAGCGTCAAGTATATTAAATTCAGCAGCATTTTCAAAATATTCAATAGCTTTATTAATATCTTTATCTATGTATGCATATGGATTTCCATTTAAATAATAATATTTAGCTAAATTATAATAAGCGTAGTTACAAACATTATTAATAGGTACATTTATTGAATCTGAATAATATTTAAATGCTTCTTTATAGTTACCTAGTTTTCTTTCTCTTTCTCCAAGTTTATTAGCAGCCCATGAATTATCTAATTCATATGATTTTTGATAATATTCATATGCTTTATCTAAATCATTTCTATCTTCATATATTTTCCCTAAGTTATTATATGCATATGAATAATTTTTAGAAGCAGCTTCTTCAAAGTATTCAATAGCTTTATTAATATCTTTTTTTACTGGAGTATATCCGTTTAAATAAAATAATCCAATTTCATTTATAGCAGCTATAGAACCTAGTTCCATTGCTTTAGTTGCATTTTTATATGCATATTCATAATCTTCTTTTGAATTAGTTCCAACTAATCCTTGTAAATATAATTTAGATATAACATAATATGAACCTGCATGATTAGAATTAGCAGCTTCTTTAAAATATTGAAGAGCAATATTATATCTTGGATATCCTTCATATAAACCATTCATTTCTTCTAATCCTAATTCATAGCATGCATATGCGTTACCTTTATTAGCTAATTTTTTTAAATTCATATTAAAGTTTATTTCTTCTGCAAGTTTAATATTTAAGTATTCTTTTAAATCATTAGCAGATATATTAGTATCACTTAATATATTTTCCATGATTTCAACTTTAACTTCTTCTTCATATAAAGGTTGTTTTTTATCTAGTATTACAAAGAATAGAATAGTACTCATAGCTTCTATAAGATTATTATGATTTATTAATGATAATAATTCTCTTGTAAATTCTTCTTTACAATCATGATCATTTTTAGAAATGTTATATAACTTTAAACATAAACTCTTTAATGATTCTGATTGGTTAATATCATATTTATCATCGTGTAATCTACCATCTATAATTGATACTAAATTTATAATAATATCTTTTAATATATTTTTATCATTTATATATTTCTTTTGATAATTAATATATGTTTGTTTATAATCATCATTTATTCCACGTACTCCAACACAGTAGTTGTTTATAGTTGTGTCATTTATACTATCAACATTAAATAGAGTACAGAATATTTCAGATTGCATTGCTGAAGATTTATTTTTTGCTTGAGTTTTGATTAATCTACATAGATTACCAAATGATAAATGATTATCATCTATATTTAATTTTATAAACTTTTTTTTCATAATAATCCCTCACTTATGACGTATTATACATCAAGTGTGGATTTCTGCAAATAAAATAATAAAAAGTGTGGTTATATGTGTATTAAAAGTGTAAACCTTCAGTTCTATAATGTAGCTATGAAAGGAGTAATTATGAAGAATTTTCTTAAAAATTACAAACAAACTATTATTTTATTAGCAAGTATTATAGTAGGTGCTATAGTTGGTTTAATATTTAAAGAAAAGACTGCTGTACTTAGTCCATTTGGTGATATTTTTATCAATATGATGTTTGTTGTAATAGTACCTTTAATATTCTTAACTATTACAACATCTATTGCTAAGATGAAATCTGGTAAGAGATTAGGCAAAGTATTAGTTACTATATTTGTAATATTCTTTGTTACAAGTTTAGTAGCATTAGTAGTAGGATTTTTAACAACATTTAAAACTAACTTAGTTTCTCCAAATGATACTGAAGCAATCAGAGCAAGTTTTGTAGAACCTGAAGAAGTGACTGAAGAATTAACTATTTTAGAAAGAACCGTTAAAACATTAACAGTAAGTGATTTTAGCTTACTTTTATCTAAGAGTAATTTAATTGCTTTATTAGTAGTATCTTTAATAACAGGATTTGCAATTAGAATGAGCAAAGAGAAAGGTGAAAAGTTTAGAGAAGTACTTGAAAGTGCAAATGATGTTTTAATGAACTTCATTAAAATAATTATGTATTATGCACCTATAGGATTAGGTTGTTATTTTGCTGCATTAGTTGGGACATTTGGAAGTGAAATAGCAGTTGGATTCTTAAAAGTATTTATTCTATATACAGTAGTATCTGTTTTATATTACATTATTGTTTATTCAATATATGCATATATTGCAGGTGGATTTGCTGGTGTTAAAAAGTATTGGTCTAATATTATTCCTGCAACTGTTACATCACTTGCAACATGTTCATCAGCTGCATCAATTCCAGTTAATTCAAAATGTGCAAAGAATATAGGTGTATCTGAAGATATAGCAGATACTATGATACCTTTAGGAACTAGCTTCCATAAAGATGGAAGTATAATTGGATCATTATTTAAAATAATGTTCTTAGTTTGTTTATTTGGAACTCCATTAACAAGTGTTGGAGAAATAGCAAAAGTATTTGGAATAGCATTTGTTGCTAACTTACTTATAAGTGCTGTACCAATTGGTGGTGGAACAATCTCTGAAATGATGATTATTACACTTATGGGATTCTCACCAGCTTGTTTACCAGTTCTAACAATTATTGCTACTATAATTGATCCACCTGCAACTATGTTAAATGTAGTAGGTGATTCAGCATCAAGTATGTTAGTTGCAAGAATAGTAGATGGTAAGTATTGGTTAGCACCAACCGATAAGAAAACAAAAAAGAATAAGAAAAAATAATCTTATTCTTTTTTTATGTTATAATTGTTATGTGATAGATATGGAAAAAATATATAATAATAAAATTATAACAATCTTTTTTCTTATTCAACCAATTCTAGATATATTAACTAGTTTACTTAATATACCTGCATCAATTGGTATTTTATTTAGAGGTGCTTTTGTTTTATATGCACTTATATATTGTTTTATTAAAGGAAATAAAATTACTTATATATATTTAGCTATATCTAGTATATATCTTTTAACTAACTTAATTGTACATGCTCATACTATAGATGGTTTTAGTGTTGGTACTCAAATGAATAGTTTAATTCATTTAACATATTTTCCAGTTTTATTATTATTCTTTTATAAATATTTTACTAATATAAAAGGTAAATTATTAGATAATAAAACCTTTATATTAAATGCTCTTATAATAGGATTATCATTAGTATTAAGTATGGCTACTAAAACTAATTTATGTTCATATGAAAAATGTATTATGCATGGAACTACAGGTTGGTTTAATTCAGCAAATGAATATGGAATTATACTTGTATTCTTATTAAGTATATCCATGACATATATGATGAAAAGTAAATCTGTATTACCTGTTATATCTTATTTATTAACTAATGCATTTATGATTTTAATAGGTACTAAGACTACTTATATTGCAATGTTATTTATTAATATAGGTTATGTATTATTTTATATAGTTTCTTGTTTTATAGATAAGAAAAGAATAAAAAAATATTATAAATTTAATATATTATTCTTAATCATGGGAATAGCTGCTATTGTATTCTTTCCTATGACTCCTCTTAAATATAATATAGATTTAAGAGCTCAAGATGGAATAGAAAAAGTTGTAGATAATAAAACAGAAGAAAAAATAGATGTACATATATCTACAGAAGAATTAAATAATAATTATCAAGAAATTATAGTAGATAATCAAGGTGAAATAAAAGATAGTCAAGTTAAAACAGTAGCTTTCAATGGAAGAGATGAATTCTTAGCATATAATAAAGATTTATATAAAAAATCTTCTTTATTTGATAAGTTCTTTGGTATAACTAATCAACATAAAGAATATGAACATTTAACTGAAATGGATTTATTTGATATTTTAATATTCCATGGAATATTTGCTGTAATATTAGATTTAATAGTTCCATTATTTTTAATAGTTAAAATAATCATTGGATTAATTAAAAAGATGGATTTATTATTTGATTCTGATGTTGCTTTACCAGGAATGACATTATTTGTATTCTTATTAGTTTTATGGTTTGCAGGACATGTATTATTACAACCAGCAGTTTCAATATATTTAGCTTATTTATTAGTCTACTTATATAAGAAAGTAGGTGTTAAAGAATGAAAAAAACAGGTATAGTAATTGTTAATTATAATGATTATAAAAATACATCTACTATAATAGATGATATATATACTTTTAATAATATTGATGAAATAGTTGTAGTAGATTCTGGATCTACTGATGATTCTTTAGAAAAAATAAAAAAAATAAAAGGTATAACTGTATTACCTACAAAAAATAAAGGATATTCACATGCTTTAAATGTAGGTAGTAAATATTTAGTTGATAAATATAAAGATATTAATATTATTGAATCAAATGCAGATATATTAATAGGTAAAGAAAGTATTATAAATGAATTAAATAAAATGATTGATGATAATACTAAAGTAGTAATGCCTGCTATAAATGAAAATGGTGTTATTAAATATGGATGGAGAAATAGAAATAAATATATAGATTTATTAGTTAATATTCCATTTATAAATAGACTTTATAGAGATAAACTTATTTACTATAAAAAAGATTATTATAAAGATATTGTTAATGTAGAATGTGTATATGGATGTTTCTTTATGATAGATGGTAAAACATTAGAAAGTATAGATTACTTTGATGAAAATGTATTCTTATATTATGAAGAAGATATATTAGCTAAAAAGTTAAAGAATAAGAACTTATTATCTAAATGTAATTGTAATATACAAGTTAAACATATGCACAATGCTACTATAGGTAGTAATGTTTCAAATTTAAATAAATATAAAATACATGCTAATTCTAAATTCTATTATGAATCTAAATATAATAAAGCTAGATTAAGTATGTTATTATTTAAATTGTTTTATTTAATTAACTTAATACCATATAAAATAAAAGCAAAGAAGAAGTAAAACTTCTTCTTTTTAATTTGCAATAAGGGTTAAAAAGTGTTATCATGATAGTCCATTAAAGAGAAAGGGGAAAAACATGAATATAACTGAGTTAAAGTTAAATGATAAAGCATTTGATGATATCATGCTTAAACACAGCTTGGCCTTAAAGATGTTAGAGACAGAATTAAAGATCATGATTCAAAACTATGAATATACAAATAATTGTAATCCAGTTGATCATGTTAAATCTCGTCTTAAATCTAAGGAAAGCATAATTAAAAAACTTGAAAGAAAAAAATATCCAATTACAACTGAAAATATTGTTAAACATGTACATGATATTATAGGTATAAGAATAGTATGTTCTTTTATCAATGATGTATATGATATCATTGATTTAATTAAACAAAATACTAAATATACTATAAGAGAAGAAAAAGATTATATATCTAATCCTAAAAATACAGGATATATTTCATATCATATTATATTAAAGATGCCTATATTCTTAGATGGTGAAGAAGTTGAAATTGAAGCAGAAGTTCAAGTAAGAACAATCGCAATGGATTTCTGGGCTTCATTAGACCATAAGATAGGTTATAAATTAGATGATATGCCTGATGAATTAAGAGAAGAAATGTATAACTGTTCTAAAGAAATCAAAGAATTGGATAAACAAATGTATAAGATAAAGAAAAAAGCTGATAAATATAAAAGAGAACATCAATAAATGTTCTCTTTTTTTTGTAAAATATACTAAAATGTACTTTTTTGTACTTTTTAGTATGTTATTTTACTTTTTGGACGCATTAACTAGATGCAAACCATAATAAGGTAGCATCAGTTTATTAATGCTTCCTCTAAAAAAATATATATTATTTGATTAATATATTCAATATGAGAGAGGGGATAAAATGGAAGAAAATTATGTATTAAAAGTGAGTGATATTAGTAGTGTTTCTAAGAATGGAGGAATTGATAATGGTTATTATTATATAGGCTGTTTATTTTTATTATTAATTTTTTATTTATATATGTTATAATTTAATTGATGGAATAACTTTGAGGGTTGAGGAAGAAGGTTTATATGAAATATTTAGTTACAGGTGGATCAGGATTTGTAGGTTCAAATTACTTACATTATGTTGTTAATAAATATCCGGAAGATCAATTTATATGTGTAGACATGCTTACTTATGCAGGTAATTTTAATAATATAGTTTCTTTGGTGGATAAACCTAATTTTAAATTTTATAAAATAGATATTAGAAATGCAGAAGCTATAGATACATTATTTGCAAAAGAAAGACCTGACTGTGTTATTAACTTTGCTGCAGAATCACATGTAGATAATTCTATAAAAAATCCTAATTTATTTAGTGAAACTAATATATTAGGAACTATGACAGTTATGAATGCATGTAGAAAACATGGAAATGTAAGATTTCATCAAATATCTACTGATGAAGTATATGGAGATTTACCTTTAGATAGACCTGACTTAAAGTTTAAAGAAGATACACCAATTAGACCATCAAACCCATATTCAGCTGCTAAAGCTGGAGCTGATATGCAATTAATGGCATATCAAAGAACATATGGATTACCAATTACTATTTCAAGATGTTCTAATAACTATGGTGCTTATCAATTCCCTGAAAAGCTTATTCCAGTTGTAGTAAGTAAAGCATTAAAAAATGAACCTATTCCTATATATGGTAAAGGTGAAAATATAAGAGACTGGGTTCATGTAGATGATCACAATAATGCTATAGATTTAATATTACACAAAGGTAAAATAGGTGAAATATATAATATAGGTGGACATTCTGAAAAGAAAAATTTAGAAGTAGTTAAAACTATATTAAATATACTAAAGAAAGATGAATCACTTATATCTTTTGTAGATGATAGACCTGGACACGATTTAAGATATGCTATTGATTCTAGTAAAATAGAAAATGAATTGGGATGGAGCTTATCTCATACGTTTGAAGATGGTATTGAAGAAACAGTTGATTGGTATGTTAATCATCAAGACTGGATAGAAGATATTCAAAGTGGTGAATATAGAAAAGCTTATGAAAAACTATTAAAGAGATAATATTATTATCTCTTTTTATTTAATATATTTATTATTTAGAAAATATGATATTATATGTATAGGTGGTAATGTATGAAAAAAGTTGCTATATTTCAAAGAAATTTAAACATAGGTGGTATTGAAAGATCATTAATTAATCTATTAAATTGTATAGATTATACTAAGTATGAAGTGGATTTATACTTATTTCATCGTGAAAATGTATTTATTAAAGATGTTAATGAAAATGTTAATATCTATTATTTAGATAGACTACCTCAATTTACAAAAGTAATAAGTTTTAATCTTGTTAAAGCTTTTTATAGATGTAAAATTAATAAAGAATATGATATAGCAATAGATTATAATTCTTATTCTGTAGATTGTGCATTAAATGCAATATTATGTCCTGCTAAGAAAAGAGTTATATGGGTTCATAATGATATAGATATTAAATTAAAAGAAGAATTTAAATATAGAATACTTTATAGAGCTTTTAAAGCTAAATATAATTATTTTGATACTTTCGTATGTGTATCTCAAGGAGCAAAAGATGCATTTGAAAAAGTTACACATATAGATAAAGAATATAAAGTTATACCAAATGTAATTGATACTAAGAAAATAAAAGAATTAAAAGATGTTGAAACTAAATTTAAAGTTAATGATGATGTAGTAAATATTTGTTCAACAGGTAGATTAGTACATCAAAAAGGTTTTGACCTACTTATAAGAGAATTTGCTAAAGTAATAGAAGAAGATACTGGATATCATTTATATATAATTGGTGATGGTAGAGAAAGACAAAATCTTAAACATTTAATTGAAGAATTAAAGATGGAAGAATATATTACTTTAACAGGTAAATTTAATAATCCATTTAATGTAATGAATAAATGTGATGCATTTACATTGATGTCTAGATATGAAGGTCAAGGTATGGCAATCTTAGAAGCTAAAGCTTTAGGATTAGATATAGTTATTCCTAAACATCTAGAAAAATATATTGATGATATTGAAGGATGTGAATCAGTTAAAGAAGGTATTCTTCAATTATGTAAACATGAAAAAAGAGATTTTGATGATTTAAAGAAATATAATAATGATATTATTGAAAAGATAAATGAACTTTAGGAGTTTTTCATGAAGAAGAAAAAAGTAATATTTGTTGCTGGAGTAGGAGGACATCTAACTGAATTACTTCAATTAGATTCAATCTTTAAAGATTATGATTATACTTTAGTAACTGAAAAAACTGAAGTTACTAAAGATTTAAAAGATAAATATAATGTTAGATATTTTATATATAATAATAAAAAGAATTTCATTAAATACTTATTTGTAAATGGATTTAATTTATTAAATAGTATATATACTTATATAAAAATAAGACCTGATGTTGTAGTAACAACAGGACCTAATACAGGTGTTTATCTATGTCAATTAGCACATATGTTTAAAAAGAAAGTAATATTCATAGAAACATATGCTAATGTTACTAATTCTACAAAATCAGGTAGAATAGTATATAAATTTGCTGATCATTTTGTTGTACAATGGGAATCTTTAAAGAAAGAATATCCAAATGCTTTATACTTTGGAGGTATTAATTAATGATATTAGTTACACTTGGTACTCAAGACCAAAAAATGTATAGATTATTAGATATGTTAGAACATAGTAATATTAAAGATGAAATAATTGTACAAGCAGGAGGATCATCTGATTATAAATCAGATAAAATGAAAATATTTAAATTTGTTTCGATGAGTGAAATGGATGAATTATTAGATAAAGCTGATATAGTTATTACTCATGGAGGATCTGGATCTATATTATCTGCTATAAAAAAAGATAAAAAAGTTTTAGCAATTCCTAGATTATCTAAATATGGTGAACATATAAATGATCATCAAACTGAAATAGTATCTGAATATGTTAAAGAAGGATATATTTTAGATATTAAAGAAAAAGATAATATAGAAGATAAAATAAAAGAGTTAAAGAAATTCAAACCTAAGAAGTTTGTAAGTAATAAAAAACATTTCATTGAAGAAATAAAAAAACTAATTGATGAATAAGGAAATATTTAATATTTCCTTTTTTTATATTCTATTAAGAGTAGAGTATTAAAATTGTTTATAGGTGTTATAATAAGTGTGTGGTGATGAAAATGGATTCAAAAAAGTTTGGTAAACTTGTATATGACTTAAGAATTAAACATAAAATGACTCAAAAGGAATTAGGAGACAAATTATTTGTTTCTGATAAAACAATTAGTAAATGGGAATGTGGAAAAGGTTTGCCAGACGTTTCATTGTTGATTCCACTTGCTGATTTATTTGGTATATCAGTAAGAGAATTAATGGATGGAAAATTAGAAGAAAAAACTACAATTACAAATAAAGATATTAATATAAATGTAAAAAAAGCAATTGATTTTAAAAATGAATTTGATAAAAAGAAAAGAAGAAAAATTACAATTATTAAAATAGTTGTTTCTGTTTTAATTATATTTATTGCTATTTTTATAACTAATATTTATATGGTTAATCAATATTTTGTTAAACCAATTTTTGTTATGAATTCATTTAATAGTCATGTACATACTGAAGATGCAAACTATTATGAAAAAAATTATACTGGTCTAGGATATAATTTTTATACGAGAGGTCAAATGGAAGATGGTGAGTATTCAATAGATTATGTTGAAACATCTATCTTTGGACATACTATCTCTAAAAATGCCAAGGGTGTTGGATGGAATGTTAGATGGTTTAATTAAAGAAAATATACTTAGGTATTATAATAAAATAAATTAAGGGAAATATTTAATATTTCTTTTTTTTATTGTATAATTAAAGCATGAGGTGATTTATATGTATAGAATGCATTTAGATAAGGAACATTTTGAAAATGTAAAAGCAGGAAATAAGACTGTTGAAATAAGACTAAATGATAAGAAAAGAAGAGAATTCAAAGTAGGAGATAAAATTGAATTTGAAAATAGAAGCGATAAGAGTAAGATAGACGCTACTATTACTGAATTAAATATATATACATCATTTGAGGAATTATATAAACATGAAGATAAAATATCTATGGGATATAAAGAAGATGAAGTAGCTTGTCCTGATGATATGAGTGTTTACTATTCAGAAGAAGATCAAATTAAAAATGGCGTAGTCGCTATTCATTTCACATTAAATTAATTACAGGGTGGTTACATGAAAAGAAGTAAGAAAACTTTAAGAGTTTTTGCATTACTATTTGGTGTTATTGGTATATTAGTTACGTTAGTATTTGGAATTATAGGTTTTAGATATTTCTTAGTATATAATAATAGAGATATAGCATATGCTAAAGTAATGGAAATAAATCATAGAGAAGGATATACCATAGTAAGATATACAACAAATGAACAATCATATAATAGAAAATTAAGAATGATTGATTCAAGTTGGTATGAAAATGGATATATTACAGTTATATATGATAAAGATAATCCAAATAAGAGTTTTATTAAGAATCAAGCTATTACGGCTTTATCATTAACAATAGTTGGTGTAGTATTCTCAATGATTGGTTTTATATCATATATGATTTTACGTTCTTATAATAAAAGAAAAAAATATTTATTAAAGAAAGGTAAAAAGATAGAAGCTAATATTGATAGAGTATCTGTTAATAATGCTATTCATTTTAAAGGTAAAAATCCATATCAAATTGAATTAAGCTATACTGAAAATGGTAAAGAATATAAATTTATCCATCAAGAACTATGGTTTGATGTTAATAAAGTTATAGAAGAATACAAATTAAAAACTGTAGAAGTATGTGTAGATAAAAAGGATTATAATAATTACTATATTAATTTAGGAAAATATGGTAAAAATGACAATAAAAAGAAAAATGTAAAAAAGCGTAAATAGTTTACGCTTTTTATTTTATCTTTTACAGTAAATATTGTAGACTATTAATAGTAGGAGAGTGATATTATGATTTATCCATCAATAGATAAAATATTAAATAAAGTAGGTTCTAAGTATGTTTTAGTTCATGTAGCATCTATGAGAAGTAAACAAATGTTAGAAACTAAACACTACCAAATGAATGAAAAAGATTATGTTTGTAAAAGAGAAATTGGTAGAGCTTTAGAAGAAACTGAAAAAGGATTAATCAAAGTTATTAAGCTTGAAGATTAATTCTTCTTTTTTATTATGTAGCTTAAGGAGTTGGTTTATATGTTTTTTAATAAGAATATAAAAGAAATATATAAAGAGTTGAATACTAGTGAAGATGGTTTAACTTTAAAACAAGCTGAGTCTTTATATGTAGAAGTGGGTCCTAATGAAATAGTAGAAGGAAAAAAGAAATCAAAGATTGTTAAATTTTTAAGTCAATTTAACGATATGATGATTATCATTTTAATAATAGTAGCAATATTAATGTTAATATATGGTTTATTATATTCACATGATTATACAGATTCTATTGTTATTGCTGTAGTTGTATTAATAAATGCTATCATGGGATTTATACAAGAAGAAAAAGCAGAAGTAACACTTGAAGGTTTGAAGAAGTATGTTTCTTCTACTTGTAAGGTAAAAAGAAATGGTAAAGTTGAAGTAATTGATACTAAGCTATTAGTTCCTGGAGATTATATTATTTTGGAAGCTGGTGAAAAAGTACCAGCTGATGCAAGAATAGTATCTTTATCTAATTTATTAGTAGATGAATCACCTTTAACAGGTGAATCAAATCCTGTTAGTAAAAGAAGTGAAAAAGTAGCTGGTACTAAATTACAAATACAAGATCAATATAATATGTTATTCAGTGGTACAAATATCACTAATGGTAGAGTTGAAGCAATTGTTACTTCAACAGGTATGTATACTGAATTAGGTAAAATAGCTGTATCTTTAAATACACCATATGAAATAAAGACTCCTTTAGAATTAAGAATTGAAGAAATAAGTAAGAAATTAACTTTCTTAGTATTTTTAATATTAATTTTTATATTTATATATAGTTTTATTCAAAAATATGAAGTAATGGAAATAATTATGCTATGCGCATCTCTTGCAGTAGCTGTTATTCCAGAAGGATTACCTGCAGTTATTACTATTAGTTTATCTAATGGGGCAGGTGCACTTGCTAAAAAGAAAACTATAGTTAGACAAATGACTGCTGTAGAAACATTAGGTTCAACTGATGTAATTTGTTCTGATAAAACAGGAACTATTACTCAAAATAAAATGAATGTTCAAAAGAATGTAGTTTTAAACCAAGATTGGTTAGACTATGTTAAAATTCTATGTAATGACGCTATGTATTCTAAGGGAAGTTTTGTTGGAGATCCAACTGAAACTTGTATGTTAGAAGAATTAGGATATAAGAAGGTATCAACTGTTGCAAATGATTGTCCTAGAATAATGGATATTCCATTTGATTCTGATAGAAAAATGATGTCTACTGTAAATGTTATAAATGGTAAGACATATTTATTAGTTAAAGGATCTTTAGATAGTTTAATGAAAAAATGTTCATATATGTATAAAGACAATAAGAAAGTTAAATTAACTAAAGAAATGCAAAGAATTATAAATGAAGAAGAAGCTCATATGGCTGAAAATGCATTGAGAGTTATTTCTTTTGCATATAAAGAATTAAAAGGTGTTCCTAAAAAGAATACTGATTTAATAAAAGAAGAAGAGAATCTAATATTAGTTGGATTAACAGGTATGATAGATCCACCTAGAGTTGGTGTTAAAGAATCAGTTGCACTTGCTCAAAAAGCTGGTGTTAGAACAATAATGATAACAGGAGATTCTTTAATAACAGCAGGAGCTATAGCTAAACGTGTAGGTATAGTAGATTCTAGAGATGAATGTTTATTAGGTTCTAAATTAGATGAATATACAGATGAAGAATTAATTGATATTGTTAATAAGTACTCTGTATATGCAAGAGTTAGTCCTATACATAAAGAAAGAATTGTTAAAGCATTACAAGCTCAAGGTAAAGTAGTTGCCATGACAGGTGATGGAGTAAATGATGCACCAGCAATTAAAGATGCTCATGTTGGTATTGGTATGGGTATAACAGGTACTGAAGTTACTAAAAATGTGGCAGATATTATATTATTAGATGATTCATTTAGTACAATTGTAACTGCAATTGAAGAAGGTAGAAGAATATTTGCTAATATTAGAAATAATGTTATTTATTCTTTATCATCTAATTTTGGTGAATTATTTACTATATTAATTGCGATGTTTACTGGAACTACTATATTATTGCCAATTCATATATTATTTATAGATTTAGTAACAGATTCTATTCCTAGTATTTGTTTATCATTTGAACCTTCTGAAAAAGGTATTATGGATAAACCACCTAGAGGATTAGATAAACCAATGTTTACACCATTTGCAATTGCTAATATTACAACATCAGCAATTGTTGAAACAGTAGCAGTGTGTTTAACATTCTTCTTAGTATTAAAGAATTATAATACTGAAATAGCAATGTCATGTGCTTTATTAACATTGGTAATGCAAGAAATAATATATGCAATAACATGTAGAAATCTAAAACAATTTGTATTTAAACAAGGTTTCTTCTCAAATAAACAATTTAATATAGGAATATTAATTATATTAATAATAGAAGGAATATTCTTCTTAACTCCTTTAAGACAATTTATTGGAGTAGTAAGTGTATCAATTCCTTTAATGTTATTAATAATAGTTGCTAATTTAGTAGTATTCTTTATATATGAGTTATTAAAACCTGTTTTAATAGGTTTATTTGAAGATTAAAACATGGATATTATCCATGTTTTTTTATGTAAATTAAAAGGTAATTAAGTGTTATATATTATTTATGTATATTATAATTAATATAGGTGATTATATGGAAATCAGAAAATTGAATGGAAAAGATATTCAAGAAATAATAATTGGAGCTAATCCTGAAAGAGGTTTTAATTTTCCTTTTACTTTATTAGTACCAGTAGATTTATGTGATGATTATTATATGATATATAAATGTAATTTACCTAAGAATTATATTAAGGGGAGTAATAGTTTAGAAGAAATACAAAAAAAGACTTTAGAAGATAAAGGAAATATTGATCCAATAGATAAACATTTTTTATGTGAATTGGATTTTCCACTTTTAGTTCCAGCTATTCCAAGAGGATATGAGTGGAGACCTAATTTTTTAGGTAAAGATTTTATACATGGAATAAATTTTATAGATGAAAGAGATGATATTCTTGATAAAGATAAATATGTAGGTTTGCCTGAACAAATTAAGAATATGATTCAATATGGATTAGAAATATTAAATGATATGAAACCAATTATTCATAATAAGGCAATTATAACTGGTTATTCTGAAGGTGCTAAATGTGCATCTCATTTTGCACTTTTGCATCCGGAAACAATTGAAGCAGTAGTAGCAGGTGGAACAGGTGGAGCAATGTCTATGCCTATAAAAGAAAAAAATGGATATGAATTTATATATCCAACTGGTATAGCTGATTTACCTTATTTTGATGAAGAAGAATATAGAAAGATAGCTTTCTTCTATTATATGGGAGATAAAGATGTAACAGATTCAGCTGCTCCATATTTTGATGATGTTCATTATATAGATGAAAATGGAGAAGATAGAATCTTATGTGATGTAAATGGTAACCATATACCAGCAGTTGATGAATATGGTAGACAAGTATTTAAATTAGACGAAAATGGTAATTATACAGCAAAATATTCTTTATTTACTGATTCAGAAGTAAATGCTATATGTAAGGTATTTGGTGCTGAAACACAAGATAGATTTGTTAATCAATCTAATCAGTTAAAAGAATTAGGTTTAAATGTTATGTGCAAAAAATATCCTGGTGATCATCATACAGTATTTGACAACAAAGAGGAAATAAAGAAAGATATAGATAATTTCTTAGGAGAAGTATTAAATAAAACTAGTGGAAAACAAATGAAATAATATATAAAATATATTGACAAATAATTTATATTTGATATAATCATATTGTTTTAAAAAGGAAAGCGATGTATCCACATCCACCCGAGATCAGATAGTACTGGGTAAAGAGCCAAATAGAAAATAAATATAATTAAAGTATTAATTAGAGTTATTTTATAAGAGGTTTCAAAGGTGGATACGTAAGTATTCACTTTTTAATTGAAAAATATTGGAGGTGCTTACCATAGCAAATTTTAACAATAAGAAAAATGATGATTTACCTATTAATGATAGAATAAGAGTTCCTGAACTTATGCTTATAGGACCTAATGGAGAACAAATGGGTACAAAACCTTTAGCATTCGCAATGCAAATTGCAACAGCTGCTGGTTTAGACTTAGTTCTTATGAATCCTGGAGCAGATAGACCAGTTGGAAAGATCATGGACTATAATAAGTTCAAATATGAAAAGAACAAAAAAGCTAAAGATGCATTAAAGAGACAAAGAGAAAACAACAAAGATATGAAAGAATATCAATTATCATTAAAGATTGATGTTCATGATTTTGAAACTAGAAGAAAAAATGCAAGAGAATATCTTGAAAAAGGTCATAAGATAAAAGTTACTATCAGATTTAGAGGTAGAGAAATGGCTTTTACTGATCAAGGTAAAGATGTAATGCAAAGATTCTTTGAAGCATTAGAAGAAGTATGTACTATCGAAAGCAATCCATCATTAGAAGGTAGAACAATGACAATGATATTAGCACCTAAAAAAGAGAAAGAAGTAGGAGGAAATTAATATGCCAAAACAAAAAACACATAAAGCAACTGCAAAAGTTTTAAACAAACATAAAAGTGGATTAATCACTTACAAAAAATCAGGTGGTAACCACCAAACTGCTGGAGATTCATCTAAGCAAATAAGACAAAGAAGAAGAAAAGGACAATTAGCGAAAGGAATAGCAGATAGACTTAAAAAAGTTATCTAGTTATAAGGTGATGTAAGATGACAAGAGTTAAAGGCGGAAACGTAGCTAAAAATAGAAGAAGAAAAGTATTAAAAGCTGCAAAAGGATATTTTGGATCTAAACATAGATTATATAAAACAGCTCAAGAACAATTATTCCATTCAGGAGTTTATGCTTATAGAGATAGAAAAGCAAACAAGAGAAACTTCAGAAAATTATGGATTACAAGAATCAATGCTGCTTGTAGAATGAATGATATTTCTTATTCAAGATTTATCTCAGGATTATCAAAAGCTGGTGTAGAAATCAATAGAAAGATGTTAGCTGAAATCGCTATCGATAACGCTACATTATTTACTTCTTATGTAAATATTGCTAAAGATGCATTAGCTGGTAAATCAGTTGCTGCTAAAGCTGAAAAAGCAAACAAAGAAGTAGCTAAAGCTGAAAAAGAATCTTCAGTTGAAAACACTGATATTTCTAAATTATCTGTTGCTGAATTAAGAGAAATGGCTACAGCTAATGGTATTGAAGGCGCTGCTTCAATGAAAAAAGCTGAATTAGTAGAAGCTTTAAATAAGTAATAAAAAGGGTATAAAAAATATACCCTTTTTTTGTTGTAAAATTCATGTAATTATATGTATTAATATTTTTATATTTTATATAATAAATTAGGTGATATTAATGATTAGAACATATGTGGGTCCAATGTTCAGTGGAAAGTCAGACTCATTGATTACAATTTACAACAAAATATGGAACAAAAAGCTTGTTTTAGCTTTTAAACCTAAATGTGATTCTAGAGATGGAGCATCAATAAAATCTAAGAATTATGATGTTGAAATACCAGCTATTTATATTAAAGATTTAAAAGAAATTAAGAAACATATAAAGGGTAAAAATATACATACTATTTTTATTGATGAAGCTCAATTTTTAACAGGTGATGTTAAAGAATTAGTCAAATTATCAGTAGTAGATGAAATTGATTTCTATATTGCTGGCTTAAATATGACAAGTGAACAAAAACCATTCGGTATTATGCCTGAAATATTAGCTGTATCTGATACAGTACATACTATAACTGGTTTTTGCCAAGAATGTAATAAACCTTCAACTTTTACATATTATGAAGCTAAAAAGAAAGAAGATGTATTAGTAGGAGATGAAGGATATATATCTTTATGTCAAAGATGTTTAAAAAAACATATGTTGAAAGGAAAAAAGAAATAATGAGTTTAGGAAAAGTTATTGTTATTGAAGGAACAGATTGTAGTGGTAAAGAAACACAAAGTAAAATGTTGATAACTAAATTATCTAGAAATGGAGAAAAAACACATTATTTATGTTATCCAGATTATGATACTCCAACAGGTAAAATAATTGGATTACCATATTTAGGTAAATCTTATATTGCTGAAGATTTTGTTAGAGCAACAAGAGAAAAAGTAATAGAAAGATTACATGAAAAGAATAAAGAAATTTCAGATGATGTAGTTGATTCGGTTTTAGAATCTGTATCAGCTGAATTAGGACATGGTTGGTTCCCAGAAGGAGCACCTCAAGTACCTGGTAAGATTGCATCTTTATATTACACAGCAGATCGTGCATACAATAAACATAAGATAGATGAAATTGTTTCTACAGGTGATAATGTTATTCTTGATAGATATGTATATTCTAACTTTGCACATCAAGGTGGAAAATTGGAAAATGATCAAGATAGACATGATATGTATGAATGGTTATATGATTTAGAATTTAATAAGATGGAATTAAATGAACCTGATATTAAAATATTCTTACATATGCCTACTGAATATGCTGCACTTTTAAAAGCTTTAAGAGAAGAAAAATTAGATGAGCATGAACAAAACGGAGAATATCTAAAGAGAGCAGAAAATGCATATGTAGAAGTGGCTAATTTATATGGATTTATTACTATTGAATGTGTTAGAAATATGGATGGTCCTGTGTCGTTAGAAAACATTAAAACTAAAGAAGAAATTAACGAAGAATTGTATGAAATTGTAAAGAAAAAAATGGATGAAAAATAATTGGCTAAATAATAGCCAATTTTTTTGATTTTACTTAACATTTTTCATACATTTTGGTTGATAATAAAGTGTATTTTATATTATAATTATTATAGTGTATTATAGGGATTACTATAAATATAAAAGCAATTGGAAGTGAATAGATATGCTAATAAGCGGTGTTTTGTCTTGGGGAGCAACTTTACTCCTTGAATTAATAATGATATTTTTTGATACTACTGCATACGGTTTAGCCATAGTAGCAATTTCTATTTTTAACGGTTTAGCACGTATGGATTTCTTCTCGACTAAAGCAGGAGCTGCAATTTATACTGATATAACTAATAGAATTTATGGCATTATTGGTATTATTATGATTTTCTTTTTCACTTATCAATTGATAATGCTTGTTATAAATCCGGATGGAGATTCTAAAACTTCATCTGCATTAGTAAAAAAACTTATCACTTCAGTTATAATGATTGCGTTCTTCCCAACACTTTACCATTACATGGCGGTGTTCCAAGAACATGTACTAACTGAAGGAACTATATTTGGTATTGTTACAGGAACTGCTTCTGGCGGTGATTCTGATTCGATGGGTAGAAATACAGCACTGATTGTTTATCTATCTATGTACCATCCTGCAGGTGGAGGATATCAATCTCTGGTTGATTCTGATTCGATGGATGAAAATGGAAATATAAGCGTTAAAACTGCACAAGAATGCTATGATGATATTCATGCAGATGGTGGCGAGGGAGCAAGCCTCGATACATGTCAAAAGTGGGTTGATGCTGTTACAGATTTTAAAAATAAATCAGCTAAATCTAGCATAGGAATTTTTGGAGGTATTACAGCGTTTACTTTAAATCTTGATTTGACACACACTGTGTTTGAAGAGGGCGGTAGCGAATACATGATAATCATCACATTTGTTTGTGGATTCGTATTAGCTTGGTATTATATATCTTATGCAATAGATTTGGGTTACAGAACTATTAAATTGGGATTCTTACAAATTATAAGCCCTGCACCTTTAGTAATGAGAATTTTCCCTAAAACTGATGGTGCATATAAAAAGTGGAGACATCAAATGTTTGTGACTTATATGGAAATATTTGTTAGAGTTGCAATTATTGCTTTCCAAATAGTTATTATTCAAGTAATACCAACTGTAATTAAAGGATTATTTTCAACTTTATTAATGAGCAAATTCTACATTGGATTTGGTGTAGTTGCAATGATCTTTGGTATTATGAAGTTTGGTAAAGAATTACCAAAACTAGTTAAAGATATGTTCAGTAATGGTAGTGGATTACTTGATGGTATTGATTGGAAACCAGGATTCAGAAGAAGAATGAGAGCCGGTGGACAAGAACTTATTGGATATGGAAAGAAAGCCGCTGCTTGGACTAAGAAGAAAGTTGATGGAGCAATTTCACTTCCTGGTAAAGTTAAAAAATTCACTAGAGGTGTTGGCGGTATTATTGGTGGAGCAAAAACAGGAAGAAACTCATGGAATAATGCTAATCCAGCTGCTACAGGAATTAGTAAAGCTATTGGTAATATTGCTGGTAGCGTAAAAGGTGGAATATCTGCTTATAATGCATCACAACATATTAGTTCTAAGGCTACACCGGATCAAGCGCAAAAATTAATGCATGATGCTGCTTCAAGTGCTGGTGGCTCATTGAAAATTAAAAATCTTGCTCAAATGATTAAGGATCGTTCAATTGAATTGGAAGCTGAAGAAACAATGAGTACTCGTAGAAAAGTAGTTAGAGATGCAAGCAACAATAATAAAGCTCATACTGACTATTTTGATGAAAAAACAGGTGTAAAAGATATGATATCAAATATCGAAGACTTGAAAAATCAAGCACTAGATAATTTGGCTCAATCAGCGGATGGTACTGCAACAGGTTATACTGTTAATATGAATACAGGTAAACGTGGAGAAGATACTGAATCATTTACAAGTGCTAAACAAATTATTGAATATTATGATCGAGCTAAACAAGATGCTCTTAAAGGAAAATTCGAGAAAAAAATTACTGATGGTATTACTGATCATAACTTTGACAAAATGGTTGAAGATATAACAGCAAGTGGTAGCAAATATGCAACTGATGTATTAAATATGGATCAATCAGATGATGTTAAGGACAAATATGCAAAAGCAATTTCTAATAAATTGTCTTCATCATTCTTTAAAGTTGCAAATGAAGTATTGAATACTAATTATGATACTTCTATGGCACTTGATTCTATAAAGAGTACTAATCTTGAAAGAGAAACAAAGAATAGAGAATGTCAGTTGAAAAATTCTACTCTTGAAAGCGAAATAGATGCTTTACAAAAATCAATGGATCGTAAGGCTCTAGAAAAAAGATTTACAGATGAACTTGTTGGCACATATGCACCTGAAATTCTTAATGAAGAAGTAGATAAGGCTGTTAACGCTGAAATTAAAAATATTCAATCTCAAATAGCTGCTAAAAAGAGTGAAATTGCTAATAATACTAGTGAGATAAAAGATTTATTAGATGAGAAGGCATCAACTTATATGAGTTTAGAAGATGCTAATAGATTGCTTGCTACAATTAATAGTGACCCTGAAAGTTTCTTTACAGCTCCATCATCTATGAGTGAAACAGAAGCTGAAGCTTTCCGCAAAGAAAGAGCAGAAGTTTTAAGAGATGTCAGGGAAATGGTTACTAATATGAACAAAGCTGCAAATATGGATATATTAACTGACTTTGAAGTTTATAGTGCTCCTGCTGAAGAAAGTTCTGGAGATAGTAAGAAGTAATAGAATAAAAAGGAAGATGATAATATGAATCGATATTTAATTCCTGCGAACTCAAAAAGATCAATGTTGATCTTGAGTATGTTTGCACCAATTGATTTGATTATTGGTGGCGTAGGTGCATTTATTTCAATGATCTTATTCTTTATAATAAGCGTTGAAACTACCACTGATATTTTAATAGTTTTGACACCGGCGTTGATTAGCGCTGCTATGATTATACCGGTGCCAAATCATAGAAATGTTTGGCAATTAACTGCTAACATTTTGTACTATTTTACAAATCAAAGAAAATATAGATGGAGAGGTTGGTGTATGCTACATGGCGAAGAAGGAGAACAATAATCAAGCTAAAAGTTGTGAAGATTGGTTACCAATAATTGATATTAAAGGTAGTTATATCGAAGTAAAAGGTGCTAATGCACTAGAAGGCAATCAATATGTTACAGGAGTTAGAGTTGAGCCTAAAAATATATTCATTCAAGATGAATTAGTTCAATCTCAAACAATTCGTGGTTTAACTAATTTTTACAACACACTAGATTTTGAATTCTGGTTAATGTGTTGCGATAGACCAGTAGATATTAACTTATATAAATCTCAACTTGAAATTATGTATGCTGATGCAACAAGTCAACAACAAAGAAAGTTAATTGCTGAAGATTTAAGAAAAGTTGATAAGTTTATTGGACCAGAAATTAATGCAGTTGATACAGAATTTTATATATTGTTTAAAACTTCTGTTAAACAAACTGAATTAATTCAAAAGAGAGTATCAAATATGATATCTGGTTTAGCAAGTGCTGGATTAAATTGTAGACAAATAACTGAAGAAGATATTAGAGTTTTATTAGATAGTATGTTTAATGATAGTGAAAGAGTAGAATTTGGAACGGTGATGAGTAATGTCTAAGAGTACATTAAAAAGTGAAATCGCACCTAAGGGGTTAAATTTTAAAATTAGAGAATTTGATATTAGTGGTAAATACGCTACTATCCTTACAGTGTTAGAATTTCCTAAAGAAATAGGTCCAGGATATTTAAGTAATTTAACTTCAATTCCTGGAGTTAAAGTTGTTGTAAAACATACTCCAATTGACTTTGGAACAATGTCAAAAACTATCAATAAAGAAATTGCTGAATTAAAACAAGAATATCAAAAAGAAAATGATTTAACATTAAAAGAGAGATTAAGACTAGACTATGAATCAATGGAACAATTCATTCAAATGTTAGCAGCAACAGGATCAAAAATATTCGACTTCCAATTGCATGTTATGATCACTGCTGATACTCAAGATGAATTAGATTCTAGAAAAGTAGAAATAAAGAATTATTTAACTGGTATTGGACTTCGTGCAATACCTATGATGTTTGAACAAGAAAAAGTACTAAAGAGTATGGTACCTATCTTCCCAAAACAAGATGTTGAAGATAGAATTGGTATACCTGTTCCTGCACCAACAGTTGCAGCTATGTATCCATTTGTTTTCGATAGTATCAAAGACCCAGGATTATCAAGTTTATTAGGAATTGATTTCTCTGGTGGTGTTGTTCTATTTAACCAATTTGCTTATCAACAAAGAAGTGTTGAAAATAGACATAATGCTAATATGATTATTTTAGGTACATCTGGTAGTGGTAAATCTACTGCTGCTAAGTTATTACTTAGAGGACATATTAGAAATGGATATCAAATTGTTTGTATCGACCCTGAAGGTGAATTAGAATTCATGGCTCAAAAGAATGAAGGATCATTCATCGATTTAGGTAAAGGTGGATCATATGGTATGATTAATCCATTAGAAATTGTTACAGATACAGATGAAGATGATCCAAATGCAACAAGTGGTACAGCTGTACTTGCAAGTGCATTACAATCATTAAAAGCATTTATGAAATATTATTCTCCAGAAATTGAAGATGATGTTTTACAAATGTTTAGTGAAGTAGTTCAAGAAACTTATAAGAGATTTGGTATTGATTTTAGTACTAATTTCAATACTTTCGTTCCTGAAAGTTTCCCAGTATTTGATGATGTTTATGCTACTATTAAAGGTAAACTATTATCAATGCCTGAAGCTACTAGAGAAAGAGATGTAATGGAAAGACTTGAATTAAGAGTTAGACCATTCGTTAATGAATTAAGATATTATTTCAATGGACATACAACAATTAATCCTAATACAAACTTTATTGTATTTAGTATTAAGAATGTTATGAACAGTGATGAAAATATTAGAAATGCATTATTCTTCAACATATTAAAATATGCATGGAGTTTATGCTTAGATAGAAGTAAAAATACTGTAATGATGGTAGATGAAGCACATATCTTATTACAAGGAAGTAATGAATTGGGTGCTGAATACTTAGCACAAATGCAAAGACGTGCTCGTAAGTATAACACTGGTACTATCATTATTACTCAACAACCTACAGACTTTGCTGCTGATAAAGTTATTATGCATGGTAAAGCAATTTTCGATAATGCTGCTTACTATTTAGTAATGGGATTAAAGAAACAAGCTGTAGAAGATTTAAGTAAATTAATTGACTTAAATGAAAATGAAAAAGAAAGTATTAAAACGTATACTCAAGGTGAAGCATTATTTGTATGTGGATCTAGAAGAATGCGTATTAATGTTGTATTAACTCAAGATGAGTTAGATTCCTTTGGCTCAGGCGGAGGACTATAATATCTGTGAGGTGAGCTTATGAAAAATAAAAAAATGAATAAGATGTTATTGCTAAAGAATATAGGAAAAGTATTGTTAGCAATAACACTTTTTTCAGTTATAGTATATGTTCCAAATAAAGTATATGGAGCCGGTTTTGAGTATAAAGATTTTGATTGGGATCAATTCCAAGCCAAAAGAAATTATTTCTGGGATGGGGAATGTAGTGATGGTGATACAGAATGTAAGAATTCTGTTCTAGAATCACAAAAGAAATTTTATACAAAACTATATAAAGCATTAGCTGCATATGATAGAAAAATAGGTAAGGATGGTCAAAGATTACATATAAATGATAATATCATTTTAGAAACAATATTCTTTGAACTTACTCATGAAGTTTTTGAAGATAGTGGAACAGGTTATCAAGACAGTTTAAAATCTAAATCACCAGGTTATACCGTAGATGAAACAAGTGATGGTTCAGCAGCAGCTGATATTGATTACAATACTGTTGATGAACATTACTTTGAAAAAGAAACAGACTCAATTGAAACATTAGTTGATAATATGATTGCATATGAAACTATTTGTTGGGGTATTGTTGGAGATGCTACTGCTGTAACTGATTCTGAAGGTGGTACATATTATACATGTGAAGATGGACATATTCCTAAAGAAGTTTATTTAATAGGTCAAGCTTGGGGATGGAAATGTACTGATAAATTAAGTGATAATGAATTAGGATTCTGGGAATATTTTGGATCTAAATTAATGCATGATGTTGCATTAAACAGATTAATATCTCAAGTATTCTTCTTAGATAAATTAATTGTTGATCAAGCTTATGAAGATTGTAAAAATGCTCAAGGATATGAAAATGGTACATATTATGAATTTACAGATGATAGATATGTAAGTACTGATAGATATTTTGATTTCTTAAAAGATAATAACTATTTTGATAAAAAAGCTCATTTACAAAGATATTTTAAAGAAGATGTTTTAGATAAGGCTACAGAAAAATATGGTCAAAAAGTAGATTGTTTAACAAGTGACGTATGTGATAATTCACTTGATTCAATTGAAGGTGGATATGAAGAATTTTATGGAAATATAGTAGAAGATAGATTAGAAATCATTAAATATATTATTTCAAATTTAAGATCATATGGAATTGAAATTTCTTATATGGATGATTTTGAATCGGAATTAACTGAAATAAGTAATTCTCAACAAAGAAAGAGTTTCTATTGGCCAATTGGTAGTGATGAAACTGAAGAAAGAAATGGTAGAACATTTGCTGATAAAGAACCAGCAAGTACTACTATTGTTAGAGAATATGGTGAAAATGCTAATCCAAGAACTGGAGAAATACAAAAACATTATGGTATAGATATTCAAGGTGTTGAAGGTTCTACTAATGTTATTGCTGTTTATTCAGGTACAGTATTATCAGTATACAATTCTTGTACAAAAGGTAATTATTCATGTAATGATGGATATGGAAATACAGTTATTATTTCACATCCAAATGGTGATTTTACTGTATATGGTCATTTAGCAACTATTCCTTCTAATATAGGACCTGGATATGATGTTGTTAAAGGTGAAGTAATTGGTAAAGTTGGTTCTACTGGTGATACTAATCAAGCTGCTCTTCATTATGAATTAAGAGTAGGTGGAAACTCAGTAGATAATACAGTTAATCCAACTGATAATACAGATCCAAGTAATCCTAGACCAACAATTCCATCTGGAGATTTCTCAGTACATGAAACTTCATTAACAAAAGATCAATTTTGTTCTGGATTAAGAAGTTATTGTAATAGTCATAGCTGTGGAGTATTCTCAGTAAATTGTGAGACAGTATATGATACTTCAATTAGTTCAAATGTTAACCCTGAATTAGTTGTAGCAAGAGCTATGTGTGAAGGTTTCTCACCTGGTGGTTCTACTAATAACTACTGGGGTATTGGATGTTCTAATACTGGTGGTGGAAGAGACTGTCGTTCATACGGAAGTTTAGCTGCTGGTATTCAAGGATTTGCTTCTGTAGTAGCTAAATATAATACAGCAAGTGATATGATGAAAAAATATGCATATATTGGAAAATATTGGTATAATCCAGGATCATGGTCTACAGGTGGATGTATTTATTTCAACTATATTAGACAATATATGAGTACTGGAAGACAATCAACTGTTAATAGTGTATGTAATAGTAGTAGTCATTGCGATACAAGTGGTGGTGTATGTACTTCTACAACTGATGAAGACCAAACAGCATATGCTACATGGCAAGTTGCTAATAAAATGGGTCCAATTAGATCTAATATATGGGGATTATAGGAGGATAATATGAATTTAAAAAAATTAAGTGATTCAGAAAAAAAAGTATTAACCTTCTGGGCTATCTTAGGTGTATTAATTATTTCGGGACTACTAATTTTTAAATTAGTAGCTCCTGATTCATTTGATAGATTATTTAAACTTGGAGAATATGATAAAAAGTATAAATTAGTTCAAGATAGAACACGTTATTATACTGTATCTAATTCATTAATTAAGTATTATGAATATTCTAGCAATAAAGATTCGCAAGCTGTATTTGATATATTAAATGATAATTATAAAAAGAATAATAATATTAATTCTTCATCAGATATTAAATTTAAAGAAGATCAAACTAATTTAACATTTAATTCTAGATTAATGTGTCAAAAGAAAATAAAAAAAGGTGTATACAGTTTTTATGTATCTGGATTTGAATCAAATCCAAATGTATCTGGAAGATTAAATGTTGCTTATTATGAAGTAGTATTAGATGATAATAATTATTTATTCAGTGTTCAACCAATAGATGAAAAAACATTTGGAGGTGAATGTCATGAATAAATTTAAAGACTATGTTAAAAAGAATTATTTATTTGTAGGACTAATAGTAGTAGTAATCATTATATTTACCATATTAGTCGTAGTTAGAATAAATAATAAAAATAATTTAAAATTTGAACCTATAGAAGGTGACGTTGCATATGAAATAAAAAAACATAATGCAAATGAATATAAAATCATATCAGTAGAAGATCAAGATATAGCTATAGCTTATTACAAAGACTGGATATATTTAGTTGTTAATAAGCCAGAAGAAGCTTATCAAAAATTATCAAAAAAATCTTTAAAGAAATATGATACATATGAAAAGTTTAAAGAATGGGTTGATAGATATAAAACTGTTAAAACAAAAGATAATACTTTAACAGGTTATTCATTCAAACAAAATGGTGAACATAATGAAATACTTGTATCATCAAGTGAAAATATGAGATATCGTTTTTATGAATATTCTGTTTGGAATTATAAAGTTGAAATTATAGGACAAGAAAGAAAAACAGATAAAACAACTATCGTGACAAAGAAACACTAGTTGTATAACAAAATAAACTGAAAGGAGGTGTATCTTATGCCATTACCTGTCGTTGCTGCCGGAGTTGCTGCTGCTGGAACTGCTGCTGGAACTGCCGCTGCTGGAACTGCCGCTGCTGGAACTGCTGCTGCTGGAACTGCCGCTGCTGGAACTGCCGCTGCTGGAACCGCTGCTGCTGGAACAACCGCTGCTGCTGGAACAACCGCTGCTGCTGGAACAACTGCTGCTGCTGGATCAACTGCTGCTGGATCAACCGCTGCCGCTGGATCTACTGCTACTGCCGGAGGAACTGCTGGAACAACTGCTGGAGCTAACGTTGGTACTCAAGCTGCAGGTCAAGGATTAACACAAGGTGCTAATGCTGGTACTCAAGCTGCAAATGCAGGAACTCAAGGTTCTCAACAAGTTGCACAACAAGCACAAAATCAAATAAAGAATGAAGCTCAACAAAAAATAGAAGATGAAGCTAAGAAACGTGTTCAAGATGAAGCAAAGAAAAAAGCAGAAGAAGAACAACGTGAAAATCTTAAAGACGAGATAAAAGATAGAGTTCAAGATGAATTAAATAAAGAAGATGAAGAACAAGAACAAGTAGAAGAAGATACATCTCCAAGTAAATCTCAATCTTCAAATGGCAGAAAGCCATATGAAAGAAATAACAATCAAACAAGAACTCAAAGAAGAACAAATCAAAGACAAGAAGGTATTAGAAACGGACAACAAACTAGTGATAGTGAAGAATCCGATGATCAAGATGAAGAACAAGAACAAGCGGATCAACCACAAACACCAGAACAACAAAAACAACAAAAACAACAAAAGAAAGTAGAAAGAAAAGAAAAATTCAAAAATTTTATAGAGAAGAGATTAACATTAAAATTTTTGGGTCCAATTATTTTTGGAGTAATTTGCTTATTTATAATCCTTATGATGGTACTTATACCTATTTTTACAGTTGTTGGTGGCTTCATGGAAGTAACTGATAAAATACAAGAATGGGTTAGTAATGTTGTTGAAGATGTTGAACAAGTTGGAGAAACAAACTATACTGCCAAAGAATATGATGTTAATGGATTATTAGCTAAAGTACCTAATTATGATTCATTAAGTTCAACAAGAAAGTCAATATTAAATGCTGCTGCTGAAGTAGTAGCTGCAGGATATCCATATAATTGGGGTGGCCATCCATCTGGTCCTGGATTAAGTGGAGTTCCTTCTACAGGTTTAGACTGTGCTGGATTTGTTCAATATTCATTGTGGACTGGAACTGGATCATCACCTGGATATTTAACTACTGGTACAATTAGTAGTAAGATTGGAACTGATTTTATTGAAATAGATTGTATTCATGCTAAACCTGGTGATATTGGATTAAAACGTAGAGGTGGTAGTACAGAAGGTTCTACTAACCATACAGGTGTATATGCAGGAAATGGATTATGGTTTCATGCTGCATCTAAAAAGACAGGTATAGTAATGGGTACATATAGTAATTTTAAAATATGTTTAAGATATAAAGGGGTGCCAGAAAATTAATATGAAAAAGATTAATATATTAGTAATTATTCTATTATCTTTTATTTTTATTCCAACAGTTAAAGCAGAAAATTTCACAAAATTTACTGCTAGATCTAACTTTTCAAATAATATTAATGTTTCAGCTATACAATCAGTTGTAGCATTAATATCTGTGCCTGGAGAAGAAGATTTTAGAGAAATAGAATTAACAAATACAAATTTATTTAATTATGAAACCACTGATATGCCAACTAATGCAGAATTTGATAGTGCATATGTTAAAGGTGATAGAGGTGGAGATTTTACAATAACTGGTAGATTAAATAAATCAGGCAGTACAGCTACATTAGAAATAATGGTTTCAGTTTATACAACAACTACAACAACTACAACAACAAAAGTTCAAACATCTAAGTTAGTTGGAGATGATGATATCATTATTATTGATGATAATGGGAATGTAAATACAACTGAAGGAACTAATCCTTATGAAACAGTTGTTATTACATCATCATCCGCTTCAATAAGCGAAGCTGCGCAAAATCGTAAGACTATATATAGAATTGTATTATTAGCAGTTGGCTTATTATTAGCAGTAGTAATATTTATGATAATTGTAAAGGCAATAAGAACTTCTAACTTAATGTAGCAAAATGTGTATATTTATACTATAATTTTTAATAGAGGATACTAAAAGAAAGTGAGGGGATAATAATGAAATTGAATATTAAAGTTACTTCAAAAGATTTAACTGTTTTTATCATATTTTCTGTAATATTATTTTATGTATGTTCAATAACTGTACTTAATATTATGTCTATGGTAAATGAAGGCGAATTCGCTGGTTTAAATCCATTTCCTGCATTATTACCTCCATATTTATTATTTACTTTAGTAATATTCTTTTCTGTTGAAATAGGTATAATTTTAAGCGTAAAAGATACTATCTTTGATATGTCTGATGGTATTGGTTTCTCAATTGGAGAAAAAGAATCTAAAGGATATTCTAGATGGTTTACTGAAAAAGAAATGAAAAAAGCCTATAAGATTTATAAAGTAGGTGTTAAAGATAAAGATGCTGAACAAGCAGGTGTAGTATTTATCAATGATGGTAAGGATATGTGGGTTGATGATTCTGAAAACCATACATTAGTAATTGGTACTACTGGATCTGGTAAAACATCAGCTGTTGTTAATCCTTTGATTTATTCTTTAATTAAACATAGAGAATCAATGGTTATAACAGACCCTAAAGGTGAAATTCATGCAGGATTTGCAAATTTACTTAAAGATAGAGGATATAAGATAGTTGTATTAAACTTCCGTAATCCAAATTTAGGTAATGCGTGGAATCCTTTAACATTACCATATAGATTATATAAAGAAGGTAATGTTGATAAAGCATCAGAATTAATTGATGACGTTGCATCAAATATTATTAAAGATAAAAAATCTCAAGATCCATTCTGGGAAAATTCATCTGCAGACTACTTTGCAGGTTGTGCTCTTGGATTAATGGAAGATGGATCAGAAGAAGAATGTAATATTAATTCAATCAACTATATGACTACAGTTGGTGAAGAAAAAATAGGTAGTAAAACATTTATTCAAGAATATTTCACTATGAAAGGTGAAAATTCAAATGCTTATGTATTTGCATCTAATACTATTAATTCACCTAATGAAACTAAAGGTGGTATTTTAGCAGTATTTAGATCAAAGATAAGATTATTTGCATCACGTGAACAATTATCTGAAATGTTATCACATTCAGATTTCGATATGGAAATGATTGGTAAAGAACCAACAGCTGTATTTATTGTTATACATGATGAAAAGACAACATACCATGCTTTAGCAACAATCTTTGTTAAACAATGTTATGAAACATTAATTGCTGTTGCACAAGCTAATGGTGGACCACTACCAGTTAGAACAAATTTCATTCTTGATGAGTTTGCGAACATGCCAGCGTTAAAAGACGTTACAACAATGGTAACTGCAGCTCGTTCAAGACAAATAAGATTCACATTCATCATCCAAAACTTCTCACAATTAAATGAAGTATATGGTAAAGAAGATGCTGAAACAATTAGATCTAACTGTCAGAACTTAATATATATCTTAACAACTGAGTTATCAGCTCTAGAAGAAATATCTAAGTTATGTGGTGAAGTTAAGAGTAAGAAAGATGATAAGACTGAATCTCATCCATTAATTACTGTATCTGATTTACAAAAATTAAAGATGAATGAGGTTATTATTTTAAGAAATAGATTACATCCTTTTAAGACTGTATTAAAACAAGGATTTAATACAGACTGGGGTGATGCAGAATTTGATAAACATGCATCATTTACTGAAAGAGATAAAGTAGAAATTAAATACTTTGATATTAAGAACTTTGTTACTGTTAGAAAACGTAGTAAAGGTGAAGATATAACTCAATCTAAATCACCATTCGGAGGCGGAAGTCCATTTGGAGGAAGTAGTCCTTTTGGAGGAGGTTCAAGTCCATTTGGTGGATCAAGTCCATTTGGAGATAATTCGGGTGGAGGCGCAAGAATTCCATCATTTGAAGAATTCATGGCTCAAAGAAATAAAGAAAAGGCTGAAAGAGCTAAGATGGAACAAAATAAACCTGCAGTACCAAAACCTAACTTTGATATTGATGATTTAGTTAAGAGAATTGATGCTAAGATAGCAGAATTAGAAGAAGAACAAAGAAAAGAAGAAGAGGAACAAGCAAGAAAACTTGGTGGTGCACCTGTTGCATCAACTCCTGAAACTCCATTTATTCCTTCTAAACCTATAGAAGAAAAGAAAGAAGTTTCTCAACCATTTGTTGAAAAGAAAACATTTGTTGATCCAATCTTGGATGAAGAAGTTCCAATTCCTCCTGAAAATAATACAGGTATTAAGACATTTGAAGATATTATTAAACAAACTAATGCTAATATTCCTGATACAAAGAAGGAAGAACCTAAACCAAGTGTAATGATTAATAATCCAATTGAAGAAGTTCCAAGTACACCAGTATTTGATACTGATCCAACACCAATCAAAGATGTTGATTCAAGTAGTTTATCTGGTATTGTAGATCCAACTAATATGACATTTGAGTCATTTATGAATAGTAATGGAGCAAATATTCCAGTTAATAATAATGTTCCAAATAACATTAATATTAATGAAGCTTCAAGTGTTTCTTCATTTGAAACACCTACAGAACCAATTGCTCCTGATGTACCAACTCAAGTTGTTAATCAAGATACAGTTGTTACACCCGTTATTCATCAACCACAACAACAAGTTGTTATTAATACAACAGTTAAGAAACCAATTCAAACTCAAGTACAAGTTGATACTGGTATTAATAATATTAAGGTTGATACTCAATCTCAAGTTGTTTCACAACCTAAAGACGATGAAGATTTCTTCGATGATTTCTTTGATGAATAAAAAAGGAAAAGTATATTTTCCTTTTTTTTATTGTTATTATTTTATATAATATTAATGTGATTAAATATGTTAAGTAGTATAAGTGATTTAAGTTTTTATTTACAAAACTTCCTACTAAGTATTGGTATATGGGGAGGATTATTAGGTATTCTATTAATAATTGTAGAATCTATTTTACCATGTCTTCCTTTATGTGTTTTTATTACTTTAGTATTTTTAACATTTGGTAATTTAATAGGATTCTTTATATGTTGGGGAGCAACAGTTATAGGTTGTTTATTATCATTTACTATATGTAAAAAGCTTAAAGATTGGATGCATAGACATATAAAGAAAAGTAAATATCATAAAAAAGTAGATGAGATGATGACTTATATAGGAGATATGAGTGTAGCTAGTTTGGCTATGTTAGTAGCAGTTCCTTTTACACCAGCTTTTGTTGTAAATATAGCTGCTGGATTATCAGATATGTCTTATAAAAAATATACATTAGCTATAATAATAGGTAAGTCATTTATGGTTTACTTTTGGGGATATGTCGGAGTTAATTTAATTGAGTGTTTTACTCATCCAATATATTTAGTAAAAATAATTATCATGGTATTACTTGCTTATGTTTTAGGTAAGATAGTTAATAAATATGTGAAAGTAGATTAAGAGGTGTTAATATGATGGATTATATAATAATTGGTTTATTAGTTGTTACTATTCTTTTATTAATTGCTAATTTATTTAAAAAGAATAATAATACAAAAGAGTTAAATGAATTAAAACAAGATTTAATTAAAGAACAAGGCTCTATAAATGAAAATGTTGTTAAAAACTTAGGAGAGTTTTATGCAAACATTAATAAAGAATTAGGTAATAATAATACTAGTTTTAGTAAGAATATGAGTGCATTTAAATATGATATGGCTAAAGACTTAAAAGAAGATTTTGAAAAACTTAATAAGTTAATGGAAGACCGTATAAATATGTTAAATGATAAAGTTAATGAAAAGATTGATAAGAACTTTGAGAAAACTAATAAAACATTTAATGATGTATTAGAACGTATTACTAAGATAGATGAAGCTCAAAAGAATATTGATGAATTATCAAAAGATATAGTTAACTTACAATCTGTTTTAACTGATAAAAAAACAAGAGGTACATTTGGTGAAGTTAACTTAAACTATATTTTAACTTCAGTATTTGGAGAAAAAAGAACAGTATATGATATTCAACATAAGATGTCTAATGGTAATATAGCTGATTCTATTATATTTGCACCTGAACCTTTAGGTACAATTTGTATAGATTCTAAATTCCCATTAGAAAACTATGAAAGAATGCTTAATAAGAAGTTAGAAGCATCTGTTAGAGAACAAGCATTTAAACTATTTAAAACAGATGTTAAAAAACATATTGATGATATAGCATCTAAATATATTATTGAAGGTGAAACAGCTGATCAAGCTATCATGTTTATACCAGCTGAAGCAGTATTTGCTGAATTAAATGCATATCATGAAGACTTATTGAGATATGCTTATTCTAAAAAAGTTTGGATATGTGGTCCAACAACTTTAATGTCTACATTATCAACAATAAGTATGATATTAAAGAACATTGAAAGAGATAAATATACTAAAGTAATTCATGAAGAATTAAATAAATTAGGTGTTGAATTTAGAAGATATAAAGATAGATGGGATAAGTTATCTAAATCTATTGATTCTGTATCTACAGAAGTTAAAGATATTCATACAACAACTGATAAAATATCTAAGAAATTCGAGTCTATTTCAAGTGTTGATATTAAAGAACTTGGATATACTGAGGAAGAGTAAAGGTCTAGTAAATAGACCTTTTTATATGTAAAAATATATTCAATCCTATATAATTGGACTTGATTTTATGTTATACTTTATATATAAGTAGGGTGATATCTAATGGCATTTATTGAATTAAATAATGTTTATAAAGTTTATAACAATGGTGTATCTGCTTTAGCTGATGTTAATTTATCTATTGAGAAAGGTGAATTTGTCTTTTTTATAGGTGAATCTGGATCAGGTAAATCAACACTTACTAAGTTATTATATAGAGAAGAAAAACCAAATCGTGGTTCAGTTATAGTAGGAGGTATAAACGTTGCTAGATTAAGAAATGGTAATGTTTATAAATTAAGAAGAAAGATTGGTGTAGTATTCCAAGATTTCAAATTATTACCTAAATTAACTGTATATGAAAACGTTGCATATCCATTAGAATCATTTGGTTTATCCAAAGCTGAGATTCATGATAAAGTTATCAATGCAATTGAAAGAGTTGGATTAAAAGATAAACTTAGAAGTTTTCCAAATCAATTATCAGGTGGAGAACAACAAAGAGTTTGTATAGCTAGAGCTATAGTAAATGATCCTAAATTAATAATATGCGATGAACCTACTGGAGACCTAGATCCTAAGTTATCAAGAGAAGTCATGGATGTAATTGAAAAGATTAATAAAGAATTAGGTTCAACTATTATCATGGCTACTCATGATAAAGAAATAGTTAATAGAATGAAAAAAAGAGTTATTTGTATACATCAAGGTGTAGTAGTCTCTGATAAAGAAAAAGGAGGTTACGTAGAAAATGAAAGTATTTAGAATATTAGGTAAAAGTATAAGAGAAGCTTTTAAATCAATATTTAGAAATTTCTCATTATCAGTTGCATCTATATCATGTACTACAATTACATTGATAATTGTAGCGATAGCATTACTTGCAACATACAATGTTAATAGTATTACTAAGGAGATAGAAGATGTATTAACAATAGTAGTATTTGTAGATAAGAAAGCTACTGAAGATGAAATAAAAGAATTAAGTAATAAGATTTATGCAACAGATAATGTTGATAAAGATAACACAGTATATAATTCAAAAGAAAAGTTAAAGGAAGATTTATCACAAGATGAAAAGATGAAAGTATTATTAGATACTGTAGATGAAAATCCTTTACAAGCTACATTTGTTGTTAAAGTTACAGATGTTAAACATTTAACTGAAACAGCAGAAAAATTTAAAACATATGATAAAGTAGCTAATGTTAAATATGGTGAATCATTAGTTAATAAATTATTAAGAGTATTTAGTATTATAAGAAATGGATGTGTAGTAGCTGTAGTTGCTTTAATACTTGTTACAGCATTCTTAATAGCTAATACAATTAAAATAACAATATTCTCAAGAAGAACTGAAATAGGAATTATGAGATTAGTTGGTACAAGTAATACAGTTATTAAATTACCTTTCTTAATTGAAGGTTTTGTATTAGGTGTAATTGGATCAATTATTCCAATCCTTTTAACTATATATGGATATACATTCTTATATGATTATTCAGGTGGAAACTTATTTACTGAATTAGTAGTATTAGTTAAACCAGCTGAAATAGTATATAGTTCTTCACTTGTACTATTAATAGTAGGTGGAGTTGTTGGAATGTTCGGTTCTGTTAGAGCTGTAAGAAAGTTCTTAAAGGTGTAATATGAAAAAGAAAGTATTAATAACAATTTTAATTATATGTTTATTAATTCTTCCTGTTACTCCAATTAGTGCTGGTTCCAAGGCTAGAACTTTAAAAGAATTAAGATCAGAATTACAACAATTAAAAAATAAAAAGACTAGCACAGCTAATAAAAAACAACAAACTAAAAATCAAATTTCTTCAGCTAAAAATAATATAGCTAATAATCAAAATGAAATCATAGATAATCAACAAAAAGCTATTGATGCTACAAATGAAATAGCAGTATTAGAAGAAGAAATTAAAAATGGTAAAGAAGAATTATCAAACTTAATTGAAACTTATCAAGTAGCAAACGGAGATAATATTTATCTTGAATATATATTTGAAGCTTCATCTTATGAAGATTTAGTATATAGATATGCTATCATGGAGCAAATATTAAATGCTCAAAATGAAAAAATAGAAAATTGGTCTGATAAGGTTAAAAAAGATGAAGAATTAAAAGTTGAACTTGCTAACAGGGAAGTTGAACTTAATAATCAAATTAGTAGTTTGAATAAAAATATTGATGATTTAGGAGATAAACTTGCTGAATTAGATGAATTAACAATGGATATTAATGATGAAATTCAATCTACACAAGATTTAATTAATTATTATGTTAGTATTGGATGTTCTGAAACTGAAGATCTAGATGCTTGTGTATCAGTTAAAGGTGATACAGGATGGACTAGACCATTATATAAAGGTAAAATAACTTCATATTTTGGTTATAGAACAGATCCTATTACGGGAAGAGCTCAAAGTTTCCATAGTGGTACTGATATTGGTGGAAATAGTGAAGGTACTAATGTTTATGCAGCTGCCAATGGTACTGTGGGTAAAATAATATATAAAGCTTCATGTGGTGGTAACCAAGTATATGTATGGCATACAATTAATGGTAAGAGATATACTACATGCTACATGCATTTATTAACAATAAATGTTGGCTTAGGTGCTAAAGTAACTCCTAATACTGTAGTTGGTACAGTAGGTGGTGGAAGAGGTACTCGTGGATGGGAAAACTGTTCCACTGGTGCACATTTACACTTAGGTATTGGTACAGGATGGTATGGACAAACTTATACATCATATAGTACATGGAGAAGTAATTTATTATCTGCAAAAGATGTAATGAAATTACCAACTTCATGGTCATCTAGATATTAGGAGGTAAGAATATGAAAAAAAGAATTATAAGTGGAGTAATAATGGCTATATTATTGGTTATTATATATGTATGTCCACCTATAGTATTTGATATAGCAGTAGGTATACTTGCTGCTGGTGCTTATTATGAATTAACTAAAGTAAGAAAAGATTTAACAATTCCTAATATAATGAAATATATTGGTTTTATATTTTTAATGTTAATAATGTATATGAATATTGATACTATATCTTATTCATTTGGTATAGATTATACATCTTTAACAATTGGATTTATTATAATGTTTATTCCAACATTATTTATGCCTAAAAAATATAATACTAAAGAAGCTTTCTATTTAGCTTCAACTTCATTATTCTTAGGTGTTACATTTAATCTATTAGTGCAAACATTTAATTTAAATAAAGTTATATTAGTTTGGTTAATATTAATTGCTTGTTCAACTGATATTTTTGCATTATTTGGTGGTATGTTAATTGGTAAACATAAGCTTACTCCAATTAGCCCAAAGAAAACTATTGAAGGAAGTATAACTGGATTAATAGTAGCAGTTATAGTTGGAACATTCTTCTATTTAATATTTATTAATAAAGAAGTTAGTATTCCAGTTATTATGTTAGTTACTGCAGTACTTTCATGTGCTGGTCAAATGGGAGATTTATTCTTCTCACTTATTAAGAGAGAAAATGAAGTAAAAGATTATAGCCATTTAATTCCAGGACATGGTGGTATTTTAGATAGAATTGATAGTACAGTATTTATATTATTATTTTATATAGTACTATCTAGATTCTTATAGGAGGTTAATATATGGCAACAAAGAAAAAAGAAGATGAAGTAAAAAAGACTAAAGCAACTAAAGTAACTAAAAAAGAAAAAGAAATAAAAGAAGAAGTTAAAAGAGTAGAAGAAGAAAAAGCTACTCCTTTAGCTATAGCTGAATTTATAGCTATAATAATTGCAATTATTATTATAGAAGTATTTTTTCAAGGTTCAGTTATTTGTAATATAGTAACATTACTATTAATGTTAACTGTATTAATAACTGTTCATGAATGGGGACATTTTATAATGTCTAAGAAATTTGGTGTTCATGTATATGAATTTGCTATAGGTATGGGACCAAAGATTTTAGCATTTAGAAGAAAAAATGATCCAACATTATATACAATCAGAGCTTTACCTATAGGTGGTTATAATCAACTTGCAGGTGAAACAGATGAAGATGATGAAAAGTTAGCTAAAGATAAGTTCTTATGTAATAAACCAAAATATCAAAGACTATTAATTCTTTGTGCTGGTGTTTTTATGAATTTTGTTACAGCTATAGTATTCTTATTCATTATTGCATTTGGATGGGGATATACTGAACAAAATAGTTATGTTGGTGAAATAGAATCTAATTCACCAGCTGCAGAAGCAGGAATAGTTGCAGGAGATAAGATCATTGAATACAATGGTAAGAAAGTATCTACTTGGGATGAAATAACTATTATTGGTGCTTTAAAGAAAGATGTTGAATATAATACATATAAAGTTCAACATGAAGATGGAAGTGAACAAGAATTCAAAATTACTCCAGCTGATTATGTTGTATATGAAAATAAGTATTATAGAGTAACAACTGATAATACAAAAGAACAAATTGCAGAAGAATTAAATGTTTCTGTTGATCAATTAGAAGATGCCAAAATAATTGGTATTAGTCAATCAAATAAAAGATATACTGGATTTGTTAATGCTTTAAAATATGCATTTACTAAATTTTGGTCATTAACAAAATTATTATTATTAACTTTAGGATATTTATTTACCGGTAAACTTGGACTATCTGCTTTAAGTGGACCTGTTGGTATGTATAAAGTAGTAGGAGAAGTTGCTAAGTTTGGTATTGCTAATGTTATTTATTTAACTGCATATCTTTCAATTAACTTAGGAGTAATTAATATATTACCATTCCCAGCATTTGATGGAGGTCATGTAGTATTCTTAGCAATTGAAGCTATTACTAAAAAGAAAGTTAGTCCTAATGTAGAAAATATTTTCCATATGATTGGATTTATAATTATTTTCTTATTAATGATAATTGTTACAGGACATGATATTTGGAGCCTATTTAATAAATAGGCTTCTTTTATTTTGTAAATAAATATGGTAAAATACTTATATAGAATAAGAGGTGTTGAAAATGGGTGCTTTTGAAAAATTTATCGAAAGCGATTTGTTTTTTCCAGTACTAATAGGTTTACTGTTACTTCTTATTATTGTATTTGTAGTAATTTTAATTTTAGATAGAAAAAGAGAAAAGAAATATATACAAGAATTAAGAGAGGAATTAGGATCTGATTCTTTAACTCAGACTATTCAAATACCTGTTGTTAAACAAGTTGTTGTTAAGAAACAAGTTGAACCTGTTCAAGAACAAGTAGTTATTTCAAATAAGGAAGAACCAGTTCGAGTTGAAGAACCAATTGAAGAAACAAAAGAATCTAATGAATTAGATTTAACTAAAACAGTTGCTCCAACCATTTTAAAAGAAATGGAAGTTAAACCTAAGGTCGTTGAAAGAACTGAAATAGCAGAAGATGCACCAGTGGTTGATTTAAAGATTGCTGATACATCAAGTGATGAGTCGTTAGAAGCTACTCAAGTTATTCAAATAAAGGAAGAAGAAAATTTAGATGATGAATTAATAGTACCTGATGCTATTAAACAAATTGAAGAAGAAGGTGAAGAAATGGAAGCACCTGAAAAAGCAATACAAATTGAAGATGAAGGAACTCAAGTTATTGAACTTCCTAAATTAGCAAAAGAAGAAGATGTAATTAAAAGGGTTGAAATTAAACAACCTAATGCATTTGAAATCAAAACAGATGGTAATACAAATATAAATGAAGATATTAAGTATGAACCACCTAAAGAATATACAGGAGTTAAAACTGAAGTATTAGATATAACTGATATAGTTAATGAATTAAATAAGGAGAAATAATATATGAACGGAAAAGAATTTAAAAATGTTTACTTAGAATTTCCTAATGAAGCAAAAAAAGTTAAAACTGAAGAAGAAAAGAAAAAAGAATTAGAAGAATTTAGAGAAGAAGAAAATCAAAGAATTATTTCTAAGACTACTAGATTAAGTAAGGAAGAATTACAAAGACGTCTAGAAGAAACTCAATCTTTACATTTATAGGACAACAGAGGTTGTCTTTTTTTTTACAATGTGATATTTTAATTTAAGGTGAGACTTTATGGCAACAAAAAAGTATGATGCTGATTCAATTAAGATTTTAGAGGGTTTAGAAGCAGTACGTAAAAGACCTGGTATGTATATTGGATCAACCGATAAAAAAGGATTACATCATTTAGCATGGGAAATAATTGATAATGGTATCGATGAAATTATCAATGGATATGGTAATCAAATTAAAATTATATTAAATAAAGATAAATCTATAACAATAGCAGATAATGGACGTGGTGTACCAATTGGAAAACACTCATCAGGTAAATCTACTCCTGAAGTAGTATATACAATACTACATGCAGGTGGTAAATTCGAAGAAGGAAACTATAAAGTTTCAGGTGGATTACATGGTGTAGGTGCATCAGTAGTTAATGCATTATCTGATTGGATGGATGTAATTATTTATACAGATGGTAAAATATCTGAAATTAAGTTTAAAGAAGGTGGAAAGGTAGATAAACCACTTACTCAAGTTGGTACATCTAAAAACACTGGTACAGTTGTTACTTTCATGCCTAATTATAATATATTTAAAAACTGTGAATTCTCTTATTCAACAATATGTGAAAGAATGCAAGAAAGTGCATTCCTTCTAGATAACATCACTATTGATGTTGAAGATAGAAGAGGAGAAGAAGTTAGAAAAGTAAGTTATCATTATGACAATGGTTTAAATTCATTTGTTGAATATTTAAATGAAGATAAAACTGCTTTAAATAAAATTGTTCCTATTCATGGAGAAAGCAAAGGAATTGGTATTGATATAGCATTACAATATACAGATTCATACAATGAAACTATTCTTTCATTTGTTAATAACGTTAAAACGCCAGATGGTGGTTCTCATGAAGTTGGTTTTAAAACAGGTATTACTAAAATCTTCAATGATTATGCTAAAGAACAAGGAATCTTAAAAGCAAAAGATTCTAACTTTGATGGATCAGATGTAAGAGAAGGTTTAACTGCAGTTATTAACTTAAAAGTTCCTGAAAAATTATTACAATTTGAAGGACAAACTAAAGGTAAGTTAGGTACTCCTGAAGCAAGACCTGCTACAGAACAAATTGTATATGATACATTAAAATATTATTTAAATGAAAATAAAGCTGAAGCTACTGCTATATTAACAAAGATGGGTAATTCTAAATTTGCTAGAGAAGCAGCTAGAAAAGCTAGAGAAGAAGCAAGACTTGGAAAAACTAAGAAGAAAGAACAAGCTAGTCTTTCTGATAAGTTAACTCCACCTCAAGGACATAATTCAAAGATTAATGAATTATTTATAGTCGAAGGTACATCTGCCGGTGGTTCTGCTAAACAAGGTAGAGATAGAAAATTCCAAGGTGTACTTCCTTTAAGAGGTAAAGTATTAAATACAGAAAAAGCATCATTAGCAGATGCATATAAGAATGAAGAATTAAATACATTAATCCATTGTATAGGTGGAGGTGTAGGTGCTGAATTTAATTGCAAAGATATTAACTATGATAAAGTTATAATCATGACCGATGCCGATGATGATGGATGTCATATTCAATGTTTATTATTAACTTTCTTCTATAGATTTATGAGACCATTAATTGAAGAAGGACATTTATATATAGCAATGCCTCCTTTATATAAGGTTAATTTCCCAAATAGTAAGAAAGATAATTATTGTTATACTAATGAAGAACTTAAAGAAATTACTGCTGGTAAGACAAGTTATACAGTACAAAGATACAAAGGTCTTGGTGAAATGAATCCAGAACCATTAAGAGTAACAACAATGTCTCCAGAAACTCGTAATTTAATTAAGGTAAATATCAACGATGCTGCATTAGCAGAAAGAAGAGTATCTGTTCTAATGGGTGACTCAGTTGAACCTAGAAAAGAATGGATAAATGAAAATGTTGATTTCACATTAGAAGATGATTTTAAAAAGTAGATTTTATATCTACTTTTTATTATTATATAAATAAGAGGTGATATATATATGGAATTAAAAAATATATTAGATCAATATAAAATAAACTATAGTATGTATGGAAATGATATGGCTAAAGTAGATATTATGAATAAACCAAAAGGTAAAATAATATTAGTAACAGCTACAAATCCTACTAAATATGGTGAAGGAAAAACAACAGTAGCCATTGGATTAAATGATGCTTTTAAAAAGTTAGGTTATAATTCTATAGCATCTTTAAGAGAACCATCTATGGGACCTGTATTTGGTGTTAAGGGTGGTGCTACAGGTGGAGGTAAAGCTGTAATAGTACCTGAAGATAAAATCAATTTACATTTCACAGGTGATTTTCATGCTATAACATCTGCTAATAATTTAATATGTGCACTTATTGATAATCATATATATCAAGGTAATGAATTAGATATACAAAAAGTAACATTTAATAGATGCTTGGATATGAATGATCGTGCATTAAGAAATATTACTATTAAAGATAAAAGATATGAAAGAGAAGAAATATTTAATATAACTGCTGCTTCTGAAATCATGGGAGTATTTTGTTTAGCTAAAGATATGGATGATTTAAGAAGTAGAATAAGTGATATTATAATAGGATATAATTCTAAAAATGAAGAAATATATGTTAAAGATTTAAAATGTGTAGAAGCTGTTATTGCTTTATTATTAGATGCAATGAAACCTAATGCAGTTAAATCTTTAGAAGATAATTTGGTATTAGTTCATGGAGGTCCATTTGCTAATATTGCTCATGGATGTTCATCACTTATATCTTTAAATACTGCAAGATCAATTTCAGACTATGTTATTACTGAAGCAGGATTTGGATCAGATGCAGGAGCAACAAAGTTTTTAGATATATTATCAAGAAATAATTTTGATGAAATATATGCAACTGTATTAATTACAACTATAAGAGCATTAAAACTAAATGGAGATGGAGAATTAGAAAAAGGTATAAGTAATCTTCAAGCTCATATTGATATATTAAAAGCATTTAATGTTAATGTTGTTGTAACACTTAATAAATTTGAAGATGATACAGATGATGAAATTAAATTTGTACAAGAATATGTTGAAAAACAAAATATAAAATTTGCTATAAATGAAGTATATTTAAAAGGATCTATAGGTGGTATAGATTTAGCTAATAAAATATTAGAAATAGAAAATAATAGTAAGATTAATTATTTATATGATTTAAATGATAAGTTAGAAGATAAAATTAATAAGTATCTTTCTAATATAGGTTGTATTAAATATAATGCATCAGATGAAGTTAAGGAAAAGATTAATGAATTTAATAAATATAAATATCCAATATGTGTTGCTAAAACACAATATAGTATTTCAGATGATCCTAAAAAATTAGGATATCCAAAAGATTATGAAGTAACCATAAGAGATATAAAAGTAAACAATGGTTCTAAATTTATAGTTATATATTTAGGTGATATTATTACAATGCCTGGATTATCCAAAAATCCATCAGCATTAGAAATAAAGATAGAAAATGATGTTATATATTTACCTAGATAATATGCTATAATTATTAAAGGAGGTAATTATATGAATGAACAAGAAGTAAAGTATTATTCAGTAACACAATACAACAAAGCAATTAAAAATTATCTTGATGAAATTGATGCATTACGTGATGTTCATATCAAGGGTGAAATAAGTAATTACCGTGGAGCTACAAGAGGACATTTATACTTCACATTAAAAGATGAAACTTCAAGAATAAGTGTAGTAATGTTTAATGCAGAAGGAAGATTAGACTTTACTCCTAAAGATGGCGATGAAGTTTTAATAGATGGTAGAATAACAGTATATGAAGCTAATGGTGGTTATCAAGTATATGCTGACAAAATGACTCTTGCAGGAAATGGAGATCTTCTTAAAAAATTAGAAGAATTAAAAAAGAAGTTACAAGCTGAAGGATTATTTGATGAAGCACATAAGAAACCAATTCCTAAGTATCCTGAAAGAATTGGTATAGTAACTGCTCCTAATAAAGCTGCTATTAAAGATATCTTAAGTACTATTAAGAGAAGATATCCTTTATGTGAAACTATTTTATTTCCAGCTTTAGTACAAGGTGATTTAGCTAAAGATAGTATAGTTAAACAAATAGAAGAAGCAAATGATCCTAAATACAATCTTGATACATTAATTGTAGGTAGAGGTGGAGGATCAATTGAAGATTTATGGGCATTCAATGAAGAAATAGTTGCAAGAGCTATTTATGATTCTAGAGTACCTATTATATCAGCAGTTGGTCATGAAATAGATTTTACTATTGCAGACTTTGTTGCAGATATAAGAGCAGCTACTCCTACAGCAGCAGCTGAAATAGCAGTACCTAATTTAGCAGATTTATTAAATACAATTAATCAATATAAGATAAGATTAAATAATAATATAACCGGTAATATTTCTTATTTAAAAGATATATTAAAGAAACTAAGTACAAGTTATGTTTTATCTAATCCACTTGCGACTTTTGAAATAAGAGAGCAAAAGTTAGATGAATTAGTTAATAGATTAAATACTAATTTAATACATAAATTAGATGTATCAAAGAATAGATTTGATAGTATTAAAACTAAGAGAGTATTATTACATCCAGAAGATATATTAGTTAAATATAATAATTCAATGGAATTAGTAATTAATAAACTAGAATTATTAAATCCATTAAATGTATTAAAAAAAGGTTATTCAGTAACTAAAGTTAATGATAAACCTTTAAAGAGTATTAAGGATGTTAAAGAAAAAGATAAATTAAATATTAAAATTATAGATGGTGAAATAGACGCTATCGTAGAAGGAGTGAAATAAAATGGCAAAAACTGAAGAAAAGAAATTCGAAGAATTAATGAATGAATTAGATGAAATTGTTAAAGACTTAGAAAGTGGTAATTCTGATTTAGAAGAATCTATTAAAAAGTATACTGAAGCTATGAAAATAGTTAAAATGTGTAATGAAAAATTAGAAACTGCTACAGAAGCAGTAAATAAAATATTAAAAGAAAATGGAGAATTAGAAGATTATAAAATTGAAGAAGAATAATCTTTTATATAAGTGTAAAGTAGAACCTTAAAAAGGTTCTTTTTTAATTTAATAATATAGTTTTATATTATAATATAGGTAAGAATAGGAGTATGAGAAGATGAATACTGAAATATTAACATCTGCTGGAGTAGATATAAATAAGGGGTTAGAGCTACTTGGTGATATGGACATGTACAACGATACTTTGAGAGACTTTTTAACAGAGTCTGAAACAAGACTTCCTAATCTTATTAATTATTATAATCAAGGGGATATGGAAAATTATGGTATACTTGCACATGCAATGAAAAGTGATTCTAAGTATTTAGGTTTTACTAAATTAGCTGAAATGTCTTATGATCACGAAATGGCAGGAAAAAGTAATAACAAAGCTTTTGCTGATGAACATGTAAGAGAATTACTAACTGAAGCAAATAGAATCATTGGAGTAGTTAAACAATATTTAGGAATGTAGGTGAATAATATGGATTTTAATTCCGTAGTTGAAAAGTTACCTGAATATGTTTCTAGTTTAGTTGATAATATTTATATTGTTTCTGAAAGTAAAAATGAATTTTATGATGTTAAATACAATGGAAATGAAATAAATGTTAGTAAAAAGTATAATTTCAATGAAGTTGAAAAATATGTTGATAAAGACATATTAACTAAAGAAGGAAAAAGGGTAATAAAAGATAAGTTTTATAGTGTAGTAACAGATGAAGATTATAAAATTATATTTGTAACTACAGTAGAAACTGAAGAAGTAAAGGAAGAAAAGAATGAAGAAGAGGAAACAGTAGAATTAGATGATCGTCAAATTCTAATTATTGCTGATGATTCGCCTGTAATAACAAAATTCTTTAATAAAATTTTTGATCAAGATTATAATGTATTTGTTGCAACAAATGGTAAAGAAGCAATTGATTTAGTTAAGAAATATAAAGATAAACAATTAGTTGGTTGTTTCTTTGACTTACAAATGCCAGGTACTGATGGTTATTATGCATTAGATTATTTTAAAGAAAATAATTTATTTAAAGATATACCAGTTAGTATCATATCTGGTGAAGAAGATTCTAATGCTATAGCAAATGTAACAGAAAATTATAATATTATTGATATGCTACAAAAACCATTTGGTATAGATGCAGCTAAATCTATAGTAAATAAGACTATTTCATTTAGTTCAAAGAATAAATAAAAAGGTACTTTAAAATACCTTTTTTATTTGATAATATATATTGACCGAGGTGATAAGCATGAAAAAGCTTATAATTATAAAATATGGAGAATTAACTACTAAAAAAGATAATATTAATTTCTTTATTAAAACTTTAAAAGCTAATTTAGAAGAAACATTATCTAATTATAAATGTGATATATCATATGACAAAGGTAGAATGTTTATTGAATCTGATGATGATTTAGAAATCATTAAAGATAAAGTAAAAAATACATTTGGTATTCATGAAATAAATATTGCTTATAAATTAGATAATACTAACTTTGATAATATAGCTTCATCTTTATTAACATTAATTGAAGATAAAGAGTTTAATACTTTTAAAGTTGAAACTAAAAGAAGTAATAAAAATTATCCAATGGATAGTATGGAAATATCTAGAAAACTTGGTGGAGTAGTTCTAAAAAATAAACAAGGTGTTAAAGTAGATGTTCATAATCCTGAAGTATTAATAAATGTTGAAATAAGATTTGATGCAGCATTTATTTACTTTGAAAAAGAAAAAGGATTAGGTGGATATCCAGTAGGAACTTTAGGTAAAGGTTTATTAATGTTATCAGGTGGAATAGATTCACCAGTTGCAGGATATATGGCATTAAAAAGAGGAGTAAGATTAGAAGCTATTTATTTTGATGCACCTCCTCATACTTCTGAAGCTGCTAAAAATAAAGTTATTAATTTAGCTAAAAAATTAGCTGGTTATTCAGGATATGTTAAATTACATGTTATTAACTTTACTGAAGTAGAAGAAAATATTTTAAAGAATTGTCCAAGAGATTATTTGATTACTATCATGAGAAGAATGATGTATAGAATAAGTGAAACTATTGCAATTAGAAATAATTGTAAGTGTTTAGTAAATGGAGAATCAATTGGTCAAGTTGCATCTCAAACATTAACAAGTATGTCTGCAATTGGTAGGGTTGTAAAACTTCCGGTTATCAGACCAGTTGCATGTTTAGATAAATTAGATATTATTGAAATAGCAAATCAAATTGATACATATGATATATCTATTGAACCATATGAAGATTGTTGTACTATATTTGTTCCAGATCATCCTGTTATTAATCCAGAGCCTGAATTATGTGAAGAATATGAAAACAATTTCAATTGGCAAGATATGATTAAAAAATGTATTGAAGAAGAAACTGTAATAAAGATTGAAAACAAGATAAGTGAAGAATACTCAAGTATATTGTAATATTAAGCAATATTTAATATAATTATAATAGGTGAAGATATATGAATAAAAAGTTGGTTATTGTGTGGTCGAGTGTTATAGTTGCTTTCATCTTAATTGGTATATATGGTTTATCTAATGTAGATAGATTGGTTGAAGATGGAGCAGGTGGACAAATATTTTTAGGTAGTGATGAACGTTTAAGAAAATGTACATATAATACTCAAAAAGCTAATATTACATATAACTTTATAGTAGGTGAAAATAATAAAAATATAGGTAGAATGGTTATTACTTATAAAACAAATAAAGTTGATCCAGATAGATTTAAATTTTCTAAAGCTATAGGAGATACTCAAGTTACTGGAGTTAGTTCAGAACATAAAGGACAAACAGATAATTTTACTTTAACAATGAATGTTGATATGTTAGCTTATACTGGTGCTGAATCAGCTATAAGTACTAATTTAGTATCTATGGATATATTACTTGAAAAGGTACTTGATTACGATACATATATTCTAGATTTAAGTAAAACATATGCAGATGATATTAAAAATTTAGCTTGTTCATAAAAGATGCGTTTTTTGCATCTTTTTTTATTTAATATGCCTATTTTATTTGATATAATTAAATACGAGGTGAAAAGGAATAATGAAAATTTTAACAATCAACGCAGGATCTTCATCAATGAAGTTTTCTGTAATGGAAATTCCAGAAAATAAAGAATTAGTTAATGGATATTTTCAAAGAATTGGTTTAGACGGATCTTTCTATGACGTTAAAATCAATGGTGAAAAATTACATAGAGATGTAGTTTTAACAAATCATTTAGAAGCACTTGAATGTGTTAAGAAAGAATTAGTTGAATTAAATGTTGTTGCATCATTAGATGAAATCGATGCAGTTGGACACAGATTAGTTCATGGTGGAGAAGAATTCAAAAACTCTACATTAATTACTGATGAAGTAATTGAAGCATGTAAGAAGTTTACTAAATTAGCTCCATTACATAATCCAGCAATGCTTGCTTGTATTGAAGCATCTAAAGAAGCATTCCCTGGTACTCCAATGGTTGCTGTATTTGATACATCATTCCATCAATCAATGGAAGCATATAATTACTTATATCCAGTACCATATGAATGGTATGAAAAATATGGAGTAAGAAAATATGGTTTCCATGGAACTTCTCATAAATTTATTAATAGAGAAATTACTGCTAAATTTGGTAGAGATGATTTAAAAGTTATTTCATGTCATATCGGATCAGGTGCATCTATTTGTGCAATTAATGGTGGTAAAGTAGTTGATACTTCAATGGGATTCTCACCAATGACAGGTATCATGATGGGAACTCGTCCAGGTGACGTTGATCCTTCAATCGTTCCATATATGATGGATGAAGCAGGAATGACTTTAGATGAAGTTATGACTCAATTAAACAAACATTCAGGATATGAAGGTGTTTGTGGAAAATCAGATTCAAGAGATGTTGAAGCTGGTATTAATGCTGGAGACGAAAAATGTGCTTTAGCTCAAAAAATGTATGTTCAAAGAATTGCTAACTACATTGCTATGTACAATAATGAACTTAATGGTGCTGATGTTATCGTATTAACTGCAGGTGTTGGAGAAAACTCTAAAAGTACTAGATTAGAAATTGGTGAAGCTATTAAATCTTTAGGTGTTAAGATTGATGCTGAAAAGAATGATTTCCGTGGAGAATTCAGAGAAATCTCGACTGATGATTCATCAATTCCAGTATATGTAGTTCCAACTAATGAAGAATTAATGATTGCATTAGATACATATGAAATTGTAAATAAATAATAAATAGTTAGGTTGTGGTATGTATATGATAAAGAAAAATATACATAAACAAATTTTAAAGAAAATTAAAGAGTATGATGAAATAGTAATCGCTAGACATATTGGTCCAGATCCAGATGCTATTTCATCTGAAATTGCTCTTAGAGATATTATTAGATTAAACTTTCCTAAAAAGAAAGTTTATGCTGTAGGTAATGAAGTTTCTAGATTTAGATATTTCGGCAACTTAGATAAAATATCTTCATCTGAACTATCTAATAATACTTTAATGATTATACTTGATGTTCCAAGATGGGATAGAGTAGATTATATGAAAAAAGAAGGTTTTGCATATACTATCAAAATTGATCATCATCCATGTGAAGAACAAGTATGCGATTTAGAATTAGTAGATGATACCTCAGCAAGTACTACTCAATTAATTACTGAGTTTATATATGAAACTAAGTTGAAAATAAATAAGAATATAGCTGAAAACTTATTCTGTGGAATAGTATCTGATTCAGATAGATTCTTACTTAGTTATACAACTCCTAAAACTTTAATGTTAGTTTCTAAATTATTAGAAGATTATAAATTTGAATTAATGCCTTTATATAATAATTTATATGAAAGACCATTAGATGAAAGAAAGTTTGAATCATATATTATTAATAATATTGATATAACTGAAAATGGATTTGGATCTATTATATTAGATAATAAAATATTTAAATTATTTAACGTAGATTCAGCAACAGCATCTAATATGGTAAATGATTTTAATTTTATTAAAGAATTAAAAGTATGGGCATTTGCTTCATGGGATGAAAGAAACAATATTTTTAAAGTAAATATTAGAAGTAGAGGAACTCAAATTAATGAAGTAGCTGAAAAGTTTAATGGTGGAGGTCACAAATTCGCAAGTGGTGCCAGATTACAAACTTTAGACGAAGTTAAAGCTTTATTCAAAGCTTTAGATGATGTATGTAAAGAGAATAAATAAAATTCTCTTTTTTTATGTTATAATTTATGTATGGTGATAGTATGAGTGAGCTTAAATTAATATGTGATGAAGAAGAAATGAAGGTTTCTATAGGAGAATCTTTAATGGAATACCAAAAGGTAATAATTAATAACTTAAGAGAAAGATTATTCCTTTATAAGAAAGTATTTCATGTTGATAAATTAGATAAGATAAATTATATAATGTTTGATGATTTAGAAGAATTTAGAAATTATAATTTAGTTAATTATGGTTATAAGAATCCTGAATATTCTCGAGGATTGTTTATTCCTTCAGCTAGTTTATCTTTAGTAGTAATAGATTCTGAAATAAGAAATGATAGATTTAAACTACATAAGATGTTATGTAGTAATTCTCATGAAGCATTTCATTACTATTACCAAAAGTATATATATAAAGATTCTAAAAATAGAGTAATATGGTTTGATGAAGGAATGGCTCAAAATCTATCAGGTGAATATGAATTTTTAACTCCTGAGGAACAAGTAAGATTTTTTAAACATTGGGAACATCATTATATTCCTATAGATAATTTGAATGATAGAATTCAAGGAACAAAAGATGTACCAGATAATCTTATTTTTAAAAGACAAGGTGTATTTGATGGATATTTAACTAGTTATTTTATTGTTAAGTATATATATGAAACTAGAGGAATAAAAGGTTTAGATGAGTTAATGTTTGATAGAGATAAAGTATTAGAAGTAGGTAATTCTAATATAATTGAAGAAATGAGAGAATATTATCTTAAAAAATACGGTACTAAAGTGTTATAATACGTAAGAGGTGAAAGAAATGCCAAAGACTTTAAAAGATATGAAAGTAGTATTCATGGGTACTCCTGAATTTTCAGTACCTATATTAGAAAAATTAAATGAATTAACTGATGTAGTATTAGTTGTTAGCCAACCTGATAAAGAAGTAGGAAGAAAGAGAATATTAACTCCTTCTCCTGTTAAAGCTAAAGCTTTAGAATTAGGTTTAGAAGTATATACACCAGTTAAAGTAAAACAAGAATATGAATATATATTAAATCAACATCCTGATGTAATAATAACAGCTGCATATGGTCAAATAGTTCCTAAACAAATGATAGATTATCCATCATATGGATGTATAAATGTTCATGGATCTATTTTACCTAAATATAGAGGTGCTTCTCCAATTCAATCAGCTATTATGAATGGAGATGAAACAACTGGTATTACTTTAATGTATATGGAAGAAACAATGGATACAGGAGCTATTATTCAAGCTAAAGAAATAGCAATTGATCCTGAAGATACATATGGAACATTAAATAATAAGTTATCAGAATTAGCTGTAAGTATTCTTGAAAAAGAAATGCCTAAAATATTAGAAGGTGAAAACTTTGATATACCTCAAAGAGATGAAGATGCTACATATTGTAAGAAGATTACAAGAGAAGAAGAAAGATTAGATTTCAATGATACAGCTAAACACTTACATGATAAAGTAAGAGCATTAAATCCATCTCCACTTGCAAATGTAATAATAAATGGAGAAGAATGGAAAGTATTAGAAACTAAGGTTGGAAATGAATCTAATGGAGAAGTAGGAGTTATATCTGAAGTTAATAAAGATTCATTTGGTATTAATACGAAAGATAATGTTTTATTAATAACTAAAGTAAAAAGACCTGGTAAAAATGAAATGCTTGTTAAAGACTTATTCAATGGTTATAATAAAGATAGTTTATTAAATACTAAAGTAGGTGAATAATATGGCAAAGAAAAAAAGTAATGGAGAATTAGATAAGGCAAAAAAATTCTATGATGATATAAAAGATAAAAGAAAGAATGTACCTGGATTTGATTCTTTTTATAAATTAGTATTATGGATGATATTTATTTTTGTTGTACTTTTATTAGTAGCTATATATGGAAGAACTCCAATCAAAATAGTATCTACTCAACCTACAACATTACCTGCAAATGCATATAGTTATAAAGAACTATTAAATAAAAGAATGGAAGTAGGAACTAATTATATTGTTAATGTAGAATACAATGGAACTAAAGTTAGATACGAAGCTACTATTAAAGAAGATAAAATTACTGGTATAGTAGAAGATAATGTTAATACTGGTAAATTTACTATTAAAGAAGGTAATTATTATTCAGTTAAATTAGATGAAGAAACTTTAGTAAATGATTTAGTTTATAATGTTGGAGTATTAGATGTTATTAATCTAATTAAAACATTACAAAATAATCAATCATTAAAAACTGTAGATAATAATATTGTTAATTATAAGTATGATATTACTATTAATAATATTGCTTATGAAATAAATACTAAAGTAGAAAATAAAGTAGTATCAACTATTATTGTTAAAAATGAAAATATTTCATATGAAATAGTGTTCAAATAAACTTAGGTTAATACCTAAGTTTTTTTATGTTATAATTACTTTGGTGGTTGATATGAAGAAAATCAGTATAGTAGTACCTTGTTATAATGAAGAAGCAAATGTTTCTTTAATGTATGAAGCTATAGTTAATCTTTTTAAAAATGAATTAAAAAAATATAAATATGAAATATTATTTATAGATAATAAATCTAAAGATAATACTAGATATGAAATAAGACAAATATGTAAAAAAGATAAAAATGTATTAGCTATTTTTAATATAAAAAACTTTGGTCAATTTAATTCACCATATTATGCTTTATTACAAACATCAGGAGATTGTACTATTTCAATTGCTGCTGATTTTCAAGAACCAGTTGAACTTATTCCTGAATTTGTTAAATATTGGGAACAAGGATATAAAATAGTATGTGGAGTAAAATCTAAAAGTGAAGAACCTGAAATTATATATGAATTAAGAAAACTAGGATATAAAGTTATAAGAAAACTATCTGAAGTAGATCATATAGAAAACTTTACTGGATTTGGTTTATATGATAAAGAATTTATAAATATATTAAAAGATCTTAAAGAACCACTTCCATATTTTAGAGGTATGGTAGCTGAATTAGGATATAATATAAAGACTGTAGAATTTAAACAAAAAAGAAGAAAACATGGAATATCATCTAATAATGTTATGAGTATATTAGATGCAGGTATGATAGGACTAACTACATATGCAAAGAAAGAAATGCATATAGCAGCTTTATTTGGATTAGGTATTTCATTTTTATCTATTTTTATAGCATTTATATATTTCTTATATAAATTATTACATTGGTATACATTTGATGCAGGTGTAGCACCAATTGTAATAGGTATATTCTTTTTAGGTGGTATACAAATATTCTTAATATCTTTAATTGGAGAATATATTATTAATATGAATCAAAGAATAATTAATAGACCATTAGTAATAGAAGAAGAGAGAATTAACTTTAGTAGAAAGAATAGTAAGAAAACTAAATAAAACAATAAAGTGTTTACTTTAAAACAATAAAATGTTATAATCTTTTTGACAAGAGAAGTGGGCAGCAATGCCTACTTGTTTTATTGTTAGGAGGAAATATGGATAGCATTCTTGCAAAAATTAAAGAAAGTATTGAAGCACCTTTGAAAGAAATGGATATTTTCGTAGACTCAGTTACATGGGAACTTGAAAATAACTATTATTACTTAAAAATTGTATTAGATAAGGTTAATGGTATTGATTTAGATACTATAGTAGAAGCAACTAATATTATTAATCCTATTGTAGACAAATTAGATTTAATTCAAGAAGAATACATTTTAGATGTATCAAGTAAGGAAAGAGGAGAATAAAATGAACGGTAAAGAATTTATTAAAGCATTAGATAATATTATTAAAGAAAAAGGTATTTCTGAAGACGTTGTTTATGAAGCAATGGAACAAGGTTTAACTGCTGCTTATAAGAAAAATTATGGTGGAAGTTCAAACGTTAGAGTAGACATCGACAGAAAAACTGGTGAATTTAAAGTAGTTAGATATTATGTTGTAGTAGACGAATATCTAGAAGGTGAAGAAGTTGTAGATGAAGAAGGAAATGTAACTTATACAGATCCTGAAATCAATGAAGATGCTCAATTACTTTTAGAAGAAGCTAAAGAAAAATGGGCTGATGCTAAAGTTGGAGAAACATATGAAGAAGAAGTTACTCCTGCAGACTTTGGTAGAGTTGCAGCATCTACTTGTAAACAAGTAGTTACTCAAAAAATTAGAGAAGCTGAAAAGAATTCAATAGTAGCTGAATATGAAGATAAGCAAGATGAATTAATGGTTGGTATCTTAGCAATGGAAGATGCAAAGAATTATTATGTTGATTTAGGAAGAACAAGAGGTATTTTACCTAAAACAGAAATGATTCCTGGTGAAAAAGTTGAAATGGGTTCTTCAATTAAAGTTTATGTTCAAAAAGTTGAAATTGGAAATAAAGGACCTTTAATTCTTTTATCAAGAAAATTCTATGGATTTGTTAAGAGATTATTTGAAACTGAAATTCCTGAATTCCAAGATGGAACATTAATTTTACATGCTGTTGCAAGAGAAGCTGGTGTAAGATCTAAAGTAGCTGTTTCTTCTACAAATGAAAAAGTAGATGCAATTGGTACTTGTATTGGTGAAAGAGGATCAAGAATTGCTTCTATATTAAAAGAATTAAATGGTGAAAAAGTAGACTTAGTATTATATTCAGAAGATCCTGCTGAATTTATTCAAAATGCATTATCACCTGCAAAGAATGTTATTGTTTCTATAATTGATCAAGAAAAAACTAATGAAGCATTAGCTATAGTACCAGATGATGAATTACCTATGGCTTATGGTAAGAAAGGTATCAATATTAGATTAGCTGCTAGACTTACTAAGTTTAAGATTAACGTTAAAACAATGACTCAAGTTCAAGAAGAAGGAAATCAAAATTAATGAAGAAAATACCAATGAGAACATGTGTTGTTACTCGTGAAAAATTACCTAAGAATGAACTTATAAGAGTAGTTAACACTGAAAATGGTATTGTTGTTGATCTTACTGGTAAAGTAAATGGACATGGAGTATATCTAAAAAAAGATGAAACAGTTATCTTAGATGCTAAGAAGAAAAAAATATTAGATAGAGCTTTAGAAGTAAAAGTTCCTGACAATATATATGATGAATTAATAGAAAAAATAAAATAATATAAAGATAAGAGGTGGAAATATATGACAGTACAAGAATATGCTGAAGAAATGAACTTTACTGTTCAAGACGTATTAAATAAATGTAAAGAATTAGGTATTAAAGCAGATTCTAAAGATGATCTATTAGACGATGATGGAATTATCATGTTAGATAACACTATGAATTTAATGGATACTGATGAAGAATTATCTTTAGAAGAAAATGATACATTAGATGAATATGTAGAAGATATTATGGCTTCTTCTAATGTTGCTAATTCTTATAAAGACGAAAGACTTTCTACTGAAAAAGTTAAGAAGGCTAATAAACAAGAAAACACTTCTACAAATACAAATAATAAAGATTTTTTAAAGAAGAAAAAACAAATGTATAAAAATAAAGAAAAACTAACATCTAACACTGAAAACAATGTAGATGATTCAGTTGTTCTTTATAAAGAAGCGATGACTGTTCAAGAACTTGCTGATGAATTAAAAGTTCCAGGAGTTGAATTAGTTAAGAAATTAATTGGATTAGGAATGATGATTTCATTACCTCAATCAATTGATTTTGAAACTGCTGAATTATTAGTAGTTGATTATAATAAAACATTAAAGAGAGCCGAAACTCAAGATATTTCTAATTTTGAAAATTTTGAAATTATTGATAAAGAAGAAGACTTAGTTAAAAGACCTCCAGTTATTACTATCATGGGACATGTAGACCATGGTAAAACAACTCTATTAGACTATATTAGAAATTCTAATATAGCTGAAGGAGAAGCTGGTGGAATTACTCAATCAATTGGTGCTTACCAAATTGATTACAATGGAGAAAAATTAACATTCATAGATACTCCAGGACACGCTGCATTTACTGAAATGAGAGCAAGAGGAGCATCTGTTACAGATATAGTTATTATTATTGTTTCTGCAGAAGATGGTGTAATGCCTCAAACTAAAGAAGCAATTGATCATGCTAAAGCTGCTGGATGTCCAATCGTTGTTGCAATCAACAAGATTGATAAACCAGATGCTAATCCAGATAGAATTATGCAAGAAATGGCAATGGAAGGAATCAACCCAGAAGAATGGGGTGGAGAATATCCATTCGTTAGAATTTCTGCTAAAACTGGACAAGGCATTCCAGAATTAATGGATACATTAATTGCTATAGCTGAAGTTAATGAATTAAAAGCTAACCCATCTAGATATGCAACTGGTACAGTTATTGAATCTAGATTAGATAAATCAATGGGTGGAGTTGCTTCTATTTTAATCCAAAATGGTACTTTAAGAATTGGTGATCCAATTGTAGTAGGTACTGTTCATGGTAGAGTTAGAACAATGAAATCTGATTTAGGAAAAGATATAGTTGAAGCTGGTCCATCTATGCCTGTAGAAATTTCTGGTTTATCGGGAAATCCTGGAGCTGGAGATAGATTCATGGCATTCGAATCAGAAAAAGAAGCTAGAGAAATAGCTGAAAAGAGAGCTATTGAAGCTAAGAATCAAAGAAATGTAACTAAAACAGTTTCATTAGATGATTTATTTGCATCTATTCAATCAGGTGTTAAAGAAATCAACGTAGTATTAAAATGTGATGTACGTGGTTCAGAAGAAGCTGTTAAGAATTCATTAGAAAAGATTGATGTTGAAGGTGTTAAGATTAAAGTTATAAGATCAGGAATTGGTACTATAACTGAATCTGATATTTCACTTGCTCAAGCATCAAATGCAATTATCATTGGATTCAATGTTGTTCCATCAAATGCAATTAAAGATTCAGCTAAACAAGTTGGTGTTGAATTAAGATTATATACTATTATCTATAAAGTAGTAGAAGAAATGGAACAAGCAATGAAGGGTATGTTAGATCCTGAATTTGAAGAAAATGTATTAGGTAATGCTGAAGTTAGACAATTATTTAAATTCTCTAAAGTTGGTACTATTGCTGGTTCATATGTTCAAGATGGTATTATGAAATCTAATGCTCAAGTTAGAGTTATTAGAGATGGTGTTATCATCTATGATGGTAAGATTGGATCATTACAAAGAGAAAAAGATTCAGTTAAGGAAGTTAAGAACGGATATGAATGTGGTATAACTATTGAAGGTTATAATGACATTAAAGAAGGAGATATCTTCCAAGCATATGAAATGGTTGAAAAGAAGAGGGTATAACTATGAATAGCATTAAACAAGGTAGAATCAGTTCTCAATTAATGAGAGAACTTTCAAATATAATGTTATTAGAAGCAAGAGATGAAACTTTAAAACATGTTACTATCACAGGATGTGAAGTTACAAATGATTTATCTGTTGCAAGAATCTATTATACTTATATGGGTGAAGAAGATATTAAAGAAGTAATTAAGAATTTAAAAGTAGCTGCTCCTTATTTAAGAACAGTACTTGCATCTAAAATTACTGATTTAAGAAAAATGCCTGAATTAAGATTTATCTATGATAATTCAGTTGAATATGGTAAACATATTGAAAATATCATAGAAAAAATTCATGAAGATGATGAAGAGATTAATGAAGATTAATCTCTTTTTCTATAATAAAAAAACAAGATTTGATAATCTTGAATAATTTTATGTAATATATTATAATATTTATAGAAAAAGGGAATACTTAACGGCGCAATGTTGAGTACTCACCTCATATTTGGTGATGCACTTAATCCATTGGATTGAGTGCTTTTTCTTTTATAAAATCATTATCTTATGTATAATAATAGTATAAGTAGAATGATGATAATGATTAATGCAAAGATTAGAAAATCTTTCTTGTTCATATCATCACCTCCTTTCGGAGGTAAGCACTCAACTGTTAAGTATTCCCTAATAAAATTATATCATTTAGCGAACACATGTTCAGCTATAAAATGAGGTGAAATATATGAATGGAGTAATATTAGTTAATAAAAATAAAAATGTTACATCTAGAGATATTGTTAATGATTTAGTACATATATTTAATACTAAAAAAATAGGACATACTGGTACGTTAGATCCTATAGCATCTGGTGTATTAGTTTGTACAATTGGTAAATATACTAAATTAAATGATGTATTAACATCTAAATATAAAGAATATATAGCAACAATGGAATTAGGTTATTTAACTGATACTTTGGATAATACAGGTACTATTCTTTCTAAATCAGATGATATACCTAATGAAGATAGAATTAGAGAAGTAATATATTCATATCAAAAGAAATATATGCAAGAAGTTCCTATTTATTCATCTGTTAAAGTAAATGGTAGAAAACTATATGATTATGCTAGAGCTGGAGAAACAGTTGAACTTCCTATTAAAGAAGTAGATATAAAAGAAATAGATATATTAGAAGTAAATGGATATACAATTAAATTTAGAGCGTTAGTGTCCAAAGGAACGTATATTAGAAGTCTAATAAGAGATATAGGAGAAGAATTGGGGTGTCATGCTACCATGACAGATCTTATTAGAACTAAACAAGGTAAATTTAATATAGAAGATACATATACTATAGACGAAATAAGAGAAGGTAAATATAAGATTTTAAATATAGAAGATGTATTAGATTTAGATATAGTTAATACATCAGATAATTTATATAAATTAATATCTAATGGAGTAAAAATAGAATATGATTCTAATAAAGAATTTATATTATTTAGATATCAAAATGAAGATATAAGCTTATATAAAAAAGAAGATGACAAATATGTCATGTTTATAAGTATAAAGGCGTAAAATTATGCCTTTTTTTATTTTATGTATGATATAATAATGTGGTACAAAATGAAAGGAAGACAATAAAATGCAAAAGTATGTATATTTATTTACAGAAGGTAATGCAAACATGCGTGATCTTCTAGGTGGTAAAGGTGCTAACTTAGCTGAAATGACTAACATTGGTTTACCTGTACCACAAGGATTTACTATCACTACTGAAGCATGTACTAAGTACTATGAAGATGGTAGAGAAATTAATGAAGAAATCCAAGAACAAATTAACGAATATATAGTTAAGATGGAAGAAATTACTGGAAAGAAATTTGGGGATAAAGAAAATCCTTTATTAGTTTCAGTAAGATCTGGAGCTAGAGCTTCAATGCCTGGTATGATGGATACAATCCTTAACTTAGGTTTAAATGAAGAAGTAGTAGAAGTATTAGCTGAAAAGTCTAATAATCCAAGATGGGCTTGGGATTGCTACAGAAGATTCATTCAAATGTATTCTGATGTAGTAATGGAAGTAGGTAAGAAATACTTTGAAGAATTAATCGATAAGATGAAAGCAGATAGAGGAGTTAAACAAGACGTTGAACTTACTGCTGAAGATTTAAAAGAATTAGCTAATCAATTCAAAGCTGAATATAAAGCTAAAATAGGAACTGATTTCCCATCAGATCCAAAAGAACAATTAATGGGAGCTATCAAAGCTGTATTTAGATCATGGGATAACCCAAGAGCTAATGTATATAGAAGAGATAATGATATTCCTTATTCATGGGGAACTGCTGTAAATGTACAATCTATGGCCTTCGGTAATATGGGAGATGACTGTGGTACTGGTGTTGCATTTACTAGAGATCCAGCTACTGGTGAAAAAGGATTATTTGGTGAATTCTTAACAAATGCACAAGGTGAAGACGTTGTTGCTGGTGTTAGAACTCCAATGCATATAACTGAAATGGAAGAAAAATTCCCAGAAGCATTTGCTCAATTTAAAGAAGTATGTGCTACACTTGAATCTCATTATAGAGATATGCAAGATATGGAATTTACTGTTGAACATGGTAAATTATACATGTTACAAACTAGAAATGGAAAGAGAACTGCTAAAGCTGCATTAAAGATCGCATGTGACTTAGTTGATGAAGGAATGCGTACTGAAGAAGAAGCAGTTGAAATGATCGATCCAAGAAACTTAGATACATTATTACATCCACAATTTGATGCTGAAGCTATTAAGACAGCAACTCCAATTGGTAAAGGATTAGGAGCATCTCCAGGTGCTGCTTGTGGTAAGATTGTATTTACTGCTGAAGATGCAGTTGAATGGGCTGCAAGAAAAGAAAAAGTTGTATTAGTTAGACTTGAAACTTCTCCAGAAGATATTACTGGTATGAAAGCTGCTCAAGGTATCTTAACTGTACGTGGTGGTATGACTTCACATGCTGCAGTAGTTGCTCGTGGTATGGGTACTTGCTGTGTTTCAGGATGTGGTGATATCGCTATGGATGAAGCTAATAAACAATTCACATTAGCTGGAAAAACATTCCATGAAGGAGATGAAATCTCTATTGATGGTACAACAGGTGCTATCTATGATGGTTTAATTCCTACAGTAGACGCTACTATTTCTGGTGAATTTGGTAGAGTTATGGAATGGGCTGATAAATTCAGAACATTAAAAGTTAGAACTAACGCTGATACTCCAAGAGATGCTAAAAAAGCACATGAATTAGGAGCTGAAGGTATTGGTTTATGTAGAACAGAACACATGTTCTTTGAAGAAGACAGAATTGCTGCATTTAGAGAAATGATCTGTGCTGATACTGTTGAAGAAAGAGAAGCTGCATTAGATAAGATTTTACCTTATCAACAATCAGACTTTGAAAATATGTATGAAGCATTAGAAGGTGATTCAATGGTAGTTAGATACTTAGACCCACCTCTACATGAATTCGTTCCAACCGAAGAAGCTGATATTCAAAAATTAGCTGAAGCTCAAGGTAAATCAGTTGAAAGAATTAAAGAAATAATTGCTTCATTACATGAATTTAACCCAATGATGGGTCACAGAGGATGCCGTTTAGCAGTTACTTATCCAGAAATT
>JAEENX010000026.1 GCA_016283935.1 Bacilli bacterium
TGAAATAATTAATGATTATTTTTCATTTATAGATTTAATTATAAAAAGTCTCTAAATAGATTGAAAAAATATATCTTTATATAATAATTTTTGAAAAAAATAAAATGAAAAAAATTACATACCATATAAAATTTTGGAATATAAAATTAAAGAATATTTACTTAAAGAGGAAATAGTTCAGACAGATTATGAGAGCATTTTAGGCCTTTACAAGCAAGTAAACTAAAAATGAGAATAAAAATAGGAGAAAGTAATACCCAATCAATTATTATACAAATAACACCAGAATTCATAAAACTTTTTTGAGTATTTTGATATAAATAACAGAAAATAGAAGAATAAAATAAAAAGAAGAATGAAATTAATATAATTAATAACCCACTAAAAGTTCTTCTTGCTTTTCCTTGTTTTTTTATATTATTTCCATAACAATTCCAAGCAATTAATTTTAAGAATAAAGTTAAAATAATAGAAGAAATAAAAGAAGAAATAATTTTCATTTTTTGATTCTTTAAAGGATATAAATAAGTATCTCTATCTTTATTATCAATTCTTTTAGTAATTAAATTATCAGAATAAAATAATATATTAAATCCAAAATAATTTATCATTGTAAATATAAAGAATAAATAAGACATTAAAGAGGGTTTTCTGTTAAATATTGAAAATATAGGATGAGAATTTAAAAATGTTTTTTTAAATATAATACAAAATGTAATTTTCTTATCTTCGTTTTTTTCATTATTTTTCTTTTCTTCATTATTTAATCTTTGAGTAGTATCATTTCGAATTATTTTAATGTTATTTTTGTTTTTCTTTTTTTTACCCTTTTTACCTTTTTCATTTGATTTATAAAGAACAATATTATCTACTTCTTCTTTATTCTCTTCTTTATTTTCGTTTATAACATTTTTATTTGAACTTATATTATTAAATCTATTGTTAGCAAGAGAAGCAGTTAACCTTCCATCTCCTGCTATTATTAATAATACAATTGGTAATAATAATATTAAATCAGATATTTTAAATTTATAATTAACTCTATTATTAAATAATAATACTAATCCCATTGGTATAAAAACAAATGCGGATATTTTTAAATATAATTGCATATTTGGAGCCAAGAAATTTCTTAATAAACCACTTATCCAAACATAAAATATAATTGCTGAATATATAAAGCAAATAAAACCTAAATACTTCTTACTCATAATATATTCACCACCAATACACTAGCTATAAATATCATAATGAATATTAAAGTAATTAATGTTATAACAAAACTCTTCTTATAATTACCAAATAATACAATAGTATTTTTTATATCTATCATTGGACCTAATAAAAGATAAGCTACAACGCTAGATTGATTAAATATAGATAATAAAGATTTACCTACAAATGAATCTGATGTTGAACATAAGGATATTAAATAAGCAAATAACATCAATGTTATAACACTTAAATAAGTATTATTATTAAATATAGTTAATATATTCCTTGGTAATAAAACTTGTACTAAAGATGCAATTAAAGCACCAAACATCAAATATTTAACTACTTCAAATAAATCACTTGCAGTATGTCTAAATATACTTAAGATATCACCTTTGATTGTATGTTTTATTTTATGATCGTGATGATGGCATTCACATCCATCTTCATGACATTCATCGATATTATTTGTAATTACTTCTTTTTTATTAAATATAATACCCATAATAATACCAATTATTAAAGCTATTACAATTCCTAATATTAATCTTAACCAAAATATATTTGGTTCAGTTTTATAAAAAGCATAATAAGTAGAAAGTAATACTACAGGATTAATAATTGGAGATGCTAACATAAACGAAATAGCAACATTAATTGGTACTTTCTTTTTTAATAATCTTTTAGAAACTGGAATAACTGCACAATCACATGCTGGTAAAAAGAATCCCATAATTATTCCAACTATAGATCCAAATATAGGATTTTTTGGAATTATTTTAGCCATAGTTTCATCACTTACATAAGTTTCAATAATACTAGAAATAATTGAACCTAATAATAAGAAAGGTAAACTTTCAAAAAATATAGACATAAATATAATAGATATATTTTTAACTATTTCCATTTTATTACCTCCTTATCATATATTTATTATAGCATAAAAAAACTAGATTATTAATCTAGTTTAAAATCTAAATATACATAATTATCCATATCATAAGCTAAATTGTTATCTATATATCTTTTAGCTATCTTACATATATCATATATTCTTTCTCCATTTACTAATGGATTAATATATCTTATTTTAGAACCATGATGAACATAATAAACGTCTTTAGGTTCTTCTTTAGATGTTTTAACTTTTTTAGCTTTTCTCCATTTATTAAATACATCTTTATATTTAGACGATTCTATTAAATCAATTACTTCACTTTCTTTCATCTTATATAAATCTTCTTTTTTTATCTTACCTTCATCAGATAATCTTTTTAATAAATCAGCAAGTAGTTGCATTGAAAATCTAGTTCTATCTTCTCTATAAATAACTGATAATCTAGAAGTATATTTTACAAACTCTCTAGCATATTTTTTAGTTTTAAATCCTAATTCTATTTCTCCATCTTCATTAGATTGAATTTCAATATCATTATAGATATCTCTTATAACATTAGGATCATCTACTAACTTATAAGTAAATAATGTATTAGATAAAGAATACTCTAATCTATCTGCAGATAATTTAGGAGTATCATTATCAGCTATAGGATAAATATGATAATCACATACTTCTTCTATTTTAATATTATCTCTTTTTAATAAAGACATTATTTCTTTACTATTTTCAATTAAATGAGTAGTTAAATCTTCAGTAGATTCTTGATTCATATAATCTCCATTTAAGAAATCAACACTATGTTTAAAACAAGGTGTTGCTATATCATGAAATAATCCTGATAATGTTTGTTTCTTATCATGAGTAAAATGCCATACAACTAAAGCAACACCAATACTATGATCTAAACTTGAAAAGAAAAAATCACTTTCAAATAAATCAGAATAAATAGTACCACATGTAACACTTACATATTGTTGTTGTAATAATTCTTTAGTATTAATATATTCATTCATCCATTCAGGATAGTCAGGTGAAAGAATATTAAAATATTCTTTTACTCTATCATCAATTGTATCTATATAATTCATTTACTCTTCTCCTCAGTATTAATAATATATTTCATTACTATATCTTTATTTTCTTTATAATCAATTAATCTAGTTTTTATTTCTTTATCGACATCCAAATAAAATATCTTTTTATATCTACTATTTAATTTCTTAAAATCTTTTTTATTTTCTATAACACTTAAACCTCTTGAAGTTGGATAAAAGAACTTAGATGTACCTCGTACTTTTATTTTAGTATTAGGTAATTCAATAAAATCATTTGTATAATTACCAAAGAAAGTTAATTGTTCACCTATTTCTTCTCCTACTAAAGTAGCACCAACTAATTTAAAATCATATGCATTTATAGCTGCGGCTGAAAATGTTCCACCATTAACTGCTACATATGTTTTAATTTTATTTTCTTTTATACATTTAGCTATTAATTTTAATGGTCCATCATTACCACCTAAATTATCTCTTAAATCAATTACTAAATAATCCATCATTTGTCTATCTTTAGCAACTCTTATTTTATTAACTATCTTTTTAACATCTTCTTCTATATGTATACATGTTGGAAATTTAATATAAACAAAATTACTCAATTGTTTATACACTATTTTAGAAGATGGTTGAGTAATATGATAATTAATATTAATATCTACTTTAATTTCTTTACCATCTTCTAATTTAAATATTAATACTTTAGTATTACTATCAATAGATGGTAACATTAAAAAATTTTCAAAATTTAAATTTTGTAATAAATGATTTTTATAAGTAGGAATACTATTACTAATAGTAGCAAAATATTCTCTTAATATTTTAGTAGTATCTACTCCATTTATACTTATTACCTTTTGATATAAATTATCTTTATATTCAGGTAATACATCAATTAAATATAAACTTCTATTTATATAAGTAAATCTTAAAGGTAATTTATGATATTCATTATATACCGCTTTTGTATGTTGATCATAATTACCACATAATCTTTTTAATACTAATTTAACTACATATATAGCATCATAATAATTATCATACTTACATGTTTTTAATAATTTATCTATGTAATCAAGTATTTCTTTTCTAGATGATGAATAATATAAAGATATATGTTGTTTATCTAATTCGTCTAATAAATATAATAAATCAGATTTAAAATTATCATTTATCATATCATCACCACACTAATAAATATTATAACATAAAAAAAGAAGAATTATTCTTCTTTTTCTGAATTACCACCTAATCTAATATCTCTTCCATTATAAGCATCTATAGCTTTATCAAATTCGTCTTCTAAGAAGTCTGGAAATAAACAATCAGTAAAATAGAATTCTGAGTAAGCCATTTGATAAATCATATAATTAGATACTCTACATTCTCCACTTGTTCTAATAAGTAAATCAATTGGAGGTAAATCATTATATAGATAATGATACATAGTATTCTTATCAATAGTATCAGGATCAACTCCTTCACTTACTATTTTCTTAACTGCATCAACTATTTCTTCTTGACCACCATAGTTAAGACATACATTTAAAATACCTCTTGTATTATCTTTAGTTTCATTAACAATTTTATTCATTGCTTTTAAAACATCATCTCTTAAATTTTCTTTTCTACCAGAAAATACTACTTTAATACCTTTTTTCTTTAAAGTAGCAAATTTAGTACTAAACATTTTAATGAATAAATTCATTAAATAATCTACTTCAGCTTGTTCTCTTTTAAAATTATCTGTACTAAATGCATATACTGATAATACTTCTACGCCTTTATCAATAGCATGAATAGCAAGTTTCTCTAATGTCTTAGATCCAGCTAAATGTCCTTCACTTCTTTTTAAACCTCTACGAGTTGCCCATCTACCATTTCCATCCATGATAATTGAAACATGTTTAGGTATTTTATATTCTTCCATATTATTTCTTCACTCCATCCACATATTTTAAAATATATTTATTATTATCTATAATCATTGCTGTTAATTTATTACCAGCATGACAATTAGTATCTATACATATAATACCTTTCTTAGGTAATATTTTTTCTTCATTATAATCTAATTCAATATGAGAACCGTCTCCAGGAAAATACATAGGTTCTTTTAATCCTAAATGTCCTGTTATAGTTAACTTTCCTTTATATTTACTATTAAATGTACTAAATCTATTAGCAACTAAAGTATATTTACTATTTTCTTTAATATTATCTTTTTTAATAGAAGCATGACATGCTCTAAAATTAGTATCTTCATAATAATTACGTAATTTAGTATATAAGAATGTATCATAGTAATTAAAGTTATGTCCATTATCTTTAAAAGATTGTTTAGTCTTACTTCTTCCTAAACATATTAATATCATTTTCTTAAATATATTATGTCCACGATATTTAAAATGATATTCATGATTTCCTTCTAATACTATTAGATTATCATTCATTTCATCTTTTAATTCAGATAAATATTTTAATACATCAAAAGATTTAGGACCTTTATCAATAAAGTCGCCTAATATGACAAGTCTATCTTTCTCTTTATTAAATTTAGTAACATCTAATAAACTAATAAACTCATCATAACAGCCATGAATATCTCCTATTAGAATTGTTCTCATACTCTTTACCTCTTAAATTTATTATAACATACAAAAAAGTAGATTAATATCTACTTTTTCTTGGTTTAAATTCTTTAGTTAAGGATTTGTTGTTTCTTAATAAATTATTAATTCTTTTATAATAGTTTTCTGTAGGTGGTCTCTTTGATCTATTAAGTTCTAAGAATAATGAATTAATACTTTCAAACAATGCTGGATCTTTTTCTTCTAATAAATGAACTAACTTGTGGGATTTTGGAGTTAGAAGAGCATAATTAGAAACTCCATTTTCTCCACCTAATTCTTTCTTTACAATATGATGTTTAGTTAATCTATTAACATCATGTATTTTATCTCCTAACCAATCATATTCAGTTGTTTGATATATTACTAACATTAGTTTAATATCACTATTCATATGTTTCACCCCTAAATGAAATATATTCTACTACATATTTAATTAATATACTATATTTTTATCACATTTAGGTTGATTTATATCTTTAGTATAAACTCTAACATCAGTTATTTTTTTATCAACTTTTTTAATAATATAATAATCATAGTTAGCACATAAACCACAATGATTTTCTACATCTATATATACTTCAAAAGTATCTTTATCAGTATTAAATGTTACATTATTAATAGTATGATGACACTCATTAAAACTAGTTTCAATCATTACAAATTGCTTATCTCCATCAAAATTAACACTTCTATAATCATCTGAATATTCTGATATAACAGTTTGATATCCATTATAAGGTACATTACTTACTAAAAAGTCACGATCTTTATAAAATTTATACTTAAAATTTTTCCCACTATAATCCTTTTTATCAATTATACTTGGTTCTTCGACATTAGTACCAAATATAAATGTAGAACCAATAACTAATCCAAATAATAAAATTATAATTATAATTGGTACTATAACATTTTTATTCATATACTTTCACCTAATATAATTATATCATTTATTGCAAATAAAAAATCGATTATATTAATCGATTTACAATTCTATTATTTTTAATAATTCTTCCATCTCTCTATCAAAGAATGGTTTTCTTGGATTAGTAGATTCTTTATATAAACGATCTAATAATTCTTCTTTTGTAAAAAAATCTATTTTAAAATCAACTGATTGTTCTTCATCTGTTAATTTTAATTTATCATTATCTAATCCTTTATATTCACCTATATAATAATATGTAGAAACTAATCTATTAACATTTTTACCTGATCTAGTTGGATAATCTTTTTGATAACATTGAACATTAAAAGATTTTTCAAAATCTTCGATATTATATTTAATACCTGTTTCTTCTTCTAATTCTCTTAATAAGCCATCATCAACACTTTCATCTTTTTCAACACCTCCACCTGGAAGCATTACAACATCTGAATAGACACCTGTAAGTATCTTATTATCTTTAATAAGTATTGCTCTAGCTTTCTTTTTTACTTTTTCTATATCATCAATTTTAAGATTATCATCATTAATAATTATTTCTTTCATATTATTCTCCTATAGTAATTTCATAAAAATAAGAGTTCATTAAAACTCTTATTTATCGCTGTCTTCACAGCAACAAGAACATTCACATTCACATGTTTCTTCTGCTTTATCTTCACACTTGCAATTGTCTCCACAGTTGCAATTGTCTCCACATTTGCAATTGTCTCCACAGTTGCAATTTTCATCACATTTGCATTCACCTTCACATGTACATTCTTTACCTTCTTGGCATCCACATGTACAAGTTTCATCACAATTGCAAGTTTTCTTTAATTCTTCTGCCATATAAATTCTCCTTCCTATTATCTTTTATTAAAATTTCCCATTTTATTAAAAGGGAATATTCTTATTTCAGTTATACCATATACTTGTTTTTTAGTAACAGCACCAAATGATCTCGAATCTAGAGAAACTCCTCTATTATCACCCATTACATAATATGAATCTTCAGGTACTGTAACTACATTATTACAAATATCTGCATCAGTAGCACATGTAGCAAGTTTTGCTTCATCTGATATAAAATCTTCATTAACTAATTCATCATTTATATATAATTCAGCAACTTGTTTACCTTCATCATCTTGTTTAATAACATATCTTAATTTATCTCCAGGCATTCCAATTACTCTTTTAATTAAATCACCATTTTTAGTTTTTAATGTTACAATATCAAATCTCTTTGGTCCTTGTAATCTATATCTTAATTTGTAAACTAATAAGATATCCCCATCTTCTAATGTAGAAACCATACTAGTACCATTTACATTTACAGGTGTCATTATAAAAGTTCTAATTAAAATAACAAAAAGAATAATAATTAAATATGGCATCATTTCCATGAATGCTTCTTTTTTAGCTTTTTTAGTATTTGCTTCTACTATTTCTTCTTGTTGTTCTTTAGAATATTTTTCTATATCTTCATAGTTTATTCTTTTATTTTCTTTAACTACTTTTTTCATTTCTTTACTAACTTTTTTCTTAGTAGTTGTTTGTTTTTTAGTAGTTTTCTTTTCTTCTACTTTTGGTTCTTTCTTAGTTTCTTTCATATAAATCACCTATGATTTATTATAACATCTTTTATATAACAAAAAAAGAAAGAAAATTAATTTCTTTCTTTAACGTTGTATTCCTTAGCCATTTTATCGATGAAGTGTAATTTAGATCTTCTAACATAACCTTTTCTTACAACTGTAATCTTATCGATTAATGGAGAGTTAGCTTTAAATACTCTCTTAACAGGTACAGATCCAGATTTCTTTCTAACAGTGAAAGTTCTTCCGATTGATCCACCTTTCATCTCAGTAACTAATCCTTCGAAAGCTTGAATACGAGTATTCTTACCTTCAACGATTTGATAGTCTACTCTTACAGTATCTCCAACACGAAAATCAGGAATATCTTTTCTTACAGATTTAGCATTAATTTTATCAACTAAATTCATAATTCAACATCCTTTCTATAATATACACCCTCGCAATCATAAGAAATATCTCAGCGGATTACAATTAGCTTTTCCACAAAGCAATACTAGTTTAGCATAAAATAAAAAACTAATCAAGTGTTTTTAATTAATTACACTTGACCAGTCTATTATTATATTTTCATCCTTATAATCTATCTTTAGATTAGGGTCTATTACTTCTTTAGTAACAGGATTAATTACTTCAGTTAAGTAATTATTTTCATATAATATATTTAATGTAATAGTATCTTTACAAATACCTTCTAAATAACATCTTTTAGCTTTATATTCTACAGATGTTTCCATAGAATATATTAACTTTTCTTCATGATTCTTTTCTAGTTTAAGAACAGTAAATATACCAATTACTGCTATTAAAACTAAAATCACGAAAAATATAATTGTAAAATTACTTACTCTTTGTTTCATAATAATCCTTTATAAATTGTTCTCTATATTCTAATATATTATCATTTTTAATAGCTTCTCTTAAATCTTCAGTTAATTTAATTAAGAATCTAATATTATGAATACTTAATAATCTTTGTCCAAATGTTTCATCTGCAGTTATTAAGTGTCTAATATAAGCTTTTGTATAATGCTTACAAGCATAACAATCACAGTTTTCATCAATTGGAGTAAAGTCTTCTTTATATTTCTTATTCTTAATATTAATCTTTCCATATTTAGTATGAGCGTGTCCATGTCTTGCTAATCTTGTAGGAGCAACACAGTCAAATATATCTACTCCTCTTATAGTATTTTCAATAATATCAATTGGATCTCCAACACCCATTAAATATCTAACTTTATCTTTAGGTAAATATTTACATGAATATTCTACTTGTTGGTATTGAACATCTTTAGGTTCACCTACAGCAGTTCCACCTATTGAATAACCATCAAATCCAATTTTTACTAATTCTTCTACACAATGTTTTCTTAAATCTTCAAATTCAGCACCTTGAACAATACCAAATAAAGATTGTCTTTCATTATTGAAAACATCTTTACCTCTTTTAGCCCATCTTAATGTTCTTTCTACAGATTGTTCTACATACTCTCTTGTATGAGGAAATCCAATACATTCGTCAAAAGACATAGCTATATCAGAATCTAATTTATTTTGAATTTCAATACTCTTTTCAGGAGTTAATAATAATTCTTCTCCATTTAAATGAGATTTAAATTTAACTCCTTCTTCAGTAATCCATTTTGGTTTAGATAAACTAAATACTTGGAAACCACCTGAATCAGTTAAAATTGGTTGATCCCAATTCATGAACTTATGTAATCCACCTGCTTTATCAACAGTATCTTCTCCTGGTCTTAACCAAAGATGATAAGTATTAGATAAAATAATACCAGCACCTACTGATTTAAGTTCTTCAGGACTTAATGTTTTAACTGTTGCTTGAGTACCAACTGGCATAAACATTGGAGTTTCATATGTTCCATAGTTTGTTTCAATAGTACCTAATCTAGCATTAGTATTTTTTTCTTCTTTTAATAAATTATATTTAATTTTCACTTTCTATCACACCTTTTTTATATAAGGCTAGTTTCTTACAATTATCTAAATCAACATGACTTTTTCTATTAACTTCTTGTTTTATTTGTTGACTAAGATTTGATTTGAAATCTTCATAACCTTTTTTATAATCTTTTGCATTATCAAAGTCCATCTTATAGAAACCATCCCTTATATCTGAAAAACACATTCCTAAAGGCATTCCTTGATAATCAACATAGTAAGAAATTGATCCAGTTAAATATTCATCAATAACTAATCTATCTCTTACGAAAAATACTTGGTTTTCTTCATCAAAAGTAATAGAAGTAACAGCAGGTGTAATGATTTCATCTTTTTCATTAGCTAACACTACACATGTCATTCTATTAACTATATCAGTAGTTCCTAGAGTAATAATTTTAGAACCTTTTCCATTTTTTAAATTATAAACGTTTTCATTAAGTATTTGCATTTCTAAATCCCCCTTTATTTAAAAATTAATCTTTCTTAAAAAACATTGCATCTCCAAATGAGAAAAATCTATATTTATTTTTAATTGCTTCATTATAAGCATTTAATACAAATTCTTTTTTACTAAATGCTGATACTAACATTACTAAAGTAGACTTTGGTAAATGGAAGTTAGTAATTAAGCAATCAATTGCTTTAAATTCATATCCTGGGAATATAAATATATCTGTATTACCAGAACAAGCTTTAAATTCACCATATTTATTCATGATAGTTTCTAATGTTCTAGTTGATGTAGTACCAACTGCAATTATTCTTCTACCTTCTTTTTTAGCTTGATTTAATATATCAGCTGTTTCTTGAGTCATTTCATAATATTCAGTATGCATATGATGATCTTTAATATCATCAACTTCTACTGGTCTAAAAGTACCTAATCCAACATGTAATGTTACATTTGCAATAGTTACTCCTTCATTCTTTAATTCTTCAAGTAACTCTTTAGTAAAATGTAATCCAGCAGTTGGAGCAGCAGCTGATCCAATATTCTTAGCATATACTGTATTATATCTATCTTTTTCTTGTAGTTTTTCATGAATATATGGTGGTAAAGGCATTTCTCCTAATCTATCTAATATTTCAAGTAATATACCTTTATAAAGTAATTTAACTCTTGTTACACCCTCATCTAACAATTCTACTACTTCAGCACTTAATTCATCTGAGAATTTAACTATAGTACCTAAATGTAATCTTTTTTGAGGTCTAGATAAACATTCCCATTTATCTTCACCTAAATCCTTTAATAATAGAAGTTCAATTACAGCACCTGTATCTTCTTTAACTCCCATTAATCTAGCAGGAATAACTTTAGTATCATTTATTACTAATACATCACCTTTATGAAGATAATCTTTAATATCTCTAAATTCTTTATGTTCTAATTCACCTGTAAATCTATCCATTACTAAAAGCTTAGATGATGATCTATCTTTTAATGGTGTTTGAGCAATTAATTCTTCAGGTAAATTATAATCAAAATCGCTAGTTTTCATTATTCCCCACTCCTTCTTTGATATTATACTATCTTTTAAACGTTAAAAAAAGACTAAAACTAGTCTTTTTTATTTTCTAAGTTCATCTTCTGAAACTATATTTACTACCTTTAATCTTTCTTTTTTCATATCTATATATCTATAATCGAAATCTATACATGTTGGATTAAATTGATTATCAGCATCTACTCTAGATACAATTGCTAATCTATTATCAGATAATCTTACTATACTTCCTATTCTAAATAAAGGTATATATTCAAACATCATTTTAACTGCTTCACCATATATATAATCTTTAGAAACTAATAGATTAATTACTTTAGGTATACTAGCAAAAGGAACTTGTTTATTTTTCTTAGGTCCTTCATATAATAAACCATCATATATATCACATACTCTAATAAGCATTGCCATCAAAGCTGCTTGTTTATCTTTTCTATATAATTTTAAACTTATACCTAAACCTACATCACGATTATTATATCTTTCTTGATGTAATAATATAGTTTTTCTAGTAGTTTCATCTATATCCATATTTATTGTTAATAAATATCCATATAATCCATGATAATCAGGTAAATATTTAAATAAAACATTTCCAGGTATACCAGGATAATCTCTTCTTAAATTATTAACAGTAGACATAAAATCTATCTTTAATGTACTTAATACTTTAGGATTAAAAGCTAATCTACCTACATCTTGTAATAATGATGCTAAAGCTAACTTTTCTAGAGGTATCTTTTCTTTTTTAGGTAATTTCTTATTATAATTTTTAGCTATAGTTAATACCATATTAGTAACATTAGCAACATGTTTGTATGGATTCATAGATTGAGTTCTATCTGAAACATATTTACTAAAATCAAATTTTATATCATTTAAAGCTTCAATATAATTTTTATATACTAAACTTAATTCTTTTAATTTATTTAATTTACCTTCTTTAACTGCTTTAGCAACAATCATATTAAATGTATCACTGAAAGAAGTATTCTTATCATTTATTTTAATATAAACATATTCAATACCTCTTAATTCACATTTAGTAATATGTTCTTTTGTTAAAGTAGTTCCCGCTGGAATAACGAAATCTTTTTTTTCTTCGCATGTGATATCTTTAACAATTACTACACCAGGTATCAATAAATCAATTGGAAATTGCATATCTTTCACCACATTCCTACTATATATATTTTATCAAAAAAAAGAGTAAAATTCCTGTTTTTACTCTTTTTTATATATATTATTTACACTTAGAAAAGTCTATCATCATTATTATTTAAATGATCATATGCTTTATCTGTAACCATTCTACCTCTAGGAGTTCTCTTAATAAATCCTTCTTGCATCAAATATGGTTCAACTACATCTTCTAATGTACTTATTTCTTCACCTATAGCAGATGCTATTGTTTCAACACCTACAGGTCCTCCATTAAATTTATCTATTAAAGCACTTAGATATTCAATATCTATAGAATCTAATCCATATTTATCAACTTTTAATCTATCTAATGCTTGTTTAGCAATTTTTAAATCTATTATTCCGTCACCTAATACTGATGCAAAATCTCTAACTCTTTTAAATAATCTATTAGCTATTCTTGGAGTTCTTCTAGATCTCTTAGCTAATTCTTCAGCTGCATCATCATCTATAGGCATATCTAATACTCTAGATGTTCTTTTAATAATACCTTGTAATTCTTCATTAGTATAGAATTCAAGTTTATTAACAATACCAAATCTATCTCTTAAAGGAGCAGCTATATCACCAGCTCTAGTAGTAGCACCTACTAAAGTGAAAGGTGGTAAATCAATCTTTATACTTCTACTTGATTGATCAGAACCTACAACTATATCTAATTCAAAATCTTCCATAGCTGAATATAACATTTCTTCAATATACTTAGGTAATCTATGTATTTCATCTATGAATAAAACATCACCCGGTTCAAGTGTTGATAATATTGCAGCTAAATCACCAGACTTTTCTATTGCTGGTCCTGAAGCACATTTAATATTACTTTCCAATTCATTTGCAATAATATGTGCAAGTGTAGTTTTACCTAAACCAGGAGGACCATATAATAAAACATGATCTAATGGTTCATTTCTCATTTTAGCAGCTTCAATAAATATTCTTAAGTTTTCTTTTACTTCAGATTGACCTACATACTCATCAAGACTTTGAGGTCTAATATTTTCTTCATTGTCTATATCATCTGCTTTAATCTCATTAGAAATAATTCTATCTTTCATATATTACTCCTTTCCTATATCTTTTATATCTATAACTGTTGCAGTTCCAGTAAATAATATTTCATCTTTGTTATCAGTTGCATTAGACCAATACATCTTTGCATTTTCTAAATGTTCATTGTATGAAAGATTTAATCTTTTCATCAATGATCCATCTCCTTCAAAAATATTACCACTTACTTTTAAAGTTAATATTTGAACTGCATTCTTTTTATTTCTTTTTAAAATATCTACCCAATTAATAGCATCTTCTAATTTATCTGTTAAATATAAACAATTTAATCTAGAAGGATATTCAGGATAGTATTCTTTTCTAATACTTTCTAACGCTAATTCTCTCATTACATAAGCATCATTATTAACAGTACTTAAAACTAAATCAAATTCTTCATATGACAAATCTTTATTTTTATTTCTTTTTTTAGTTAATAATAATTCATTAGCATCCATATCATTCAATTTATATGAAGAATTATAAACTGTTTCATACATTTGATTATGAGTATTATTATCAAATACTAATACATCGCCTATATTTAATTTTTTATAACTATTAACATGATAATATATCTTATCTTCTACTTTCATATACTATCTTTCTATTTAAGCATTAATTTTAATGCTTGTTTAATTTGATCTTCTATAGATGCACTTATATCAATTTGAGGTAACACTTTCTTAATCTCTGGTTTCTTATATCCTAAACCTTCTAATACTTCTACTATTTCCGAATCAGCTTGTACACTTTGTGCAGAAGCAGCAAGTTTACCTTTTAAATCTAAAATAATTTGTCTAGCTAGCTTATCTCCAACTTTTGGAAACTTAGTTAAATATAAAACATTTTCTCTTTCAATTGCATCCACTATTCCATCTACTGAACCAGTAGCAAACATTGGTAATGCAACTTTAGGTCCTAGTCCTTTAACATTTATAAGTCTTAAGAATAATTCTTTTTCTGCTAATTCTTTAAATCCATATAAAGCTTGATCATATTCACTCATGTGATGATAAGTATATACTTTATATTCCTTACCTTCTTGATATGAATATGGATTAGCAACATATACATTATAACCAATTCCATGATTATCAATAGTTATTGAATTTGATGTAATATAATCTATTTTACCTTCGATGTAATTATACATATTCTCACCATCCTAAAATAATTATATCATACATTTGTTTATTATTGATAATAATATTAGCCTATTGTATAATTAATTTAGAGAACGCATTAATAAACTGATGCTATCTCTTTGTTTATAAGATGCATCTAGCTTTTGCTAGATGCTTTTTTTATCAACCAATTCCCCTGAAAGTATTTAAACTTAGTTGAAGATAATCAATAAAATAATGATTACAATTAATAAGAATATAACTATGTCAGTTCTTTTAATCATATCATCACCTCATTTCATAAAAATGAGATAACATCTAGTTAATGCGTTCTAGAGGAATTAGTTCCTCTACTTTATATATACACGGTATATATGCCATTTTACTCGAAAATATACAAAAAAAGATGTGAAAACTCACATCTTTTTATTTACCATTTGATGTTAATTTTTTTGCTTGTGTAATAATATCGCTTACTTTAGATTGATTACTATTAGCAGCAACTATATCATTTATTAGATTTTGTTCATCTTTTGAATCAGTAATTGGACGTTTTTTATTGCTTATAATAACATCCTTGGCTTTTATTACATTTCCACTTTCTCTAAATCTTTTAATAATAAATTTTTCTTCAATTTCTACATGTAATTCAACCAATGATTCAAGTGTTTTATTTGTAACTTTTACGAATGATGATAAATATTGTTCAGCATTAGTATAGTCAACTAATAATTTTAATTCTACAGGATTCATTAAAATGAATTGTCTATTATAACTAATAACATATTCATCTTTAAAATCTATTTTCATATATTTATTAAAAACAGAATATACTGTTTCATCAAAAGTACAAACAGTTATAAATATATAATACATATAATTTAAATACTCTATATTAACATTAACACATTTATTATCTAGTTTTAATAAATCTTCAGAAACCTTTATTTCATCCATATAATTCCACCCACTTTTTAATTGCTTTTATTATATAAAAATAATTGATATTAATCAAATAATCTTTTATAATTAAATTAGAGAACGCATTAATAAACTGATGCTATCTCTTTTCGTTTGATGCATCTAGCTTTTGCTAGATGCTTTTTTTATCAACCAATATAAAAAAGATGTGAAAACTCACATCTTTTTATTTTTAGAATAATGATAATTGGTTAGATTCAGATAAATTATCTAAGCAACCTAATTCTTTAAGTTTTTCAATTGCACTTGAAGGACATTTACCTCTAGTCTTTAAGTCTTCTTGAGAGATAAATGGATTTTGACTTCTAGCCTTACAAATATTTTTTGCAACGGAATCACCTAGACCATCTAATGCTCTGAAAGGAATAATTAATCCTTTTTGATCTTCAGTTATAACGAAATTTTTAGCATCAGATTTTTCTATATCTATATTCTTGAAATAGAAACCACGGCAACACATCTCTAAACATAATTGAAGTGTTTCTTTAACATCTAATTCTTTATTAGATGCAGCTTTACCTTTAGCATCAATTTCATCTATCTTAGCTCTAATAGCATTTTCTCCACCTACCATAGCTGCAACATCAAATTGATCACGTCTTATTGATAGATAAGCACAATAATACCAAATTGGATGATGTACTTTAAAGTAAGCTATTCTAAATGCACTTGTAACATAAGCTGTTGCATGTGCTTTAGGGAACATGTATTTGATTTTTCTACAAGATTCAATATACCAATCTGGAATATTGTTTTCTTTTAAATATGCAGCATGTTCAGCCCAAGTGGCTGGATCTTTAGAAGGCTTACCTTTTCTAACAAATTCCATTATCTTGAAGGCTTTACCTGCAGGTATTCCCCAAGCCATTAAGTTAACCATGATATCATCACGACAACCAATTACTTGTGAGAATGGAACAACATTATTAACAATTAAATCTCTAGCATTACCTAACCATACATCTGTACCATGAGATAAACCAGATATTTTAATTAATTCGGCAAATGTTGTTGGTTTAGTTTCTTCAAGCATTCCTAAAAGGAATGATGTACCAAATTCAGGAACTCCTAATGTACCAGTTGGACAATACTTAGTACCATCTTTCTTTGTTAAACCTCTTAATTGTTCAGGTTTAACTCCTAAAACTTCAGGACCTGTAAATATCTTCATGGTGTCTGGATCACCTAAATCTATCTTAGTTACATCCATACCTGATAAATCTTGTAACATTCTTAATACTGTTGGATCATCGTGTCCAAGTATATCAAGTTTAAGTAAGTCTGCTTCAATCTTATGATAATCGAAGTGTGTTGTTCTCCAAACAGATGTTGGATCATCAGCTGGATATTGGAATGCTGTGAAATCCCAAATATCTTTATAGCCAGGAACTACAACTATACCACCTGGGTGTTGTCCAGTTGTTCTCTTAACGCCTGTACATCCAACTGCTTGTCTTTCAACTTCAGCAACTCTTATATTTGATTTAATTATTTCTTTTTTCTTTAAATCATCTTTACCAGCTACATCAAGTCCATAACTTCTTGCTTCAGTTCTTAATTGATCATACATTCTTTCTTCATAGAAACCTTGAACATATCCGAATGCTGTATTATCTTGAACTGTACCAATTGTACCAGCACGATAAACATTATCAGTACCAAATAATACTTTTGTATAATCATGTGCTGATGCTTGGTCTTCACCAGAGAAGTTAAGATCGATATCTGGAACTTTTTCACCAGCAAATCCTAAGAATGTCGCGAATGGCATGTCATTTCCTTGGTGAACCATCATTTCTCCACATTCAGGACATTTCTTATTTGGTAAGTCATATCCTGATGAATATGTTTCTGCAAATGGTTTTCCATTTTCATCATTAAATTCATTATGACAACATTTAGGGCAATAATAATGTGCTGGTAAGCCATTACATTCAGTTATACCCATCATTGATGCAACAAATGATGAACCTACTGAACCTCTAGAACCAACTAAGTATCCTCGATCATTTGAATGTTTAACTAATTTTTGAGCAATTAAATAAATAACGTCGAATCCTCCACCTATAATACCAGTTAATTTAAGTTTTGCTTTTTCAATTGCAGCTTCATCTGTTATATCAGGTTCTTCTTCTTTTATTTCATTAGCTTTTAATTTAACTACTCCATCATATCCTGACATGATTACATCATGTAAGTAACTTGAGAATTTTTCTTCTTTTTCTTCATCAGACATATCAGGATAGTCTTTATCCATTTGTTTTCTAACTAATCCAGTAATCTTATCTCCATAGAATTCTTGAGCAATACGCTCTTCAATATTTCTAGGTAATGGATTACCATACATACTCATAGCTTTATCAAATACTAAATCTCTACATATTTCTTGAGAATGTTCAATAATTGGTGAATATGGTTTTTCAGGTTCATCAATTACTTCAATAACATCTAATAAACTAATAATACTATTTGGATTAGTAATAACTATTTCTTTAACTAAATCTTTATCTTTTAACCAACTAAATGATTCTAACATTTCATCAGTAGTTCTAAAATATTGATTAGGTATATGACCTTGTTCTAATGCTTTTCCTTTAGTATATTTAGATACTAATTTATAAACTCCATTTTCATAGTCAATTGTAATAACACCACTTATTTGTAATTGTCTTAGAGAATGATCTATTTCTAATTTCTTTTCTTCAGGAGTTATCTTCTTAGATATATCTTTATCATTATCTTTATCTACTGAATATATTTCAGATATATTAGCACTTGTAATTGGAATAGTATTTAAACCAGTTAAAACATAAATGTATTTTAATACTTTAATATCTATTTCAGATAATTCTATTCCATTTCTCTTAGCTTTTTCTATACAAGCATTTATATTTTCTTTATTTAAGTTAGGTCTTCCTTTACTATTTAAATATCTAGCTAAAGGATGTCTTCCTTTACCAGGAACATTTTGGTTAACTATTATTTCACGATATAGTAAATCTTCAGGATTTAAGTTATGAACATCACCTGTAGCAACTACTATCTTACCTGCTTCTTTACCACATCTAATTATCTTTTCTAATGCTTTCTTTAAGTGATCAACATTATTAATTGAATGATCTCTTAATAAGTGTTCATAGTTTTCAATTGGTTGAACTTCAATATAGTCATAGAACTTCATAGCATCTACAAGTTCATCTTCTGATCTTGTTAATGCTATATCAAATATTTCACCATTTAAACATGAAGAACCAATTAATAAATTTTCTCTTAAATCATTTACTAATCTTCTTGGAATTCTTGGAGATACATCCAAGAAGTTGGAATTTGCAAACGAAACAAGTTTAAACATTGCTTTTAATCCATCATGATTCTTAGCAATCATTGTTATATGTTTACTTCTATCATATTGATTAGCAATATGTTCAGTAAATGTTTTACTTGGAATATTTTCATACATTTGTAAACAATCTTTATGACACCAAGTATATTTCCAAATATAATCTTCATTTCCAAATACTTCAAATGGATTACCAAATTTAGGATCTCTTTCTTCATCTTCATCTAGTTTTCTAATGTAATTTCTAAATGATACTAAATCTCCTATATTCTTTAATAATTTAGGATTATTTTTAAATGCTATAAACTCTAATTTACCTAAATCATTTAATTCATTTAATGTTTCAATTCCTTCAATTTGTTTTAACATTCTAGTGAATATTAAAGCAGTATTTTCAGAGTCGACATCAGCACCATGGTGTTGACCAACATAAACACTAAAGTTAATTAATTCTTCTTCAAGACCATATCTTAATTTAAAACTAATAGTATTTTCTGCTGGATGTAATTTAATTTCATTTGAATCTAAAACTAAATCAACATCATCTTTAACAGTTACTTCTAAATTACATTTTTCAGTCTTAGAAGCTTTATTAATAACTTTTAAGTAATATTTATTTTTATATCCAGTTGCAATTGTTTCAGTTGCTGGATCTTTAAATTCATATTCTTCTTTTAAGACCTTAAAAATAGATTCTCCATCTACTTTAATATCTTCAATCATATCACCTATATGTTCAGGTAATTCTCTTGCTACAAGTTCATTTGAATCTCCAGTTTTTTCATCAGCTTCACCTGTATCAATTCCATATGCTTTACCTAAAGCAGCAAGTGAATGTCTTTTTAAATCACGATTAATAACACGTGATAAATTTAATGTATCTATAATAGGATTTTCTAATTTACCTAATCCTGCATTTAAATATGCCATATCTAACATATTTTTATCGAATCTAGCATTGTGTGCTACTAAAGGTAAGTCTTCAATCCATTCTTTAAATCTCTTAGTTACATTAGCTTCATTATCTGCATCTTTAACATCGTCATCAGATATATCAGTTACTCTAGTAATTTGTTCATCAATATGATGACCTGGATTAATAAGTTCATCAAAACGATCTAATACTACACCATCTTTAACTTTAACTCCACCTATTTCAATCATTGAATCTCCAAGACCTGGATTGAAACCTGTAGTTTCAGTATCGAATACAACAAATGTAGTACCAGCAAGTGATTTATCATTTGCATTAAAACATACGTTAATGAAATTATCACACATATCTAGTTCTACACCATATGCAGCTTTAAAAGGAACTAAGTTTTTCTTTTCTTCTTCTAATTCAGCTATAAATCTTTCTAATTCTTGGATACCTTCTTTATTCTTTTCAGGATCAGCCATTAATTCTTCTAATGACTTTTTATTTTCTTCAATATCTTCATCTATAGCTTTTTTTCTAGATTTATTATATTTAGTAACTTTACCAAATACTCCAGGGAATGCTTGGCATCCATCATGATCAGTTATAGCAATTCCTGAATGTCCAAAAGCGATAGCTTGATCAACTAATTTTTCTTCATCAATAACTCCATCCATTTGAGACATCATTGTATGTGCATGTAATTCTACACGTTTTTCTTTTGCTTCATCTTTTCTTTTAATAGTTGGATTATCAATTGGTTCATATGTTTTAAATTGATAAACTAAATCCTTAGCAAAATCATCATATCTTACTTGTCCAGTAAAATGATACCAATTACCTGGTTTTAATTCTTTAGCTAATTTATTTAATTCTTCTTCATCAGAAGCAAATGTTTTACCTAATATAGAAGATGTATTGTCACTTATCTTAATAGTATCTAAACAAGTTGTTCCACCGTCTTTTTTAGGAATAACAGTTGGTTCATTTGAGAATACATATGCTTCCAAATTAACTGCATTTTCTTCTTTAACTAATGAAGAAATTGGAACAATACCTTCTCTTTGATAATCAACTTTTTTCTTAGGAACCCATTTCTTTTTTTCTTCTACAATAACAGGTTCTGGTACTACAACTTCTTTTTTAGATTTTTCAATTATTCTTTTTAATTCTTTTCTTTCTTCTTCATTTATATTTATAACAAGCTTAAAACCAGATACTCCCATATCTGCCATCTCATCAAATATATTTTTAGATTCTTTAGTAAGTATTTTCTTTTCAACATCACTTAAAACATCTATAGAAATAATATTGTCTTCAATTTTAATAGTATCTTTATCTAAAGTCTTAAGAGATGAATTATCATTTATTAATTTATCTAAATAATAAATAAAATAATCTAGAACTAAATCAGGATTTAATTCATTATATTCTATATTTATATAAATATGTTTTACATCATCTACACCTGATAAACATAATCTTTTAAGATTTACCATAGCATGAACTGGAACTAGATCATTACTAGATAAATTTATAGTCCAAGTATTATTTTTGGAGTTAACAACACAGTTAAGAAGTTTAACTTCATCAAATGAAGCCACATCATTAAAATTTATTTTCTTAAAAAATCTTAATAATTTCTCGTCCATGTTATCATCACCAAATTTCCTTATTAAATATTATACAAAAAGAAAAGAGCCTAGACAATTCTAAACTCTTTGAATGGGTAAAAAATTTAAATTTTTGCTGTAATTCTTTGTTGTTTTATCTATTAAGTTCTATCTCTCTGTTGTAAAAATCATCATGTTTAGTTGTCATATCTTTGTTGTATACTTATCAACCATTCTTCCCCATCTAGAAGGTTTTACTGTACCCTTCCTAAAACAATATAACACATATCATTTTATAAAATCAATACTATTTTAAAAAAATAAAAAGAAGAAGTTTAAACTTCTTCTTCAGTATCATTATCCTCGTTTGCAAAATTGATAATTTTATCAGCAATGATATCTTTAAAATCTTCAATTAATGTATCATATTTTGCTTTGTCTTCTACAGGTTTTAAATATTCATCACCATCGTTATTGATAGCTTCAAATATTAAATATTCATCTGTAGGAGTATCATCTTGAAGAATTCTAACTGAATAAACATATCTTGAATTATCCTTAGTTAATTCTTCAAGTACTAAATATTCTTGACCATTTTCAAGAGTAACAATATTTCCAACCTCTGTCATTTCATTCTCTCCTATTCTTCCTATAATGTCTTTCCTTGAGTATTATCTACTGCTTGATTATAAATTTCTTGTAATTCTGGATGAGAAGCAATATTTGCATCAATGAATCTATCGGCTGCATCTTTATTACGGCTAACTAATTCAGGTAATAAAACATTAGCAGCTTTTATGTTATCTAACATAAATTGATTTACATCTTCACCATAATCAACTTTTTCAATTAATTGACCTTTTAATTGATCAATTGGAACATAAGCTGTATCAACAGGAGCTTCTACTACTGGTTGAACTTCTTCAACTACTGGTGCAACTGGTGCAACTGGTGCTTCAGGTGCAACTGGTGCTTCAGGCATTACTGGAGCAGCAGGTGCTTCTTGAGCAACTTCAGGAGCAGCTACAGATAAGTTATTTAAGATTGAATCAACTTCTTCTGGAGTTAATGGTCCACCTACATTTGTAGGAACTGTTTCTGTAGTAACAGCTGCAGCTTCAGGAGCAGCAGGTGCTTCAGGAGCAGCAATTGATTCTTTAACATTTTCAACTGCTTCAGCATTATCGATTGCTCTACCAGTTTCATTTATAATACCATCAACAACTTGATTAATATCAATACCTTCCATTGAAGGAGCAGCTACTTCTTGTTCTTCTTGAACAGGAGCAGCAGGTTCAGCTTCAACATCATATGCTTCTGTAGTTTCAATATCAGTAACGTTTTCTAATGGTTCAACAGTTACTGGAGCTTCTTCAACTTCTGCAACTGGTGCTTCAGTTGGAACTTCTTCATCTACTACTGTTTCTGCAACAACTTCTTCAGCAGGAACTTCTTCATCAGTTAATTCAGCTTGTTCAGCTTCAACTTTAACTTCTTGAGCATCTATATTATCAATAATTTGTTCAACTTCGTCTTTTTCTTCTTCTTTATGGATTAATTTACTAAATAATTTTCCAATCTTAGATTCTTTCTTTAATCTGATTCCACCTAAGTCATCGAAAATTTGAATTAAGCTATCACTATCAAATGTTACTTCTTTAAGATCACTAAATAAAGCTATTTTTTTATTTTCTTTTCCCTCTTTACCAAATGTTAAATTAGGTTCATAAGTCTTAGACATTAATTCACGCATATCAACATGATATTGATCACTAAGTTTACCAAGTTTATCTTTTAAAATTTCATCATCGTCAATGATATTTTTAATAGCTTGTGTAGATCTTTCTTGTAATTGATGAGCAACTTCTTCAGTAAATTCTACAGAAGAATCATTAATTTTATCAGAGTCTTTGATATAAATAAAATCTCCTGTTTTTTCGAAATAGTATTCATCTAATTTTAATCCTCTATCTTTAAGTATACTATTTATCTTATTAATGTATTTATTATGAACTTTCTTATTTTCTTGATCTTTAGTACGTTGTAAAAGATTTAATTCTTCTTTTCTTTCACCATTAGCTTTTTTGCCTCTGATTTTATTATTAGCAAGTGCATCTAAACGTCTTTGAATTTCATCAGCTTTATTTCCAGCAAGTTCTAAAACTTGTTCATTGTTTAACTTACGTCCTTCTTTATCAACAAAACATAATTCTTGAGACTTATCAGTAATAACTGGAACTAAATCGCATCCAATTGTACTTGCAATTTGTTTTAACTTACGTAGTCTAGCTTTCATTACCATTTCTGGATATTTAGACATTAATACGCCAACTCCAATTGCTCCAGTTAACGCTATTGCAGCTGCAGGAGCAGCAGTAGCAGCGAACCAAAGTCCACAACCACCAATTAATACAATATCTATGCCATGTTCATATTGTTTATTCTTAACTTCATTTTCATAATGTTCTTTAACTTCAGCTCTTCTAGTCTTTTTATTATCGTTTCCAATTTTTAAAGAACTAAATGGTCTAGAAGAAATAACTTTAAATCCTGTTCTTTTTTGTCTTTCTTGTCTTTCTTCTGGAGTTTCTTCAGCAGGAGTTTCTTCAGTAGGAACTTCTTCAGTAGGAGCTTCTTCAACTGGAGCTTCTTCAGCAGGAGCTTCTTCAACTGGAGCTTCTTCAGCAGTAACTTCTTCAGTAGGTTCTGTTACAATTGGGAATTCAATTCCATCTTTAACTACTTTACCATCAACGATTTCAAAACCTTCAGGTAAATTTAAATCTTCAATTGGAACTTTTGAACTTAATGAAGGATCAAACACTGAACGTAATAAATCAGCTTCTGGATTTAAATCTGCTAATTCCCAAAAAGCTTTTTCTCTATCTGAAAGTTCTTCTTTTCTATCATTTTCAGGAGTAACTTCTTCAGGAGTAACTTCTGGAGCAGTTTCTTCTTTAGTTTCTTCAACTTCAGGAACTTCTACTTCTTCAGTTTTTTCTTCAGTTTCTTCAACTTCAGGTTCATCTAAACCAGCTTTTAAATCACTTACTATATCATCTACTAATTCATTGTCTTTTTTCTTATTTTCTAGTTGTTCATACCACATTTCAGCAACATTGCTGTATAAGTAATCTTGATTATATTCATCACCTAGTCTGTTAGGAATTTTATGACGTTCATTACCTTTAACTTCAACTAATTCAAATTGCATTCCTATTAAATCAGATTCAGCAAATCCAGTTTTAAATGCAGCATTTCTAGCTATACTATCAAATGTCTTTTTAGCTTCAGCTAATGAAACAGTATTTAAATCTAACTTTTCATCTAATTTAAATTTTCTACCATTCATATAGATTTTAGCTTCAACATTATTATCTACAACTTCAAATTCAATTCTTGGTTTACTGAAATCTTTTTCAAGATTTTCAGTATTGTATTCCATTTCCATTTGTAATTGATCTAGGCCATTATAATTGTCAGCTAATTGGATAAGGTCATCTAATTGTTCTGGAGTAACATCATATTGACCATTGTCAACATAATTCATTCCATCCATTCCAAACTTACTTGGAATAACGTTTCTAAAACTATCTACTAAATTTTTGAAATAATCATATTCATTTAAGAATACTCTAATACGATTATTTTCTAATCTAGTAGTCATATCTTCTCCACCAGCGTTATCTTTTAAAACACCGTTAGCACGATTAACTACTGTATCTTTAAAGTTAACTTCCATGTGACGTAATATAGTGTCCATTTCGTTAACTACACTTCTTACTGCTTGTCTATATTCTAGAAGATCTTCTAGCCATTCTCTTCTACTTACATGTGAATTATCATCTAAGAATCCGCTTTCAGGAGTTAAATCTGCTCCATCAACGAATTGCATTATATTCATTTGTCCGTCTACATCAGCTAATTCAGGGTTAGATTCAGCTTGTTGAGCTCTAGACATTTCAAAGTCATCACTTGCTTGTTGTAATTGACCATTGATATATGCATTTTCTTCATCAATAGCAGTTCTAATCGCATCATCACTTACATTTTGATAATTACGATATCCTACTTTCATATTGCCGTTTTTTGATAATTCTTGTAGTTTTTTATATGATTCGATAAATGCAGGTGTAAATTTGCTAGCGCCACCTGTAAATTCGATCATTTCTGAGTTCAATATTTTGTTCATATACATAAACCTCCACACTTTTTAAACTTTGTTCGCTATACTACTATTATTTAGTCATTTTGTCAATTTTTCAAAAGCGAACAACATATGTATAATGACCTACTATACATAAATATTTTACCAAAAATAATAAAATGTGTATACAAAAAATATACACATTTTACAAAAAATTATTCGATATTTTCTAATCTTACACTAACAAGTTTAGATACACCTGATTCTTGCATTGTAATACCATATAAATTGTTAGCATATTCCATAGTTCTCTTCTTATGTGTAATAACCACAAATTGAGATTTAGATTCATAATTTTTAATATAAGTACCAAAGATATCAACGTTAGCTTCATCAAGTGCAGCTTCTACCTCATCTAAGATACAGAATGGTACAGTTCTTATATTTAAGATACTGAATAATAATGCTATAGCTGTTAGAGTCATTTCACCACCTGAAAGTGATGTCATACTCTTTAATGATTTTCCTGGAGGACATGCATCAATATCAACACCTGTATTTAACATATCTTCTGGATCAGTAAGAATTAACTTAGCACTACCACCTTTAAATAATTTCTTAAATACTTCGCCAAATTCTTTATTAACTTCATTAAATGTTGCTTCAAATCTTTCAATCATTGTTTTATCTAAATCATTTATTACTTCTAATAAATCATTTATAGCATTATTTAAATCTTCTCTTTGATCAGTTAAAAAAGTATATCTTGTATTAACTCTTTCAAATTCTTGAATAGATCCAACGTTAACTTCTCCAAGATCTCTTATATCTCTCTTTAATCTATTAACTTTAGATCTTGCAACTTCTTCATCTAAATCTAATACATAATCAGCTTTAGCTTTTTCAAAAGTTAATTGATATTCTTCACTTAATCTATTAAGTAAGTTATCTAATTTAATATCCATTTTACCAATAGATACTTCTAAGTCTCTAATTTCATTTAGTTTCTTATTATATTCTGAATTAGCTTTCTTATTAATAAGTTCTAATTCTTCTATTTCGTTTAATAAGTCATTTTTATTAGATTTTAATCCATTTAATTTAGATTGTAATTCTTCTTTTTTAACAGATACTTCTAAGTATTTCTTTAATACTTCATCTAATTCTTTATCTAATTCATCTTTAATTACATTAGAAGTACCATTTATTTCATCTTGTACTCCTTTTAATTTAGTCTTATTAGATTCTAATTCATTAGTCTTAAGTAATAAAGCTTCTTGTTTAGAAGTTCTATTACCTTTAAGTTCAAATAACTTATTTTGTAATATTTCAATTTCTTTATCTAATTCAGATATAGTAGATTGTAATTTTTCTTTTTGATTAGTTACTATAGATAAATCTTTAGTACACTTTTCAAGTTCTAATCTATCATTTAATAATCCTGATGAATTCTTTTTAAATCCACCTGTCATAGATCCACCTGTATGAAGTAATTCTCCATCAAGTGTTATAACTCTATATCTATAATCTAACTTCTTACCTAATTTATTCATTGAATCAATGTTATCTACTATTAAAGTATTACCTAATTGATTATCAACAATATTTTGATACATAGGATTAAATTTAACTAAGTTCGAAGCTACATCTATAAAACCAACTACTTCTTTAGCTTCTCTAATAATTGATTCATCTACTGTTCTACCTTTAATAATACTAATTGGGAAGAATGTTGCTCTTCCTAATTTATTATCTTTTAAATAATTAATAGCATTAGTACCACATTTTTCATCATCTACAACTATTACATTTTGATTAGCACCTAATGCTGTTTCAATTGCAGTAGTATATTTTTCATCTACTTCTATTAATTTAGTTAAAACATTATGAATACCATTTAATCTAGGATTATTTAAAACTGATTTAACTGCAAATGGTAACTTAGTATCATTTTCAATTGCATCATTTAATATATTAATTCTATTCTTTAAAGATATTTCTTCTTGTACTTTATTATTGATTTCAGTTATAACTGAATTCTTTCTTAAAGTACTAGATTTATAATCATTTTCATATTTTTCAATATCTTCATTTATAGATTCTATTTCTTTAGATTTTGATTTAATATCTCCTTCTAAAGAAGCAATTACTTTCTTAAATTCTATTTCATTATCTTTTAATAATAAAATATTATTTTGTAATTTTTGATCATCTACTTTATATTTTTTTCTTTCAGATATTACTTGTTTCTTAGTTTCTAATTCAGCTAATTCTGAATTAGTTCTAATTAATTCATCTGAAGATTTAGAAATATCTTCATCTAATTTAATATTCTTAGTCTTTAAAGATTCTAATTTAGATGAATCTACTGAATTACTATTATCTAAAGTTAATAGTTCTTCATTAGATTTTTCTAATCTTTCTTTAGATTCAGAATATGTATTATTAATATTATTAATATCACTTGCAAGTAATGCTATTTCTATACCTTTAAGTTCTTCTTTATATTCAACATATTTCTTTGCAATTTCAGCTTGTTCTCTTAAAGGATTAACATTAACTTCTAATTCTTGAATAACTAAATTGACTTTTTCTAAGTTGTCATTAGTGTTATCAAGTTTTCTCATTGTTTCTTCTTTACGCTTCTTATATTTTAATACACCAGCTGCTTCTTCAATGATTGCTCTTCTATCTAATGGTCTACCTTTTAATATTTCAGCAATCTTACCTTGACCAATAATAGAATATGAATCTGGTGATGAACCTGAATCTATAAATAAATCAGTTATATCTTTTTTTCTAACCTTACTATTATTTATATAATATTCACTTTCACCTGTTTTATATACTTCTCTTTTGATTTCTATTTCATCAAATTCACTTGCTAAATAATGATCACGATTATCAAAAGTTAAAGATACCCACGCTCTTGAAGATGGATCTCTTGTTTGAGAACCTTGGAAGATTACATCTGTCATGGTATCTCCACCACGAATTTCTTTTAATGAAGATTCACCTAATACCCATCTGACAGCATCTACTACGTTAGACTTACCAGATCCATTTGGACCTACTATACCTGTAATTCCATCTCCAACTTCGATTTCTATCTTATCAGCAAATGATTTAAAACCATGTGCCTTAATACTTAATAATTTCACGTTCTATCACCCAGCCATCTTGTCTATAGCGTCTCTTGCAGCATTTTGTTCTGCTTCTTTTTTATTTTTACCAGTTCCTGTTCCGTATTTAATATTATCAACATATACTTCTACTTCATATGTCTTACTATTTTGAGGTCCTGTTTCATTTATTACTTTATACTCAATAGTTCCTTTATCCATTTGAACCATTTCTTGTAAATATGATTTTGAGTCAATTATAAATTTAACGTTTTCTTCTACATAAGGTACGATTATATTTAATGCATATTTTTTAGCAACAGAAAAACCATGTTCTAAATAAATAACAGCTAAAACTGATTCAAAGCAGTCTGCTACTATACTTTGAGTTTTTTGATCAACACCATTTCCTACTCTTATATGTGGAGTTAATCCTATTGCATTAGAATACTCAAATAAAGCTTCTTCACATACATATGATGCTCTTACTTTAGACATTTCTCCTTCTTTACTATCTGAATATAAATAGAAGTATTCAGATGTAGCAAGTTCAAGCACAGCATCGCCTAAGAATTCTAATCTTTCATATGAAGGAACACCATGTTCATTCGAATATGAAGAATGTGTTAATGCTTGCATTAATAAATCATTATTTTTGATTGTAATTCCTCTTGACTCTAAGAAATCCATAATCATCACCTTATTACATTATACAAAAAAGATACCCTTATATCTAGATTAAATTGTTAATATTTGGTATATTTGTGTTGTAAAGAGGGATAATTATATGAAATTTAAAAAGACAATTAGTTTAATTTTAATAGGAGTTGTAACAATTACATGCCTTACAGGATGTGGTTCTAAAAAGATAGAAAAAGCAAATATCTTAACTACTACATATGCACTTCAATATCTAGTAGATAATCTATCTATTAATAAAAATAATAATAGTACAATATATCCTGCAGGAGTTAATACAGATGATTATACTCTAACAGAAAAACAAATAAGTACATTTGCTAAAAAAAATAATATATTCGTTTATAACGGATTAACTAAAGAAAGAAAAATAGCATTAAGTTTAATTAATACTAATAATAATTTAACTGTTATAGATGTTACTAAAGGAATGTCTATTATAAATGATGGTGAAGAATTATTCTTATCACCTTCTAATTATCTTATGTTAGCGCAAAATATGAAAAATGAATTCTTAGAACAAACTACTTCAAGAGTTACTAAAGAAGAAATTGAAGATAAATATGAAAAATTAAAATTAACTATATCTACATATGATGCTAATTTAAAAGAAATCGCATCTTTATCAAAGAATAATACCATTGTAGTTGGTAATAATACATTTGAATTCCTAGAAAAATATGGATTTAATGTTTTATCTGTCCAAGATCCTGATAATAGTAAAAATGATATGCAATATGCTAAAGAAGCAGTTAAATCAAATGTAGCAGTATACGTATTTGTATTATCTACTGATGAAGAAACAGATAATGTTAAAACTTTAGTAAATTTAGGAGCTAAGAAAATAGTTATTAATTCAATGAAAAACTTAACAGAAGAAAATAAAACTAATAAAGTAACCTATGAAACAATCATGAATGATTTAATAGAAAATATTAGAACTGAGGTAAACAACTAATGAATAAAACACTTTTAATAACTCACGTAGATTTAGATGGTGTTTCACCTATTATTCTTCTTAATCTTACAGGTATTAAGTTTGAATATAAAAATGTAGAAATAACTGATTTAGATGAAACATTACATACATTAATAGATTCAGAAGATATAAAAAAATATGAACAAATATATATTACAGATTTAACTGTTCCAGAATGGGCATATGAATACTTTAAAGATAATAATATAAATGTTAAAGTATTTGACCATCATGAAGTTCATTTATATGGTAATAACTACCCTTTTGCAACTGTTAAAGTTAATTTAGGTAATCATCAAACATGTGGAACTGAATTATTCTTCGAATATTTAAAAGAGATATATCCACATATTAATACTAAGAAAGTAAAACAATATGTAGATTATGTAACTGAATTAGATACATGGCATTTTACAAGTGATATTCCAAAGGAATTAGATTCGCTTAAAAATACATATGGAACTAAAGATTTTATTAAATCAATTACAAGAAGATTAAAATCTAAAAAAGAAACATTTGAATTTACTCCATTTGAGAAAAAATTCACTAAACTTAAAAAAGCTGAAATACAAAGATATATGGAAGCCAAAGAAGAAAAAATGCTTCTATATGAAATAAATGGCAAAAAATGTGGAGTATTATTTGCTGAAAGAAATAAATCTGAATTAGGTAATTATATATCAGTTAATCATCCTGAATTAGATTTAGTATTAATGTTAGATGCTTCATCTAGAATAAGTTATAGAACTAACAGAGATGATGTAAACGTATCTGAATTTGCCACTATCTATGGTGGAGGCGGACATCAAAAAGCATCAGGATCTAAATTTGATGATGAAGATAGAAACAAAATTATATTAGAATATTTCAAAGGTGCAAAAAGACTAGAAAAGGAAGAAGAAAACTAGTCTTTTTTATTGACTAAATATTTGAAACCCTGTATAATTAATTTAGTCGTTTTGGAGTAGTACTCAAGAGGCTGAAGAGGGATCCCTGCTAAGGATTTAGGTCGGCGAATGCTGGCGCGAAGGTTCAAATCCTTTCTACTCCGCCATTAAGAAATTAAAGCGAATCAAATGATTCGTTTTTTTTATTTACTAAAAAAGATGATTTTAATAATCATCTTTTATTCTTTTTATATTCATATACTTTATTTAATGCACCGTTTCTTTCTATATCTGATTTTGCGCCCTTAACTATATCATAGTCAATCTTACGTAACCATGCATTAAAATATGAGCCCAACGTTAGAGCATATAAAACTAATAATTTTATTCCTTCTCTACTATCAATTCTTCCGTTAAAAGTATCAACTATAGAAGTCAAAGTAAAACCACCAGCAAGCATAAATGAGCCAAAATGAAGAGCAAGTAATTGTTTATATTTATTTATATAATCTCCATAAGTCACTACTTTTCTAAATTCTTTTAAAGGTTCATCGTCACCTCCTCTATAAGTAGAAAAGCCATATAGATGATCTTTATCTTTTGAGTTAATTGGTTCATTTTCTAAAATAAATGCTGGGCATACATTATTTATAAATTCATTTTTAAGAAGACCTATTTCATATTGAGAAGATAACGTATCAAAATTTAAAATTTTTTCCAAATAATATGTATGATAATTATAAAGCTCATATCCATCAAGTTTCTTATAATAATTGTCCATAATACTCAATGCATATTTATAAATTATTTCACATTTTTTATTATTAGGATATAAATCAATTATTTTCTTTATTTTTTCTATTTTAGCCTTATAAATTGTATCCCATTCAAATTTATGTTTTAGATATTTTCTTATTAAATGTATACATTTTCCAAGAGTTTTAAATGAATCTTTATCATATTCTTTCATTTGCTTTTCAAAATACTCTATTTGCTTATTTGTTGCACTAAAAGCATCACTTATTTCTGCTGATTGTAAAAATCCCTTATATTCATTGTATTTTTTTTCTAAATCTGAGAATTCACTTTTAGCATCTTTATAAGATAGATCTAATAAACTATATAATCTCTCAAATTCAGTAACACTAATTTCATCTAAATAATATTGCTCCGCAAAATTAAAAATTTCATCAATAGTAGAAGCCACTTTAACTGAACTCATGGTTAAGAAATAAGAAAAGTTTTTTATAAGATTTTTATTTTCATTATTATATTTTAAAGTATTTAAATCTAAATCTAATTCTTTAATTGACTCTTCTAAATATAGAATTAAGCTATCAACTTTGTCATTATATATATAATAACCATCATTTTCTATTTCTTTTTTTAATAAGTTTATTTGTTTTAATATAGTTTCAAATTCTATAACTATTTTTCTTACACGTTTACTATATTCAAGTGGTAAATATAAATCACTTAAAGAATCATTTATAAAAGTTGATTTTTTATTAAGCAACTCTTCAACAGTTCTTGTGAATTCATCAATTTTATCGTGGTATTTCTTTCTTTTAACATACTCTTTAAATTGTACTTCAATTTCTTCATCTAGATTCATTTCTGTAGATTCACAATAAGAAGAATTATAAGTACTTCGTGACTCTTTATTAGACAAAACTTTATATGCTTCATTTATTAATTTAAACATTTCAGATTCTTCATTATTGTTTTCATCTGGATGATATTTCTTAGCTAATTTATGATATGCCTTTTTAATTTCTTCATCGGTTGCATCTTTAGATAAACCTAATACTTTATAATAATCAATATTAGTCATGTTTATCACCTTTATTAGTTAATAAGAGTCTTTTTTCAGATAAACTATCATTCCAATCGTCACACACTGAATCATTCTTCATAAAACTATCAATAGCTTTATCAATACTTTTAAAGCAATCCTTTAATCTATCTTTATCATTAAATATTCCGACCTTATCAATACCAATATAATCATTTAATTCATACTCACTTAATAATATATATTCCCATCCAAGTTTTTTAGTAGATTCAATTAAATTATTTAAGTCATTTACCTTATATTTTGTACTAACAGTATCTTCACCATCAGTTAAAATCATAACTAATGTTTTAAAAGAAAAAACACTACCATTAAATTGATCATCAAGAATTCTATTAATAACAGGTATAAGTGTATCATAAAGTTTTGTACCACCATCAGCAAAATATAATAAATTTTCTATTTCTTTAATTGGTCTTCGATAATATATTACCGAATCATTAGATTCAAATAATACAACAGTAACTATTATATCTTCACAAGTATTTTTATATTTTTTTATCATATTTAAAAAGTACTCCTCCATGACCCCTTCAGTTCCACGCATTGATCCACTTCTATCAATAAAAAATACTAATTCCTTATGTGATTCCCTTAAAGAATTTTTATAATCTCTTTTAAACAATTCAAACGAAGCACTATCGTGAGCTATTTCAGTTTTTTCTTCTTGAACTGCTGGTAAAGTTACTTTTTTAATATCATTTAACTTAAATTGCATAATTATCCACCTGTCAATACTTTTATTATAAACTTTGTATGCCTCAAGTCAACAAAAATAATATCAAATAAAAAAGTAGAACTTAATTCTACTTTTCGCTTTCAGGAATCTCTACATGTTTACTAGCTGGTTCCATTAATACTTCAGGATGTTTAAACATGTATTCTAATAATTTTAATGCTTTAACAAAATAGAAACCATCAGCTATTCTTTCATCAATAGTAGCTCCTATTTCCATGAAATACTTACCATCCTCTTCTACTATTTCACCAAATGTAATTAATGATGAAGCAGTACCAAAGTTTGTTAAGTTATGATAAATAGCTCCAGTTTTAAATGTACCTAGATTTGATACTATAGCTGATGAATAATATAAATTATCTGCTATTAATGATTTAGGTAAACAACCTTTTCTATCCATATATTTTAATATACCAATAAGAGGAACTCTTATTATATTTGGTAAATGCCCTATTTTATCTACAAAGTTATCTAATCCACCATGCTTAGCATTTCTGATCTTCTTAACTTGATTATAAACAAATTCAGATATATCTAATACAGTTGAATCTTCTGGAATTTTAACTACAGTTAATAATTCAACTGAATCATCTTCAAATTTTTCTTTTGCTACAAATGATATAGAAACATCATCATGAGTAAAGATATGTCTATCTTGAACATAATAATTCATTTTAGGTCTTGAATATAATGTCTTACCTAATAAGAATACTAATCCATGAAAGAAAGTTACATTTTCATGTTCTTTCTTTAAATTCTTAATATATTTAACGAATTCAGTTACATCTAACTTTCTATTCATATAAACTGCTGAATCACATCTATTTGGTTTAAAATCACATAATAATGTTGCCATTCCTGTTGTATTTGGTGCTTTTGTTCTTCTCATATAAACTCTCCTATCTCGTATAATGTTTTACAACTAATATTATAACACATAAACTTACTATTAATACTACCCACTCTATAATTGGTTTATAATCAATAGTTTTAATTTCTTCTTTATGTTCTTCTTTAACTATTTGAGTAGTAACTTCTATCTTTTCTTCTTGTACTACTTCTTTAGGTTTAATTAAATATTGTATTTCATTATAATCAAGATTATATTCACCTAAATTATAATTATATTTAGATACTATAATATTATTAGAATAATAATCTGGTTCATAATCACCCATTGTATATCCTACTAATATAAAATCATTTTCTATATCTAAGATATACCATTTATTATTTAGTTTAACTAAATTATATTTCTTACCTGTATTTAATCTTTCAGTTATATAAGATTCTATATTTAAATTAGATAACATAAATTGAACTAATACATAAGATTCATTTATATTGCCATTATATATAGCATCATATAAAGATGTACTATCAGATTTAGTAATATCATTTTTTATATAATTAACTACTAAATATACTTTTTCATCATCAGTTAAATAATTATATTTACCATTTAACTTATTACCAAATTCTAATACTTTATTATACTCATCATCATTATTTAAATTAAATTTAACATCAAATATATATTTATTATTTTCTACTCTTGGATAATTTCTAAACTTATCATAATTAATGAAATCTTCATAAGTATAAACATTTATATATTTACTACTTAACATATAATTAGATTTAAAATACTTATTTATATCATATATATTTACGTCATTAGAATATTCTAATTCATATGAATTAGACATTCTATTTGTAAAAATATTATCTATTTCTTGAATCATATCTTCATTAGAAGCACTAATGGCATTTACATTGAATGTAATACACATTAATAATATGAATATAAGAGAATATCTCTTCATATGAATCACCTTTCTAATTTAATTTAAAGCATCCTTTTTGACCATCATAATCACCAATGCATACATGCTCAACTGGTTGATCTGATGGATAGTTATAATAACCTGTAACAGTAACAGATTTTTTATTAGTTAATTTTTCATCTGAAGTTCCAGTAAATCCTACTTTAAATACTTTACCATTGAAAGCAAAATTATTATCTACAGATGAAGGATAGAATTCAATAGATGTAACTGGATTCAATTCAACACCATCATCTAATTCATTACCAGTTAAAGTATATTGTAATACTCCTACTGATAAACCATCTTCATAAGTAGTATTATTATAATTTTTCATATAAGCTTGTGCTTCTTCTGGAGTAAATATTTTATCTAATCTAACATCAACTTTATAATCTTTATTATTACTTGGATCATATATTGAACAGATAGATAATTGTCCAACTGCAAGAGGTTGATTCTTAGTTGATTTTAATCCTTGATTATATAACTTAGTAGTTGTTGTAGTTTCAACTGTTGTAGTTATTGTTGTAGTTGTTGTATTACAATCTACTACACTACAATCAACTGTAGTCATTTGAGTTGTAGTAATTGGTCTACTCTCTTTTTCTTTATTATTTTGAACTAATATATAAACTATGAATGATAATAGAATAACAATTAAACCCATAACCATAGCTAATAACATAGTTTCAGATATTTTCTTTCTAGGTTTCTTTTCTTTAGGTTCTTCTACCACTGATACTTGTCCGATTGTATTTGTTTGAGCATCAACACTTGAAATTGTTTGTAATCCAACTGCATTATTAGTTGTTGGAGCAAATACTCCTGGATCTGATGTAGTTACAGGTGGTGCTTGATTATAAGTTGTTTGTTGATTATTTACCTCATTATTATTTAATGCACTTGTAGTATCAATTATGGTATTAGTAAATCCTCCAACATTAACAACTGTTGTTTCCATATTGACAGGCTTTTCATTAATTACTTCATCATTCATATCAACATTTACTGATGGACTAATAACAACACTTTCTTCTTCAACTGGTTTAGTAACAGTTTGTACTTTTACTACCTTTTTAATTACTTTTTTAGGTGGAGTATTAGTTTTTAAATTAATCACTCCTTTAGTTGGTGCTTTAAAGTTTTCTTCATGTTCATGAGGATTAACATATTCCTCTACACCATTACTTTTTATAACAAATTCATCATCTGGTAAATTAATAAAGTTATCGTTAGCAGTGAATGCAAATTGAGTATTACAAATTGGGCATATAATTGATCCTTCTCTTATCTCAGAATTACAATTTGGACACTTCATTATCTTCACCACCTATTCTATAAAATAATATCATATACACGCTATTTTTTCAATGTATGTTATAATGTATTTAGGTGATAATATGAAACAAAAATCTTATAAAGTTGAAGAACCTAAAAAAGAATCAAACGTTATTTATCATGAAACTTCTATAGAAGCTACTCTAAAGAATAAACCATATATAATTCCTGCTTCTAAATCAGGTAGTTATTCTAAATTAGATAAAGCTCAAAAGAAAGAAGAAAAGAAATTAATAAAAGAATTAAAAGACTATACAAAAAGAGACTTATAAAAGTCTCTTATTTTTTTCTAAATAATTTTCTATTAAACAATCCTATCTTTCTTTGTATTCTTAAAAGTGTCATTGCAAATTTAGATATTTCTCTATAAGTTGAATAATAATATAATTGACTATCTTTAAATAGTTTATATTTTTTATATCCAGATATCATATTATCTACTGATCTAGAATATAAATGTTTTATTCTAACTTTATTACTAATAACAACCATTAAATCATTATCTCTAATCTTTTTAGATAATATAGAACCTTCATAGTATAAGAATACCTTTTCATCCATGTATCCAATCTTTTGAAGGTTTTCAGATGTAATTAAGAAGAAAGCACTAGAAACATTATCTACAAAGCTATATTCGCTTTGATATACGTCTTTATTATAATAAATAATAGAATCAGGTACAAAATCTCTAATAATCGGTATACCCAATAAAAAGTCTGTTTTAGCACCTATATCTTTCCAGCCTCTATTAATTTGTCCTCTTTCCATTAAAGAAGGAACTACTAACCCTACTTTTTCAAAAGATAATAAATCAATTAAAGTAGATAAATCTTTTTCATCCATAATAACTATATCTGAATTAGAAATAATAAAATTACATTTACCATATTTGTCTACAAGATACTTAGAGCCAAGATTAATAGCAGAAGAATATCCTATATTCTCATCATTGAATATTTTTTCTATCTTTTTATTCTTAATAGACTTAATTAAGTTTCTTTCTTCTTCTCTAGAATTATTATCTACTATTAATATTTTATCTATTATTTTATAATCTATAACATTATCTACTAAATGTTTAGTAGATTTATAATCATTACAATTAATAATAATTAAGCAATTCTTCATTATTATCACCTATTTAAGTTTATCATAAATGAAAAAAACATACCATAAAACAACGTATTTTCTTAAAAAAATTAATAATTTACAATTTTTTTAAAAAAAAGTGCATTTTTTGTTTGCATTCTATAATTATTTTATGTATAATGAATAAGTACTTAACGAAATGTCTCCTTAGCTCAGCTGGTAGAGCAACTGACTCTTAATCAGTGGGTCTAGGGTTCGAATCCCTAAGGGGACACCATTTCGGACTCATAGCTCAGCTGGTTAGAGCGCACGCCTGATAAGCGTGAGGTCGGAGGTTCAAGTCCCCCTGGGTCCACCATTTTGTTTATGGCCCGTTGGTGAAGCGGTCGAACACACATGCCTTTCACGCATGGATTCATGGGTTCAAATCCCGTACGGGTCACCATTTAGAAATAAACGACTTATTTAAGTCGTTTTTATTTTTTATAAATTTATATAAATGAAAAAAGAGACTTTTAAGTCTCTTTTATTTTGCACTTACTTTAAATAACTTAAATGATCCATTTACTCTATTAAATGTATAACTAACAGTTGTTAATGAATCTTTATAATCTAATACAGATGATGAATATCCAGTTACAATTGGAGTATCTAAATTATTTAATGCATATAATTTATTTTCTTTAACATATCCAACTACTTCAGTAATAACTACATAATCTTTTTCATCTTCAATATTAACAATTTCAGATTGAATAGTTCTAGTATTATCATATGAATCAGATATAGCTAAGAATCTATCTTGACCACTTACATATGTGAAGTTTAATCCATCTACAGCAAAATCAGCTGTTTGATATGTTGCATTTGATCCAAATACATTTTCAAATGCAGTTTGTAATGTTGTGTTTAATACAGTAAATACTTTACCATCTCTTGTAATATCAGATGCATTTAATGAATAATAAGCAATTTCTAATCTTTCACTTGCACTTAAATCTGAAATAGATCTTTCACCTAATAAAATATTAAAATCATTTATATATACTTTATCCATTAGATAAGCATATTCATTTTTTAATTCATCTAATGTTTTTACTCTTTTAGTAGTAGTTTCAGTTGAAGCAACATTATTTGTTGTAGTAGTTGTTGCTTCATAATCTTTATTTAAAATCATAATATTATCAGTTTTATATAATCTATACATTCCATATCCTAATGCACCTAGTAAAACGATAATATAAACAGACATTCTAAATATCTTTAAGCTTTTCTTTCTACTTAATAAAGCTTCTTCTCTAACTACTCTCTTTTTAACATCTTCTTTTATTTCTTCAGTTAATTCATTTTTAATTCTATCTTTTTCAGATATAGTATATAAACTGAAAACATCTTCGCTTACTTTTTTTACTAAATCAGCTTTAACATCAGCTTCTACATCTTTAATTAAATCTTCTTTAATTCTTTTTTTGTCAGCATCAGTAAATTTTATAACTGGTTCTTGCTTAACTTGATTATTCATTTTTTTCTTGTCATTTTTATTAGGCATTTGATATCACTTCCTAATATAATTATAAATTAGATGTATACCATTTTCAATTGTTTTACGTTTTCATAATGTTAAATACATGTAAAAAGCAAGTAAAATACTTGCTTATACTATATGATCAAATTCAATTGGGAAATCTACTACATAATCAACTAAATCTGAATCTTTTTGAGTAGCACCATATACTACAAAATGTAACTTATCTAGTTTCTTCATAGCATTTTCAGTAAATCTACTTTTACTTGATGTTAATTCAGATATATTAAAATAACTATTTTCTGCTATTATTTGTTTAATTGAAACAGCTGTATCCATCTTACCACTTCTTACAGCAAATGGTACAAGTTCTTCACCTTCTTCATAATAATAACCAATATCATATCCATATAATTGTTTATCTTCTCCTGTATATGATGCAGCAGTAGCATAAAACATATTTATTTTATGATTAGTAAAGATATGAATAGTTCCTATAGAACCATTATCTCCTTCATATTGACCAATATAAATAGTATCATGTTTTGAATATTGAACATTATAGAATAATAATCCTAATATAATAATTATAAATACTACAAATAATGGTTGAGGACTATTAAAGAATTTTTTTAATTTATCTTTAAAGCTAACCTTTTCTACTTTTTTTATTTCAACTTTCTTTATATCTTCTTTTTTTACTTCTACCTTAGTTGAAATAGTCTTTTCTGCAGTCTTCTTAACTGGCTTCTTAACAGTTGTCTTTTTAACTGTAGTTTTCTTTTCTACTGGTTTCTTTGTTGTTTTAGTTTCCTTCTTGTTTTCCATCTTCCTTAACCTCCTCTGTTAATAGCGATTGTGGACTAATTGATTGTAATGTAACGGTCAAAACTGATTCTTCATTTAACTCAGTACCAGCCGGTATTGATGAAGTACTTACATATCCATAACCGTCTAAATTATATTTTAAACCAACTATATTACAAAAATCAACAATTTCAGCACTACTCCAGCCTGTTATATCTGGCATTAAAATAGTAGATGAATTAGTTTTTAAGAATACTTTTGATTTTTGAGATACTTTATTATTCTTCTTAGGATATTGAGTCACAACCTTATTTCCATCACCTATAATTACATATTGTATTCCAAGTGTACTTAATTCAGCTTCAGCACTTGTAACAGTCTTATTAGCTAAATTAGGTAATGTTACGATCTTAGATTCATCTTTATCTGTTTCTCTTGTATCTAAGTTTTTATATTTAGCTACTGATTCAATTAAGTTTTTAACTATACCACCCATTTGAGCTGTAGTACCTGTAAAATCCTTAACAGCAACATAAATAATGTATTCAGGATTATCTTTAGGGAATACTCCAGCAAATGATCTAATAACGTGAACTGAGTCAGCTATATATTTACCACTTTTATCAGTATAATCTGCTGTACCAGTTTTACCAATTACTCTTACAGCATCTGTATGATATGCTTTACCAGTTATAGTTTTATCTTCAATATTATTAACAGTATTATCCATTAATTCTATAATCTTATTGACTGTATGTGTAGAATATATTTTTTCAACTTCAGTTCTACCACCTTGATATACTACAGTTCCTTTATTAGGATCTACTATCTTATCAATTATATATGGTTTTAAAACAGTACCATCATTAGTAATACTTGTTAATGCTTGTATCATTTGAATTGGTGTAACAGTTACACCTTGTCCATATGAAGCAGAAGCAAGTTCTGAATTATAATTAATATTTAATTTACCTTCATATTCGTTAGATAATTCAATTCCTGTTTTAGAACCAAATCCTAATCTTTTGTAATAATTTATTAATTCAGCTTTTCCAACTGACTGAGCTAATTTAACAGCAGCTGTATTAGATGAATAAGTAAAACCAACATCATATGTTATTTTACCCCAACCCCATTTATTCCAGTCTTTAATCGTATAATCATCAACTGTAATAGTACCAGATTGATATAATTCATCACCTTTATAATTTCCTGTTTCCATAGCTGTCATAAATGAAAATATCTTCATTGTAGAACCAGGTTCATATTGATATGAAGTTAAAGGGTTATTATAGTTAGTTATATTTAATTTATTAGGGTCAAATGATGGATAAGTACTAGATCCTATTATTGCTCCTGTATGAGCATCTGCAATAGTAATATTTACCCAATCATCTGTATCAGCTTCTGTATTAATATATTTTTCAAATCCTTCTACAGCAGCATCTAAGAATATTTGAACTTGTTTATCTAAAGTTAAATAAATATCATATCCATCTTCTGCAGGAGTTTCATAAGTTGTTGTAGTTGGTAATTGATATCCATATGCATCAGCATCATATGTAATAGATCCATCTTTACCTTTAAGATATCTATCAGTAAATCCCTCAATACCTAATTCACCAACGTATTCTGCTTTACCTTCTTCATTTTCATATTTTTTAGCATATCCAACTATATAAGAAGCAAAATCTCCATTTTGATAATATCTTTTACTAGTTTTAATAAAATCTATACCAGGTAAAGCTAATTCTTCAATCTTATTTTTAACTAATTCAGTTATATTTCTACCACCTGGTCCAAGTTCTACTTGATATACATTTTCAGTATTTAATAATTTCCAAATATATTCATATGTCATAACTGGATTAATAGGTTCTAATATTTCAGCTAACTTTCTAGCTGTAGTTTCTTTATCAACAACATGTTTAGGATATCTTTCATCTGTAGTTCTACTCTTAGATAAATAAGCTATTACAGTATAACTATTAACATTTTGAGCTAATAGATTACCTTGATTATCTAAAATATTACCACGACTAGCTTTTAAAGTTTTAGTTACTTTAGTTCTATTAGCAGCAAGTTCTTTAACGTTAGTGCCTTCAACAACATCATTTAATGCTATATATGAAGTCTTTAAAAAAACTGCCACAAAAAAAAGAACAACACAAATAGGAAGAAAAATAGACATCTTAATTGTATTGCTCTTATATTTCATTTTTATACCTTCTTTATGCTTATTTAATAACTATTATATTATCATTATTATAGCTTAATCCATAGGCTTTTGCAACATCTTGGATATTAGATAAGCTTCCCAATTCATCAACTTGCATTGATAAACTAGAGTTAATATTTTCTTGAGTTTCAATGTTTTCTTTTAACTTTTCTAACTCTATATTAGTAGTTGATAATGTAGAAGTTGTACCAACAACTACAAACAATGCAGCTAATACACATATAGCAATTAGACCTACAAAGAAATTATCCATTGGATATGTTTTTACCTTTGTAACTGTTTTAGTATTCTTCTTCATATTTTTTACACCCTTTCAACTACTCTTAACTTAGCACTTTTACTTCTTGAATTTTCACTTAACTCTTTTTCACTTGCTAAGATTGGCTTCTTATTTATTATTTTTAATCTTGGTTTCTTATCTTCAGGTATATCTTGTTCTCTCATACCTTGATAGAAACTATCATATTCAGATTCTTTCTTAAATGTTTGTTTTACTATTCTATCTTCTAATGAATGGAAAGTAATAACTGATATTCTTCCACCTTTATTTAAAAGATCAATAGCATCAGGTAAAACATTTTCTAATACCTTTAATTCTTGATTAACTTCAATTCTTATTGCTTGGAATATTTGTCTTTCCGGATGACTCTTTAAAGCATATTTAGTGGGAACACTTTTTTGAATCACATCTACCAATTGCATTGTTGTATCAATTGGTCTTGCTTTAACAATATTCTTAGCAATACTTTTACTAAACTTTTCTTCTCCATATTTGAAGAATATTTCAGTTAATTTTTGTTCTGTATATTCATTAATAACTTCATATGCAGAGAATGTTGAATCTCTATCCATTCTCATATCAAGTTTTGAATCTCTCATGAATGAAAAACCTCTTTCAGGATTATCTATTTGTGGGGAAGAAAATCCTAAGTCGAATAATATTCCATCTACATGATCAATTCCTTCTTCTTTTAAACATTCTTTTAAATGTTCAAAGTTTGAATGGATTATTTTGAAATTATTACTTATTTTACTTAATCTATCAGTCGAATAATCTATAGCTTCTTGATCTTGATCAAAAGCATATAGAAAACCATTTTTTAATCTTTTAAGTATTTCACTTGAATGTCCTGCATAGCCACAAGTACAATCAACATAAATACCATTTTCTTTAATGTTAAGTCCGTCTATAGATTCTTTTAACATAACACTATAATGCATTGTAACCACCTTCGTTGAATAAGTTTTCTGCTATGTTTTCAAACTCTTTTGAATTGTCGTTTAAGAACTTATCCCAAGATTCTTTAGACCAAACTTCTAGACGATCGTTTGCGCCGATTATAACACACTCTTTTGTTATATCGGCGTATTCGATCAATGGGGAGGTAATGCAAACACGACCGGCATTGTCTAGTTCACATTCAATAGCGCCAGATAAGAAAAATCTTGTAAAATAGCGTGAGTCACGATGCGTGAATGGTAACTTCTTTAATTCGGCAACAATTGAGTTCCATTCTTCAAGTGAGTAAATGAATAAACATTTGTCTAATCCTCTTGTTAAGATGAACTTCTTGCCAATATCAGCACGAAATTTCGAAGGAATAACCAAACGATTTTTTTCATCTACATTATGATGATATTCACCTATTAGCATATCGTGTTCCCCACTTTCTTCCACAATCTACCACTATCTACATATTATAATACTCTTATTCCCACTTAAAAACAATAAAAAACCTTACATTTTTGCAATGTTTACGCAATAAAAAAACTAGGTGTAAACCTAGTTCATTACTCTCTTAAACATTCGATCTAATTCATATGCTGAATAGTTAATAATTGTTGGTCTTCCATGAGCACAATTATATGGATTTTCACATTTAAATAAGTCATCTAATAATATTTTAGCTTGTTCTAATGAAATATATTCATGAGCTCTAACAGACATCTTACATGCAGTAGTTTGAGCAATTCTTTTTAAGAATTTCATTCTATCAAATTTAACTGCATCTTCTATTAATATATCAAGAATATGTTTAATTAATGTATCTTCATAACCTTCTCTTAACCAATCTGGATGCTCTTTAATAGCTATTGTATTTATACCAAATTCTTCAATAGTAAAACCTAATGATTCTAATACATCAATTTTATTCATGATTAATTGATAATCAGATGGACTGAATTCATATGTTAAAGGAAATAACATTATTTTCTTATTAACATTTTCTTCTTGCATCTTTTTTTGAACCATTTCGTAATTGATACGTTCATGAGCAGCATGTTGATCAATTATGTACATACCACCTTCACCTTCAGCAATAATAAATGTTTGCATTACTATTCCTACAGGTGTTAAATCCAATCTTTTAATATCTTCATTTATTTCTTTAGTATCATCACTTGATTCAAATACTAATTGTTGAGCTTCTTCAAAGGTATGTTCTTTTTCTTCTACTTCTACCTTTGTATAATCCATTTGTAGTTGTTCTTCAGTTTTAAATAAATCATCATTAACGACAATTGTATTATTATCTTTTTCAATCATTGAAGGAGCAACAACATTAACATTAACTTCTTTAGTTTGTACTAATAAAGTTTTTCTTAATCCTTCATCTATTACTTTAAGTAATATATTTGTTAATTCTTCTAACTTAGAGAATTTAATATCTGCTTTAGATGGATGAATATTAACATCTATCAAAGTTGGATCAGTTTCAATATTTATTACAACAACCGGATATTTAATATCTGGTTTAAAATCTCTATAACCATCATTTATAGCACGATTAATATCAACATTTTTAACTACTCTTCCATTTACTAAAGTAGTCATATGATTTCTATTACTTTTTAATATACTTGGTTTGCAAATATAACCTGATATATCAAAGTCATCTGAAGAATAGCTTATACCTATCATATTAGATGATATAGTATAACCATATAATTCATGTATTACTTTAAGTAAATCACCTGAACCAGATGTATATACTACTTTTCTACTATTACTTGTTAAAGTAAATGATATAGATGGATTAGCTAAAGCTAACTTTTCCATATATTGAGTAACATTAGCAAGTTCAGTCGAATCACTTTTTAAATACTTCAATCTAGCAGGAGTATTATAAAATAAATCATCTATTGTTATAATAGTTCCTCTTCTAGCATCACATGATTCATTTTCAATTAGTTTTCCACCTTCAATATGAACATGTGTACCTACTTCACCTTCTGAAGTTCTTAAATCAACTTTAGAAACAGATGCAATTGATGCAAGTGCTTCACCTCTAAATCCTAAAGTATTAATAAAAAATAAGTCTTCATCTTTTCTTATTTTAGATGTAGCATGTCTTTCAAATGCAAGTAATGCATCTTCTTTATCCATACCTACACCATCATCAGTAACCTTTATTTCTTTAGTACCAGCATCAATTAAATCTACAATTATATTTTTAGATTTAGCATCAATACTGTTTTCAACAAGTTCTTTAACAACACTTGCAATTCTTTCAACTACTTCACCAGCAGCTATCTTATTTGCTAAGGTATCTGACATTACATGTATTCTAGTCATTTCTACCTCCAAATAAAGATTTTCTTAACTCTATATTTTTACTATCTAAATTAGTTACAACTGTAGTATCTTTCTTAAAACTAATAAATCCTATACCTAATAATACTAAATCAGTATTTGCTTCTATCTTTATTTCATTAGAAACATTAACTTCTTTAAATACTTTCTTTATAGGTTTAGGCAAATTAACATTGTTATAGAAAACAATTGGAGACCCCCCATTAAACTTAATAAAGAATTTATCATTTAATAATTCTACAGTTTCATTTTCTTTAACATTTAAACTATATGATTTAATATCTTTATTTTCTACATTTGATTTAATAGCATCATCTAAGATAAATCCTGGACTATCTATTAAAGTTAAGTTTTTATTAATATTAACCCTTATAAAATCTAATGTTGTATTAGCTTTATTATTAGTAGTAATCTTAGTTAATTTAGATTCACATATAGTTAATAAATCATTTATTAAAGTAGATTTACCAGAATTAGATATACCTAATATATATGCTTCTTTTATATAATGATCTTCTAAATATTTAAGGATAGACTTGGCTCCATGAGTTGCTGTTCCACCTTTTAATTTAATATCAGATGATATACCATATTCATCTCTTAAGAAATGAATAATATTATCACGATAAACATCATTAGGTAATAATTCACATTTATTAACTACAAGTAATTTATCTTTCTTAATAGATTTAAATATATCTAAAGTATGATTAGATATATTTAAAAAATCTGTTAAGAATATAACAAACTTATTATCTTTATTAATCTTATTAATTATTTCATGAATGTCTTTTGGAGTAACAACTTCTTTGTTTTCTCCATAATGGATCATTCTGAAACATCTCATACAATATTCAGAATCTTCTTTTCCTTTAGGAACGTAACCTAACTTTTCTTTATCTTCACTTTGTAATTTAGATCCACAACCAAAACAAATTTTATTCATAATAACGTCCCTTCTTAAATAAATCTTTCTTTTCTAGACTATTAAATATTACATTTTCTACTCTTCTTGTATAACTAGTAACAGCTAATTTATCATCACTTATAGGATTAACATATATACTTGTTATTCCAGCTCTATTAGCAGCATAAATATCAAAGAATAAACTGCTTCCTATTAAAGCTATTTCATAATGTTTTAATTCATACATTTTCATAGCTTTTTTAATTTTAAATTTAAATGGTTTCATAGCCTTATAAGCTGAATCTACACATAATAATTCTTTAAATGGAGTAACTCTTTTTTTAGATTCATTACTTATAATAATGCATCTAAACCCCATATCTCTTAAATCTTCAAATAAGTCTTTAACTTTATTAGTTGGAGTCTTAATTGTTTCGGGTACCAAAGTATTAGACACATTAAAAACAAGGCATTTAACACCTGATTTTTTCAATGCCTTATAATCTATATCATATATACTTTTAAAATACTTATCTGGTACGAATCTATCAAACATACATAATCCTCCATGACTCTTTAATTTTATCATATTTGCAAAATAAAAAGAATAGTTTAACTATTCTTTTATTTATTAAGTACATGCTTTGAAGCAAGCTTCTCTACCTTCACGGTCTCCTATACTTTCACATCTATCCTTACATGATTGAGTTGGTGAAGTTGCACAGCTATTTAAACAAGCTTGTCTTCCTTCTCTATCTCCAATAGATTCACATCTTTCAGTACATGATTGAGTTCTTGCTGGAGGAGCAGCAGATGAATCATCTATTCCTTGTAAGTCACATTGACTAGTTAATCCCATAGCATTTAATCCTAATTGAACTAATGTAGGAATAAAGATTAATATTACTACATATAAAACTCTTTTCTTTAATCTATTAAATACTTTCTTTAATTCAGCAGCTCCATCACCTTTTGTAAGAGATTGAATAGTTTCAAATATTGTAAAACCAATCATTAATAAAGGTGCTGCAATTCTAAATGCTTTTAATACGCCAACTAAATCTTTAGTAACTTTAGGACCTAATACACATCCATTTCCAGCTGTTGCTGTTCCTGCAAATACAGTTGGTATAACCAATAAACACATTAGTAATACAAATACTAATATTTTTTTACTTTTTTTCATACTTTTTCACCTACTAATATTATAAAACAATAATTAATATATATAAATAATTAACTACCTTTTCTTTACAGTTATTTTATTTATACTTATATAATAGTATATAGATAATACTAATTGAACAATATTTGCTATTAAATAAAATAACATATATTTATTATATAAGTAATCTATTATATCTAAATTAAAATAAAATGATTTATACATTATAAAATTAATTATGAATCCAAAGAAAGAAGACATAAATACAAAATTATATATTTCACATTTTAAATTTAAATATAATTCAAATGTAACTATTACTAAAGATATCATAACTATTATTACTATTATTTTAATAAAATTATATTTATTATGTTCAATAAAATAATTATCTATTTTAACATTCTTACTATATATATCATTTATATCTTTATTATCAAATCTATGTATTTGAATATTATCAAAATTATTAGAAACATAATCATTTATATCTGCTTTAACTTCATCTACAGTTAATTCATATTTATAATCACTATCTAGATACTCTATTTGTTCTTTTATATTATTATATTTAATTTCATAATAATTATATTTTTCCATATATCTTTTAATATAATTTTTATTAAATATAGTTAAGAAACTAAAAAGAAATAATACAGTAAAAGATAATAATAAACCAATTAATACACTATTAAATATTTCTTTTTTCATTCTTACCTCTACCTAATATTAATCTATAATATAAATAACTAGATATTAAAGCTGCAGATGAATCCCACATAACATCTATAATATTTCCTGATCTACTAGCAACAAAATATTGATGTAATTCATCTGATATTGCATATAAAATACATATTATTCCAGATATTAACAATGTTTTAGTTTTAACATCCCATATATATAATGCATTCATTACTAAAAAAGCTAATACAAAATATATAAAGAAATGAGCTCCTTTTCTTACTACAAATTGATATCTATCAACTATTATATTCATTTCATCAGTTCCATCTTTTACATTAGTAAAAGTTTCAGTAATAAGTACTATTACTTTTCTACTTGTACTACCAGATTCTTCTCCATTACTACATGAAAAAGAAAATATTACACCCATCCATACTAAAACTAAAATTATAGATATTATTTTCTTTACCATTATATATTAGTCCTACTTTCAATATATTCATTTGATACTTTAATAAATTCTTTAATATATTTCATATCGAATTCTTGTTTTTCATCTTGTCTACTATTAAAGTCATATTGAATTAATAATTCATGTTTTCTATTACCTTCAGTAATAACTCTTTCCCATGCATTTATATTACCATATTTAGTAGATAATTCTTTATATAAGAATAATTGAAATTCTTCCATATCAGATGTTTTATCTTCTTTTAAATATATATCTCTTACTACATCTATTTTTTCTTTATTAAAGAATAAATTATTAACATATCCTATTCTAACAAACTTAACATTTTCTTCTTCAAATGTATCTACTATATCAAATATTATACCTTCTAATTTATCAAAGTAATTATGATTAACTACAAAGTTTAATGTTTCCATATTACATCTTAAAAAGAATTCAGTATTTTCTTGAAATATAATAACTGGAGCTCTTCCATCTTTTGAAACAGGTAATAATATAGGATTACCTAATTCTTTATATCTATTACATAATTCTTGAGCTATAGTCATAGGATTATAATTAACATTATCATCAAAATATAAGCATATTTCCTTAGAATCATTCATATTATTCACCTACTTAAATTATATCATATAATTAAATGATTGACTAAAACAATTAAAAGTGATAGATTATCACATATTGAGGGGAAAAAAACGACATGAACAAATTACAAAAAGCAAAATATTCAGTAATGTATCCTTATAATCAAGGTGCTTATTTTGAATTACCAGAAGAATTTAAAAAGAACACTGATATAGTTAAAATATGTATAGTTAAAAATAGAAATAACGTTAAACGTATTGCATCTATAGTTGCTGAATATTTAAAATATCATAATTTAACAGATCAAGGTTCATTAGAAATAATAATTATGTTAAAGAAATTATTAAATGAAGATCAAAAGAAAATTATATGTTTCAATCTATATGAAGAACTACTTAATAGAATTGTAAGTGGTAGTACATTTGAAGAAATATATGCTAAATATCCTAATAAAGTTGTATTACATTATTTAATACATAAACAATTAGAAATGTTCTTTAGAACATTTAAGATGGATAGATCTTCAGAAGAAAGAATTGTAGATCAATTTATTCAAATATATGATCAAGAATTAGGATATTATTTATTCAATCATAAAAATATGTTAAAAAGATATGTAGTACCTAATATCAAGAAAGATAAACCAATAGAAAAGAAGCTAACTATTTAGCTTCTTTTTTATTTTCAATATAAGTAACTATATCTTTAACTGTTTGTAATTTTTTAACATCTTTATCATCAATAGTAACTTTATACTTTTCTTCAAAAGCAACTACTAAATCTACTAAGTCTAAAGATTCCATTCCTAAGTCAGCAATTAAGTTACTTTCTTCTTTTACTTCTTTAACATCAATTTCCAATGTATCTGCAATAATCTTTCTTACTTCATCAGATACACTTACTTCTTTTTTCTTACCAAACATTATTTATATTCCTCCATTACTTTATTTCTTAATATCTTTTTATTATTATTCTTTATAAATTCTTCAGTTCTTAATAAAACTAAAGCAATTTGTCTATTTTTAGGTTTATCTTTATTATATTCATATATTAAATTATCAAAGTATTCTTGATCACCCATATATTCATCACTTGGATAAATACTTGCTATTATTTTATTATCTTTATCAAATACTACACATTCAACTACTGCTTCATCTTTCATTAAAGATGCTTCTATTTCTTCTGGTGATACATTTTCCCCATTTGATAATATAATTAGATTTTTCTTTCTACCAGTCATATATAGGAAATTATTTTCATCTAATCTTCCTAAATCTCCTGTATGAAAATATCCATCTATAATAACTTCTTTAGTAGCTTTTTTATCTCCATAATAACCAAGCATTACATTCTTACCTTTAACACATATTTCATCATCAATTATTTTAACATCTTGATCTTTACCAATATGTCCAATAGATCCATCTCTATAGAATTCATTTCTATTAACTGAAATAACTGGTGAACATTCTGTAATACCATATCCATTTAATATTTCTATTCCTATAGATCTAAACCATTTAACATATTTTATATCTAAATATGCTCCTCCACATATAATCCAATGAAGATTACCACCAAATGCATTAGTAACTGATTTAAATAATTGTTTTCTTAAATCTATACCTACTTTATTTAATCCATTAGATACTTTAATACTTGATTTTAATAATTTATCTTTCTTAGTACTTCTTGCTGTTTTCCATATTTGTTTATAGAAAGTCTCTATAAAAGTTGGAACAACAAATAAAGTATCAGGTTTCTCATTTTTTAAATCTCTTAAAACATATTTTAAACTACTATTAATAAATACTTCTACACCATAATAAAAAGGTTTTAATACAGCAGTTATAAGTCCAAATGTATGATTAAAAGGTAATACAGAAACTACTTTACCATCAGGTTTAAATATACTAGATAAAGAATATATATCAAATGCTATGTTTTCATTTGATAACATTACTCCTTTATTAGCTCCTGTAGTTCCTGAAGTAAAGAATATACATGCTAATTCATTATTATCTATTACATGTTTATTATTTAATTTCTTACCTTCTTTAATATAACTGTTTATATCATGTAAGTTTAAAGATTTATATTTTAATTTTTCTATATAATCCACATATTCTTTTGAATAAACTATTATCTTTGTATCAGTTTTCTTCATAAGAGTTTTAAATAACTCTTCTCCACAGTCTTTATCAAATATAACTGCTACATTTCCAGATAATATAATACCAAAGAAATGAACTAACCAATCATAACTATTTTCACCTATTATACCAATATGATCATTCTTATAATTTTTATAATAATAATTAGATATATTATTGCAATCTTCATAAAAGTCTTTATAAGTCTTAGTTACTTTATTACTATCTTCTATCCAAGAAAAAGCAATATCATTAGGTTGTTCTTTATATCTTAATTCAATTAATTCTTTTAAGTTATTAATATATGTATGTTCATAAAAAGGATAATCTCTATTCTTTCTTCTCATATTATCACCACATTAGTTATTATATCATTTGAATATTAATATTACCAATAAAATATGCTATAATTAAGATACATGTTAGGAGTGAAAACATGAACTTATTATACTGTGGTGATTCAAATATATATGATGGTTTAATAATATCTTTATTATCTATTATTAAATATACAGATGAACAATTAAATGTTTTTATATTAACCATGAAATATAAAGATTATAAACCACTTAATAATAATCATATAAAAGTATTAAATAAAATAGTTAAAGAAGTTAATAAAGATTCATCAGTACAATTAATTGATATAACTGATATAGTAAATAATTGTTTACCTACAGCTAATATAAATACAAGATTTACTCCATATTGTATGTTAAGATTATATGCTGATCAAATAAAAGAAATACCAGATAAAATACTTTATCTAGATAATGATATAGTAGCATTTAAAGACATTACTCCTTTATATAATACTGATATAACTAAATATGAATTAACTGGAGTATTAGATTACTGGGGAAAACATTTTTATCAAAATAGAATTATAAAAAAGAATTATTTAAATTCAGGAGTTCTATTATTAAATATGAAATTAATAAGAGAATCTAAACTATTTGAAAAATGTAGAATACTATGTCGAGATAAAAAAATGTTATTACCAGATCAACATGCTTTAAATTATTTAGCTAATTCTAAAAAAATACTTCCACGTATTTATAATGAACAAGCTAAATTAACAAAGAAAACAGTAATAAGACATTTCACTACTACATTTAAATTTTTTCCAAAGTTTCATACTCAAACAATTAAACCATGGAACATAGAAGAATTACATAATACATTAAAAGTATATGAATTAGATGATATATTAGAAAAATATAAAAAGATAAGGAATGATTAATATGAAGAAGACAGTTCAAGTTTTTTACAGTGTTGATGATAGATATGCCCCATATTTAGGAGTATCTATTTTATCTTTAATTGATCATACTAATCCAAATAGAAATTATGAAATAAATATAGTTCATAAAAACTTATCAAAAGATAATAAAGATAAATTAAAGAAATTAAAAACTAAGAATGTAAAAATAAAATTAGTTGGTATGAATAAATCACTAGAAGAAATAAAAAATAATTCTAATAATAGATTAAACGGTGGAGATATTTTTACTCTTACAATATTCTTTAGAATATTCTTACCTAAAATGTTTAAATTAAAAGATAAAGGAATCTACATTGACTGTGACACTATCATCAATCAAGATATTGCAGAATTATTTGATATGGATTTAGGTGATAACTTAATTGCAGGAGTTCAAGATAAATCAATATCTAAGAACCCTACTTTTACTAAATATGTAGAAAAAGTTGTTGGTATACCATTTGATCATTATATTAATTCAGGTATGATGTTAATGGATTTCAAAAAATTAAGAAAAGTTAAATTTGATGAACATTTCTTATACCTATTTAATAAGTATCACTTTGAAACTATTGCTCCTGATCAAGATTATATAAATGCTATGTTATTTAATAAAATTAAATATGTAGATTACAAATGGAATTGTATGCCTGTTGAATTAGGTATACCACTTAAAAATCCTGCTATTATACATTACAATTTATTTTTAAAACCATGGCATTATAAAGTTATGTATGATAAGTATTTTTGGAACTATGTAAAACAATCTGATTTCAAAAAAGAAATTGAAGAAGAAAGAAATACTTATAAATGGAGATTCAAAAAAGCCATTGATAAATTACATTTATTAACCATGGTTAAAAGAGCTGCTGATATGTATAAAAGAAATCCTAAAAATACATTTGCAAATGTATTAACAACTGGTAAGGAAAAAAGAATATGAATCCAGATTTGAAGATAATAGATAATATTAAATATAACTTAGATAATAATTTATTAAATGATACAGTTGCTATAGATGACCCTATTCTAACTGAAGAAGAAATTGATAAACTAATATCTAAATATTACAAATTAAAAGAAAATAAAATTAAATATAATATAGATAAAAAAGCAGTTGATACATTAGTAAGAACTACATGTAAATATGTATATGATAGTATAGAAATTGTTGGTTTAGAAAACTTAGATAATATAAATGAAGGTGCTATTATTACAGGTAATCATTATAGTCCTGTAGATACTATACCAATTAAAGAAGCTATATTAAAGAAATATAATAAAGAACCATATATTGTTTCTTTAGCATCTAATTTAGCTTTAAAAGCTCCATTAGATTATATTATTAATCATCAAAATATATTACCTATTAAAGATAGTATTAATTATATGAACAATGAATTTAAACCAAGATTATTTGATTTATTAAATAATAAAGAATATGTAATTATTTATCCGGAACAACAAATGTGGAATAATTACAGATTACCAAGACCTTGTAAAAGAGGTGCTTACTCTTTTGCAGCTGAAGCAAATAAACCAATTATATCTACATTCACTGAACTTATAGATACAGGTATATCTGATGATGATAATTTTAATAAAATTAAATATAGATTACATATATTAAAACCAATATATCCAGATACTAATAAATCTATAAGACAAAATAGTATAGATATGGCTAAAATAGATTATGATCAAAAAGTTAAATGTTATGAGGAAGTATATAATACAAAGTTAGATTACACTTTTGATATATCTAATATTGCTGGATTAAAAAAGAAAGATTAATTAATCTTTCTTTTTATATGTTATAAATTCACAGTTAGAAGATTTACTTCTACTCTTCATTTTATTTAATACTTCCAATCTAAATTTTTCAGCATTTTCTTTTTTACTTATATCATTATTTTTAATAAATGGACCATCTATATAAATATTAATATTAGGTTTATTAAAAATATTAGATTTAATATATGTTGTAGTCATGGAATAAACTTTAGTATCTAAATCTACTGGATAATGAAAACTAACATTAGTATAATTTCTTATTCCTGTATACCAAGGCCATAGATGTGCTTCAGGATAAATAATAATTGGATTACCCTTCTTACTTCTATACTCCACTGCTTTTTTAAATTTAACTAATCCATGTAAATCTTCAGGAATTGGTAATGCTCCAGCTAAAGGTAATATCTTACCTATTACAGGAATACCTAAATTAGCAGTACTACATATTAAATATGGTCTTCTAGGAAAACATATTAAAAATGGATTTAATATATCTCCAAATTGAGATGTATGATTTCCATATAAGAAATATGTACCTTTTAATACTCTTTTATTTTTATAAGATATTCTTCTTACTAATTTATATATTAAAGCTACTAATAATATAATCCAATATACTATATAAGATAATATATTCCATATTATATTTTTATGTATCCATTTATAACTACTTTTTAATTTATAATCTTGATTAGAAGATGTTATAACATCTTCATCATATGATTTATATTCTATCACTTTTTTCATATTATTCACCTAATGTAGAATAACTATTAATATATTTTGAACCTTCTGCACTAACAAGATAAACAGATAATTCTTTTCTAGTATGATCTTTTGAAATCATAGTATCATTAACATTATAGTATTTATAAATAGTTCTATCTATTTGATCATCCCAAGTTAAATCAACATTATAATAACCATCATCTAATAATATTAAATTCCAAGCATTATCTCCCTTCGCCTCACCTGTAATATAATATGTAGGAATACCTAATTTAGTCATGATTATTTGGAATGATTTAGCGTATCCAGCACATACTGCTCGATGAGTAATCATAGCATTAAAAGCTGATTGATCATCTTTATATTCTTCATCATATGTAATCATACTTATCAATGTATCATGTACATATTTTTCTTTTTCATAGTCTAAAGAATATGTTTTAGCAACATCTACTATTGAATTAATAGCTTCATCAAATATTTGTCTATTATATTCAATATTATTTATTACTTCTGTATAAGATAAATTTATTTTAATAACTTCATTTGTATCATGATAATATTCATATGAATATTTACTATTTAACCAGAATAATTCAGGATGATCATATAAAACAGCATAATAAATATTTTTAACATCATCTACTTGTATTTTTCTTGAAGGTCTTATAGATTGTTTATATTCATTTGCACCTTCAATAATATCATAATAAACTTCTTTTTGACTTTCATTTAATAAAGCATAATATGGATAGAATTCAGCATCTATATAATCTCTATTTTGAACTTGTCCACTTTTAAGTAATTCTTTATAATTATTTTTTTCATTATCATCTATTATTAAATATGAATCAAAACGATCATACCAAAAAGTATTAATCATTTCAATTAATTTATCGGAATAATTATATGAATAATATCCACCATAAAGAATAGCAGTACATACAGCAATTAATAATACAAATTTGATAAATTGAAATATTTTTTTCACTGTACCACCCGCTTCTTCTAATATTATAACATAATATGTTATAATTTAAATGTGATATATATGGAAAATAAGAATTTATCAAACGGATATACAATTAATTACATAACTGATTCATATAATAATGATTTGGTATCATTAGTTATAAATGGTACTACTCAATCTATATCTTTTACTGATAATAGAAAATATGTATTATATGATCAATATTCTTATTACTATGACATTCCTAATAATATAGATGATATTTATAATACTTTAGTATTAGGTGGAGGAACAATGTCCTATCCTAAATACTATATATCTAAATATAAAAATAAATATATGGATGTAGTTGAAATTAATAAAGAATTAATTGATGCTTCATATACATATTTTTATTTAAATGATTTATATCATGACTTTGATCCAAATAAAGAAAGATTAAACATTATAAATGATGATTGTATTCATTATATAAACAATACTAATAAAAAATATGATTATATTTTCTTTGATGCATATATAGGATATGAAATAGTTCCTTCAATATATGAATATAGTACTATTCAAAAACTAAAATCTATATTAAATGAAAAAGGATATTTAGGTATTAATTATGTTATAAATGATATTAATAAATATAATCAGTTAAAAGATGTGCTATTACATAACTTTGATTATTATAAAGAATATACTATAAAAGAAGCTCCTAACTTTAGATATATATTAGTATCTGATAAAGAAATAAAAAGCGAAGATGTTATCTAACGATAATACACTCTCCGCTTTTTTTAGTATCTATTAATTTAATTATTTCTTCTATTGCTTTATCAAAAGGTACAAATTCAATTAAAGGTTTAACATCATCAGGAATATCATTCATAGATGTATCTAACCATCCAAAGCAAATTGAATTAATTTTATATTTATTACTAAATATTTTAGTAATCATATTTAATCCTGCTTTAGAAACGTCATATTCTAATGTTTCTTCTTCATACATATCTATAGCATTATCAGATGATATATTAACAATATTACCATCATTTGATTCTATATCTTTACCAAATAATTTAATTAATAAGAATGGTGCTATAGTATTAATATCTAATACTTTTCTAAATGATTCTTGATTCTTACCAGCAATACTACATTTATGATCTATAGCAGCATTATTAATTAAACAATCTATAGATATATTCTTTTCTTTTATTTGATTATATAAATTATTAATACTATCTTCACTTGTAAAATCACATTGATATACTAAAGATGTATCTTTATATAATTCATGTAATTTATTAACATTATCAGCATTCTTATTATATACGAGAATAACAAAGTTACCATTATATAATAATTGAGTTGCTAGTTTTATACCTAAACCACCTGAAGCTCCTGTTAGTAGTATTGTTTTCATATAAAATCACCAAATTTAATATATCATTTTTTATATAAAATAAAAAGACACATAAGTGTCTTTTATTTAGTTAATTGAAAGAATTTAGTAAATAATTCTTCTTCATCTTTTAATATTTCTTCTGTTAATTCTTGACTACTACTTGATTGTTTAGAAGAAATACCTTCTTCTAATTTTAAAGGAGTACCATTTTTAACATATATAAAGTTTGGAGCATATATTCTCTTTTCTCCTACTTTAATTTCATCACCATCTTGAGTTGTTAAAGTATAATCATCTAAAACTGAATCAAGTTTTTCAAGTAATTTCTTATATTCTTCAGTTCCATCTTCTTCTTTAACTACTTTATTCTTTTTACCTAAGATATATTTATCTCTTAAGATTTCTTCATTCTTATCATTTCTAATATTAACATAGTAAATAGTTTTAATATTTTGTATATTTGCTATTTCAGTAGCTTTTTCTATAACAGATCTACACCATGGACAATTTGGAAAACCAAAATAAACTATGAATGTATCTCCTTTTTCTATTTTCTTTAATATATCTTCAGCTGAAGAATATACAAAAGGATTATCATTAGGAATGCTTACAGATCTAATTGCTTGTCCTGTAGAACTAACTTCTCCATTTAAAGCTTCATATTCATTTTTGAATTTAGATGCATCTTCTGAATTAAATCTAGAAGTACCTCCTGTATGTATTACAGTGAATATTAATGCAATAACTAATACTACAGCACATACAACTCCACCTGCTGCAAATATGTTCTTTTGTTTATTACTCATTCGCAATTCCTCCATTTACACCATTATTATATATTAAAACTTATAAAAATCAAATAAAAAACTAGTTGATTTTACTCAACTAGTTTTATTTTACAAACCTAATAATTTTTTTACTTCTTCAACAGTATCATCTAATTTCTTAGTACTATAATCTGTTATCTTTTCAATTAATTGTTTTATTTCTTTCTTCTTTGTCTTTTTAGAACAATACTTTTCTATTTCTTCATCATTGTCATCTAAGATATCAAATATATAAGTATCTGTATAATCTAAACTATCCATTTGTATTCATCTCCCTTTTTATATCATTTTAATATCTGCATGTAGTTCTTCTTGTTCTTGATTCATTTGAGCAACATTTTGTTGATATTCTGCATAACAAGTTTTTAATGTATTATCTAATTTAATATATTCTTGAACTTGTGCATTTTTTCTTAATTCATCCATTCTTGCTAATATTGCATTCATATCTCCCATATTTATTTCATCTTCTACTTCTTCAGGAACTGTATTAGCAGTTGGAACTTCTTCATCAAAATCAGGTTTTAAATCAGGTCCAATTATATCCATAAGAGCTTGTCTTTCTTCAGGGGTTAACTCTATTGAACTAGATTGAACTTGTTTATTTACTTGATTATTATTACTTAATAAATTATTTATTTCATCTTCACTTATATATTGTTCAGTTACACCTTGTTGATCCCATGCATCAAGCATAATATCAGGTTTTAATTCTGTTTTTTGTTCTTCTGATGCCATTGATTTAGATGGATTTTCTTGAGGTGTTGCATTATCCATTCGTATTTGAGAAATATTATTAATCATTGAATCTGTAATATCTTTTGCTTGAGGGAATCTATCTTGAATTTGTCTATTAATAACTTCCATCATTCGAGTATTATTAACTTTAGTATCTCCATCATACATATTTAATTCATGATTTTCAAATTTATAAGTTATATGATGACCATCATAATTGAATTCATATTTATCAAATCCAGGGATATATTTATCCATTGTATTTTTCATTTGTTCTAAGAATTTCTTTTCAAAAACTTCTATAGCTTCCTTAAATGAATTAACAACTGTACCTTTAGCATTAGCTAATTCACTTTTAATAATATCTAATGAATCTATTAAAGTTCTTTTTGAACCACCACATATGTAGTCAATATCTTCGTATATTTGAGAATTATTAAAGAATTCAAATTTTTGATTTAATACTCTTTTTAATTTTTCAACATAATCATCAATAATTCTATCTATAATAGTATCAATATTTAATATATCTTTATCTTCAATTGAATCTTCATATTGACCTAATAATCTATATAAATGTTCTTCGTTTTCAACATTAGATAAATGATTACAAGTACCATTTGTGTTTTCAACAATAGTTTTAATATCTTTATTAATTTTTGTTTCTAATTCATCTTTGAATGAATCAATAACTCCTGTAATTAGAGGTTCCATGAAAGAAGCTCTAGCACCTAAAGTTTCAGATACAATATCTTGTAACTTTTCAGTAACTAAACCTCTGAATTTAACAGTTAAATCATCATATGTTCTATTAAGAAATGATTCGTTGTTTATACATGTAGTTTGAAAGAAATCTTTTGGATTTAATTCTCCCATAATAATCACCTATTATAATTATATATCAACATGTAACTTTACACGTCTAATTTCGGTAAAATATTTGTATAATTGACATATAAAAAGGATAACTATTTGTTATCCTTTTTATTTCTATTAAATATATTTGTTACAGTTTTAACTGGATGAATATGTGGGAATGCTTTTATTATTCTCTTATATATCCATTCATATTTATCTACCTTATAATCTTCAGTACTATCTTTTTTAACTTCTGTTATATGTTTCTTTAATTTAAATCCAGCTATATAACCTATTATATTATCGATTATATATAGAATTATAAATGTAATAGCTAATACTATTACTAAATTATCACTTAATAAATTAACAATACTTTCAAAGAAAGGATGCATTCCATATTTAAAGAATACACCTAACAATCCAAATGGAACCATTGTTCCTAAACAAATACGTCCATTTATATTAAACTTTCTATGCGAATAATCCCACCATCTAGCATGAAATAATTTTTCCATAATAAAAGATGCTGCATATTCTAATATAGAACATATCAATACACTTTTTAAGAATACTAAGAAGACATTATTAGTATTATATATAAAGAATATAAACAATACTCCTGCTCTTCCATATATAGGGCAAATTGGTCCAATTAAGAATCCACGATTAATTAATTTACCAGTTTCTATATATTTAGCGACTACTTCTATTATCCATCCTATAAAAGCATATATTACAAAATAAATTACATATCTTGAAAATATAGCCATATTAGTTTCTAACACTTTCTAATAATTCATCATAACCTAAACCAGCTTCTAAACTATCTACTTTAAATATAGATACTTTATCTTCTTCAAATGGTTCTATTACATATGTTTTTCTCAATTGAATTTTAACTAATTTAAATATATCTTCTATAGAATCAAACTCTCTTCTATTATTATCTAATATCCAATTGTTTTCTAAACTATAATATTTACTATCTACATTAGCAATACATATAGCATGAGTTGCTATATGTTTATCTTCATATATAAAGAAATATATATGACTATCTATATTTAAATCATCTAATAACTTTTTAGCTACACATGCATTTTCAAAGTTAGTACCAACATTATTTTCTAATGTTTCATCTATAGACATTAATCTATAATTAGATAAAAAGAAATCTTGTTTACTATATTTATGTAATACTTTATCTTTACCTATCCAACCATATTTAATTTGATCTAATCTTTCTAAAACACTTTCTATTCCTTTATTCATAATATCACCTATATGTTAATTTTTTTATTATATTACCATCTACATCTTTAACAATTAATTCATCATCAGTTATTAAACCATATGAATTAACTGAATTACCTCTTGGATGCGCTAATGATCCAGGATTAAAATAAATTGGTTTACTATCTTCAATAGCACTTACATGTGTATGTCCTTGAACATATACATCACATGGGAATGTATTCATATCTATTAAATGTCCATGTGTAAATATAAATACTTTTCCATTTATAACTTCTTGATAAAAGTTTAACATTTCATGTTTCATGCATGATTCAAAATCCATATTACCTTTTATAAGAACAATCTTATTTTTAAACTTATCAATAAATTCATTTATTTCTTTATTATCATTTACAGTAGATAATATATCTCCTAATAATATTATTTTACTAGGTTCTTCTACTTCAACTATATGATATAAATAATTAATAAATGCTATATCTCCATGTATATCTGATACAACCAAGTATTTCATATTTACCTCTTTAAATCATCATAGTAATCAACAAAGTCATGTTCATTACCATGTATATCTCTATAACCTAATATACAACTCATATTAATGTTACCCATAGCATTAAAGATATTATTATCTATATTTTTATTTTCTTTTCTAAATTCATTTATTAACTTTTTCATTTGTTTTCTCTTAGAAGCATCTTCATGAGTAGTAACTCTTTCAGTAAACTTACAAGCACAGTTTAAGAATGTAAGTTCATTATATTTAACCCAAGAAATAATATCATGTTCTTTAACTAAGAATAATGGTCTTATTAATTCAATACCTTCAAAGTTATCTGAATGTATTTTAGGTACCATTGTTTTTATCTCAGATCCATAGAATAAACTTAATAAAGTTGTTTCAATAACATCATCAAAGTGATGTCCTAAAGCTATTTTATTACATCCAAGTTCTTGAGCTTTACTATATAAGAATCCTCTTCTCATTCTTGCACACATATAACATGGGCTTTGTCCATTTAACTTTTCTGCAACTTGAAATACATCTGATTCAAATATTTCAATAGGTATACCTAAAAGTTTAGCATTGGATTCTATAAGTTCCCTATTCTTTTTATTATAACCAGGATCCATACAAACATATTTAGCTTCAAATTTAAACTTACCATGTTTAATTAATTCTTGAATACATTTAGCTAAAAGAAATGAGTCTTTTCCTCCTGATATGCAAACCATGACTTTATCACCTTCAGCTATTTGTTCATAGTTAGCTACACCTTTAACAAATCTAGACCATATTTCTTTTCTAAATTTAGTTATAATACTTCTTTCTACTTCTTGATATTTTTCCATGAGTAAAACTCCTTCTTTAATAGATTATACCATAAAAAAGGAAGATTTTAATCTTCCTTTTCATCTGATATAACATTACAAATAAGATTTGTAATTTCAGTTGGATTATCAATTGGTAATCCTTCAATTAATCTAGCTTGAGCATATAAAATCTTTGTATAATCTTTTAATGCTTCTTTATCAGTTTCATATAAGTGTTTTAACTTATCTGCTATCTTATGATTTTCATTTATTTCTAATACTTTAGCAGCATCAATATGGTTATCAGTTGGCATAGCATTTATAACTTTTTCCATTTCAATAGTTATTTCACCTTCACTTGATAAACATACTGGATGATTCTTTAATTTATTAGTAAATCTAACTGTAGATACATCTGATATTGCTTCTTTCATAACTTTAAACATATCTTTAGATTCTTCATTCTTCTTTTCTAGTTCTTTAGTTTCTTCTTCAGTAGATAAATCAGTTGAAGCTTTATCTATATTCTTAATATCTACATCATCATATTTTTGTAATGTACTCATTACAAATTCATCCATGTAGTTAGTACAATATAGAACTTCATAATCTTTATCTTTGAATTGTTCTACAATTGGAAGAACATCAATCTTTTCATTTGTTTCTCCACATACATAGTAAATAGCTTTTTGATCTTCTTTCATTCTTTCTTTATATTCTTTTAATGTATATTGTTTCATATCTTTAGAAGAAGTAAATATTAGTAAGTCTTTTAACTTATCTTTATTTATACCAAATTCATTATAAATACCAAATTTAATTTGCATTCCAAAGTTCTTGAAGAATTCTTCATATTTAGATCTATCATTTTCAATCATATCTAATAATTCTTTATGAATCTTTGTTTCTATATTTTTAGCAATTATTCCTAATGTTTTATCTTGTTGTAACATTTCTCTTGAAATGTTTAAAGATAAATCTGGAGAATCAACTACACCTTTAACAAATGAATAATAATCAGGTAATAATTTATCACATTTATCCATGATTAATACTCCGTTTGAATATAGTTGTAATCCTTTTTCATAGTTCTTTGTATAGAAGTCAAATGGTGCATTTGTAGGAATAAATAATAATGAATTAAATGATACAAGTCCTTCAGCTGAAGTATGAATTACTCTAGCAGGATCTGTATAATCATTAAATTTATCTTTATAGAATGTATTATAATCTTCTTCTTTAATACTATTCTTACTACGTTTCCATAAAGGTACCATATCATTTAGTGAATCTTTACTTCCATTTAATTTAATTGGATAAGTAATATAGTTAGAATATTTCTTTACTAATGATTCTATAAAATGATCATGTAATAATTCATCATATATTTCTTCTTCCTTATCTTCTTTAATAGTTAATTCAATCTTAGTACCATTTGTATCTAATTCACCTTTTTCAATTGTATAACCATCTATTCCAGATGATTCCCATACATAAGCTTCATCTGAGCCAAATGCTCTAGATGTAACTTTAATATTAGATGCAACCATGAATGCTGAATAGAAACCAACACCAAATTGTCCAATTATATCTATATTCTTTTTATGTTCATTTTCAGTCTTAAATTCTAATGAACCTGATTTAGCAATTGTACCTAAATTATTTTCAAGTTCATCTTTAGTCATACCTATACCATTATCAGTAATAGTAAGTATTCTATTATCTTTATCTATAGATAAATTAATTTCAAAATCCTTCTTTTTAACTGATATAGAATCATCAGTTAATGATTTGTAATATAACTTATCAATAGCATCAGATGCATTTGAAATAAGTTCTCTTAAAAATATTTCTTTATTTGTATAAATTGAATTAATCATTAAATCCATTAGTTTTTTAGATTCTGTCTTAAATTGTTTTTTAGCCATTTAAATTACCTCTTTTCAAATTTATTCAACTTACATAAATTGTTATATCACTTATAATTAGCACTGTCAATACATAAGTGCTAATTATAATACAAAATAATATCAACTACATTTATAGTTGATTAATAATAAATATATGTTATACTTTGCCGGGACACTTAATATGTCAGGTGATGCCAAATTTCAAAATTTGAAAGGAGGCGATATCATGAGCAAGAAAGATATACTTATATCTTTTTTAATCATTATCATCATCCTTTTAATATATTTACTTATTAAAGTAGTTATATAAAAGGAAAATCGCCTAACATACAGTTAGGCGATACAACATTGGCAATCACCTAACGTAACGAATATTAGGTGTCCCTTTTCTAATTAAATAATAACACATTATATAAAAAAAGAAAACTATTTAGTCATCTCATAGTTTTCTTTTAACATTTGTATAAATATTTCTCTAAGTTCAGCATTAGCTTTAGCTAAATCTTTCTTACCTACTTCATATAAAGAGCCAAATCTAACTACTAGATTTTTAGATTTAAACTTATAATCACCTGTAACTACCATTGGTAAAATTGGACTATTAGTTTTTTGAGCCATACTTACTGCTCCAAATTTAAAATCTAGTAATAAAGAATCATAGTAATCATGTTCTTTAATAACATTATTCTTCCATAATTCTTTTAATGCTTCATCAGCATTATAAATATACATATCTAATTCTTGTTTCTTTATCTTTTTCTTATCATATAATCCCAATAAATATCTTATTTGAGATAATTTAGGTTTACCTGCATTTAATTTAGAAGAGAAAGTTTCATAATCAATATCAGTAAAATATTTATCATATATTTCTTTTACTCTTTCTTCTTTTAATGCATTTCTAGTTCCTTCAGGAAATATACCTAATATTTCACCAGACTTTAAAGCTGATAATGCTGATTCAACAGCATGTTCATCTTTCTTACTTCTATCTACAGGAATACATCCTACTCCTCTAAAAAACCATTCTGTTTTTTTGTTATCAAAGTATTCTTTTTTAGCCATATATACTAAAGTTCTATTTGTAGATACAATAGCATGACATTGATCATATAAATGTATATGATCACCTGCTAATATACATGAACCTTCTTTAGGTATATTATCTTTTCCAATTATAATTGGAGTATAATACCATTTAAAAATTGGTCCTAGGATAGCAGCTCCTATTTTATAAATTGTTGGTTTCTTATTCATCGTCATCAGCTCCGTTGTCTTGTTTTAGCATTTGGAAATCAACCTTACCTAATTTAGTCTTAGGTAATTTCTTTCTAAATACAAATTCAGCTGGTACCATATACTTAGCTAAATTTTTCTTACATAAATCTTTAATACTTTGTTTAACAAATGGATTAAATGTTCCGTCTTTTAATACAATAAATGCTTTAGCAACTTCTTGTTTATAAGGATGTGGAATACCTACAACTGTACATTGTAATACATCTGGATGTGATTCAATTACTTCTTCAATATGAGAAGGATAAACATTATAACCAGATGTTATAATCATTCTCTTTTGTCTTCCCTTATAGAATACGAATCCGTCTTCATCCATATAACCTAAATCACCTGTATGTAACCATACATGTCCATCATCATGCATTTGTAATGCATCATTTGTTTCAGATTCCTCATTTAAATAACCAAGCATTAATGCTTTAGTATGAACTACTATTTCACCAGTTTCACCAAATGGTAATTCTTTTCTAGTTCCTGGATCAATTATCTTAATATAATTTCCAGCTAAAGGTATACCAATTGAACCTGATTTATTAATATCATGATGACATAATGATACAGCTGCTAATGCTTCAGATAATCCATATCCTTGAGTAATATGAGCTGGACTATTATGTTCTTTTAAATATTCATTCACTCTATCTTCTAAAGCCTTAGGTAATTGGTCTCCTCCACTTACTACAAACTTTAAGAAAGATAAATCTAAGTTTTTAACATTATTATTTGAAATAAGCGCTTCAAATAAAGTTGGAACACCTAATACTATAGTTGGTTTAGTTTTATTAAATAATACATCAAATTTCTTTGCATCAAATTGAGGTACTAAAGTTGTATAACATCCTAAAGTTAAAGCTGTATGCATACATACAGATAATCCAAATCCATGGAAGTTAGGCATTATAGCTAAACATGAATCTCCTGGTTTTAAATGTAGATCAATATCACCAGTTTGTTTAGCTCCTAAATAAAATGCTCTATTTTGAATAACAACATTTTTAGGTTTACCAGATGTACCACCTGAGTGAATAATAACAGCAGGTTGATTCTTACCCATCTTTCTATATTTAATATTTGGAACTTTCTTAGATAATGATTTAAATTTATTCCAATTCATCATATAAGTTCCTTTTTTAGGATATTTATATTTACCAATATTCATTAATCTATAAGCTATTCCCATGAATAAATTCATAGAATCAGCAGCATTAACAAATATAATATGTTTTAAATTTGTTTCATCTACAATAGGTTCTAATTTATTGTAGAATTGATTACACATAACAAGTATCTTACTTCTTGTTGAATTAACTGCTTCTTTTAATTCACCTTCAGCAGATAAAGGATGTGTCATATTTGCTACTGCTCCTAATTTATTTAAAGCATATAAACAATATAATGCTTCAGGAAAATTAGGTAAGCAAATAGTAACTATATCACCTTTTTTAACTCCTAATGCTTTAAATGATTTAGCTATAGTATTAACTTTAGTTAATAATTGATGATATGTTATTTTAACTCCTAAATATTCAATTGCTTTTAATTTAGAATATTTATGTTCACTTAAAACAATATGATCATACATAGAAATATCAGGTATATGAATATCTAATTCTTCTTTTGTATAGTATTTTTCCCATACACCATGTAATTTCTTTTTCTTTCTAAAAATATTAAAGATAGATGAATCAAAAAATCCCATACTATCCCTCCTTTTTACTCACTATAAAATCCCTAAGTTTTCTAGTTTCTTCAACAATAAACTTAGACTCAACTTTACGAGGTTTATAAAATTCTATTTCTAAATTTCTAGACCACAGTCTATATTTTCCTTTAATTACAAATGGTACTATTTTACTATTTGTATCATATGCCATTCTACAAGCACCTTTTTTAAATGGAAGTATTACACCAGTTTTCTCAGTGGTTCCTTCTGGAAATATACCTATTACTTCATCCATTTCTAAATACTTTTTAGCAGTACCAAATGCATCTAAACTATGAGTTTGTCTATCAACTGCAATCAAACCCAAGTTATTAAATATAAAACCAAATGGTCCTTTAAATAATTCTTGTTTAGCTAAAAAATGTACTTCTCTTTTAGTTGCACATATTAACAATAAACAATCTAAATTATTAGTATGAGTACCTGCTAATACTATTCTTCCATCTTTAGGTATGTTTTCTAATCCCTTAAATTTAGGAGTCAGAAAACATTTAGTAAAAAATACTATTAAAGGTCTAATTATTATGTATAAAATTGATTTCTTCTTCATGATCATAACCCTCTAGAATAAATTATAATATATTCTTTTATTATTTAACAAGTAGTATCTCCAAGATTTAAAGGTATTTCAAATGTAGTTGAAACATTATCATCTGTATAAGCTTTAATAACTAGCTTTAACTTAATGCCTTTCATAATACTACATGTATTAGAAGATGTATTAAACTTTAATTCATTTAAATAATTATTTAATGTGATATTACTTAAAGTATCACCTTCAGCCATTTTCATTTCTTTTCCATCTGTATGAATACTATATAGAATAGATTCTATTTTTTTATAAACATTATTATCTTCTTTACCGCAGTAATTTATATCACTTATATATATATGAGTTTTATTAGCATCATATGAAACAGTTCCATTTATAGTAAAATCTTTACAAGAAGATCCTAATTCTCTTGTTTCAAATGTTTTATGATTTATATGTATATTAATACCAATAGCAGTTCCAACTATTACTACAATTACTATTAACATTATATATATAAAATTATTATTCTTTTTACTTACTTTGACAGGTGTATCTAATAATTCATTAATATCTATATTATATTTATTACATATTAATTGAAGAGTACCAATATCAGGAATACTCTTTCCATTTTCCCATTTAGATACAGCTTGATATGTAACATTTAATTCATTAGCAAAAGCTTCTTGAGTTAAACCATTATCTTTTCTTATCTTTTTAATTGTACTTGAAATCTTATCTTGATTCATAATACCCACCTAAAAAAATTATAACATTTAAAGCAAAAAAAAAGAAGATTTATATCTTCTTATTTAAGTATTTCAATGTTACCAACAACTGGTAATTTATCCATTTTTCCTTGAGCAGCCCAAATTAATCCAACTAAACCTAAAATATAGATTGCTGTATTAACTAAACCTAAAATACTTCCTACAAATGGAATACCAAGTTGACTAATTAACACTCTTAAAACTGAAACAGCAATACTTGCAATTATTTCAATAATTGAAAGATTTGCAGCTTGTTTAACATGGAATTGTCCAAATGGAGTTTTAGCAGCTTTAGCAAAATGTAAAATTAAGCCAATGATACTTAAGTATGAAACAATAGCAACTATTTTTTCAGTATTAGTATCTACTCCTCCTACATTTGGTTGTCCATTATATTGTTGTCCAGGTTGTTGTGTTGGAGCAACTTGTTGTTGTGGTTGTTGATTAACATTTTGAGCTACAGCAGCACCACATGTTGGACAAAATGCTGTACCTTCTGGAATTTGTCCACCACAGTTAGAACAAAACTTCATATCTCTATCACCTTTCCTAAAATAAGTATAACATAAGAAAAAGTGAAAGAAACAAAATTTTCTTTCACTTTACTATTAATTTTTAATAAAATTTTTAATTTTAGGAAATTCTAATTCATCTTTCATCTTATAATTGATTGTTCTTTTTAAATTTTGAATTTCTTTAATTGATACATAGTAATTTAAACCACTATATAATGTAGTTAAAATACATAATTGGAATGTTAATAATCCAAGTAAGAATAATGGATAACTTCCAATAAAGAATGTTAATAAATTAAATGCTCCTGCTAAACATATAAAGAATACATTTAGTAAGAATATTGTAAATCTTTGTCCAAATTCATTAGCATAGTTATCTATTCTATTTTGTATTTCAACTTTATTCTTAACTATAATTCTATTTAACTTTCTAGTATTAGTAGCATTATTTCTAATATATCTATAATTACCTATATTAGATAGCACTTTTAGCTTATCATCTTCTACCTTATAATCAATAACATACTTAGTAAATCTATGTTTAAGATAGTCATCTCTTTTAGTTTCTAAGTCCTTAATTGTTACCAATTTCTTCTTTTGCCAAAACCTCATAATAATCCCCCCCTAGAAATTGAAGTTTATACTATACTAAAAATACTGTTTTGTCAAATTTTGAAAGACTATTTTTTACACGCATGTTATAATGTTTAAGTAAGGTAGATGACAACGATGAATAAAGCGTTAATTAGTAAAAAAGTATTCCTAGCAAGATGTGTAATGTTTGAAGACAATTTTGAAGGTTCATTAGTAAGAAAAAAGTTAGATATAAACGATGAATTTAGAATGGTCTTCTGCTATAGAGGAATAGTTATAGACTTTGAAACAGCAGAAGAATTACCACTTCTTCCCCATAATATTATTTATCCAAATACACATATAGATACTAATACATATTATTTAACTTCTTTATCAGAATGTACTCAATTAACTGATAAAGAAATAAAATATATACCAAGTCTACTTAGAAGATATCAAGAAAAACATAATATAGAACAAAAAAGAAAAATAATACAATTTCCTACAGATAGAATTAAAAGATAAAGATTACATAGTAATCTTTTTTTATGCAATAAAAAAAGGAGAATTACTCTCCTTCATTTACTAACTTATCTAATACAGCATTGATCATTTTTCTAACTGAATCATCTGAATACTTCTTAGCAAGTTCAACTGCTTCATTTATAGAAACTAAATCAGGTGTATCCATATATTTAATTTCATAGATACCCATTCTTAATATTGCTCTACCCATAGAATCTAATCTATCAATTGTCCAATTATCTAAATGACTATTAGCAATTTCATCTATTTCATCTATAGCAGTAGTAATACCATATACCATATCTTTAACAAATTCATTTTCTATTTCAACGTTTTCTTTAATAACTGCATCAACGTCATATTCAATTTTGTTCTTTTTATATAATTCTATTTGATATAAAATAGTCATTACTTTTTCACGTAATTCACTTCTAGTAGCCATAATATCCCTCTTTCTCTTGTTATTTTAACATATTTATAATATTTGTAAACAATTATTTTACTTCTATTACTTTAGTTTTAAATACCTTGTCTAATATAGTCTCATTATTTTTACTTTTAAAGAATGAAACTAATAGAATAATTTCTAAAATAATACCTAATAAACTAATAATAGCATTATAGTAAAAGAATATATTTGCATCATTTATTAATAGTATTCCAACTATATTTAATATACTAATTAATACTATTCCATCAAATATAAAGAATTCACCAATGAATAATGATTTAAATAATAATCTAAAGAAACTAACATTCTTTTTATCATCCGAATTAACAACTTTAAGTTTATATAACTTCTTACCTAAAGTCTTACCACCTGTACTATATTGAAATACAACAAAATATAATAAAGATAATACTATAAACCAAACATAATAGAATATATTAGTTTTAGATGTTTTATATAAAGCATCACTTACTTTATCTTTAAATTTAATAACACCATCAGGTGTACTATATTCTTGAGGATTTATATTACTTATTAATTCAGTATATTCCTTACTACTATTTTTATAATCATTATAATAAGGATTACTTATAGTATTACCAAATAATAATGATGTTAATAATGATATTAATACTAAATCTAAGAATATTGCACTGAATCTTCTATATTTTAATGATTTAAAAAACATATATACTTCACCTAGTCTAATTATAGCACAAAAAAATAGAAGTAAATACTTCTATATTTTCCCCCCTCTTTTTCTTTAGCATAATCCCTTATTATTCTAAAAAATTATATCAATTGTTAATATAGTTAGAATTGAATTACACAAAGATTCAAAGAATAGTGTATAGTGCACAAAGAGTGCATTCCTTGAATAAATTTATATGGTTTGTTTTTGTAGTTAAGAAATTATTATTGGTCTATTTTTTAGTTTTCATAATCAACAAGCTACATCAACAATTGATACCTCAGTATCCCTTTTTATTCTTTAACCCCTTATTCACATGAAATGATTAAAATCTGTAGTTTTATTAATCTTCTTCTCAAGTGATAGTTAATATTATAGATACTATTTATTATTTGTAAAATACCAATTTTCTATGTTGAATTATAACAAAAAATTAATGGTATAACGTTTTGTTATACCATTATATAATTATTTGTTAACTAATATATATTCATCAATAAATTTCTTAGGAGCAATCATTAAATACTTATCTATATATATAAGGTTAATAGTTAATTCAGGTAATTCTTCTTCAATAGGAAGTATTTCTAATTCGCCTTTTTTAACACTTGATTCTATATATTTATCTAAGATATATCCTACTCCACATCCTTCTTGAACTAATTCCTTAATCATTTCAGATGTTTCTATTGATAATACATTTTTAAACTTAACATTATGATCTTGTAATATTTCATTTAATTTGTTTCTATGACTACTTCTTTCATTAGGAAGTATTAATGATTCTTTTTCTAAATCTTTTAAGTTCTTAGCTTCTACTCCTAATCCCTTCTTTTGAAAGAATACATGTCTACAATTGAATAATGGTTCAATATGTAATTCTTTTTCAGAATAAGGAACTGGACTAGGATCTATCATGAAATCTATTTCATGATTTTCTAGTAATTTAATTAATTTATCAGTAGTTCTAGAAATAATTGATACTTCTATATTTGGATAAGCTTTATGGAAAGCATTAAGCTTGTCTAATAAATAACATGAAGCAATATGAGTTGGAACACCAATTGCTAATTTACCAGTTGTTAAGTTAGCTGATTCACTCATACATCTTTGACCAACTAATAAACTATTACATGCTTCTTCTACATATCCAAATAATTCTTTACCTTTTTCTGTTAAAACCATACCATTTAATGTTCTATGGAATAATTCAACATTAAGTTCAGATTCTAGATTTTTAATTGATCTAGAAATAGCTGGTTGGGAAATCATTAAATTCTTAGAAGCAGCAGATACAGATCCATATTTAGCTACATCATAGAATATTTTATATAGGTTTAAGTTAATTGATTCATTATACATGTGGACCACCTGCTTTCTTCTTAGCGTAGTGGCCATCAATTGCCTCTTGTAATTCTTCTGAAGATACTTTAGTAATATCTTCTATTAATATTTTATCTTCATAATTTTCTGATTCTTTTAATGCACCTTTAGGAGATACAACACAATCTTTATCTAAGAACTTAATATCTTTAAATGTTACATCAAAGAATTCTTGTCTACATGATTGTTGTTGTCTAAGAGCATCAAATTGTTCATCAGTTATAGATAATGTACATCTTCTTTGTTTAGCATATCCTCTAATTGGATAATATTGGAAGAATTTAATTCTACTAACTCCTGCTAATGATAACTCATCTCTCATTGCAGATAACATATATTCTTGTTCACCATAGTTAGCTCTTGTAACTACTGAATTAATTTGAACAATATGTCCTGGTCTCTTAGCTTGAATTAAATTACACAAATATAAGATATGATCATAGTTATCTGCTCCTCTTCCAGATTCCTTATTAACATAAGGTGATGGAGAATCACATGAGAATGTTATTCTTTTAAATAAATCACATATTAATTCAATATTATCTTCATTAACATAATCACCATTTGTAACTATAAAAGTTTCTATTCCTAATCTATTAGATTCCATAGCAAGTTCATAAATACCTTCATATGAAAGTGGTTCACCACCAGAGAAAGTAATTCTATTTACTCCTGCTTCTTTCAATTTGTGTAAAATAATCATGTTATCTTCTAAAGTTCTATCACTTTCAAATAATTCACGAAAACAGTAAACACACTTCTTATTACATTTTGTTGTAACATTCCAACATACATATTTTAGATTTTCTCTATTCATGTATTTCCCTACTTTCTATCCTTAATACAGGCGAATTTCCCTTTTTTCTTTTCTTGGTTTGTTATAATATAACAAAAAGTAATAAAATGCAAGTTATTATTAACCTATAGTTATACCCATAAATAATAGTTAAAACTCTATATACATGACTAAAACTTAAGAAAATACAATAAATATTAGAAAAAGTGCATAAATTGTTTGCAAATTATATTTAAATTTGGTACAATTTTATATGTATTTAAGGAAGGAGCGAATATTAATGGCTAATATTAAAAGCGCTAAGAAATCTATTAAAACAGATGCAGTTAGAGAATCAGCTAACAGAGCTATCAGATCTAAAGTAAAAAACGATATGAAAAAAATCGAAGCTGCTGTATCTAAAAAAGATTCTGAACTTGCTAACTCTGAATTAAAAGGTTTTATATCAGATATTGATAAAGCTTGTTCTAAAGGTATAATTAAGAAAAATACTTGTGCTAGACAAAAATCAAGATTAAATAAAAAAGTTAAAGAAATGAATAAATAATCATTTCTTTTTTTTATGTCTATTTCATGGTATATTATTTATATGGTGATTATACATGAAGAAAAGAATACTAACTATAATAATATGTCTAGTATTAACTGGAACTACAATATTTTATTTAGATAAAATAACAACTAAGTTAGCAAGTTTCTTTAATAGTACTCCTAAAGTATCTATTGAAGAAAAAAATCAATATGCTAAAGAAAAAGATTATGCTTATTTACAAACTACTGATAAGTTTGTTCCTTATAACTATCAAGAATTATTAAATGTTTTATATACTATATTAGATTCAGGATATGATACTTTCACATTCTATTGTCCAAATGAATATCAAGAATGTTTAAATGATATAAAACAAATTAGTAATACAACAAATAATGAAGTATTAACTACTATAGGTAACTATGTTTCTCCATATAACAACTTCTCTACTATAAGAATTGAATATGATACAGCTGGAGAAGTAACAGTTTATATAACACATTTATATTCAGAAGAAGAAATTAATAAAATATCAAATGAAATTAATAGAGTTTGGACTTCCCTAGTTTCTGAAGGAATGACTAATAAAGAAATAATATATGCATTCCATGATTATATTATTAATCATACAAAGTATGATGAAAAATATGAAGAAGAATTAAAAAATCTAGGAAAGACAACATATCATTCTGATAAAGCAATTGGTCCTTTATTTGAAGGTCATGCAATATGTTCAGGTTATACTGATACAATGTCTATTGTATTAGATAGATTAGGTATTACAAATTATAAAGTTGCATCAAATACACATGTATGGAATGCTGTTTATTTAGATGGAAGTTGGTTACATTTAGATTTAACTTGGGACGATCCAGTTTCAGAAGATAGATCTAAAGATAATTTATTACATAAGTTCTTCTTAGTAGATACTGAATCACTTGAATCATTTGATATCAAAGAACACACATTTGATAAATCAATATATCAAGAACTAAAATAAAAAGAAGGTATTAAACCTTCTTTTTTATTTTCTTCTACCTACTTCAGTTTCAATTAATTTTTCCATGGCTACTTTATTTAATGAACCAAAGAAAGCGTCTTTCTTTTGAGTAAATAAATCTTTATCAGTAGTAAATACTATCTTACCACTATTATATGCATATAATTGAGTATTAGCAGCAGTAGCAGCTTTAGCTAATACACCAAGTGTATCAACAAATTCATCTCTAGTAGCAATATCATCTATTCCTGATAAATAAGTTACTTTATTAAGTTTAACAAAATGATATTTACTTTGATCAATATTCATTCTACTAACTACTCTAGTAACACTTCCAATTGTATTTCTACTTATATTTTCATTAATAGTAAATAAACCATTTTTTTCTCCACATAGTAAATTAATATCTACATGTCCATCTTCTTTAGGTTTAACTATTGCATAAATACCTTTTCTCATAACAATCCCCTTTTCAATGATTTTGTATTATACAATAAAAGAGTAATTATTGCAAATTACTCTATCTTAAACTTTGAAGTATCATTATAGACATTATCTAAGTCTTCTTTTAATGTTGTTTTTCTAGTTAATGAATTATTATTATTAACTGCCATCATAAATGCTCTAGGATCACCAACAAGTACTAAACTCTTCTTAGCTCTAGATACACCTGTATATATAAGTTTGTTATATAACATTCTTATATATTCCATTGTTAAAGGCATTATTACATGATCAAATTCAGAACCTTGAGATTTATGAATAGTCATAGCATAAGCATGTCTAATACTAGATATATCTTCTCTTTTAAAAGATACTCTATTACCATAGAAATCTATAACCATAAAATCTTCTTTACTCTTAACATCTATCTTTTTAATATATCCAATATCACCATTAAATATATTATTTTCAACATTATTAACTAAATTTAATACTTTATCATTTTCTCTAAATACAACTGATCCTATAGTAACTTCCTTTTTACTACTCTTCTCAGGATTAAATATTTTTTGTAATATTATATTTAAATTATCTATACCATTTTCTCCTTTATACATAGGAGCAAGTATTTGAATTTCTTTTTCACTTAATCCTTTTTTTACTGATCTAGAAACTATTTCTTTAATCATGTCTCTAATTTCTAATTTAGTACAAGGTAAGAAATTATAATCATCTTTCTTTAAACTAATATCTGATTCAATATCTTGTTTCTTTATTTCAGATGCAAGTATAGGAATAAATGAATTATCAGATTGTCTATAAATAGTAGTCAGATTAATATAATTAAAATAATCAGATTCAATTAAATCTTTTAATATATTACCTGGACTAACTGAAGGTAATTGGAATTCATCACCTACTAATATTAATCTAACATGAGAATCTATTCCTTTTAGTAATGATGCAAATAAATTTGTATCTATCATTGATACTTCATCTACTATTACTAAGTCAGGATATACTTTATTATGTTCATTTATTTGAAATTCTTTTGTATCCATTGAATATTTTAAGAATCTATGAATTGTAGATGCAGGATATAAAGTTGCTTCACTCATTCTTTTACTTGCTCTTCCTGTAGGTGCAAGTAATATAACTTTATCTCTCATCTTTTGAACACTTAATTGATATGTTTCTTTATATGTATTTAATATTCCATTTATTATAGTTGTTTTACCAGTTCCAGGTCCTCCTGTTATTAATGTAACAGGATTTTCTAATGCACTTTTGATAGCATTTATTTGTTCATCATCATATTTAATTCCATATTCTTTTTGAATATCATTTATAGTAATAGGAAAATCTGCGACAGGTGGTATATCTCTAGAATTAATTATTTTTAATTCTCTTGCAATATACATTTCATCTTCATATAAATCAATTAAATAATATCTATTATCTTTATGGATTATATCTCCCTCTTCTTCTAGAATAGACATATAATCATCAAATGTATCATATATATTAACATCAAATAGTTTTATTAAAGCTTCATATATTTCTTCTTTAGAAGAATATGTATCACCTGTTTCAAATGTAAGACGTTTCATAGTTTCTATAATACATGCTTTTATTCTCATATCACTTGAATCTTCAAACATCTTAAAATAAATACTATCTAATTTATCAAAGTCTACAAAATCTACAAATGAATATAAATTTAATTCAACTGCTTTTTTAGCATTCTTACCATACATAGCAATTATTTTATTTATTTCTTTAACAGAGAATCCTAATCCAGTTAAATAAATAATAGTTTCATCTAAATCATAATAATTAGTTATAGAATCATATATCTTCTTAGCAGTTGCAGGAGGTATATCACATTTATATAAATTATTTATATCTTCTTTAATTAATTTAATAGCATCTTCACCTAATACATTTACTATTTGTTTAGCTCTTTTTTCTCCACATCCTTTTACAAAGTCAGATGTTAAGAATTCAATTATTGCATCTTCACCCTTAGGTTCAACTCTTTCATATGTATCTACTTTAAATTGATATCCAAATTTTTCATGATAAATATATTCACCATATAGTATATAAGTATCATCTGTATTTAAAGAAGGAAATGATCCTGTAAAAGTTACTGTTCTATTATTAACTATTTCATATATATCTTCAGAAGATTCACGCACACGAAAAAGACCAACCAAATAGCCATTATTACCTTCAAAAATCGATTTTTTGTATTTTCCTTGTATGTAACTCATATAAATATTATAACATATAAAAACCTCCTATAAGGAGGTTATTTTATATATGATGAACAGGATTTTTATTTAAATTATCTCCTGCTACTTTATGTAGTGTTGATAATAATTCCATTCTTGCTAATTTAAGTTTCTTTTTTTCATCAAATTGTTTAATATTATGTTTCTTTTCATATAAAGCAGTTTGATCAGTTTCAAAACTTAATGATACATTAAAAGTAATATGTTCCATATAAAAGCACCAATAATAATTATTTATTATTCTTTAATTCCTTCAATATCATCTCGTCTACTCTTTTTTGAAATTGAGATGATCCAGCAAAACCACCAGAAGTTGGAATTTGAATTCCTCCATTTTTTTGAGTTTCTGCTATTTTCTTTTTTCTTTCTTCTATTTCCATACATATATAATAATATGCCCAGTCAATTTTATTCTTCTCACTAACTATTTGATTATAAACTTGCATTAGTTCATCATCAGAATATTGAGAATAATTTGGTGTATTTCTATTATCCATATGCGCATCCCCTTTAGTAATTAATATTATATATTATTATTATAAGAATGACAAACCATTTATTATAAAAAAAAGACTAGTACTTACTAATCCATTTTTACGTTATCTATATTAAATTCTTTTTTCATCATATCATAGATTACTAATCTATCTTCACGAGTAAAAATATCTTTTTGTCTTTTAAATCTACTATTAGCCCATTTCCAAAAATTATATCCAAAATGTCTATCTTTATATGTTTTACCACATATCTTTAATTCATTCTTATATCTAGGAACAAACCAATAATGTACATGTGGTTTTTCATTATCTCTATAAGCATTATTCATAAGACATGCAAAGTTAAACATATCTGCATTAAATACTTTCTTACATACTCTTTCTAATTCTTTCTCAAGTTTACCTAGTTCAATCCATTCCTCTACTTCCATATCACTGAGACTTTCTTTATGTCCTGACACAATACAAGCACCTGGAAATTCTTGACACCAATCTTGAAAAACAATTTCAAAATACTTTCCTTTATATAACTCCATATCCTTCACCTATTATAATTATAACATAATAAAAGACTAGTCTTTACTAATCTTTTATTATTAATTCACAACTATACATTCATTATCATCTAATGTAATAACATTATTAAATATATCCTTACCATTATTGCTATCTTCTGTATGAATAATAACAGTGGAAGTTGGATTAACTATTTTATTTAATATAATACTTTGTTTTTCATAATTACTCACATCCTAAATTTACTATAACACTTACCTATAAAAAAACTAGGTATTAACCTAGTATTCTTTATCTTTTTATACCATGCTTTTTGTGATATTCTTCTTTTTCTTTATACATCTCATTATCAGCTTGTTTGTATACTTCATATACATTATCATTATCTTTATATGAATATCCAAAAGAACTATTATAGTTGGTTTTACTTAATTCTTTTTTAGCATTTTTAATATATTTATTAACATCTTCTTTTACTTTATAAAAACATAAAGCAACAAATTCATCTCCATCAACTCTATAAATTCATACATTTTTAGGATCTACATGTAATAAAATATCAGATATAGTAACAATTGCTTTATCTCCTTCATCATGTCCTAAAGTATCATTTATAGTTTTTAAATTATTCATATCTATTGATATAACTGATGTAACCTTATTTGCAAATCTTACTATATCATTATAGAAAGAAGCTCGATTAAATGTGGAAGTTAATACATCTACTCTATTATATTCAATATATAAGAATGAATAATATTGTAATCCACATATTAATAATACTGAATCAAATAAATTAACATAGTAATATTTTATATCTAAATAAGAAGCTCCTACACATATAATCATAAATAGTAATAATATAACAGTTCTTAATTTATTTTGAGCACTATATTGTTTTATTACAATAGATAATAACACTAAGAAGTAAAAAGTATTAAGTATATATGAGCTATAAAAATGTGGACCTTTAATCAATTCATTAGTAGCACTAAAACCAAAAGCTATACTATTAAAAAAGCAAGTTGTGTATATAGTTGTATTAATAATACATAATAAACTAATATATTTAATAATTTTTCTATTAGATAATAATGATATAAATAATATGATTACTGCTGGTCTTAACATATAACATAAATAAGATGTTATTAATACCACCATTGTATAATGATCTAATGTCCTATAATAATCTCTTATAACACCAGATATAGTAAGTACTACTATAACTATTAATAATTCTTTTATTCTATCATGTCTTTCAGTCTTAATATTTTTTAATTCATTACTAACTATAATAGTAAAACCGATAAGTAATGATAATAATAAATAATTATTAATTAAAATATCTAACATACAACTCACCTCTTACTCGATTGTATTATAACATACATTATTTTTTAAGTAAAAAACAATCATTTAGATTGTTTTCATTGTCATACTATATGCTTCTCTTATAGCATCAGATATTTCATTATAACTATAATTTATTTCTTCTAAATATTTATCTAATTCTCTTTTTAGTTTAGGATTATTAGCATCCATATCTTCTATAAATGGAATTGTACTTATAAGGTTATATCTTTCTATTCCATTTTGTCTTAATGATTCTCTAGTATTACTTCTTACATGCTCAAGAGTATGTTTATTTTCTTCACTTATTGATGAATATTCTTTATAATCTGTTTTTAAATCATTTAATTTAACTTTTATACTCATATATATCATCACGAATTAGATAATAATTTACCACAAAAATGTTAAGATAAAAAATTATGTAATCAAATAACAATATATTAGGGTATAATAAATATAGAGGATGACTTATATGGATTTAAAAAAACACAATCAGGAACAATTATTAAAATACTATAATGAATTATCGCAAGAAGAAAAAAATAATTTAACCGCTCAAATCAATTCTATTGATTTTGATTTAGTTAATACTATTTATAAAAATTCATATATAGATGAAGAAATAGATATGACTAAAGTATCTAATTTAAAAATAATAAATAAAAAAGATACTAATCCAGATAATATTATTATTGGCGAAAATATTATAAGAAATAACGAATACGCAATAGTTTTAATGGCTGGAGGATTTGGATCAAGATTAGGTTTTAATAAACCTAAAGGATGTTTAAAGATAAATGGTAAAACATTATTTGAAATGTTTATTGATCAAATAAAAGATGCAAATAAAAAATACAATTCAAATATTAGCTTATATATCATGACCAGTAATGCAAATAATAAAGATACAATATCTTTCTTTAATGATAATAATTATTTTGATTATAAAGAATATATTAATATTTTTATACAAGACGATTTTCCTATTCTAAATATAGATGGAAAAATAGTATTAAAGAATAAACATGAAATTCTATTTGGACCAAATGGTAATGGTGATGTATTTAATGCACTTAAAAGATTTAATTTAATAGATGATATGATTAATAAAGGTATTAAATATATATTATTTTCAACAATAGATGACCCACTTCTAGATATAGTAGATACTAAATTTATTGGAACTACAATAAGTAACAAATATGATTTAGCATCTAAAACAATAATGAAAACAGATGAAGATAATAAAGAATGGATATTTTGTAAATATAATAATAAACCATATATGTTACCTTCTAGATGTATTAATAAAGAATTAACTAATACTATGATAGATAATGAATATGTTTATAGAGAAATAAATATTACATATCATTTAATGTCTATTGATAAATTAAAATTATTTTCTAATATAGAATTGCCATATCATCGTGCATACAAAAATAATAAATATTTAGATGAAGATGGCAATCTAATAAATACTGAAGAAAGAAATTCATTTAAATTTGAAAAGTTTATATTTGATGCATTTTATCATGCAGAAGATATGCTTCTATATAGAGTAAATAAAAATGAATTTTGCCCAATTAAAGAAAAAGAAGATATAAATAAAGTAATTAATTTATTACAAAATAAAATGCCCTAAAAGGACATTTTTTATTTATCAAATAATTTCTTCTTTAAAATCAATTGCTTCACCTGAATTAGTTTCAACAGTTGAAACTCAATCTTTTTTATATACGTAATGCTTTATGTTCACCTGTATCATCTAAGAATCTAGTCAATTTTATTTCTTCTTGATATCTTTTTTCAAAGTTTCTACGAACTGTTGGATTATTTTCAAAGTTTATATTTTTATCTTTTTCATCATATATAAGATCTGCATCAAGTATAACTAAATCACCGGCTTGTAAAACACCATCTCCTCTTTTATCATCTAATTCAAGTGTCTCATCTGTAGGTTGTAAATTACCATTCCAATGAATAATATTTTCTTTTCTTAATCTACCTACATTTATTTTTTTTATATCAGTCCAGATTAATCCAAGATTTCTAAGATTCTTATATAATTCATATAATTCTTCTTCAGTAACTTTTATATCAGTATCTACTTTTTCAGTAACTTCTATAAAACAAGACTCACCATTTGAAGATAATTCTTTTCTCATCAAAGGCGATATTATATATGGATTATTAGGAAATCTTTTTGTAACTCTATTACCTATTTTAATAACTTTGTCTCCAATTATTAAAACTCTAGATAATCCTCCACTTCTATATTCTATATCAGATAATTTAACTTGTTCATTTTTCATTACATCAAATAATATTAATTTTATAACTTCTTTAATATTATTATCTCTTATCTTTTTTATATGATCAGCTTCAGAGAAAATAGAATTAATAGTTTGTTCTTGATGAGTATCTATATATTTTTTAACTCGATTACATGCTTCTTTTCTATCTTTAACAAATTTTAATAAATCATATAAATTAAGTGAGTTATGCATTACTAATGGTAAATTATCAAATATAATATCTTTATTATTACCTTTATATACTATAGCATTATATGGAATATTACATTTATTATTTATTAATATATATAATAATCTCTTTTGAGCATCTTCATTTACTCTATTAGCTAAGTCAAAATAAAATATTCTATCTAAATTCATACTAACTAATGTAGTTAATAAATCTTTATCCATGAAATTATTAAATATTTCATTTTCATTTTGAAAGTCAAAACACATATTATAAAAAATAAAACCTAATTCATCTTTATAAGGATACTTTTTTATTCCTTCAATGAATTTTTCTTTAAAGCATGGTTGTTTAATCAACTCATTACTATACAATAATAGAATATTCATATTAGTAGATACCAAAAATGGAAATAATTCATCAAAATGTTTTGCAATTATTTCTATTACTTGTTTTCTACAAAAAGTATTACTTAGTTTTCTAGTTAAATAATTAGTTAAATCATAAAAACTCTCATTATAAAAATTAGCAGAACCATTTTCTATATTTTTAATTCTCTTTTTCTTAGCTTCATTAATAAGCTTAAGAAACTTATACTCAAACATATAAATTCACCTAAAAATATTATAACATAAAAAAAGATTAGATAATTCTAATCTTTTTATTACATACTAATTTTTGAAAGTTTTTTCGCTTCCTCATCTTTTTTATAATTGATGAATTTTGCAAGAATATGTCTGACTTGAACCATCTTTTGGAATTGTCTATCAAGTTTTACTTGACCCCTACCATTTATTCTCTTTAAAATTGGAATAAACTTAACACTTGTTGCAAGAATGTCATTATATTCATTAAAACCTACTTCTTCTATTTCACCTTGATAAATAACTAATGGATATTTCTTAGCAAGTCTAAATTCTCTAACAAATGCATTTACATCATTTAAAGCATCCTCTAATAAATCTTGATTATTTTCATCATGATAATAGAATTCAATATTTGTATTTACTTCAGTTAATGTATTTCTTTTTTCGTTATATCTAAATAATAAATACCTTTCATTTGGTGATTCTAGATTTTCTGGCATTCCTTCTTTTTTTGAATCAAAAACTTCATTAAAATCAACTATAAAATCTTGTCTAGCTGAAATAGCACCATTATAAGAACTGTTTTCGACTATTAGATTAGCTATAACATCTATATCATCAATACTATCAATGCTAACATAATTTCCATATATATTAATATTCTTTTCAAAAATATTATAATATGGAATTTTGTAAACATATTTATCTTTTAAATTTTCACTCATAATAAAACCCCTTTTTCTTAGTAAGTTATATTAGCAAATCCCAATATATTAGTCAAATTAAAACCAGTTATAACTGGTTTTATATATATTAAAATTCTATTTCAATAGGTGCTTCAGTGAATGATGAAATAACGGCTTTACCAGATTTAAAATATAAAACTATAGTATTATCGTCATTCTCATTATACATTCCTCTTAAATTAGGATTTTTATCTAACATATCTTTCTTAGCTTCTACTCTATCATCTGGTACTAATTCACCAGATATTCTAATCCATTTACCATCTTTAAATGCACATATTTCTACTTTATTATTTTCTTCAATTTGTTTATATACATCTTTCTTTTTACCTGTTTGAATATATAATTTATCTTCAAATATTTCAGCAGTACCAAATGGTCTAACTCTTGGTTGATCATCTTCAACTGTTGCTAAATAATATACTCCACATTCTTTTAAAAATTCTTGTACTTCTTTCATAGTATCACCTAAATAAATTATAACATAATAAAAGACTAGTTATTACTAGTCTCATTATAAGTTTTATTTAATTTCTTTTGTTCTTCTCTTTGAACTTCTTCAATTACATATTTAGCATCAGGTAATAAGAATGCTGATAATTCATCTTCTAATAAATCATATGTAATATCACCATCTGGTTCACAGTGTTCTAAAGCAACTAGTTCATCATATAATTGAATATTTTCAACAATCTTTTTACTAGCTTGATTTAATTTAATACTCATTGCACATAAAGAAGCTGCAAATGTAATAACTGGAGCAATTATAACTGGAAATCCTTTATACATAAATGTTCCATTAGTTAATTCTTTTAAACCATATATTGCAACAATATGACCAGCTGCTATAATTACATGCATAATTGCTTTCTTTTCATTGGAAGCTATTTCAGATTCATTAAGATATATCTTTTCATTTAATGAATTTCTTTTCGTTTCAAACCTATTTTTTAATATTTTTAATATATCTTTAGAATTAGATAAATCATTGATGTCTGCCATTATATTCTCCCCTTTAACAACTCGTTATATTATATATAAATAGTAACATATATGCAATAAATTATTAAGTCAATTTGTAAAGTATTACTAAAACTTTCTAATTTTTTATAAATATGTTAGAATAAACAGCAATCTAGGGGTGAGTTTGGATGAGAAATAATATTAAGTATATTGTACTATTTTTATTAATTATTATATGTACTGTAACAAATATAGTATTTGCTACTAAAAAGAATAATAGTAATAACTATTACAATGAAACTAATAAACCAATTTTATATGGTACTAGTAAAATTACTATACCTAAAAATTATGTAAGTACATTTGATATATTAGACTCAAGATTTAGAGTATTTGCAAAAGATTTTGAAGATGGTGATATATCAAATAATATCAAATCAACTAACAATGTTAATCCTACTACTCCAGGTACTTATGAAATTAACTATGAAATAACAGATTCAGATAATAATAAAACTACTTTAAATGTACCAGTTACTATATTAGATGATGAATCATCAAATATTAATATAGAAAGAATAGTTTATACAATTCCATCTGTATGGAATATGGATTTAGCTGGATTTGCTAGATCCAACTATGCTGATAGACAAATATTAGGAATATATTTAAATGAAAATGATTCTATTAAAACAAGAGTATTAAATGGAGATAATATTACAATTCAATACTTTGCAAATGATTCAGAAGTTGAAGGAAGTAATACAACTATTACTAAAGATTGGACTACTATAAAGAATGGTAAGGATCACTCTTCTATTCCATTAATAAATTCTAATGTATTATCAAAAGATAACAATGATTTAAATAAAACATATACAATAGAATTAGAATATTCTAACTCTATAAATAAATTGGATTATTATCATTACAAAGATAATCAAGATACATTTTTTTATAATTGGACTACAAATGATTATTCTATTATAGATTCAGAAAGATTATTGGTAGTAGTACCACTTCATGATAATGATTATATGTTTAATTATTATAAAAATGGATTTAGTTCATTAGATAAATTCTTAGAATATTACAATACTGTTATTAATAAATATGATGAATATATAGGATTAAGTATTAATCCTACTAAAATAACTGATCAAAATGTAAGAACAAAATATTTAGTAAAAGCTAATGCGCATGGTGCAGGAGCTGCTTACTACTCTCAAAATCATGTTGCAGTTAATTCCCCAAATGTAAGATCATTCTTTGAAAGAAACTGGGGAGGATTACATGAGTTAGCTCATGGTTATCAAGGATCTTTTGGTGGTAACAATGATCTATCTCTTGGTGAAGTTTCAAATAATATACTTGGACATTATGTTCAAATAGATAAAACTATATATGAAGATAATGCTGATTGGTTGGGAAAACTAAAAGATATTGAAGATAATGAAAATAAAGATAGATTAAATGGTACTTCATATTTAGAGCTATCTCAAAAAACTAGATTATATTTCTTAATAAACTTATTAGATTATTTTGAAGGACCTACTACATATGCAAAACTATTTAGTTGGTATAGAGAACAACTTAATCTAGGCCGTTCAATGAAAAATCAAGATGCATATGTTGAAGGTATAGCTGATATATATAAAGTAAATATTATTCCATATATGGAATCTTGGGGAGTAACTATTTCAGAAAGTGTTAAAGATGACATTAATAGTAAAAATCTTAAACAATATGGAATATTAAAAGATATAGTTAAAGATAATAAAACATTATCTAAAATAATGTCAGATAACAATATAGAATTAAAATATACTCTTATTGATAATGATTTATTAAAAAACTATAAAACATCTATTACAATTAACATTGATATAGATAATATAGATTATTTATTAAATAAAAAATTAACTATTAAAGATGGTAATAATACTATTATTACTAAAACAATTGATAGTAATAAAATCACTATTGAAAATATACCTATAGGTATCTATTCATTAGTAATGCCTTTTATAGATAATTATTCAAATGATTATATGTCTTTAATGATAACAGATAATAATAAATACACATATAAATATACTAAACTACAAGATATTGATTATAACAATTATTTATTAATTAAATTAAAAGGAATATATGATACAGATGGATATACTTTAACTTTTAAAGATAATTATAAAAAAGCATCTATTAAATTAGGTGGAGCTGACATGGGTACAAGAAATGATGCCTATGTAAAAATATATGATAAAAACAATAATATTATTTCAGAAGAAAAACAAGTAGATAAATATTTTGATTATAAAAAAGCAGAATATGAAATCAATATTGATGAAGGATATATTATTGAAGTATATCATCCAAATAATAACAAAGTTAAAGTAATAAGTACTTTAACTAATGAAGTAGTAAATGAATTATTACCTACTTCATCGACAACAAGATATATAGTAATAGAAAATGGTATTAAATTAGAATCTATGAGTGATGAAGATATAGAAGATATTAATTATAACAATTTAAAGCAATCACTTATAAATATAATTGAAAACTATAAAAAGAAAGTTACTGATGAAGAATTAAATAATAAAACTATTAATCAAAAAGAAAAAACTAATGTAATAAGTGCATATAATAATCTTAAAGATAATGATAAAGAACCATATACTAATTTAATTAATAGAATTAAAAAAGGTGGTTCACCTATTATTGAAGAAAAAACTAATATTAAGAAAGTATATAAGCAAAATGAATCAATTAATTTATATTCACTTATAACAGCATATGATAATGAAGATGGTAATATAGATATAAATGAAACTACTACATCTATTGATACTTCATTAGATATCAAAAAAAATGGTAAGTATGAAATAACATATAAAGTTAAAGATTCTGATAATAATATTAGTTCTTATACTCTTGTTATTACTATTACAGAAGTAACTACTACAACGACAACAACTACGACAACAACTACAACAACTACTTCTACTACATCAACAAGTACTAGTACTTCTACTACATCAACAACTACTACAACAAAGACTACAAGTACTACAACTGTAAAACCTACTACTAGTACAACAATAAAGACTACTAGTACAACTAAACAAGTAGATAAAAAGAATGTAATTGAACAAGTAGTTAAAGCACCTAATACAGGTAAAGAAAAAAATAGAATTATTACACTTATAGCACATATAATGATAATAATTCCTATATCATATATTATTTATTCAATAATAAAAAAGACTAGATAATCTAGTCTTTTTTTATGCCATATTAAACTTTTTATTTTTCTTTATTACTCTTAAAGAAACAATTGATACAACTGGTAGTATAAATAAAACATAAGCATAATCTTCTACTCCAGTTTTAGGATTTTCATTTATTTTATTTTCACATAATACAGTATTAATAATCATCTTTTCAGCAAGTGTTACTTCTTTTTCTTGAACATGTTCAAATAACATTAAGTGGGCCCCATAATCTGGTTCTGCTTGAGCTACTATATTTGCAAAGTGATCAACACCTAAATACTTAGTTCCTCTTACTACTCCATTTATATTATTATGACTTGTTATCATAAATCTACCATTTGAGTTTTCAACAGGAATTAATTCTACTTTATTAGTATAATATGCATCTTCACTTTCAACATATCCATCTGACTTTCCTGAATGTTTATAAATATAATTAATCCAATCACCCATATTATATCCAGTTAAAGTAATATTCTTATTCTTATAATTAGTAAAGAATAAATAATCTTTAAATTGATCATATGGATCACTTTCAGGAACTTTAGTAACAGTCCAAATATTATTAACATCTGGTTCTATTGTTAATGAATAAAATGATTGTTTACCATCAATTATTTGATAATCAGCTTTAGCTTCTGATTCTACTAATTTCATATCCCATGTTAATAATGCATGTTTTGGTAAACCATTATTTTCATAATTCCAGTTATCTGTAAATAATACATATTGATGTCCTTCTTGAATATCTTCTGGTAATACTTGTACCCATTTAGTAATAGTACCTTTTTCATATGTAATATCATCATCTGATATACCTACGTATTCTTCACCTTCTAAATATTTAACTTCATATTTAATTCTATTAAATTGTTTATCTTTATATATTGGTAATTCAGTAAAAGTTCCTTGATAATTATTATCTTTATTAAGAACTATCTTTTTATTTTCAATAGCTTCTCCGTCACCATATAATTGAAATATAACTTCTTTGTTTTCATCGTTACATTTATTACAATTGACTGAAACATTTATATCTTCTAAAAAAGGACCTATTGAATTTGCAAATACTATAGTTGGATAAAAGAATAAAGTTAATAATATTCCTATAATCACTTTTTTCATACAAACTATCTCCTATGTTAATTATAATATACATATATTAAATAATTATCGCTAAAACAGTTTATTTACATTTTGTTGCCAATTGAATGTGTAAATCAAATGTGTTAATATATATATTATAGAGAGGTGTTAAGATGATAATAGCAATGAGCTGTACTAAGAACTGGTTTAAGTATTTAGTCGTGAATATATATTCTCTTTTATATTTTAATAAAACTGTTAAAACAATTTATTTATTTGTTGATGCAAATGATATATCAGAAATTAAATATTTGGATAAAGTACAATCAAAATTTAATGTAGAAATAAAGATAATTAATATAGAAAATATATTAGATAATTATTTATCTCCTACATCACCAAATCGTGATACAGAATATTCTAATTTATGTTTCACTAGATTAATATTAGCTAATTATATTCCAGATAGTAAAGTATTATATTTAGATACAGATACTATAGTCAGAAAAGATATCTCAAGAATATGGGATCTTGATTTAGAAGATAACTATGTTGCTGGTGTAAAAGACTATGGAGTATATGCTTATAATTACTTAGAAAATTTAAATTTATCTGGTAAGTATATTAACTCAGGTGTTATCATTTTTAATCTAGATAAAATAAGAGAAGATAATATAATTGATAAATGGTTTGAAATAGCTAATACTAGAAAACTTAAATATCCTGATCAGGATGCAATAAATATAATATGTACAGATAAAGAAATATATTTACCTAGTATTTATAATTTTATTAACAATGCTACTTTAGATGTAGTTAATAATTCTTTAACAAAGATATATCACTATGCTGGACCTAAAGAATATTGGCTAGCAGATAGATTCAATGCTGAAGAATGGTATGATTCAGAAGAAATATTTTATAATGATATAGTAAAAAACTCAGATAATTAAATCTGAGTTTTCTTTTTATTTCTTATCATACTAATTAAAGTAATTACTGATGTAATAATTGTAATTGAATCAAATATAGCAGATGAATATGCTTTTATTATTAAATCATATATTAACCATGTAATCATAGATATAATAAATACATATTTAAATACAATATTATCTTTAGTATTAATAAATACTGTATAAAATATAAAATTAATTAAAGGTATATAACCTATTATACCTAAATTATTAAAATATATAATTGATATAGATGCTAATATAATAAATATAACCATTAATAATTTATTAAACTTATTTTTATTAACTAATATATTTCTAGTTATAGTAAATATATTACTTATAACACTTGGATATCCACCTAATAATAAATCACATGACATACCAAATAAAGCATGTATAGTATGATATTTAAGTACTTTATTTTTCTCTTTTTTAGCACCTGCATATATCATGATCAAAGCACTTATTAAACCTAATATATTTGCAATTATTAGTTTCATAATATCACCTAAATAATTATAACATAAAAAAAGACTAAATTACTCTAGTCTATTTATTATTCATTATATATGTAAATAATTTTCTTAATTCAGTTTTACCTTGAGCATTTAAATGTATAAATTTTAATTCCATTTGATAACCACTATCAAATGAGAATAAAATAGATGCACTATTTAATTTAAATCTAATAGCTCCACTTGAAATAGAAGAATATGGAATAATATGTATCTTTTTACTTCTATCAAAAGGATTAACATCAAATAAGATCATTCTTTCATTTGTAAATGCACCTTTATCTCTAGATGTCTTATAAGCTTGAATTGCTGTTTCACCTTTTTTAAAATAATCAGTAACATATGAAGGCAAATCTTTTATATCTAATTCTTTATTAAAATTAAAATACTTTGTTAGTTCTTTATACTTAATATATGCCATATTCATCACCTACTTTTAATTTACTATTTATACATAAAAAAATCAAGGATAAACCTTGATTTTATATAAATGATACAAATTTAATATTTCCGTGATCTTCTTCTCTATATTTAGCAACATATGTTTTACCATCAACTTTATAAGTAATGTAAACATATTGATCGAATGTATCACTATTAGTTAATCTTAAATATCCAAAGTCAATAGCGGAAATGCTATATACACCATCTTCATTAGTATCATGTAATGTTACTTCGTGATCTATATAATTTCCTTTTCTATGAACTTCTGAAACATCTAATTTATTATTGAAATTTTTAAATCTCATTACGAAATAAAGTACGCTTGGATTCTTAACTTCAATATTTAAATCAGTAATCATTTTCTTATGTTCTGCTTCAAGTTCTTCTTCTCTTGATGAATATTTAGAAACAGAATAATCAAATCTATCTTTGATATTATTATTTTCAATTAATACTATAGTTGCAGTTCTCTTTGAAGTAGCACTTGATGTTGTAAAATTATCTTTTCTATATTCTACAGAATCTAATTCTCTAGTAGAATTATCATTATAAGTAGCTTCAACTCTAATATTAGTTGATTCATTTAAATAATATTTACTCTTGTGTTCTATTACTTTAATAGTAGCAATTTTTCTTTCAATTACATTATATGTGAATTCATTTGATGTTTTTTTACCATAAGTAACTGTTGCAGTTTGACCATCTTTAACAGTCTTGGTATCACCATTAATAGTATATCCTGAAGTAATAGTTACATCTTTATGTCCATTGTTATCAGAATATTTAACTTCTAAAATAAATGCTTGTCCTTCAACATATGTAGCCTTTTTATTTACTACAGTAACTGAAGTAACTTCAATATTTTCTAATTTTTCTTTTTTTAATTCATTAATAGAATTATTGATAGCATTAATATCATTTCCTTTAACTACATCTTTAGCAGTTTTGATATCTTTTTTTAATTCATTTATAGAAGCTGTTGTTTTACCTTCAGTTGATTTTTCTTCTGCTTCTTTTATTAATTTATTTAATTCATCTTTAGCATTATCTAATGCTTCAGCTTCTTTATCATAATGAAGTTTTCCATCAATATGGAATCCTGCGTTAGTAGCAATACAGAACTTCATAACATAGAATTCATATTCTTTATATTTACCATCTTTCTTTGGTAATGATTTTTCATCTTTTAATAATGCTCTGATATCTCTATCTTCAGTTAACATTACATCATATTTATCATTAGCAATTGCTTTTCTAATATCATCAGTTAAAACTAATTCAACTGTTTTTAAATATGAATAAGAACCAGCATTATAAATTGTTCTATCTTTTGGAATTTCTATTGAATCTGCTAATAAGAATACATCAGCATATGCATGAGTAATTTCATATTCAACGTTTATAGTAACGTCTTTAACTATATTAGTAGATAATTCTTTATTCCATGTAGGATTTCCATATGTTACATTATGATATTTTTGTTCTTTTAATTCATTTGGAATTGTAGCATCTTTCTTATAACCTACTTGTACAGTTTTAGATGATTTCTTTCCTACAAATGTAACATCAAAAGTTTTATTAGCAATTATTTTATCAATTGCATCTTTAGTAGGTTGTACTTTGTTTTTAACATCTTCAACTGAAGTCATTTTTTCGATAGCTTCGATAGCTTTAATCTTTTCATCTTTAACTTCGGAAATATCTCCAGTTTCAACTGTTTTATAATCATTTATTGCTTTTTTAGCTTCTTCAATAGCATCAGCTAATTCAGCAGCAGAATCATAGATAATTCTTGCATCACAATGGAATCTATCTCCTTGTAATTTTAATACATAATATTGTAATTTCTTATATTTATTATTTTCATATACATCTGGTGTATCTTTATCAATTAATACTGAACGTATTTTTTGATCATCATTTTCATATACAAAAATGTGTTCTCCATTAAAGTTAAGAATTGCATTAACAATATTTTTATCAGTAACATCTAATTCAAAATATTTATTAACTTTTCCTTCGTTATATGGATGATAGAAATCTTTAATATTTGTTGAATAATCTTTATCTTCATGAAGAATTGAAATCTTAGTAGTAGCAGATTTAACTTCATAGTTTGCATGTACTTCTAAATCACTTGTTATAGATTTTAATGCTTCAGCATCAATATCCCATCCTTTAAATTCAAGTTTAATTGAACCACCCCATGCATTTATAGATTTATTCATTTTTGGAGCAGTTACTGCTTTCTTATATTCTACCTTTTCAGTAGTTATAACTTTTGTCTTCTTAGAACTATTATAAATTCCATAGAATACTACAGTATATTCTTTATTATCAATAATATCTTTAATATCTTTTTCTGCTTTATCAATGATGTCTTGTAAGTTTTCGATATCATCAGTATTTTCTACTTCTTTTTTAGCTTTATCTTTAATATCTGTTATTTCAGGAAGATTCTTTTCATCTTCTGTATATAAATCATCGATTGCTTTAGTAGCATCTTCTTTAGCTTTAGCAATTTCAGAAGCTTTAATATCATCTAATTTCTTTTTAGCTTCTTCAACTACTTTATCTACTGCATCTTTATCTTCAGATCCATCAATATCTTTATTGATTTCATCTAATAAATTGCTTACATCAGTAGTTAATTCTAATTCTTTAGCATAATCAGCTATTTCTTTCTTAGCTTCTTCTTTATAAGCAGTTAAAATTTCAACAGCTTTAATTTCATCTAATGCTTTTTTAGCTTTTTCAACAATTTTGTCGATAGCTGATTTAGTATTAGCTTCATCAATTTCATCATAGAAGCCTTCTAATAATTCAGATACATCAGTTGTTAATTGTAATTCATCAGCATAATCTGCTATTTCTTTCTTAGCTGCTTTTCTATATGCATCTAAATCTTCTTCAATTAATGAATCAATTGCTTTCTTTCCTTCTTCTAAATTGGAAGTAATATCATTTTTAGTTAAAGAATCATTAATCTTTTTAATATATTCTTCAACTACTTTTTTGTATTCTGAATCATCTTCAAATACAAAGTCTTTTCTGTGATCTTTTAATTCTTGAACAGCAATTAATTTATCCATTGTTAAATCAACAACAGGAATGTTTTCTTCCATTGCTGGTTTTGGATTTTCAGGATTAACTGGTGTTGGTGGATTAATAGGTTCAACATTTTCACCTGTTCCATTAGTTGGTTCTACAGTATTATTTGAAACATTATTTTGAGTATCAGCTTCAGTTTGAACTGGTGGAACAACTTGATTATTAACAGTATTATCTGTTCTTCGAGTATCATTTCTTCTAGTGTTATTTCTTACAGGTTCATTTACTGCTACTAATGGTTCTGTATTTGTAGCATCCTTTTGTCCTGAAGTATCACTAGATGGTGTTTGATTTCCATTTTTGTCATCGCTATTATCATTAAGTGGATTCGCAAAAGCATACATGAATAAACCTAAAATGATAAACGCAACAATCGCAAAAATCTTTTTCTTGTTCATACTTCTCTCTCCTTTTTTTCTAACAAAAAAAAGCACTTATACAATGTATAAATGCAGCTGACTACCATCATTTTCATTTTAGGCTCTAAAGCTTTGCGTCACTACCTTTCAATAGTTTTGCCAATAAACTCACATAATATGCTTTTTTGTTACCCCAATATTATATATGTAAATTTAATAATTTGCAAGAATTTTACTATCTTTTTAGTGGCCAAATTCTGAACCAATAAGTACCTATAATTTGCTTTCTATCTATAAGTCCGTAATTACGACTATCTAATGAATTTGATCTATTATCTCCAAGTACTAAATACTTGTTTTCAGGTATAACATCTACACCTATATCAGATAATTTAAAGTCATCTGTAACAACATCATCTTTTAGATAATCTTCCATGTATTCTAGATCATTTATATATAATTTATTATCTTTAAATTCTATTCTATCTCCAGGTATCCCAATTACTCTTTTAATCATATATTTTTCTGATTGAGAGACTACTACTACTTCTTCTCTTTTTGGTTCTCTAAACTTATTAATAAACTTATTAATAACTAGTACATCTCCCTCATTAAAATTAGGAGTCATTGATGGACCAACTACTTGTTGTAATCCTATTACAAATATAAATAATAGTAATACTGCAACAAATACTACAATGTATTTAAAAGTATCTCTTAAAAACTCTTTCACATCTCTTAAATCCATATCAATCACCTAACTTTAAATAATTATAACATAAAAAAAGAAGGAATATAATTCCTTCTTTTTATTTTATTTAACTTCGTATATAAATACTGCATCACCAGTAGCAAACATCATATTATATTCATTCTTCTTAAAGTTAGATAAACCTGTTAATCCTACTCTTACATACTTAGCATTTTTAGGAATATCATATGAAGCACTTAATATACCATTTTGACTTGAGTTATTCACTGATCCTTCAGGTATATATTTTTTGTTTTCATCATAGAATACTACATGTCTTGGAGATATTGTAGCAGATGCTCTTCTTAAGAATTTAAATTCAAATTTAGATCCTTTAGATACATCTATATAATTAGTTGTTACTTCACCCCAACCAATGTTAATTTTAACTTCACCAGTACCAGTATATAACATACCCCATTCAAAGTCTCTGAAGTCATCTAACATAACTTGATTTCCTGTTAATGGAGTATCTTTTAATGTTCTATCAATTTCAACATTTAAGAATTTATATTCAAGATATAAATCTCCATTTGCAAAGTATCTCTTATAATCATCTACTCTAGTTTTATATTCAGATGAATTAATACCAAACATAACTGTTTTAGCTTCAGGAGGTACTATTATAAACTTAGAATTAAATCCTGGATATCCAATATTAATTGCATAATCTGAAATGAACTTATCATTTTCATCATAGAAGAATACATAATGTAATTTTCTAGGTTCTGCTTCACCTTTACTTGTTAAATCAACTTGTAAGAAGTTAGATCCTTGTTCTACAGGAATCTTATGAGTAAGAATAGTTCCCCATCCATCATATTTTTCTTCTACTGTACCCTTAGATTGATTTAACTTACCACATATCCAATCTTCATATTTATTAATTACAGTTTTATCACCTGTAGTATATGGTTTAGCATTAAATATTGCATCTATATATTTTTCATCAGCTGTTAATGATTTTCTATATATAGCTGCAAAATCTGAACCATTATCCCAAATATATACAACTATTTTATGATTCTTAGCTCTAGCTATATAATTTGATATACCTACATATCTAAATGTAGATGGTGAGAAATTAGTCTTATAACCAAATTCACCAATTACAACTGGTAATCCAGTTCTTTCAGTAAAGTTATTTAAATCTATAAAGTCTTGTTCAACTTTTTCATCCCATGTAGCTGGATAACTATGTACATGAGCAATTAATTTATTAGGATAAATATCATCTGGTACTTTAAATGAATTTAAAGCATTAGCACTTCTAGATGATAAGAATGTTTGTAATTGTAATATACGTTTTTCGTTATTATCACCTGTAGATCTAACAGTATCCACAAATATTTGATTTAATTCATTCATTTGAGCTGCTGCTAAATCAGTACATCTTCTTGATACATATGGATTATCAACTTCATTATAAGATTCAAACATTAAATGTTCATCATAATCTTTAAAGTATTCAGCTATTTGAGTCCATAATTGTTTAGCATATTTAGTTGCTCTTTCCCAATCTTTATTTTCTGCTCCTACCTTAATAGGAGATGCACTCATACCTGAATCAAAATGCGTATTAATAACAACATACATATCATATTTTAAACATAAGTCTACAACTTGTTGAACTCTTTCTAAGTGTTCTTCTCTAAATCTATAATTACCATTTTCGTCTATATAATAATTATTAATAAATGTAATTGGAATTCTAATATTATTAAATCCTCTAGATTTAACATATTTAATTAAATTTTCTGTTACATATGGTTGTCCCCAATAAGTTTCAGGATCCCAATAAGATGTAGATTCAACAAACTTAGAGTTATGACTATCAAATGTATTACCTAAATTCCATCCAGTAGTTAATTTACTTAATAATTCATTATTAGTAATATCATTCATATTAGTATTATGTTTATATTTAACATATGGTTTTAATTCTATTACTAAACCATTATTTAATGCATCTAGAAAATCAACTCTAGATTCATTTCCTACTGCAACTCTATTATTAACAACTACAGCATAATAAGTACATTCAGCATTGAAGGTAAATAACTTATCTGAAGTTAAATTAACATTTCCAATATTTTTACCATTCTTATCAATTTGTACTACATTAATATTATAGTTTTCATCATTAGTTTTATATTGCATTCTCTTATTACCATATGAATTTTTATAGTAATATTTAGAAGCATAAGTATCAAATACATTATAGTATTCTCCACCTTCATATCCATAGTTACCTGTTTTCCATTCATTAACATCAGTTAATACAATATCTCTTTCAGTTTTTGGAGTAGTACTAAAATAGTATTCATCTTTATCTAAAGATACTCTAACACCATAAGTATTAACTAAATAATAACTACCTATTTTATTATCTTGTGAAGATAAAGTAATAGACATTGCATAAGCATTATCTGGAACAGTAACGGTTACAAAACCCTTACCACCTTTCCAGTCAAATGCACTCTTACTCCAATTTCCTTTATCATTTCTCCATTGAATATGAATAATATATCTTGAATCATTACTACTAATATAATATTTAGTACCAGGTATTACTTTATAGTAATTTCTACTACTTACACTGTTTTCATTATAAGAATAACCTGTTCCAGCACCCCATCCTGAAGCATGAGTACCTCTCTTATAACTTGCAATATTTAAGAATGTTTTATCGCTTAAATAAGTAGTAATAGTAGATTGTCTACTAGATATTTCTTTAGTATTAATATCATCAAAGAATTCATATTCTATAGTTCCTTCTTTAAATGTATTAAATAATTCTTCATATGTACTTTCATCTAAGTCACCTGAAGTATTCATTTTATAGAATGAGAATAATAAATATTTAGTATTTGTATTCTTTTGGAAATAATCTAAATGAGCTACATCAGTTAATCCAATATAATTAAATTCAGCATCATATTCTCTTATTTCTATTCTTATAAATTCATTTGGTAATGTTACCATGAATGCATTTCTTTTCATTTCTAAGAATGAATCAACACTTATATAGTTTTTATTTTCTACTATATCAGCATTATCAGCAAAAACACCACTTATAAAGTTTTCTTCATTTAAATCAGATACTGTTGGTAAATGATCCATTACTTTATGAGTTTCTGATAAATTACCTATTGTTAATTTAATAGATACAAATATACCGGTAATAAGAATAATTATTGAAGATATAATTACAAATTTATTTCTTAATATATTTTTCATTCTTACCACCCCTTTCCTAATACATAAGGATCTTTAGCTGTACCATTACCACTTACTATAGTAGTATCAGCATCTAAGTATACTACTGGTCTTATATTATGATTATTAGTTGTAGCTACTGATTGTAAATCATTACCTACAGTAAATACTCTATAAGCGTATACTCTTGATCCAGTAGGATTAATTGTTAATTCTATATCTTTATTTAACCAATTATCTTTTAAGCATCCACTTGTATTCCACCATCTATAAATTGGTTTATTAATACAAGTATTTCTATTTTTACCACCTACTGCTAAACCATAGTCACTGACATTCATTAAACCTATCTTACCTTGCCATGTACTATGTCTTTCAGTAGTGTCATTACACATAACTGATTCACTACATTCTTTAGAACTATTATTTCCTTTTTCATATTCATAGAATTTATTAGGTGTAGCACTAACCCATGATTCTTTTCCATTAGTACCAAGATTATATGTAGCATCACTTATTAATACTTTAGATTCTTCATTTAATCCAGTATCTTTAAATCCACATTCATATTCTTCTTGTTTAGTTGTTTCTCCATCATTTACTTCTCTTGTACAAGTAAGTGATGTTGAATTGTAATAATAATCATTTAATGTTTTATTTAATGATGAAGTACTCCATTCATTAACTCCATATCCTGAGTTAATATTAGCATCACTTACATCATATGTACTAATTGTTAAGAAATCATCTTTAATAAGTTTTAATTTAGGTCTTAAACCATTACTATCTTTAACATTATAGAAAACGCCAATTATTCTCCAATTTTCATTATTAAATGTTACATAGTTATTTGGTTTATTACCAACATATCTTAAATTATAATCTTTAGTATTATCTCTAACTAATTCAGTCCCATCTTCTAATTGTTCTATTTTATAAACAGCATTGTTATTACTCTTTGCTCCATCATATCTAGCTGTTAAATATAAATCTTTAAATACTAAATAATCTGAAGTAACTTTATTACCTTGATCATCAAACCATCCTACAAAAGTATGTCCTTCATATTTAACATCTTCTAGTTTTCCTAATCTAGTATTGTATTTATATTTAACTTCTTTATTAGGTGTACCATTTCTATATACAAATGTTACAGTATATTCTTTTATAGTATAGCTTGCAGATAACACAAGATTTCCTGTTCTATTTTGAATTCTTAATTCTTTAACAGGACTATTCTTATCTATAATCCAACCATTGAAATCATGTCCTTCTTTAGAAGGAGTATCTATATAGAAATCATCTAATATAGTATATGTTGTTTTAGGATTTTCTAATGTACCTCCATTCAAGATATATTCAATCTTATATTCAATTGGAGTATATACAGTATTAACTACTACATCATTTGCAGGCATTTCATAATATTCATTAATCATAGTACCTGAACTATAGTTATAACCTGTAATAGTATATCCTTCTTTTTTCTCACTCTTTAATTCTATACGTTGACCAAAGTAATAATAATTTGATTTACCATCAAAAGTTAATTTAAATTGTTTTCTATCATATTTATAAGTTACTTGATATGTTTTAGAAACATCACTTTTTTCAATAACATATTCTTTGGGACTTATATAATTATCATAAGGTTTAACTGGAACTTTAATTCCAACTGTTGCATCAAAAGTTTTTGTATCAGTAGAATCTAAGATATAATCTTTTCCATCACTTGTCATTAAATAATAATATACGACATATGAACTTATTTGACTTTCTTTTTCTTCTACATCAGGTTCTTCTGGTTCTTCAATTGGTTTTTCAGGTTCAGGTTCTGGTGTTGTTTCAGGTTCTGGAGTTGGCTCCGGTGTTGGTGTTGGTTCAGGACTTGGAGTTGGCTCCGGTGTTGGAGTTGGTTCATCAGGTTTTGTAATATCAATTTCTTGATTTTCATTTCCAGTTTTACCATTATCCTCATTTGGAACATTTTTAATTTCTTCATGTTTAGGATTATCTATAATAACTTCTTTTTGTTTAATTTCTGTTTGAGTATTATTAACAACCCATTTAGCAGTTATATTAACATCACGATCAACATTTAATAAGAATTGACCATTTATAATAGAACCACCTGAAATTGTATATCCAGAGAAAATATATCCATCTCTTACAGGTGTTGGTAATTTAAATGAATCATCATAACTAATTGATTTAGTTTCATTTGATTTAGATTTATGAGTACCACCTGCATAATCTAAATAAACATTATATTTATTAGCTTTATAATTAGCAGTTAATAAAACATTTTCAGATCCTACAGTTAATATATTATCTTTAATGGTTGCTTTAGAACTACTATTGTCCCATTTACTAAATGTATATCCTTTTTTAGTAGGTGTCTTTAATTCTAATGTTCCTTCAAATTCAACATTATAAGTTAAATTAATTGGACCATCATCTATTTTTCCACCTTTTAAATCTAATTCTACAATATAACTATTCTTAGTATATATTGCATATAAGTTATCGATGTCACCTATGATAGCATTAATATCCATGATATTACCTACTTCATCAGTTGACCAACCAATAAACTTATATCCTTCCCTTTCTTTAACTGGTAGATCACTAAATCTAGTTTTGTTATTAATCATAAACTTGATTTCATTACCATTCATATAATTTAATCTTAAATACTTATTATTTCCTAATTTACCTTTTAGCAAATAATAACCTAGCATAATTGCTGCACATACAACTATAGCTGTACATACAAATACTATAATCTTTCTCTTTCCCATATAAACCCCACTCTTCTTTAAATAAAAAAGGGCATAGTCCAACGGACTAAACCCTTCTATTTAATAATCATAGTTTGAACAGTATATAATAATTCATTATTAAAACATGAAGAAGATATTTCTCCAATGCAAGCTAAATTATTCTTAATATAATTATTCTTAACAAACCACATATTAATAACCCCTTTAACCAATAATTCTTTATATATACAGTAAACTCAAATTGCGATGCCTATTATATATCAACATTTTTATTTTGGCAAGCTTTTAATACACAAACAAAAAAAGATAGATATCTATCTTCTTTTATATATTATAATTTCAGGATTTTCTCCCTCTTTTTCATACTCACATACAAGTATGAAATTTAAGTTAGCAATAAGCCCAAATGTAGTCTTATTATGTGCATCATTAAATTCACATGGTACTTGATTACCTAAATATATTTCTTGATCATCTAAGAATTTTATTTTATTTCCATTTGGTAATGTATATTCTAAATTAACTAAATCTCCCCTTAATGGATATAACTCATGTATCTTAGTCATTCCATCAATATTTAATGCATTAAATTCATCTATTAATCTTTGTTTTAATTTTTCATAGTTTTCTATACCACCTATATCAATATATTTAGCTATGAAACATTTTTTACCACATGGGCAAGCATCACATGCTTCGCAACCCTTACACCTATTATCTTTAAACATCTCACATTCATTGCAATTAGTTCCACATATAGAACTCATAAACTCACCTCATGGTGTTTATTTTAACACATTTATAATATTTTTAAAGATATAAAAAGACTAGATTACTCTAGTCTTTTATATTATTCAATTATTGTGCAATTGGCATACTAATGAATGGTGTTGGATGATAATTCTTTAACACTAATTCTTTATTACCAATTGGATTTTCTTTTAGATATGGATCTCCTTCTTTAACATATTCAGTTGAATATTTAAAGACTGAATCATGAGATGCTAATTCTAATGCAGGAGTTTCTCTAGTTAACATATGTTCAAAGCATACTTTTCTTTCAAATGCTTCTTGATAATCTTTAGCTAATCCTTCATTAGCAATTGATAATAATTTATATCTTTCAGACATCTTCATATCTTTAATATCAACATGTAAGTATTCTACTACTGCTCTTTCAACATTGTTAAAGTATTCAACAACATTGTTATATGCTCTTTCAACTTCTTCATCAGTTGATGTTTGAATAAGATTTTCGTATTCTTGCATGTAATAATATCTTTGTAATTGTTTTTTGATTCCTGGTAATTGATTTACATAGATATGTGCATCCATAATTACCCAAGTCATTGTACCTACTTCATATCCATTTGCTTTTGCAAACATTGAAAGTAATAATGCATATTGAGAAATATTAAATGGAAGTCCAAGTGGAACATCTGCACTTCTTTGTTCAACTACAGCATGAAGTTTATTATCTGGAGTAACTTTAAAAGTTATATTCCAAACACAACTTGGTAATACTGCATTAATAAGATGTGCATCTTGCCATAAAGAAATAATCATTCTTCTATCTGTTGGATCAGTTTTTAACTTATGTTCAACAAATTGTGGTCTTCTATAAGTATTATTTATAAATCCATATGCTTCACCAATTGTTCCAGCATATTCTTTTCCATATAAAAGAGCTTCTTTAATAGTAAGTGGATTTCCTTTTTTATCACATTCAGTAAATGGTTTAACCATGATTGGTTCACCATTTCTTAATACTGGAATATTAACAGTATCTCCAATTAAAGGATTAAATACTTTTCTTTTTAAAGGAACCATTCTATCTGGATCAACAACAGCATTATCACCTTGTTCATAAGTTCTATAAATACCATCTTCATCAACAACCCATAAATCCCAAGTATGATTATCTCTGTCAGTTAACCATTTAACTACATTAGATTGTTCTTGATGAATCCATTGAATTTCATTTGAAAGGTTTTTAGCTTTAACTAATTTTGTTTCTGCTATTGGAAATCCTTTTTGTAAATCAAATTTATAAGTCCATCCAGCAATTGATAAAGTATCAATTCCAGTTCTATTATGAGTTTGAACTCCTTCTTCTAATATTTTTTTAACTAATTCACAATAAGCTACATCTGTTTCAGATATAACTGCATTCTCCCTGTTTATTCTGATTTCTTTTCCGTTTATTTTTATCATAAAACCCTCCTAATCATCATTATACTATTATCTCTAATTACAATACAATAAAAAAAAGATAAATGCATTATCTTTTTTTATTCATTTATAAAATAATCTTTATATTTATCTTTTAATTCATTATATATATTTGTTATCTTATTAAAATCTCCTTCTATAGCAATTACTAATGCTTCTTCAGGAGATAGATATTCATCTATTTCAAATTTAACATCTTCTTTTGAATAGACATATCTATTTCTAATTAATTCAATTGCTTTTTTATAATCTAAGAAATCAATAATAGAATTAACTGCTTCATCATCTTCATAAGGAATAGCTTTAGATTCCTTTCTTTCTATAAATGGATCGTTTGATAACTTATCTTGTTTAAAATCTAATTCTTTATATACTTTATCTCCTACTTTTTTAACTGTTAATCTTAACATAGTATTATCAGCTTTTTTATAAAGTGTTCTAACTTGTTCAGTCTTTTCTATAAAATCATATTTGTTAGAAACACAGTAATCAATAAAAGGAGCTATACTTGTAACTTTAAAACTATATTCTTTTTCACTTGAACTCAATTTAATCACCATCTTAAAAAGATTATAACATATTATTTAATTAAAATAATATAAATTTTCTTAATTTAATAGCTTTCATAATAATCCTCTTTTTTATATGACAAATATTATAATGATTTATTTAAATTCTATCAAAATAAAAGACTAGAATTATCTAGTCTAATTATTATCAAATAATCTATGTTGCATTGCTTCAGGTTCATCTATATACATTTTATATAAGGAATAAATATCAGTATCTTCATATTTAACTTCTTTAAAATTATTATTTAAGTCTAATATTTTTCCATCTCTATAACTAATTAAAATTGGTGAATGTGTAGCAATTATAAATTGACTACCTTCTTTTGCTAATTCATCAATTAAACATAGAAGTGATAGTTGTCTTTGAGGAGACAATGCAGCTTCAGGTTCATCTAATATATATAAACCATGATCAGTAAATCTATTTTGTACAAGTTTTAGAAATGCTTCTCCATGAGAACATTCATGAAGACTTCCTCCATATGCTTTTCTTAAATTATAAAAACCATCTTCATTAACTAATCTATCTACTTCCGTAGAAAAATTATAAAAGCTTTCTGCTCTTAAAAAGAATCTGGTTTTAGGTCTATTAAATTTACTTACTCTTAAATAATTAGATAACTCAGAAGTTGTATTATTTGTTTGATACTTAAAGTTTTCAGTTCCACCTTCTGCAGGTAATCCTAAAGAAACTGCAAGTGCTTCAATAAATGTTGATTTACCTATTCCATTTTCTCCAACAAAAAATGTAACTGGAGAAGTAAATTCTAATTCTTCAAAATTTTTAACTATTTCTATATTAAATGGATATTTATCAAAAGATTCTATTTTATCTCTTTCTAAAGATATTTTTTTAATCATTAATTTAGAATTCATATATACTCCTATAATTCTATAATATTTGTTGCAACATCATGTGAAAATGATTCATCATGTTCAACAAATATCATAGTTAATTTATAATCTTTTATTATTTTTTCTATTTGCATTCTACTATATATATCAATATAATTTAAAGGTTCATCCCATATATAAATATTAGCTTTATCACATATACTCTTAGCTAATAATATTTTCTTTTTTTGACCTTCACTATAAGAATCTATATTCTTATCAAATTGTTCTCTTTCAAAATCCATCTTTCTTAATACTGCTTTAAACAACGGTTCATTTATATTATTCTCTCTTATATAATCTTTTAAACTTCCTTTTAAATGAGATGTTTCTTGATTAACATAAGATATAACTAAATTACTTTGTATAAATAAATCACCTGTATAAGAAATATCTTCACCTAATATCAATTTGATAATACTAGATTTACCTGATCCATTTTTACCTTTTAATTGTAATCTATCTCCATCTTCTAAAGTAAAATTAATATTAGATAAAATTGTATTATCTCCATATTTAATACTTAAGTTATGAACCTCAATTAAATGTCCTTTCCTATTAACTAAAGGATGTAATTTTAAATCTTCAACTGTTTCAATATTTTTAAGTAGTTTAGATTTTTCTTCTATTTCTTGTTCTTGTCTTTTTTGTATTACTTTAGATCTTTTCATCATCTTAGATGCTTTGTGACTAACAAATCCACGATCTATTTGTCCATCAGATAAATTATATTTAGATGTTTCTCCTTTATTAGACCAATTAGCAGCCTGTCTAGAAGCAATTTCTAATCTATTAATATCTTTTTTTAATCTATCATTTTTACTTAATTCATAGTTATCTTGTCTAGTTTTATTTTCATACCAAGAAGAAAAATTACCTTGTTGTATTTCTATATTAGTTCTATTAATAGATAAAATATGATCTACACATTTATCTATAAAAGCTCTATCATGTGATACTAATATAAAACCTTTTTTCTTGTTTAAGTAATTAGCAACTGTTCTTCTAGCATTAACATCTAAATGATTAGTTGGTTCATCAATTAATAAGAAATTATTTTCTTTTAAAAATAGAATTGCAAGTAATACTTTAGTTTGTTCACCTTTACTTAAAGTTTTAAATGGTCTATTAAGTATTTCTTCTTCTAAATCTAATAAAGATATTTCTTTTTCCAATTTCCATATTTCATATTTATTTATATATTCTTTTGCTATTTCATATGAAGTAAGATTATTGTCTTTTACTTCTAATGGAAAATAATCAAATGTAACATCATGTGAAATTGATCCATCATATTCATACTTACCTAGTAATAAATTTAAGAATGTTGTCTTCCCTTTTCCATTTCTCCCAATGAAACCTAATTTCCAATTTGTATCAATGATAAAAGAAACATTTTCAAAAATGTTATCTGGTTGATTATCATAACTAAAAGTTAAATTAGATACTTTTATCATAGACATAAGTTTCACCACCTTAATTAAATTATAGCATATAACTAGTTTAATTTGTTTATAAGAAAAAGTAGGATTCTATCCTACTTTTTTAATTCTTTATAAATTTTAAATACTTTTAACATTTCTTTAGCAATACCATGTTTATCTTCATACATTTCAACATTTCTTATAAATTCATTTTCTACATCATCTAAAGGAATATATCTTAATTCAAAGTTACCTTCTTTTTCAGATTCAGTATATTTAGTATTAGCTATATTAGGTTGTTCATCTGTAAAGATTTCATAATAGTAAATTTCTATTTTTCTATTCTTACCTTCAGATGGCCAATCTTTATAATATCCTAAAGTACATGCAAATGGCTCAGCTTCTTTAATATTTAATTCCATACCTGTTTCTTCTTGTATTTCTCTATTAATAGTATCTATTAATTCTTCACCATCTTCAACATGACCACCTGGACATTGATATTCATTATGCGAATAACCTAATAATATTTCATTCTTACTATTAATTAATAATATTTTTACTCTCTTGACTACTTCAGTCATATCTTCTTCTTTTAAATTATACTTATTAGTAATAATTGTTTCCATGTTATTCACTTCCTAAAAAAATTATAGCATATTATTTAATTCAAAATAATATAACTTTTCTCCATTGTTTAATTGTTCAATATATTTAGCTCCAAACTTTTCATAGTAATTTACTAAATCAGTTTTTAAATATACTTTATTATATCCTAATTTATGTGCTTCATTTAAAATAGCATCATGTAATATTTTAGAATATCCTTTACCTCTATATTCTTTTCTTACATACATAGTTGCATACCATGGAGTTAAATCTTGTCTTTCATCTCCATCATATTTAAATAATGATATAAATCCAAGTAATGTATCATTATTGATTAAACCTAATACACTTATAACTTTATCTTCTTTTTTAATCTTATTTTTTTTATTTTCAATATATAAATGCATTTCTTCTTCAGTTTTTGGTTTACCCCATTCTAAACAACATAATCTTATATATTCTTCTAAATAATTTTCATTATTAATAATACTTATAACTTCCATGTTACTCACCAAATTAATAATAACAAAAAAGACTAGATTACTCTAGTCTTTTATTTAAGAGTAACTAAATACTTTTTATGTTCATCAGTTACCCTAAAACTTTCTATAGCTTTTTGTATTGCTTTTTTATGTACCCATTCATCTAATACATGTTTTTCAAAATATGGAATTGTTTCCTCATATCTTTTAGCTAATGCTGTAGCAAAATACCAAGCAACCATCATTTTTAAATAATAGTCATCACCTTTTACAGATGCAACCATATTTAAATATTCTTCTTTAAAATCATCATCTAGATATTCATTCATTAACATACGAATACCAAATCTAATTGTATAAATATGTTTAGATTTAATCCATTTCTTTATATATGATAATAACTTATCATGATTCTTTTTAAAACATTTTGGTGATGCTTGATCTGATACAGGCCAACAATCAACATATGGTAAAAACTTTTCTACTTCTTTTATACATTCATCGAAATCTTTTATCATAGATATTACAAAAAAATGAATTAGATTTTCTTCATAATATTTATGAGGTAAATCATTTAAGAATGACTCTCTTTCATCACTTACAAATACTTCCTTAGCAATATTTCTTAAATCAGGAGTTCTAATACCAATTATAGTATCAGGTGATATATTAGGAACAAGCTTAGATTGAAATTCTTTATATTTATCATCTTTTAATTTAAATAATTTATCTATTAGATTCATATACTCTCTCCTATTTATATAAAAATTAACATTAGTATATCTGAAATTAAATGACATAAACCATGAGATACCATTGCATATCTTATATTGTATTTTCTATATAAATATCCGAATGCTAGTCCTATACAACCATTGAATAAGAAACATCTAATAACTAATAATGGCGTTAATGTTGTCATGGACATTGTTGATGGTAAATGTGCAGCAGCAAATAGTAATGCTGAAATAATATTAGCAATAATAAATACACATGTAGGTATTTCTTTTTTCTTTAAAACTTTAGAGACAATAAATACTATTAAAGACATAAAAAATAGTCTCATCATTACTTCTTCAATAATACCACCTACAAGTAATCCACCTATTATTTTATAAATTGTAGGTTTAACAGTATATTGCTCAGCTACCCAAGTATTCATTGTTCCAAATAGTAATTTATCTCCTGGAAATAATAATAATGCACTTGCTAAAGTAATAATTAATGTTGTAATAACTGCTTTTTTATCAAATTTAAATTCTTTCCATAATCCAATCTTTTTAGATAAAAATAAACCAATTATAGCTAGTATTAAACCAAACATTATTCCATATTGAAACATAGTAGATAATGCAACCATTTCCTTAGTTACATTTTGATCTTGTAATTGCTTTAATAAGTCTGGTGTTAAAGAATCATAACTATATAATCCAAGACAATATCCACCCACTAATCCTCCAAGTAATACAAATAATAAAAATTTCCAATTATCTTTAATAAATGTTTTCATACAAACTCCTATTCATACATTAAGTATATAACAAATTATATAAAAAAAATATCCTTAAAAAAGGATATCTTTTTATAAATGTCTAAATGTACCAAAGTTATATGATTTACCTTTAGCATTTGTTATTTTATAAACATTATTTTATTCTAAATTAGAATTTGCTATTCCTAACCATTCGTTAGAATAATTATCTTTTTCTTTATCAGTTAGTACAGTAGTTATTTCATCAATATCTTTTATTTGATTATTTCTTAAACAACCAACTGCAAATGCTTCAGCATCTATTTTATTTATATCTACAATAGATATATTATAATCTTTAAACATATAACAAATAAGTAATAGTAATCTATATTCATCTATACTCTTTTCAGAAAACCATACTCTTATTGTTTTATTTTTATCAACAATACTTTTTAATTTATTAAAGTCAGAGGTAAAATCATATGATTCTATATCATCATGTTCTAAAACATTGTTTCTATTCATAGGAGTAATACTTTCATATTTACCTTTAGATAAAGAAAGTGGTAAACACACTTTTAAAGTTTCTAAATCACTTTTCTTTAATAAACCAAATGCACTATCATTTGCAACTATATCAATAATACTATCATTATCTCCAACAAAATTTTTATATTCAAAATACATAAACTATCACCTACTTATACATTTCATTTATTTTTTCTCTTAATTCTATATTAGATTTAGATAACATCAATGGTATATCTTCTTTATCATATTTTTTAATATATGAGGCTAGCAATTCTTTTTCTCTTTCATCTAATATATTAAACATTCTAATAAAATAATCATAGTTATTATATATAAATTTTCTGTAACCTAGTATATTATCTTTAATAGGAATAAGTCTTTTTAATTCACTTATAGTTTTAACAATATATTCCATCTTTTCTATTTCAATAGAATCAGTTTGATTAACTATAGAACTAGGATTATCATGATAATAATAAATAACTTTATTAACGATTTTTACTCTAGCATTTTTAAGATAACAATAATTATTAAAATATAAATCTTCATGATATATAAAATCATTAAATCTAATATTATTAGATTCTAAAAAACTTCTTCTAAATAATTTACCATGTAGACTTATATCATTTATCATTTTTCTTTTTTCTTTTTCGAAATATTCACCACATGCAACTATATCACATTCATCTATATTATTAATTAATGTTTGTAATGAATCTTCTGTTATTAATTCATCATCTTGATCCATAAACATTATATATTCATGTTCACTTTTATCTATACCTACTTGTCTTGTTAAACCAGGACATGTTTGTTCATTAAGTTTATAATATGTAATATTTAAATCATATTTATCTAAATTATATTCTTCTGTAGAATTAGCATCTATTAAATAAATACTATAATCTTTATATGTTTGCTTTTTAATAGATTCTAATAATCTATCTAAATAATTAGAAGCATTATAAATTGGAATAATTATATCTATCATATTATCACCATAACAAAATTATAACATATAAAAAGACTAGATTGTTCTAGTCTTTTTATCTCTTTATCATATTATATTCAGTTACTTCGCTTCCTTCAAAAGGAACTCCAACATATCTATTAACACCACCTGTAATAACAGTTGGTGTTAAATCATATTCTTTAATATATTCAATAGCAATTGAACGTGTAATTGGAAAATAATCAATATCTTTCATTTCTTCATCGTATCTTACAAAATAATAGTCATTTGTTTGTGTACATAAAATATAGAAGTATTGATATCCTCCTGTTATTAATTTAAAGATAATTGTTTACCACTATTATCCTTTGGTTCAATATCGTTTAATTGTTCTTTATATTGTTGAACAAGATCATCATATAATTGACGTTCACTTTCTTCTTCAGGAACATCGATATTTTTTAATTCGTTTAATAATTTCTCTAATTCTTCTTTATCATTCTCTAATTCCTTAGAAGCCTTACCTGCCATAATATTAACTACTATTTTTTTTATTATTAACCATGCAGGTACTATAACAGCACTTCCACCAAATAAAACAATCATTCCAATTCCTAAATATTTTAAAAATTTATCTGGCGATAACACAGCACAAATAAATCCCATTCCACATCCCATAGCAGCAAATATTGGTAAAAAGAATGTGGCTTCATCTAAATCATAATTAATTCCAGCAATAGTAGAATACATATCATCTAATGTTTTTTTATCTAAATCAACAAGATTTTGTTGTTCTTCTATTTTCTTTTTAATATCAAATTTTCTTGAATTAACAACTTTCATTTAAATATCCCCCTCTTTTTTATTGCTAAATATATTAATATAATTTATTATCAATGTCAAAAAAAGACTAGATTTCTCTAGTCTTTTTATAACCTATATTTATTATTTGTACAATCACTAATCTTCTTTTTTAAACTTTCACCTTTATTAGCAAAATCTTCAATACTAGTGATATTCTTTGCTACTCCCTCAGCATCTTCTAAACAAGAATATAAAATATCAAGTTCTATTTCATCTATATTTTTGAAATCTTCATGATATCGTAATCCATATATAAATGTTGTTAACTTTTCATGATCTAATCTTTTACTAAGATGAACAAATGCTCCTATTATACCTATTGCACCATTACAAGGTAATTTTATTAAAGAATAAATATAATCAAATAACTCTTCAGTAGTTCTATTACCTAATTCCACAAATATTCTATCTGTTTTTTCATTACCTTCAAATGTACATAGAGATAATCCGTTTTCATCATCTCTCTCATAATATTTACAATTAGCATAATAAGCTACTGCAAGTTCAAATGATGATAATCTTTTATATAGTGATGTTGTAAATTGTTCACTTATTTCTCCTGGAGCAAATAAATAATACAACTCATCTAATAAACCGTTTTTACATAATAAATATCCTAAATTATTTTGAAAAGTATTTAAATTATCTAGAACTTCATTATCAAAAGTTTTCTTTTTATAACTTTTATAACATAATTTCATATAGTTATTATTCGTAATTACATCATTCATCACATTTATAAAAGGATCCATATATTTTATTATAAAGTCTATTAAAGTACTTAAATCATTATTTAAAAGATTATAATAATCCTCATCAAATTCATGATCTATATTTCTTTTTAAAACAATATCATACATTACTAAAAGTATAGCATTACCTTTTTCAATTATTTTATTGTGAAATTCCAAGAATGTTTCTTTAGGAACTATTATATTTTGATAATTACTATATCTCTTATAAAGTGAAAAAAATTCATCTAATAATACATCAGTTTCTTCAACAATATTTTTAAAATTTTTTTCCATATTATAATCCCCTTTAATAAAACAGCCTTATATATTATCACATAAAAGAGATAATCATCGTTATCTCTTTCCACGTCCTTTAAAAAAATCTGTGCTTGGTTCTTTAAGTTCATTGTAATAATATGCAACTTCTTCATCTATTTTAATTGTCTTTTTAAATTGTCTTAACAATTTCTTTTTTGCATTTATTTCAATAATATTTAAGTTCTTTAAATCTTTTCTTCCACAAATACAATCTTTAAATACTTTAGCTGCATCTTTATTATATTCTAATGGGAATACACCATATGAATTATTATTAAGTAGTATTTCATAGTCATTAATATCTAAATCAGTATTAAATCTAGAATCAAGAACATAAAATATAAATGGATGATCAACATGTTTTAAATAACACTCATAAAAATTTGAATAACTCCTACGCGATTCACCATATAATTCATCACATTCTACTATACAAACAGGTATAATAATATCACTACCAACCACTTCGAAAGCTTCTTGTTCTTGGTTAAATCTAACTAAAATCATTTTTTTAGTCTTTCTAGATTTAGCATTTGTATATGCTTCAATATCATATGATGAATCATATGGAAGTTCATCATCAATATATGCACAAGCATCATTTTGAAGAACCATTTTAGAATAAGTTGAAACACTCTTTTTATCATCTATTATTTCATCATATAAACCAGAACTACAATTTATATAAATATCACATTTTACCATTGAATCATAATCTATTAAATATAATTCTCCGTCTTTTAAACTTGTTGATTCTAACTTTCCATTAGAAAAAATATTTGCTGCTCTAGAAAAATCTCTAGTCATTATAAATTTGCCCCCCTTTTTTTGCAAAGTATTATATATTAAATAATAATATAAGTCAAAAAAAGACTAGATTATTCTAGTCTTCTAATAATTATATATTAATTCTTCTTTACTTTGATTGCTGCTTTTGCATCTAGTTTTTCTATATCATAATTAAATTGCTCAATAGCTAAATTGTTTTTACGTTCTACAACTATTTTATAATAATCAAAATAATTATATGCTGATCTAATTATATTTAATACAGCACATGCTTCTTCAACAACAAGAGACTCCTCATTACTTAACATTGTATCAGTATAATTTAAATCGTTTTTTAAACTATCAATTCCTATTCTTAACACACGAGTATCTTTTACATCATAATGTCTTGAAGAAACTTTAGCTCTTTTTTTAATAAGTTCTTTTAATATAGTTTCTAAATATGATAATTCATCTTCAATTTTAGAACTTATAGAATCTACTTTAGATCCTTCTTGTTTATCATAGTGTCTATTAATCAATCTATTAATTAAATCTTTACCTTCACTTATAAAATTTATATCAACTGTTTTACCATCAATAGTAAAATTGATAGTATTATTTCTATCCACAACTATTTGAAAGATATTTGAATATTGTCCAGCATAGCATAAATTACCATTTATAACTCTAAAAGGTATCTTTTTAGAATTCTTAGTTTTAGGATTAATTGGATAATCTATACCATCTTCATAAACAACTATATTCTCAAGCACAAATAATCTAGTAGCAGGTTCTTCACCTCTCTTAGTACTAATAAACTTATCACCATTTACAAAATAATAGTTTTGATGTTCAGTAGTAATATAATTAACTATTGGACCACCAAAGTTATAATCATAGTCATCTCCAGAATAATCAAATTCTTTTTCTTCAGTAAAATAGTATTCAAAAACTGTTTTCCCATCAAATAAAACAGTTACAGCTTCTCCACTTTTAAGAAATTCAACATTATCAATTTTAGTTATACCGCTTTTTAATAGTTTAAAAAATCTTTTAGTTTTTTCAGTTAAAAACATTTCGTTTTTTTTCATCTAATATCCCTCGCATTTATAAATAACAGTTTATATTCTATTTCACGAATATATTATTTGTCAACGATAATTTGTCAAATCAAGTGCAACAGTTTAATAGATACTCATCAAATAATTATTGTGCTGTTTTATAATTTATACATTTTCTTGGTCTATTATTTAGAAGTTTTAGTACATCTTGAATTTTTTTCATTTGTTAATGATAAATTTATTTGTTTTGGATAAAATTCTCTTAACAACCATTCAAATTTTCCTATCCCTCTTAAGTGTTCTATTTTAGTTTTTCTTTAATTGCAGCTTATACTGTAGCATTCAAAAGAAGTCGATAAAATATTATAGCTCAGGATTAAATAAAACTTTGATTTATAATACCTCCCATTATTCTTTCTTACCCGATTATATACTTTCAATAATATATATTATCAAAAATGACTCTATATTTTTTGCTGTAATATCTTAATCTTGCGATGTTCTTTTTTTATTATTAGCTTATATCCAAAATAAATAATTTCTTCAATAAGTATAAATCCTATTATTAATCTTATAAATATTCTAATTGTAGGAATATCTCCAAAATGATACCAACTCAACATTTCAAATGAAAAGAATGTAATTATTAACGAAATAATTGAAGTTACTAATTTATCTTTATGATTTAATAATATTTTATGTTTATCCATAACTATTGCATAAACTATAGACATTCCTAAAACATTTAATATTATATCGTCTATATCAAATACACCTGCATGACTTACAAGTTGAATTATTTCAATTAATAGTGATAAAGATATATCAATCATTAAACTAATTTTAAATTTTTTTATATCAAATATTTTCATTATTAAAAATTGTACTGGCATTAATATTACAATATTACCTAATACATTAATTATTGTATTATGAGCATTTGGAAAAGCCCAATAACCAATAATAGTTTTAAATGGTATTAAATTAAATGTATTATACCAATTTGTAATTCTTCCAAATATTGTTAAATTAAAAAACATTATTATATAAATAACTAAAGCTATTATATATGATATTTTATTCATTCTTTTACGGTCTTCAATAGTATCATAATAATGATTCGCTATAAGTCTATTTGTGAAGAATATAGAAGTAATAAAGAAAAAATTATATACAAGTTCACCCAAATATGTATGATGAATAGTTCCTCCTGTATTGTATTCTACTTTTAAATACCATAAGTACAATATAAGTATAATCGTATATAAAATAGTAGCAATTGGAATAATTAATTTATTCTTTTTTGTTTTGGATGCATCAATATAATCAACTATTTCTTTTATATTTTTATCTTCTTTTTTATCTTCTTTACCTTTTAACAACTCTGAAACTGAAATATCAAGTTCTTCTGCTAATGGAACTAATAAAGAAATATCTGGAGTACCTCTACCTGTTTCCCATCTTGAAATTGCTTTTTCAGTCACATTTATTTTTTGAGCAAGTTCCTCTTGAGTTAATCCTTTTTCTTTTCTTCTAGTTTTAATTAGGTTTGATATTTTTTCTATATCCATAATCATCCCTCTTTTCACTAAAAATTATATAGGTTTTAGAAAAATATAACAACCTATGAATCGTAGGATTTAAAATAATCGTAAGATTACTAAAAAAAGATGAGATTTTTTCTCATCTTAATGTACGGAATATCTTAATCTTCCAATCTATTTATTTTAATAATTTCTCAAAAGCATTTGCATTTAATATTGTATTTGAAACAAATTTTCCTTTATAAAAGTTTGCCCAATTATTAAATATACATGGTGCATTTTTTGCTTTCTCTAACGAATCTATTTTAATAAAGTTTAATTTGATACCTTTATCTTTAGCATAAAGAGATAATTCTTTTACTTCATATTCTACATAAGGACATTCATTAGAATAATAGATGGTGAAATCTTGACTATCAATTTCCATTTTTCTAGCACTATCACTAAATTTAGGTGTTTCAGATGTATCAAAAGAAAGTGCCATCAATTCATAATCATTTATAGTATCAACCACTTTAAATCCGAAATGCTCGAAGAATTTCTTATCTCCAATAAATGGTTTTTTCTTTTGTGATACCAATGTACAAACTCCACTCATTTTTTTAGATTTGGCATCTTCTATAGCATATTCTAATAATTCTTTACCAATACCTTTCCCTTTAAAACTACCTGCTACCCATAAACAATAAATATACATATAGTTTTTACCATTAATTGGAACCCAAGCAGTTTCTATTGGTTCATACTCAATAAAGATTTTTCCCCTTGCATTTAATTTTCTAAATACATGACCATCTTTTAATTTGCTTTTAATCCACTCTTTCTTTTTATCAACGCCATCTTGATGTTTAGGATCACCAATTGCACAACAAATATGTTCTTCTTCAATATTATTTTCATCTAAATTAATATATTCATTCATAGTTAACACCTCATATCCATTATACCATAAAAAAAGAGAATTTGCATTCTCTTAATATCTTAATATTACGCTCATTACAACTTAAAATATTTTATTGTAAATTTTGTTCCATTTTTATTGGATTCAACACTAATATTTCCGTTATCTTCTTCTATAATTGTTTTAGCCAAAGCTAGACCAATACCAATACTATCAGAAGTAGCATTTTCGCCTTTATAAAATCTTTCAAAGATATGTGATATATCCTTTTTAGAAATACCATCGCCAAAATCTTTAATTTCAACTGTAGAATAAACATTATTATCTTCTACATTAATTATTACTTTTTGATTATCTTTAGAGTGGTCTATAGAATTTTTTAAAATATTAGTTATAGCTTCAATTTGCCATTTAGAATCACACATAATTTTAGAATCATTTTTAATATTTAATTCAATATTAATATTTCTTAAATCACATAAAGTAGAAACATTTTTAATTGATTCATCAACTATACTTCCTAAATTGTATTCTTTCTTAATAAGGTGAACTGTATTAGCATCAAATTTTGATAATTTTAAAAGAGCTTGTACTAAAAAATTAATATTTACAACATTTCTCTTTATATCCCTAACAAAATCATTTCTAACATTAATATCCATATCTGGATCTTCAATAATATTGTCTAACATTACTAATATGCTAGTAAGTGGTGTTTTTAATTGATGTGAAATATCTTCTAATGATTTTTTTAGATTAAGTTTATCTTTGTTAGAATTTTCAGCAGATTCTTTTAGCATTATAGTAGTTTTATAAATTTCATTTTTTAAGATTGATAACTCATCTTCTGAAATTGAATCAATTTGTAATTCATAATTCTTCTTATTAATCTGTTCTATACACTTTATAATATCCTTTATATCATTTTCTTTTTTATGATTATATCTAATATATAAAATCAGTAAAATAATAATAGTTATTGTCAGAAAAGACATATTTATAACTAAAAATATATGATAGTCTTTATCGTTTTTAATAAGAATTGATTTATTATTTATATCAATTCCATATTTAGTAAAGAAGTCATTTGTTTCAAATTCATCACTATTTATTATTTCAGCAATTTCTTTATCAGTTATTTCTGGATACTTGTCTTTAATTACATTAATAATAGCACCAATTTTATTATTAAAATTATTCGTATAAGTTTTATATTCATATATGTTTAATGCTAGGAACAAAACAAATAAACATATAGATACGATAAAAGTAGAAATAATATATTTTTTTAATCTTATTTTATTCTTCATCTATTCTATAACCCATACCCTTAATAGTAGTTATAATATCTGTTCCTATCTTTTCTCTTATTCTTTTGAAATAAACTGTAACAGTATGATCATCCACATAATTTCCAGTCCAATCCCAGATTTTATCTAATATTACATTTCTACTAACAACTTTATTTAAGTTATTAAATAATAAGTTTACAAGTTTTAATTCAAGTGCAGTTAGTTCAATAGGAGTATTATCTTTCATTAATACCAATTTATCCATATCAAAAGAAATATCTTTTATTTTAATAATACTTTGCTTTTTAGTTCTTAATAATATTCTATTAACTCTTGCCATTAATTCTTTTGTGCTGAAAGGTTTAGTTATGTAATCTTCTGCTCCAATATTTAATCCCTTAACAATATCATCTTCTTCATCTTTTGCAGTTAAGAAAATAGTAGGAATTTTTAAATCTTTAATAGTATTTTCAAACAAATTAAAACCATTACCATCAGGTAAAGTAATATCAAGTATTATTAAATCAATATTGGAGTTATTTAATAAATATTCTTTTGAATCTTTTATTGTAGTTTTTACTGTAAGATTATGATTATCTTTTTTAAAAGAATATGTAAGACCTTTAATAATTGATTCTGTATCTTCAACAAGTAAAATATTCATATCTATAGCTCCTTTCGTTATATATTATTATACCACAATATAAGGAGCTTTCGCTCCCTATATCAGATATTCTCGTTTCTAATTGTTTCAATAGTATTTTGTCTATTAATCTTATTCATTGAATACTTCATAATTACTGAAATAAGTATAAATACAACTACTATAGATATTATGATGGCAACTACAGGTGGTTTATAAGGTATTCCTGATTCTTCTGATAAGAAATGATAAATTAGATAAGATAATACTATCCCAATAGGTATGCCAAAGAATAATGATTTAACACCCATAAATATACTTTCTAATCTAATCATTCTATTAAATTCTTTAGTTGTCATACCAACTGATTTTAACATAGCAAATTCTTGCTTTCTTAATTCCATATTAGTAGTAATAGTATTAAATATATTAGTAATACCAATTAGTGAGATAACAATTATAAACCCATATAGGAAAATACCAATTAGAGTAAATAAGTTACTCATTTGTTTAACATTTTCTTCTTTATTATTGATACTATAATATTCTTCACCCTTTAAATAATTATCAATATCATCTTGCAATTTGGTTGCATTATTTGATTTATAATAAATATCAAGACCTTTTGATTCAGCTATATTATCAAACATTTCATCACTAACTATAATATATCTAGCCGTTCTATTTTTTAATCCAAAAGGCATTTTTTCTGTAACCACACCAATTTCGATGTTTACTTTTTTATTAGTTGAAGTTATTGTTGAATCAACTATATCTCCTTTTTGAAAATCATATATATCTATATATTTTGTAACTTTTTTATTGTTATCATCATAACGAACTACATACTCTTTATCCAGAAGTATAGCTTTATCTTTTATATCATTATAATTTAATCCCAATGATTTAATATATTTTTTATATTGTTCTTCACCAATAGCAAAAATAGAAATATATTCTTCATCTTGCTCTCTTTGTTTAATATTTAAAAAATTCAAATATTCTTTACTATAATGAGTGCCTACAAAAGATAATTCACTACCTCTTAATATTGTATAATCTTCTATGCCATCTAAATTAACAGTTCTAATAAACCTGTTATATGAATTTTTGTTTGTGATATTTGCACTTAATGATATATTAAAATCAGATACTTTTAACTCGTTATCAACTTCTTGAAAAGCAAGTCCCATAAAGCCAGATAAAGCGATAAATACAAATACTGAAACTACTATTGATATAACTGTAGTTCTATATTTTTTCTTATTTCTTTTTAAATTCTTAAATGATATTTCTCCACCCATACCAAATACTTTTTTAATAAATTTAGGTGATTTAATCTTTTTAGGATTTATTTTTATATTAGCACTATTTCTAATAGAATCTATTGGTGATACTTTTGAAGCTCGTTTTGCACTCCTGAATGCAGAGAAGTAAATGGTTACTACACCTAGAACTATAGCCACTAAAACAGCTACCATTGAAAATACAAATTCTAATTTAAATCCAGCTTCTATCAAATCAGTTAAATAATAATTACTAATAATTATTAATATATATGATGCTATAAAACCTAATAAAATTCCTAATGGAATACCAACCAATCCGAGTATAGTAGCTTCATAAAAAACATTTCTTTTAATTTGCCTTTTAGTTGCCCCAACACTTCTTAACATACCATATTGTTTTATTTTTTCTGTAATTGATATATCAAAACTATTTTTTATACAAAAAACAGAAGTAAATACAATAATTCCTATAACAATACAAACAACAATACCTAATCCACCTACACCACTATTTGAAATTGGGTTAGTTTCTAATGAAATTAAATATGAATTTATATCTATATTGCTATATTTTGAATTATCCAATTGTTTTTGGTATTCTTGCATATCTTCATTAGATGGATGTACAGAATTATTTATTTTTTCATATAATTTATAATCAACACCTAAAATATTTGCAACATTTTGATTAATGTTTTTTAAGCCATCTTTTGTAAATCTTGCATATAAATCAATATTTCCATATATTTTACTATCATCAATATATGTAACAAATGTATATCCAGGTGCTGCATAATTTTCAATATTCGTTGCTGGTCTTTCAATAATACCAACTATTTTATATGTTTTAGTTTTGGTTTCAACTAAAGATTCACCATTACCATCAGAATCAGATCTTTGAAATGGATTGTCTTGATCTAGTTCATAACCAGTAGAATCTATTCTTTTACCAACTTCTAATGTAATTGTATCATTTAATTTTAAGTCTAATCGACCGTTTGTTTTTAAATGTGTTGGTATAACTATTTCGCTATCATTTTCTGGGAGTCTTCCACTAACCAATCTAATTGATAAGTTATTAAGTGATTCTTTTGTAAAACCTTTTATATAAGCATAAGGTTTATCTTTATTTTTTGAATTAACTTTAGCATAACCAAATCCTTTAGTTATATTTATTGTTTCAATATTTCTATTATTTTCAAATATGTCCATATCACTTGTAGGAACATTATAGAAAACTATATGAAAATTACCTTTAATATTTGTTTCATAATTAATCAGAGATTTAATTCCACTAGCATATATAGATGCCACAGCAGTAATTAAAGCTACTGATAACATAATACCAATAATAGTTACAACTGTTCTTTTCTTATTAAGTTTAAGATTTTTAATAGTTAATTTGTTAAGTAAGTTCATAATTATACCTCCTCAACAATTTTTCCATCTTCAATTTTTATTATCCTATCAGCAACTTTTGCAATTTCCATATTATGAGTAATCATAATAATAGTCTGATTCAATTCTTTATTTGATTTTTTTAGTAGAGCAACTATTTCATCACTTGATTTAGAATCCAAGTTACCAGTTGGCTCATCAGCTAGTATGATTGTAGGATTAGTGATTAAAGCACGACCGATACTTGTTCTTTGTTGTTGTCCTCCAGATAATTCATTAGGAAGATGATTTTTTCTATTTTGTAATCCTAATAGTTTTAATAAATCATTTAATCTTTCTTTATCTACTTCACGATTATCTAGTGAAAGTGGTAGAGTTATATTTTCTTCTACATTTAGTATAGGTATTAAATTATAGAATTGATATATTAATCCTACTTGTCTTCTTCTAAATATGGCAAGTTTATCATCGTTAAAATTAAATATATCTTTTCCATCAATAAAAACTTTGCCAGAAGTTGGTCTATCAACCCCACCAATTAAATGTAACAATGTTGATTTTCCAGAACCTGATGCACCAACAATAGCTACAAATTCGCCTTTTTCTACTGAAAAAGACACATGATCTAATGCAACAACTTTAGTTGTATCTTTACCATAAATTTTAGTTAGATTATCTACTTTTAAAATTTCCATAATCTCAGTTCACTCCTTTTCACACTAACATTATATTATAGTCAAAGTTACAACCAAGTTACAAAAGAAAAAAAAGATAAAATATTTTTTCAATTCTATCTTTTATGTTCACAACATCTTAATCTTCCAATACTTTTTTACCTAACTTCTTATAAAAGTCATAAGCATCTGAACATTCTTTTTTTGAAAGTTTTGTTTCTTTCATCATATAATCAACTGCTTCTTCTTTTGTTTTAAATTTATTTAATAATACTATAGTCTCAGATATTCTATTTAAAGCATTATCAAATTCTCTAAATAATATGCTTTTATCAGATGATTCATATAAATTATTTTTTAAAAGTTTTAATAAATTCTTATCTGCGATACTTTTATAATCATTATTACTTATTTTTTGCCCTGCAAATAATTCATTTATTGTAATATTTAAAATATTACATAAAGGCTCATATTGAGAAGAATCTGGTAAGCATACACCATTTTCCCATTTAGAGACAGATTTATCAGTTGTTCCTAATTTCTCTGCTAATTGAACTTGTGTTAATCCTTTTTCCTTACGACATTCAGCAATAAATTTTCGAATTTTATTTTGATCCATAATATTTCTCCTTTCTTAATTATTTTATGTTTTTTTTT
>JAEENX010000027.1 GCA_016283935.1 Bacilli bacterium
AAATGTGGCACTCCTTCTTTTTCAGCTTCTGTTACTTTAGCAGTACCTATATTTAATTCTTTATATACTTGCATAGAATCTGCATTTACTACAATAGCATTATACTTTTTAGCAAGTTCTACACTCATTTTTGTTTTACCTACTCCTGTAGGTCCTACAACTACTAGTATCATATAATCACATCCGTGAATTAATTATAACATAAAAAGGAGCATTAATAATGCTCTTTTTATATTTAAATTATGGTCTCATCCACTTAAGTATACAATACTTATAGCCTGTTTCTTCATCAATATAATCTATTAATTCATATAAGTATTCTACTATTGATGGTACTTCAGGTTTAGTGAATGTGTTACCGATTATCTAATAGTATTGCTACTATTAACATCATTAATATCTTTATTTTTCTAATGAGTAAATTCCTATCATATGCTTATTAAAAAGAGAATATTATTTTTCTTTAATATCCTCGATTATAAATTTAGTACCTTCTAATTCACATGTTACAATTATCTTTTTATCATATACTTTTCCATATTGTTCTATAATTTTATCATTTACTACAGATTTAATATCTTTCATTTTTCCTTTAGCAGTCAAATAATTCATTATTGCTGTAGTATCATATGGTTCTTGATCTGGTTGTGATGCCGATAAATCATTATAATAATTCAAGATATCATATGGATTTTCAATAGTAATTTTTTCGTATTCAACAATATACTTAGACCTTTTTTTCTTAACCTTAGTTTGTTTATATATATTTATAGGTATATTAGCTATTTGACGTTGAGTCATATTCTTTTTATTAATTGAATATGATTTTTCTTCAGGTTTATGTATAACATTGTTGTCTAATAATAATGGTGTTATACCAACAGCATTTAAACTATCTTCTGATAAATCTTTATCAAATATATTTTTAATAATTGTTTGAATTTCTTTATAAGTTAATGTATCCTTGTCATTTTCGTTATATGAATACTCCAATGCATATAAAATATAAGAATCAGTTTGGGTATCATTTATATCAATACTATCAACATATAGCATCGCTTTTTCATTTTGTTCTGTTAATAATGCTTTTTCTAATCCAGTTATTTTATTTTTAATAAATAACGATGATAATAGTATTACTAAAACTAATACTATCAGTAATAAAACAACTCCTTTTAATGTTCCTAAAGTTTCTTTATCGAATTTTATCATAACTATCTCCACAATTCCTTAAAATAATAAAAATCAGATGAATCATTAATTAGTAATTATACTTTATTTTTAATAAATCATTTTCTTCATTTGTTATATCCTATCTTGTAAACATATTATCCTATTAAATTATATCACATATATTTTTTACTATTCAATAATCCTTAAGATATTTAAATCAAAAAAATAAAAGAGCAATTTCATGCTCTTTTATTTTATCCGTTTGTTGGTCTCATCCACTTTAGAATACAGTATTGATATCCTGTTTCTTCATCCACATAATCAATTGCTTCATATAAGTATTCTATGTCTGATGCAACGTCTGGTTTAGCACTTGTATTACCCATTATCTTTCCATCATAGTATTTGAAGTGACCACCAATGTTTTTTACGCCTATTCCTGTTGTTAATCCATCAGCAAGTATTACTGGATTTATTAGTGATACATTAGCTAATTCGCCACCATAGTTAGGTGAACTTGGATCTTCAGGTATACCCATCGTTACACTTCCAGTATTAACATAGATACCATATGCAACAATTCCTGTTGTTGTAATTGAACCTGTCTTAATTGTTGATGATCCACCATTATTATAGATTCCATATGATGGATAACTAGTACTATATGTATTTCCATCAACATTAATGCTTGAATCTTCAATAACAGATGTTCCATTATTGTAAATACCAAACATAGTACGATTCTTATATTTTAAACTATTATTAACTGATACCATAAATTCGCTATTATCTTTAATATCAAGAATTCCATCATTTTGAATTGCTATATCATTTCCTGAATAATAATTTTCTTTTGTATTGTTATCGTATAAAGTTATTACAGTACTTGAGATAGATGACTTTCCTTTGTTTAAGAATAGTGTTATTGCACTTGAATCTGTAGTTCTTTCTATATTGCTTCCAACAAAATTTATTGTTCCATTAGTATTGCCGTTATAAATGTAACCGTGTGTTTCAGTATTGTTGAATTCAATTGTTGCTGTCTCATTATTATATATACTGTTTTGACCAGATGTAATTATTGAATTATCAACTGTGCTAATTCCACTTCCTACAATATATATTGAATATTCATCACCAGTAATATCAGAATTATTCATGACTAGAGATCCAACATTATTAATAGCAGTTTTTGAAGAAGTAAGAATTGTATTATTAATACTCAAGCTTCCTCCAGCCTCATTTTTAAAACCATTTTGAGCTGATATTATAGCACCTTCTATTACCATGTTTCCTGTTGGTTTATTTATAAATAGATAATCAGTTTTGTAATAATTAAGAGTTGATTTATTACTTGAACTATTTATCATTCTTAGTGAACCATTATTAGTTATTGTAGAATTAATCTTTATTGTTTTTCCATTTGTATCAATTACTGTTGTTTTATTTTGATCAATAATAATTGGATTATATTGAATAAAGTCATTTACTATAACTATAGTATCATCATTTGTAGCCGCTTCTATAGCATCTAATAAACTAGTATATTCTACTGTTCCTATTTTTGCAATAATTCTTTCTTCTACTAAATAAGCAGTATAATACAATTCTCCATCTATTTCTTCACTTGATAAATCAATGTTAGTAGCATTAGCAACACTTGCTATTGCTCCTTCTTTATATGCTTCAGTTTTACCCTTCAAAACTCCATCGTAGAAGTTTACATTTCCAGCATATAGTGAATACAAATTTCCTGTTATACTTGGAGATGTTGTATTTATTGTTCCATCATCCAATCCTATGGTTGTTGTTCCCTCTCTTATTCCATATGTACTTCCGTAGATTTCTCCACCTGTTATTGTACTTGTTCCATTTCGAATTCCATCACCTGTATAATATGTAACTGATGTCTCTGTATGATTTGCTGTTATTTTACCACTTGTTATTTTGTTTGTTGAATAATCTAGCCCTATAGCACCATACTTTCCTATTACATTCAACTCTCCACCTGATATATTCATTTGACCATTAGATTGCCCATATCCATATGATTGTTGCGATTTTATGTTGACTGTTCCAGCTTCTATTGTATTATTTCCAAAACGGGCATAATATGCATAGCTTTTATTTGATGTAACATTTACTGTTCCACTTTTTAATGTTGATTTTGATGTAGAATAATTTGTTTCACATAGAGCATATCCATTTGGTCCCTCTGAATATACATTAAAAGTAATTCCTTCCATATATAGTTCATTGAATACTGTGCTATTACTATAATATCCATATGTACTTGCATAACTTGTATTTGTAATTTGATTATCTACTGTTAATGTTGAATCTATAATATTTACTTTTCCTTTATCATTATATATTCCATACATATATGTAATACTTCCCGACACATTTAATGTTGAATTATTTATATTTACAACTCCGT
>JAEENX010000001.1 GCA_016283935.1 Bacilli bacterium
TCTCTAATAGTAACAGTATTATTATTTAGAGTTTCATCATCAATAGTTATACATATTGGAGTACCAATAGCATCAGCTCTTCTATATCTTTTACCAATAGAACCAGCTTCATCATAAGATACCATAAAATTCTTAGCTAATAATTGATATATTTCATTAGCTTTATCACCATGTAACTTTTTATTTAATGGTAATATATTAGCTTTATATGGTGCTAAGAAAGGTTTTAATTTTAAAACTAATCTTTCTTCATTTTCTAATTGTTCTTTAGTATAAGCATCAGATAATACAGCTAATAATAATCTATCTACACCAACAGATGGTTCAACAACATAAGGTAAATATCTTTCATTAGTTTCTGGATCTAAATAAGTTAAATCTTGTTTAGAATGTTCTTGGTGAACACTTAAGTCATAGTCAGTTCTATCTGCTATACCCCATAACTCTCCCCATCCCATTGGGAATAGATATTCAATATCAGTTGTAGCTTTACTATAGAATGATAATTCTTCTTTTTTATGATCTCTATATCTTAAATTATCTTTATTTAAACCTAATGTACTTAAGAAGTTTAAACATCTTTCTTTATAATATTTAAACCATTCTAAATCAGTATCTGGTTTACAAAAGAATTCTAATTCCATTTGTTCAAATTCTCTAGTTCTAAATATAAAGTTACCTGGAGTAATTTCATTTCTAAAACTCTTACCAATTTGACCAATACCAAATGGTACTTTAGCTCTCATAGTTCTTTGTACATTATTAAAGTTAACAAATATACCTTGAGCAGTTTCACCTCTTAAATATACTTTAGATTTACTATCTTCAGTAACACCTTGATGAGTTTCAAATAATAAATTAAACTTTCTAATTGGAGTAAAATCACAATTTCCACACTTAGGACAAGTAATATTATTATCTTTGATGTATTGTTCTAATTTTTCATTTTCCCATCCGTCTCCTGTTTCTTTACCATTAGTAAAATCTTCGATTAACTTATCAGCTCTGTGTCTTGCCTTACATTTTTTACAATCGATTAGTGGATCAGCAAATGATGCAACATGACCAGATGCAACCCAAACTTCAGGGTTCATTAATATAGCACTATCTAAACCAAAGTTATTCTTTTCTTCTTGAATAAACTTCTTCCACCATGCTTCTTTAATATTATTTTTTAATTCTCTACCAAGTGAACCATAATCCCAAGTATTTGATAAACCACCATAGATTTCAGATCCTTGAAATATAAATCCATATTGCTTTGAATAATTAACTAATTCTTCCATTGTCTTTTCCATATATATTCTCCTTTACAAAATAAAAAGTGATTCTTATTTTTGTAGGGACGGAAAATATTCCGCGGTTCCACCCTACTTATTCTTTGTAAGAATCACCTTAATTACTATATAACTGATAGGTTTCCAAGCCCGTCTTCGTTTGTATGTCTAAATTATAAATTATCTTGCTTCTTTTTTCAAGTCATTTGTATATATTTTTCTCTTTATACCAAATCTATTCTTCTTAGAAAAATCATAATTTATAATTTTACTATCTTCTTTATGTAATTTTCTTTCAATTTCTTCATCTAAACATTGTTCATAAAAAAACATAATACAATAATATTTTTTTCTAATACCATATAGTGATTTTTCAGCGGCTTTATCTCCATTTAAATAATCTTCATATAAATTATTATAAATGTTAACTAAATAATTACCAACTGATTCAAATATATACATATAAGAATTAAATTTATATTTTGACTTTAAATCTTTTAAATATTCTTTAATCATAAATGAATTATTTCTTAATACATAATCAATACTATACGATAGTAATGAATCAAGTGTATTATTAGAATATTGACTATAAAAATTAATATAAAATAACCTTCCATATGTGTTTTCCATGTTGTAACCCCCTCAAATATATACAAATTATATCACATTTTTATGTTTATGTCAAATTTGATACAAACATAAAAAGATACATTAGTATCTTTTATATTTTTTTAGAATGTGATCTTTCATTAAGTTTACTAATCTCAACAGCTAAATTTAATACTTCATCTAATTGTTGTTGTTCAATCTCTGCATTAGTAACATTCATATATTTTACTCTTTTACATTTACTATATAATTCTAAAAACAATTGTTGATCTTCATATGATAACTCATTATATCTACTATAAATATCCGATAACATTTCTTTAGCATTATCAATTTGTTCTATTATAGTATTTCTATTCTTACCTACATATACTTCACTAACTCTATTATTAAAAGGAGCACTAATTGTATTAATAGCATGTTCTCTACTTACATTATATACTTTACAATATAATTGAATATATTTTTCTTTTTCAATATCATTCCTCATATTATAATTAGATTTACTATATTTTTGTGTT
>JAEENX010000002.1 GCA_016283935.1 Bacilli bacterium
AATCTTCGCAAGTGGACTCTCTCCTGTTTCTGTTGGTTCATATTCCGCAACATCAGGAAGTAACAATGGTAAATCTTCTTCCTTCATTGGTTGCCATCCACATTTTTCACAATAAATCATTGGAATAGGTTCTCCCCAGAATCTTTGTCTAGAGAAAATCCAATCTCTCATCTTATAATTATTAACTCTTCTACCGATTCCTTTTTCTTCTAACATATCAGAGATTTTTTCTCTAGCTTCATCAACTACCATACCATTGAATTCTTCTGAGTTAATCATCTTATATCCATGACCACCCATATAATCTCCTTTTTCAATAGCATGTTCAGAAATATCACCACAGTCAATTACTTGGATAATCTCTAAGTTATGTTCTTTAGCATATTCAAAGTCTCTTTGATCATGTGAAGGTACAGCCATAACTGCTCCTGTACCATAATCTCCTAATACGAAATCTCCTAAGAAAATTGGAACTTCTTTTCCATTAACAGGATTAATTGCTTTAACACCTTTAACTTCTACACCTGTTTTACCTTTATTTAATTCAGTTCTATCCATTGCAGATTTCTTTTTAGTTTCTTCTATATAAGCATTTACTTCATCAACATTTTCTACTCTTGGCATTAATTCTTTAATTAATTTACCATCAGGTGCAATTACAAAGAATGTAATACCATATATAGTTTCAGGACAAGTAGTAAATATACTAAACTTTCCTCCACCTACTATATCAACATTAACTTCCACACCAGTAGATTTACCAATCCAATTGATTTGACCTAATTTTACTTTTTCAGCAAAATGAGTATCATCTAATCCTTTAAGTAAGTCTTCTGAATAAGAAGCCATCTTTAACATCCATTGACTCTTTTCTTTTTGTTCTACTTGAGAACCACATCTTTCACATACTCCACCAGCAGCATCTTCATTTGATAATACTGTCTTACATGTAGGACACCAGTTTACTGGAATAGTATCCTTGTATGCCATATCATGTTTGTAGAATTGTAAGAATTGCCATTGAGTCCATTTATAATATTCAGGATCAGTTGTAGAGAATTCTCTACTCCAATCAAATGAGAAACCTAAAGTTTTCATTTGTCCTTTAAATGTTTTAATATTTTCTTTAACAGCATCTTTTGGATGAATATGATTCTTTATTGCATATTGTTCAGCAGGTGCACCAAATGCATCCCATCCCATTGGATATAATACATTATATCCTTGCATACGCATCATTCTTGCTATAGCATCTTGAGCAGTATAACTTCTAACATGTCCAACATGTAATCCTGCTCCAGATGGATATGGGAATTCAACTAATATGTAATAAGGATTTTTTCCTTCATTTTTACATTCAAATGTTTTATGTTCATCCCAATATTGTTGCCATTTCTTTTCAATTTTTAATGTTTCTTGTATTTCCATTTTTACCAACCTTTCTTCTTTAGTATCTTTCCTATCATGTTATATGATAATAATACAAATACTACACAAAATACGAATGTTATTGCAAATAATATAATCATTCTTGTTACACTACTCATATCTAAAACAAATAGACACATATAAATAGGTACTGATAATAAGAATGAGTCATTAAAGACTAATATCTTAGCTAATGTATTTGCTCTCTTTTCATCCATATTTAAATTATATCTTTTTTCTATAAATCTAAATCCGGCAGATCCACCTAATTTATTTTTTTTCTTTCTCAGGATATAAGATCCTATATACATGATTAAAAATATAATAAATAATACTATAAAATAATATCCTACATATCTCATATATTTTCCTCCTTAAAATTAAAAAAGCCATTTCATCCAAAGGACGAAATGACTCGTGGTACCACCTTAATTTATACTCATTAAACTATAAAGCGTTTAACCTAACACATCCGAAAACAAGTTCATAAATATCTAAATACTATCTTACACCAACCGATAGCTCTCTTTGATTTATCCATTTATTACTACTTTTTCTTCACTTGCTTGAAATAAATTATACTAAACTTCAGCCATATATTCAAGAAGTTTTAGGAATAATGTAATATATTTTTGGTTAATACCTAATCTTCTTAACTTACGTACTTGAATACGTTTCTCTTGAATTGATTTATCACTGAATAATATTTCACCAATAACATTTTTAGTTTCTGTTTTAATTGGTAAGTCATTAAGAATAGAATCAAAGTCATCATTAACTAATCTTAATCCATCTATTTCAATGTTTTTACCCTTTAAGTTAACAGTAATTTGTTTTAATGTCGAAATAGCAGGTAATTCTACAATGAAATCGTTTTCATCATTGTATGTTACTTCACCTTTTACTTTTTCATCACCTACATGGATAATAATTTCATCTGGTTCTTTAGTATTTCTAAATCTTATTCTATAACTTCTGAATTTAGGAATAATTCCTGATTTACCAGCTAATGGTCTAATAGTAACAGTAAAATTATTCTTTTGATATGTATAATCTATACCAGTTACTATAAAGAATCCCTTTTCAAATAATGAACTTAATCCATCATCTTCATATAATTCATATGATGAAGATGCTCCTGGGAATACTTGTATTTCCATGTCTTTAGGTGGTGTTGTATTATTTAAATCTTTTTCATCTAGTATTGCCATTGGAATAATAGTTCCTGCTTTAGCAAATACTGGATAATCTTCTCTTTTATAGAATGTAGTATATCTTCTACCACCTGTATATCTTTTACCATTTGTAAAATCATACCAAGTTCCTTCTGGTAAGAATAGTTTAACAACTGTTCTATCCATGATTGGATCACCTTTTGTTGTAATTGGAGCAACAAATAATTGAGATCCAAAGTGATATTCATTTTTATATAATGGTTCATCATATATTTCTGGATATCTATAATATAAAGGTTGTACTAAAGGTAAACCTGTCTTTGTATATCTATATGCTTCTGAATATATATATGGAATAAGACTATGTCTTAATCTCATATATTGAGCAGTTACAGATTGAGTTGTAATATCCCATTTCCATGGTTCTCTTTTATAATATTTACCATCATCTGAAGATAATCTTAATATTGGAGAGAAACATCCAAATTGAACAAATCTAGAATATAATTCTCCATCTTCAGTTCCTAACTTAAATCCACCTATATCATTTGATATCCATGATAATCCTAAGTTAGATGCTGTTGAATTATATTGAGGTAACATTTGTAAGTTCTTCCAAGATACAATAGTTTCTCCAGTATATTGAATTGGATATCTATGTGCAGCAAGTAATCCATTTCTTGCAAATGTAATACCACGTCTATTTTGAATTTGTTTAAAGTCATTAAAATGATAATGTGTTAATGCTCTTAAAGAAGCTAAATCATTTGGATTGTTATAATCTATCCAGAAGAAATCAACACCATAGTTCATAAGTGGATGTATTAAATAATCTAAATATGCTTCTACTATATTTGGATTAAATACATTAAATGGAAGAATTCCTTCTTCTGTTTGTCTTGTTGCTGCTTTATATGGTAAAAAATAATCTTCTTTAGGAGATATACCTTCTAAAGGATTAACTTTAACAGCAAATCTTATATTTTTACTATGTAAGAAATCAGTTATTCTTTTTGGTCTTTTAAATAATCTTTCATCAAATGATAATCCTGATTTCATTCTTGGGTTTTGTCTATGCCAGTTATTACCTAACATAATAATTGAAACTGGTATTCTATATTTAGTAAATTGATATACTAATTTTTCTAAGTCTTTAGCATTATATTCAACAGTTTTATTCCACCATACACCTAATGCATATCTAGGTATTAAAGATGGATAACCAGTTAATTTAAAGTAATCTCTTAAACATGCACCAAAGTCTCTTCTATACATGAATACATATGTATCTATTCTTGTATCACTTCTCTTACCTAATGAACCATCTTCATTAAAGATTAAGCTATTTGAATCATCAATTGATACAAATCCATCTGTAGAATATAAGCCTTTGTTATATCTTGCATTTCCATCTGCCCCATCAAGTGAATAAGATGTACCACCAAAATTACGAACTTCTGGATGATTAAAATACCAGAATTTATCTGTATTTTTAAGATTAATTCTTAAGTTTTGATCAGGTGTCATTCTTGGACCAGCAAATGGTGCTTCTTTTCTATATGTTAATTGAAAATATGAAGTTTCAATTGTTACAAATGTTGAATCTTCTTTTCTTTCAAATTTTACTTCTGGAAAGTTTCTAGATTGAACTAATTCAGTTGGTCTATCTTCAAATAATCCTGTTTCAGAATATTCTAATCTAATTAGTAATTCTGATAATATGGTAATTCTAAATTTATTACCTCTTATAATATTATTAGTTAAAGGTAATACGCTTTTATAATCGACTTTAAAATGTTCTTGTAAACCAGCCATATCAATTCACCCTATTCTCTTTAATATTCTATCATATATAGGAATTATTTTCTATATATATTAGTTTTTATAAATGTTAAAATTGTTGCTAATGGAAAAATAATTATCATTGGTAATACATATCTAGGATCTTGAGATGGTAAAGATATATATAACAATAATTGAATAATTATTATTGGTAATAAAAATAAAATTTTCTTTTTTTCTTTATTTAAAATAGATATAACTATATATATTAAATATATAAATTGATAGAATCCACCACGCCATAGAATATCTTTTATCACTGCTATTTCTCCTGTAGTATTTTCTATTATATTAGTTAAATGATGAAAAAAGTTATTATGAGAGAAATCATTTACAACTTCATAATGAATAGAATGATTTCTAACTGGAGCCCAATCATATCCATCTACTGGAGTTGATATTTCAAATAATATGGAATCTATATGTGATAATTTAATTATATATTTCATTGGATTATCCAATAATAATCTTATATTTGTTTTAACAAATACAGGACCAAGATTATATTGTTCCATTCTCTTTTCTTTTCCTTCTAATATCCATTTTCTACTTAATGTATCAGCCCAATATTTATCATAATAAGTTTTCCATTCCTCTGTAGATAAATATTTTTCTAAATCGTTCATGTTATCAAATTCATAATCATCTTTCATATAAGAACCTATCATATATGCAGGAGTTGTATATTTTATATAGTATTCATTTTGTACAGCATGTAATATATAATCCCCTATAAAATATGTAATGAACGAAAATGATGCTATACACAAGACAATACATGAAATAAATATTCTTGTGAACTCTTTATTTTTTCTATATACTATAACAGCAACAATAAGTGTAAGAACAACCGCTATAATTGCAGCATGTCTAAATATAGATGTTAATATTGAAAAAACAAATAAATATATAATATTTCTCTTTGTAATTTTCTTAGAAGTTAATATATCAAAAAATGCTGCTGCTAATCCAAATATACTTAAAGAAAATATTGTATCTTTAGGTGCTAGATGATTAAATACATATGGTTGAAAAAATAACATATTCATTATTAAATAAACCAATATATTTTTATTATTGAATCTTTCATCTATGATATCTATTATGTATTTATTTATCATTATAAATAATAATCCTTGAATAAATAAGACTCCTAATAATCCAAATGGCTTAGTAAATATCCACATATATATTTCATATCCTATTGTATGCCAATGAGACCAATAGCCATGATTTACCCAATTTAAAACTCCATTTATATCTGGATAAGAATTTAATGACATATTACCAACAAAAGACAATATTGATAATAATGTAATTATTAATAAAGATATTTTTTTAATATCAAAAGACATTTCTTTATTAATAATATTTGTTATTTTATTTCTATTATCTATCAAATACGAAATATTTATATATGATGATAATAATATTAATAATGGCAAAGTCGTATAAAAAATAAACACTTTAGCACCAATAGTAGATGTTAAACATAATTCACTATTTAATACCGATCTATATGATAAAGATATAATATAATATATAGATAATAAAATAGAACTAATATTTATTCTGTTATTCTTTATTAAAGTGTATTTTTTTAATACTATTATTGTGATTATAAAAGAGATAACAATAAAATAATAAGCAGAAGATATTTCATTTCTAGATATCATACATATTAATATAGATAAAAAGCCAAATATAAATTGTAACAACTTTTTCAAATCAATCTTTTTCATATCTTCACCTATAGTAAATTATAGCACATTTTACTGTTAATTCATTGACATTTTAATGTATTTAGTGTATATTACTAAATGCGTAGTGACTGGCAGTGGTCTACTATAATTACTAATGCGTTTGATCTAGATGTTTAGTAACTTGGACTGCCCAAGGGAAAAACTTATCAAACACCCTAGTAAAAGTAGAGACTTCCTTACTATGAAATATATAGAAAGGAGAATTATACATGGCAAGATATACAGGACCTGCTTTCAAGAAATCTAGAAGATATGGTTTTTCTACACTTGAAAATGGTAAAGACTTAGCTAAGAGACCTTATGCACCTGGACAACATGGTGTTGATAGAAGAAGAAAATCTTCAGAATATGGTACTCAATTAAATGAAAAACAAAAAATCAGATTCATGTATGGTTTAAATGAAAAACAATTTAAACGTTTATTCCAAAAAGCTGGCAAAATGGCTGGTGTACATGGTGAAAACTTCTTAAAATTACTTGAAGCTAGATTAGATAACGTTGTTTACAGAATGGGATTAGCTCCTACAAGAAGAGCTGCTCGTCAAATTGTTAACCATGGACATATTTTAGTTGATGGTGTTAAAACTGACATTCCTTCATTCGAATGTAAACCAGGAATGGTTATCTCAGTTAAAGAAAATTCATTAGAACATCCAGTAATTAAAGCTTCTATTGAAGCTAAATTACCTGTAGCACCAAATGTTGAATTTGATGCTAAGAAGATGGCTGGTACTTTTGTAAGATTCCCAGAAAGAACTGAACTTTCTGCAGATATTAAAGAAGCATTAGTAGTTGAATTCTATAACAGATAATAAAATAAAAACTAGGTATTTACCTAGTTTTTTTATTGCATAAAAAAAGCTAAGCTGCATCAAAGCTTGGCTTTCTATTTAATTCTTTAGTTTTAATGATTTCAGTTATCATCTTAAGCATTTTCTTTGCTGCTCTAAAACTGTGATCATCAAATGGATTAACTGAGTTAGCTATGTAATATCTTACATCTGCTAATTCTGTAACAGTTAATGTTGATAAGTAATTGTAATATAAATCTTTACTAATACTTTCTTTAAGTAAAATAATTAATTCTGACTTACCTATTTTATATAGTTTATCATCAATAGCCTTAGTAACAAGAGGTTCACATCTTAAAAACTTATCTAATATTAAACCATTTTCTTCATAGAATACTTTTTCTTTAAATACTTCTAATTCTTGTTTATTTAATATAGATAATAGTTTAACAAGTGAATCTGTATCAAATGATTTAATACCATTTTCTCTTATAGCACTAAGAACTTGATTAATCTTAGCTTCACTTATCATATTAACTATCCTTTCATATATTCTGATATTGATTTATCAATATTTTTTTCAAATTCTTTATAAGATTGCATAAATACTCTTACAAATACATTAAAATGTCTTTTATTAAATATAGGATATATTCTTCTATATACTTCATCAACTGCTACTATTCTAGCTTTAATACCATCATTAGGAGAATATGCTTTTGTTTTTCTTACTAATGAATTATATTGCTCTACTAACTTAGTTAAATCAATTTCTACTTTATATATAGATTTTAATTTAGCTTGATTATATGAACTAGCTCCTGTAATAATAGCTTTTAATATTTCGTTTCTTGTATCATCATCATATTTTTTCATATTAGATACAATATATAAATTCATAAAGTAATAACCTAATATTACTATTTCATTAAATGAATAAGGGTCTACAATAAACTTTTCTTTTCTTTCAATACCTTTAGAATCAAGTTCTTTGATTATGGAATAAACCCAATTTATGTTTTCTTGATATAACTTTTTAGTGAGAACATCAAATTCCATAATACCACTCCTTATCCTATATAAAGTATAACATATTTATAATTATAAATACATATTATTTGATGATTTTATTATTATCAATATATTTATATTTTAGATTATTTTTATTTGAAATAGCAGATTTTTTTGTTATATCTTCATATGAATCTTTTGCACTTTTTGCAACAGTTCCTCCAAGAATAGCAATATCTTTATTTCCCTTTAAGCCTTTAGGCTTATTTATATTTGCTATGTCTCTTGTAGCAACTTCACCTAACGTTGTAAGAACTACCTCTATATCAGTCATATTATCTCTTAAGTTTTCTTTTCTTATTCCTTTAAATGATTTATATTCTTGTGCTGTCATCCCTGACCATGTCTTATATATTTCATTTGTTAGGATTGCATATTCATATGATTCATTTATTCCTCCTTCTTTCCATGTGTTTGTTAGTTTCTTTCTATCTATAATTGCTTTTATTCTAATCTCTATCCATTCAAGTGTATATCCTTTCATTAGATAGAAATCTATCATTTGATCTATTCCTTTTGATGGGTCAAATACTTCATCTACTTTCTCTCTTCCTAATCTAGCTAACCATAGTTTAAATGGTTCTGCTTTAGGTGATGGAACAGATTCAATTAATCTAAATATACCTTCTGTATCAAGAGTATCCGTTAACCTCATTTTCCTATCTGAAGCTCTCATTTTGAATTGGTTAGTATTACTAACCAATTCACTTCCTTCACTGTTTAATTTAGATTTCAACCACTTCCAATAATTTCTAGATTTCTCATATGTACTATCAGTTAATGCTTCAATTACATCAACCACACTAAAATGATAATCCTCCAATTCTGAATCCCATATACTTCTTATTTGATGCCCTTCAAATAAATTAGATATAGTATTTACTTTTTCTTGCATATATAAAACCTCCTTCTAGAGTGAGTGCAAGAAACTACTCCCTCTACTTTATATATACACGGCGGATATATCATTTTACTCGAAATTTTTTTATAAAATGTTAATATTTTTACAAATAAAAAAGAACTAGTTAACTAGTTCTTTTCAATTTTAATAAATACTTCATGACCATTGATGTCTGTAGCTTCTCCATCTTTCTTGTTTTCATATACAAGGGCAAGTGTTTCAGACATTATATAATCACTGAATTTTTCAAATGCTTTATTAGTATCAGCATCTCCATCATAATATAACTTAATTCTATCAGCTATATCTAATCCTGAAGATTTTCTTAAGTTTTGTACTTTAGATACAAATTCTCTTGCTAATCCTTCATAAATTAAATCTTCTGTTAATTCAGTATTTAAAATGATGAATTTATTATTTTGCATTCCAACATTAAAGCCTTCTTTAGCATCAATTCTGATATCAACCATATCTGGAGTAATGTCTAATCTTTCTCCATCAAAGTCTACAGTAATTGTTTCTTCTTGAAGTAATAATGTTTCATCTTCTTCAGATAAATCTTGTAATAATTGTTGATATTCTTTCATCTTAGGACCAAACATTGCACCACAAACTTTGAAGTTTGGTTTAATGTTGAAATTCATGTATTTAGATAAATCATCTACATATACTACTTCTTTAACATTTAATTCTTCTTTAATTAAGTTAACTAAGTCTCCTAAGATAGATTCATATTTACCATCAATTAAGCATTCACTTAATGGTTGTCTAACTTTAATCTTATTTTCTTCTCTTACATATCTACCTGTAGAAATTAAGTCTCTTACTAAATCCATCTTAACTTCGATTTCTTTATTAATAGCTTTAGTATCAACTGTTGGGAATTCAGCTAAATGAACTGATTCTTCTCCAGTTAAGTTCTTATAGATTTCTTCAGTTGTATATGGAATAATTGGAGCAGCAAGCTTACATACACCAGTTAATACTTCGTATGTAGTCATATATACGCTCTTCTTAGAATCATCTAGTTTAGATGACCAGAATCTATCACGGTTTCTTCTAATATACCAGTTAGATAAATCATCTGATACAAATGAAGTAATTAGTTTAACTACTTGATTTAAATCATATACATCATATGCAGCAGTTACATTTTCAACTAACTTATTATATTTAGATAATAACCATTTATCTATTTCTTCTCTATTTTCATATTTAACATTACATTCAGAAATATCAATTTCATCGATGTTAGCATATGTTTGGAAGAATGAATATGTATTCTTAAATGGATTAAAGAATTTACTATGAACTTCTTTTAATCCATCTTCATCAAATTTTAATGGAGTCCAAGTTGGTGATACATAAGCTAAATACCATCTAACTGTATCAGCGCCATATTTTTCAATAGTAGTAAATGGTTCAACAGCATTACCTTTAGATTTATGCATCTTATGACCAAATTTATCTAATAATAATTCATTTACTAATACATTCTTATAAGGACTCTTACCTGTCATGAATACACCAATTACGATTAATGAATAGAACCAACCTCTTGTTTGGTCAATTCCTTCAGCAATGAAATCAGCTGGATATTGAGATTCCCATAATTCTTTATTTTCAAATGGATAATGATATTGAGCAAATGGCATAGCTCCTGAATCGAACCAGCAGTCAATTACTTCTGGAACTCTATTCATTGTCTTACCACATTCAGGACAAGTCATATGAATATCATCAACAAATGGTCTATGTAAATCGATAGTAGCTGGATCAACTTCTTCAATTGCTCTTTCAGCTAATTCTTCTCTAGAGCCAATCATTTCCATATGTCCACATTCACATCTCCATAATGGTAATGGTGTTCCCCAATATCTTGATCTTGAAATGGCCCAATCATTCATGTTTTCTAACCAGTTTCCAAAACGTTTTTCTCCAACGAATGATGGATACCAGTTAACTTTCTTATTTTCAGCTATAATCTTATCTTTTAACTTAGTAACTTCTAAGTAATAAGAAGGTCTTGAATAATATACTAATGGACTATCACATCTCCAACAATGTGGATAATCGTGTTTAAGTTTTTGTTTCTTAAATAATTTATCATTTTCTTTTAACCATTTAATTACTTCAAGGTCTGCATCAAAGATTAACATACCTTTCCATGGTCCTTCAATATAATGAGCATCTTCTCCTACTGGATTAACATATGGTAATTTATATTTCTTACCAACTTGAGCATCGTCTTCACCAAATGCAGGAGCGATATGAACGATACCTGTACCATCTGACATAGTTACATAATCATCACATGTAACAAAGAATGCTTTACCAGATACTTTAATATCTGAAGGAATTAATTGTTCATATTCAATATATTCTAAATCTTTACCTTTATATGTTTCTAATACTTTATAATCATCACCTAATACAGCATTACATAATGCTTTAGCTAAGATGAATTTATAACCCATAGATTCTACTTTTACATATTCTTCTTTTGGATTAACACATAATGCAACATTTGATACTAATGTCCATGGTGTTGTTGTCCATACTAAGAAATATACATCTTCATCTTTCTTTTTGAATGGAACTATAACTGTGTTAGCATCTACTTCTTTATATCCTTGTGCTACTTCATGTGAAGCTAAACCTGTTCCACATCTAGGACACCAAGGTAAAATCTTAACACCTTCATAGAATAATCCTTCATCAAAGAATTTCTTTAAGATATACCATTCTGTTTCAATATAATTATTATCATATGTAATATATCTGTTATCTAGATCAATGAATTGTCCCATTTGTTCAGTTAATTTTCTGAAGGCATTTTCATTGTCCCATACTGTTTCTTTACATAAAGCATTAAATTCTTTAATACCATATTTTTCGATATCAGATTTACCAGTAAAACCTAATTTCTTTTCAACATTAACTTCTACTGGAAGTCCATGAGTATCCCATCCGATTTTTCTTAATACTCTATGTCCTTTCATTGTTTGATATTTACAGAATGAATCTTTTAAGAACTTAGCTAACATATGATGTAATCCTGGCATACCATTTGCAGTAGCAGGTCCATCATAGAATACCCAATTATCTTTATCATTCTTAGAATCAATTGTTTTGTTTAAGATGTCTTGTTTTTTCCATTCTTCTAAAATTGATTGTTCAACTTCAAAAGTTTTTCTTTTGTCTAATTCTTTAAAACCTTTCATATTATCACCTTTCTTTTATATAAAATAAAAAAACTCAATGAGTTAAGGGCGATGTGAGTTACACCGTGGTACCACCTTAATTCATGAGTTTTATTCATGCACTTAATCTCGTAACGTGAGTTAATCCGTACTAAACTTATCCTTTAGTCACATCAGAAGTGATCTATATATATCTTTTCTTAATTTATCTTTCACCAATACGATAAACTCTCTTGTAAGTACTTAATATATACCGTCTTCGTCATTTGTTTTATACTTGATAATTATATAGTTTTTACTATTAAAAGTCAACCATATTAGTCTAAATCATCTTTATTAGCATCATCTAATTTTTTAGATGATATCATCATTAAACCATTTTTTCCTTCTTTAACATTTTTTCTATCTATCTTCTTAGCTTTTGTTAACTTAGGCATATCTTTTTTTGTTACTTTCTTCTTAGGTGTTTCATCAACTAATTCTTCAATCTTTTCTTCCATCTTAGGTGTTTCTACTACATTAGCTTTTGATGAATTAAATACACTTACATCAACTGCTCTGAAATCACGTGAAGAATCAAATTTAACATCTTCTCTTTTAGCAACATTATCTTTAAATGGATCAAATGCACCTAATTCTAATTTATTCTTAGGCTCTTCTTTAGGCTTCTCACCTATTTGTTTAATTTCTTCTATATTAAATCTATAGTCATCTCTATTAAAGCGTTTACTTGTAACTTTCTTAGACATTTCTCTTTCTCTATGAGTTCTAAATATATCATTCTTAGTTGGTAATAATACTATTAATAATAATATTAAACATATTATTGCTACTACTATTAAGAATCTTGTTAAATACTCAGAGATTGTATGTTTTATTCTTAAATTAGTATTTATATCTGTATAAGATAGAGATACTCTATTTAATGTTTCACGATTAATATCAATTTCTATACCATCATATTTATATTTAGATATATTATCACTTGAATAAGCTTTAATATCTTTTATATCAATAAAATCATCTTTACCTATTTTAAATGAATTTAAAGCTTTGAAAGTTAAAACAGCATATTCTACTCCATCATAGTCTTGATCTAATTTACTTTCAATTTTTACTTTTCTATATCTTCCATCTTTTATTAATGTACCAGTTTCAATAGAAAAACTATTTAATGGTTTAGCATCAATAAATTCTAAGTTTCTACCATTATATGTGATTTCTTGTTCAATTGAACTTACATATTCTCCTGAATACGAAAGAATAATATAAAAATAATTACTCTTATCTAATTCTTCTGTTTGTAACGAAGCTTTAGGAGAAAACTTAGATGACTCTGCATATACAGGTAAAGTAATTACCATTAATAAAACTAATAATATTTTAAATACATTCTTCATATATTTCCTCCTATTTCATTACACAATCTGTGCCTTCTATTTTTACATCAAATACATATCTATAACCATTGAATGCTATACCCGCTTCTGACATAGATGTTTTTTCAACTGATTTTGGATTAATTACTGTAGAACCACAATACAACTTCAAGTTAGAAGTAAATGATGATTCAAATAATGTTATTCCCTTAACAGTAGAATGATATTCTCCAGTAGTTGAATATATCTCACGATTATTATATGTGAATCTTTGAGTATATTTCTTTGGTTTCATATTAATTGTACATGTACCACTATACTCTGCAATACTACCAGAGAATTTTCTAGTATTTGGATCAAAACTATAATCTTTGAATCCACCATTACATATTACATTTTGATATTCATAATGATCATCAAATTTTACTGTACTAGTAATCATTGTATCAACAGCTTGATTCTTCATATTTATTACATTATTTTCTATTCTACGATCACTATCATGATAATTTATATTAACATTTGCATTAATTGAATTAGATTTACCAAAGGTAATGGAACAATTTGATTGATTAATTACATTTGAAATTGTAACAGTATATCCATTATGAGTGATATTACCTGATGTACAGAATAATCCATTTAAATTTTGATATCCTTCACCATTTGGATATACATTGAATGTGATTGATCCATCATATGGTAATTCAACACTGTCATAATCACCAGAACCATTAAAATATGATATTTGAACTTTATATTTTGTTGTTTCACCATTAGATGCATCTTTTGTAACTGGTGTTTTAGTTGTAAATTCTTTAGGAGTATAAACAACTTCTCCATCTGAATTTCTAGTCTCACCACTTGTAGTTGTTCCACCATTATTATTAATTGGTGGATTAGTATTATCGTGTTTCCATTTACCATTTGCTGTAGTTCTTACTTTAGTTGTTCCATTCTTAGTTGTTCTAACATACCTACTTGTTGATTTTAAGTTAAATGTTGCTTGTGGTTTACTATCTGAAACTGTCATAGTATCTTGAATAATAGTTATATTATTTATATCTTTAAGAGCAATAATATCTAACATATCAATAGAATTATCATTATTGATATCATATTCAGCACTCCAAGCCATATTTCCTAAAATCATATTTCTTAGATTATTCATTTCATCATCTGAAATAGCTTTTACTGATGATAAATTAAATAATCCAAATACTAATAATAATCCTAAGAATACTCCTAATTTTGAATTATTATCATCTTGTAAACTTTGATTTGTTAAATTATCTAAATTAACAGCACCTTCTGTTGATATTTCAGATGTTGTTGTATCATCATCATATGCATATCCATTTGATGATTCAGTAAATGATGAAAAATCATCTGGTAACATATTTTCATCACCAGTATCTTGATTTCCAATGAATACTCCTCTTTCAGGAATAATTTCTTGTTGAACTGGTGCTACTGGTTCTGCTTTCATCAAATCATTTATATTAGCTTGATGTGCTTGAACAGGTTGTTCTTTAACTTTTTTCTTTCCCCATTTACCAAGTTTAGCAATTCTAATTTTTTCAGGTTTGTCATCATCATCTATAGTTTTAAATTTCTTTGGTACTTTAGCAAATCTCATCTTTTTAACTATATGATTATGATCATGTTTTTTATTATATTCTCTTAAATCTTTAGTAATAATTGTATATCTTATAATTATAAATGCAAATATAATAGCACCTAAGCAATATAATACTTTTTTCCAGTTATTATTTAAGTACATATTAATTTGAGTCATGAAAGTTTGTTCTTGAGCAACATAAGATACTGTTCCATCTTTATCATAGAATACTGTAAAAGTCATAGATGGAGCAGTTTTTAATAACTCATCTGCTGTAGCAACTTTATTATTTGAAAAGTATATCTCAGTTCTTTCACCTGGTTTAAAATCTTCTTTAATTCTAAAAGTTAAATTAGCATAGTATACTTTTTGAAATCCATAGTCTGAATCTGCTAATATTTTAAATGATTTAAATACTCCATTTGTTAAATCTTTTCCTTTAGTAACAGTAAAATAATCATTTCCTTCAATACTTACAAATTCTAATTTTTCTTGATTATATACAACAGAGCTCATTACGGCCATTGTACTTTCTTCTCTTAAACCAAGTTGGATAGTAAATGTATTATCTTTAAGTTCATTTTCCATTTTATATAATACTTCATATTGAACATCTGAAGCATATACATTAGATATAAAGAATGTAAAAATCAAAGTTATTATTAATAATAATTTCTTCTTCATATATTTTCCCTCTATTATAAATATTATATCAAATATAAAGAGGACATAATTAAAAAAAGTATTAGTTTTACACTAATACTTTCATAGTTCTAATCATTTGGTTAGTATAACCAAGTTCGTTATCATACCAAGCAACTACTTTTACTAATTTCTTACCTTCATATTCAACTACTTCAGTAAGTAATCCATCTACTAAAGCTCCTCCAGTAAATCCTACTACATCTTGAGATACAATTGGATCTTCTGTATAAATTAATGTTTCATTTTGAGCTCTTGCAAAAGCAAAATTAATATCTTCTTTTGTTACATCTTTTTCTACTTCAATCGTTAAATCAACAACTGAACCATCTATAGTTGGAACTCTAAATGCTCCACCTTTTAATTTACCATCTAACTTAGGCATTACTTTTCCAATTGCTTTTGCAGCTCCTGTTTCAGCAGGAATAATATTAACCATTGCACTTCTACCACGTCTAGAATATGCTCCTTTTTTATGCATAACATCTAATGTTGTTTGATCATTAGTAGTAGCATGAATAGTTGTCATATATCCACCTAATACATTGAAATTGTCATCTAATACTTTTAATACAGGTGCTAAGCAGTTAGTTGTACAAGATGCAGCTGAAATAATATTTTCAGTTCCATCTAAAATATCATGGTTAACATTGTATACTACTGTCTTGCATTCACCTTTAGCTGGTGCTGAAATAATAACTTTTTTAGCTCCAGCAGTAATATGTGCTTGTGCTTTTTCAACATCAGTATAATGTCCTGAGCATTCTAATACTACATCTACTCCTAATTCACCCCAAGGTAAATTAGTAGCATCTGCTTCTTTATAAACTTTAATTTCTTTTCCTGCAAATACTATTGCATCTTCTGTATAACTAATTTTAGATGCATCAAATCCTCTAAAATTAGAATCATATTTAAGTAAGAAATATAAATCTTCTACACTTCCTAAATCATTGATAGCAACACATTCTAATTCATCATCTTTCATCAATTCTCTGAATGCTAATCTACCAATTCTACCAAATCCATTAATTGCAATTTTTTTCATTTTCTACTCTCCTCTTTCAAATATAGAACCACCAATAAATTCTCTTAAAACATTGTCCGGTTGAATATACTCACTTGATATTGTATAACTACTCTTTAAGTTATCTAATAATCTTCTAGCTTCATTATAGTATGGTGAATCCATTTTTATATCATATAGTAATGGTTCAACAAAAACCTTTAATACACCAATTTCATATACATATGCTGTATTAATAATTCCATCTACTGTATCAGTATATGGGAAGATATATTTTTCTTCTCCATCTCTTACAGATTGCCATGAAGCTATAGATTGTTCAGCACTTCTTCCTCTTGTTCTAAAATCTCTTATTATTCTTCTTAATAATCTATTATCTGTAGTACTAATATAATTATGTCTATCTACTGCTAATGGAGTAAGTGGACTAATATATACTTTATATACTACTTGAGTATCTAATCTTTTTAATATTTCTGGATTTATTGCATGTAATCCTTCAATTACTAACATTTGATTTTCTTTTAATTTTACTGGAGCATTGTTAAATTCTTTAACACCTTTAACGAAGTTATATGTTGGTAATTTAACCTCTTCTCCCTTAAGTAAATTATTTAGTGAATTAGTAAATAAATCTAAATCTAATGCTCTTACTGATTCGAAATCTTTATTACCATTTTCATCTAATGGAGTTTCATCTTTTTCTAAGAAGAAATCATCTAAACTAAGTGGAATTGCATCATATCCCATTGCTGATAAGCAAAGAGATACTCTCTTACTTGTTGTAGTTTTTCCACTTGAAGATGGTCCAGCTAGTAATACAATTCTTTTATTGTTATCAATAATTTGCTTACATATATCATGAATATCCATATCACTTTTAAGATTGTTTTTAGTGATTAAATCATTTATTTTACCTTGAGAAACAACTTTATTAACATCATCTACAAAGTTAATTCCAATTCTTTCTGCCCATGTATTATATTCTTTAAATGCATTATAAATTCTATTTCTAAATGTGAAATCAATTTTATCATGCATTGGATATACAAGAACTAATTCATTATCAGTTATATAGTATAAATCAAATATCTTTAATTCTCCTGATGTTGCAGGCATATCATGTGAATAGAAGTAATTGTATTGTCCTTCAAATTCATACATGGAAACTGTAACATTACTAATAGCTAAAATGTTATTTGCTTTTTCAATATATCCTTTCTTTAAATAGAATTCATAAGCTTCTTGTTTAGAGACTACTTTCTTATTAAATGGGATATTTTGATCAGCCATTTTTTTCATGTATTGTTTGATTTTTTCTACTTCTACTTTTGTTATATTTGTATCTGCAAATATTTTTACACATATACCATGATCTAGCGAATGTCTAAATTCTACTTCACCATCATACAATCTTTTTACCGCATTACATAACATGAATTTTAATCCAGATTGATATATCTTTATATTCATAGTATCACCTATAATAAATTTTAACACAAAAGAAAAGAGATATGTTTTAAACATATCTTTTATTCTTTTTAATTTACAATTATAGATTATTATTTTACATAAAATATCGTTATTTATAATCAATTAACTAGTATATTGCCCATGAATATCTGGCATAATATCGATTGTTTTCACACTTTTCATCTAAATTATATTCATTATAATCTTCATCAAATATTTCAGGATAAAGATCACCATAGTTTTCCAGTTCTTTTTTATATTCATCACAACTAATAAATCTAATTGAAACGTCTGATCCATGAGGATGTTCCATTAAAGTTGTATGCAAGTTTTCTAACTTGTTTATTATATTTTCATTAGTTGTCATCAAGCCTTTAACTTCTTTTTCTTCGGCTTTAAACCAACTATATCTTGGGTCAACTATATTTAATTCAGTTCCATGCTCATTATAATAACTATCAGCTATCTGTTGTAAATCTGGTGATAATGTATATGAATAATCTGCATTATCAAGCGGTACAGATATTGATTCTTTAGATAAGTCTAAAGTTTCTTCTATAGCATAATATGGTTTTGGAAATGAGTCAATTGTAACAGTTTGAATTAAATTAGTTTTATTTAAATCTGAATATACATTTATATATGATTCATTAGTAAAATAAGTACGATCAATATTTAATGTGAAATATTTATATACAGGCGCCTTGATTCCAAGCATATCCGGATAATATTTAAATACATAATCATCAAATACATCTTTCGATGTTAAACATAATTCTTTTTCGTCTGCAGTTAAAGAAAAACTTCCTTCTTCAGTTATTAATATAGCTTTGCATTGATTAATAGTTATTGTAGATTGGAAAGAAAATTCAGTTTTACATGAAGCATTAACTATATATGGAATTAATATAATTATAATAACACTTATTGCTTTAAATAACTTTCTTCTTTTATTTACTGCCATATTTAACATAATCATAATAACTATAACAGGTATTGCATATATTAAATCAGCTACTCCTGTAGGTGGATTTTCTGCTACTTTTGTTGGATTAAATGATAAGTTAAAATTTTGTTTTTCGCCAAATACATATTCTTTATATTCATTTGCAGGAATTTCTTTTTTATAAGAAATACTAAATCTCATTTTTTTAGATTCACCTGGTTTAATTATTGTCTCTTTTGTATCAAATATATATTCGAAATAATCGGATATATTTTGAAAAGATGATTTATCTAAAGCATAATCTTCTTCAGTACCATTTTTAACAAATATTTCATAAGTTAAATAATCTCCAACTGATGCCATTTCAATATTTAAATTAATTTTTTTATTTTCTAGTTTTGCAGATTCTAATTCTTTTGCTTCTGCACTTTTATCAACTAATTTAATTTCTTCAATAGTAATATTATTGTCAGTACATGTTTCTGCAAATACTACTGTTGGAATTATTAATAAAATTGAAATAATTAATAATAACACCTTTCTCATAAACTCACCTACTATATATTTATTATAAACTAATATGTAATATACATTTATATTAATTTTTTATAATATACATTTTTATGTAAATAAAAAAAGAAACTATTAAGTTTCTTTTTATCTACCTTCCCATACAGCATAATAAGTTGTTCCTGTACATTTTTCAGGTTCTACCATTGCCTTTCCCAACTTTTTAGTATTTCCACCATCTTCTTGTGTATTTTCGCAATTAGTAAAACTAATGATATCTACATTTTCAAAAGAAGAATCAAGATATTCAATTTTATTGATAATATTAATATTACTTATTGCAAATTCTCCTTCACCAGTAAATGATGATTCATGATATTCGCTAGATTTACCATATCCAATACCAACCATTATTTTATTTTTTAAATCTTCAGATACAGTAAAATATATTTTATTATAATCTCCAATTTTATATATAAAATCAGAATCTGCTGAATGAGCTCCTAACAAATTATAGTAATAATGACTAGGAACATCTGATTTTGTTATTATTTTTATTAATTGTGTTTTATTTTCATCAGAATATACTTTTATATATGAATTATCATTAAATACTGGCCCAATAATTTTAGGATATACGCGATAATATAAAAATGCTGTTGGATTATTCGCATCCCACATTCCATAATAACTCCATACGGAATTTATTTTAATAGTAGATCCATCTATCACATCATCATTGCCTAAACATAATTCTTTTACATCTTTATCTTCTTCAAAAGATCCAATATCAGTTACTATTTTATAGGCACAATTTTCAACTGTAACTTTGGAATCTATTTTTATATTACATTTGCATACAGCTTTTACTATAGTTGGTGCAATAATTGCAAATACTAAGATAATTGCTATTGTTTTAAATGCTCTATTCTTTTTGGAAACATAAAAAACTATAAATCCTAGTATTAATAATACAGGAATAAAATATAACAAGCTTTTTACTCCTGTAGGTGGATTAACAATCTTGCCTCCAGTTAATTCTAAATCAAAAGAATTTGTTTCTGAAAACATTCCAATAGTAGCATCATTTTTTAATGAAACACTTAATACTATTTCTTTAGTTGAACCAGCAGTTATTGTTTTATTACTACTTGAAATCTTATATTCCACATTTTTATAGTTTTTATTAAACATAGATTCATCTAATACATATTCATCTTCAGTATTATTCTTTATAATCAATTTATAATTTATATAATCATTTACTTTAGTAAATGAAATATCTAAATTAATATTTGTTCCATTTGCTTTTGCTGAATTTAATTCATTTGATCCATCAGATTTTCCAATCATTTCTATTGATTGAATTGTAATACCACTTGGATCGCATGTTTCAGCAAATACATTAAATGGTATTAAAAGTATTATTAACAAAACAATTAATCTTTTCATATAAACTCACCTACTTTATATATAAAAATACTATTTATAACTCCAAGTTGCATAATAAATATTCCCTGAACATGTAATATTATCACCGCTATGGAACTCAGTATATCCTACTTCATATTCGTATTTTCCTTGACTATTTCTACAATTACTAAAGTACATAGTTGTACTGCTTGTATTCGTATGATTTCTTAAATATTCTATCTTATTTCCTATATCGTTATTACTAATAATTTCGAAATTTTCAAATGTTTGTGTATAAATATTATTGTCATTTGTATATTTAATATCTAATTCTAATTTATCTGTTAAATCAGATGATATATCAAAATATATTTTTTCATAGTTTCCAATAATTATTACTGCATAACTATCTAGATAATCAGAAACAACTATATCATGAGTTTTAAGTAAATAGTAATAATGATCATATATATCATCTTTAGTTATAGTTTTAATAAGATTTGTCTTTCCTGGATCAGAATAAACTTTAATATATGATGTATCATTAAAGAAAACATCACTAGTTTTATTCTTTAATTTCAAATAAATTATTTCATAATATCCTAAATCATATGAATACGATTCATCCATACTTCTTTGTTGTATTTTATTATATTTTTCAAGAATATCTTCAGAAACAATACAAACTTCTTTAGTATCCTTATCAGGTTCAAAGCTACCCTCTGGAGTTCTTAAAATATATTTACAATTTTCAACAGTAATTGTTGAATTAATTTTCATATTACATTTGCATACAGCTTTTACTATTGTAGGAATAATTATCAGAAAAGCTAATATTACTGCCACCATTTTAAAAACATTATTCTTTTTAGCAATTATAAATACCATCAATCCTATTACTATTAATATAGGAATTAAATATATTAATGTTTTTACTCCTGTAGGTGGATTTTCTATTTTTCCACCTGTCAAATCTAAATTAAATGTATTTGTTTCTTTAAATCTACTTTCTGTTGGAGTATTTATTAAAGAAACATTTAAAGTTAAATCTTTTGTTGTTCCTGCTTTTACAACTTTATCATTTGTTTCAAAAGTATATTGAATGTTGCTATATTTTTTATTAAACATAGATTCATCTAATACATAATCATCTTCTGTATTATTTTTTATTGTTGTTTTATATTTAATAAAATCTTTTTCTTTGGAAAACATAATATCTAAATTTAAAGTTGTTCCATTTACCTTAGCTTCTGTTAGTTCCCTTGTACTATCAGATTTTTCAATCATTTTTATTGATTGAATTGTAATACCATCAGGATTACAAGTATCTGCATATACGGTTATAGGTATTAAAATTATAGCTAATAATAATATACATATATTTCTCATATACTCACCTACTATAACTATATTATAAACTATTATGTAATATGTAATTATAATATTTTCTAATAATGTACATTTTTATGTAAATAAAAAAAAGAAACTAATTAGTTTCTTTTTCTTTTGCTTTATTAACTAAATCTTTTATTTTTCTAAAGTGATGATTAATACCTGATTTAGTAATATTATAATCTGTTTCTAATGAAATAATCTCAGCTAATTCAGACATAGATGTTTCTGGATATTTAAATCTATAATCTGTTACTATTCTTGTTTTATCATCTAATAAGACTAATAAATCATTGTCTTTTAGATAATTAATATTATCTATTTGTTCACGACAAGTTTTCATACTTTTTTCAACATTTGCTTGTTCACAGTTATTAAGCCTATTAACCATATTTTTATGATCTCTATAAATTCTTATATCTTCATAATAGAATAAAGCTTCTACTGTACCTAATAATTTTATAAAGTCAGATATTTCTTCTGAAGATTTAATATATACCATATATCCTTTATCTCTTTTTAACATCTTAGCTTTAAAGTTAAATGTACTTAATAAATTAACTATTAGTAATGATAAATCTTCATCATTAACTAAAAATTCTAAATGATATTTAGATTTAGATGGATCATTTATTGATCCATTTGCTAAGAACAATCCTCTTATATATCCAGTTCTTTCTTCATCAGAATAATCTAATATATTTCTATAAGTATTATTAATATCTGATTCTATAATATCTATCTTTTCATGTATTTCTAAAATATAGATTGTTTTAACAGTAAATTTCTTTTGTGTTCTTATTGTTAATTTAATATTAATACCATATATCTTTTTTAATAATATAAAAATTCTTCTTGCTACTCCAGAATTTTCAAATGTAATTATTATTGCATCATTTGAAAATTTTGCATTAGATTTTAAATAAGCACATACTTCTGACATACTTTCTAACTTATTAGTTTCAAGTCTTGTCATTTCATCTTTAACTTTTGTAGTAAATGATGCCATGATAATCACTCCTTTAATGATTTTAACATGTTTTATACATAAAAAAAAGGATTTTATAAATCCTTTTTTAATCTTGCATTACATATGTTGAACCAGATTTTTTAACTGGAATTTGAATTAATTCAATATCATTATAACTAGTTACATCTTCACATATATAATAATCAAATAATTTATCTTGTTTAGTTCCGTTTACATATACTTCAAAATAATTATGTGAATATCTTGGTGTTGTTTCTTCTATTTCAGATTTAACATATACTAATTTAATAACATCTGATCCAATTAATGTTTCATTCAAATTATGTTTCTTATCGAAATATGCATATGTATATTTTGAATAAGTATTAACAATTTGATTCTTAGAATTAACTAAAATATAATCTCTAGCATCATTTGCATTTAAACTATAAGCGTTTGTAATATCAGTTGCTGATGTTATTTCTTCAAAAGATAATGCAGTTTTGTTAGCTTCTTCCATATTGAATAATCTGTATGTTTTATTAATTAAATCAACAAATATTACATCTTGATATCCAGCTTGTCCATATTCAACAACAAAAACTTTTTTAACGTTTTTAACTATTAAATTAACATTTTTACCATTTATTACAGAATCGGTATCTATTTTTCTTGGAAATTTATCAGTTATATGTCCATATAAATTATTATCTTTTAAATAGAATACATCAACATAATATGGTGCACCACTATCAGTATCTAATTCATATACTATTGCATCTTTAGTATTAGTTTTACTTGTTGTAGTTGTAGTTGTTGTTGTTTTCTTAGTAGTTGTTGCTGGACATGATATAGTAATATCTACTCCATTATCTGATTTGTATTTACAACTAGCATATCCATATTCATTAGGTTCTCCACATTCATAAGCCATTGAACAATATGTTTCTTGATTAATGGCTGCTCCAAATAATGTAGCAAATAAACCACCTAATAATAAAACTAATAATACTTCAGCAATTAGTTTTAAAACTGAAATAATAATACCTGCAATTGCCATTCCCTTTCCACTATTTAGCTTCTTAGCTTTGCTTAGTCCAACAATCGATAATATTAAACCAATAACTGCACTTACTAAAATAGATACAATTAAACCTGCTATAGCAAATCCATTTGTTTGACTTTGTTGTTGTACAGGTTGATATGGTTGTTGATTATTAATTGGTTGTCCTGTATTTGGATCATAATTCATACAATCTCTCCTCCTATCCTTCTTTTATTATAACACTTATAAAATAAAAAAGAAGCACTTATGCTTCTTTATTTTTATATAAATAATAATAACCGTATTCTACATTCAATAATTCATACTTATCATTATCTTTTAAATACTTGTACTTTTTACTATCTTTTCCTACTAAATAATAATTAAATTGATATTTATCAACTAATTCTTCAAAATTCATATTAAAGTAATCAATCATTATATCTTCTTTACCATTGAATTCTTTTAAATAAACTTCTACTCTAGAATCAATAAAAACAGGTATTTTTCTATAAGCTAAATAACTTCCTTGAGCAAACTCATTATACAGTCTTATATTTTTATAATCCAAATTATTAACAATATAATCTGCTGTCTCTACTGGTTCTCCTCCATGATCTATACCATATTCAAATGTTTTAAAATCTAATGCATTTATAATCATTCCAATTGCTATTATTTCCATGATAATAAATGTAGAAACTATTACATTTTCATTAACATTTAGTTTCTTAATTTTTATATTTTTAAATTTGAAATCAGAAAATATATTAATTGTTAATATTATTATGAAATATGTATATAAATATACTGTATTTCTATAAAGCATTAATCCATATAATCCTAATCCTAATAAATAAAATAAATCATATAGTTTTATTTTCTTTTTAGAAACAATTAAGATTAATGCAATAACTAATAACAATGCAACAAATGGATATGATAAAAGACTAACATGTTTCATTTCACCTATATTACCATATACAGTTGAATAATAATTCATAACTTTAAATCCAAATGTGTAATTCAATATACCATATGGAGATATAAAGCACGATAATAAAATCATTATAAAAGTTATTATAAATAATTTTGTAGATTTGCAATCTTCAATTATAAATTTATTATCTAATAGTTTTATATTATATTTATCTTTAATATATTTAATAATAATTTGAACTATATATGGAAGAAAAAATACAGGTACTAATATCCACATAGGAAAATGAATATTAACTATAAATATGGATATTAATATACTTATAACTGAATATTTTATTTCTCCTTTTTCATATAATTTATTAATTATTATAAATAATAATAACATTAATAAATAACTTACTGATTGTACTCTAGGATAATAAAATATACTAGTAAAATAGATTAATACAATTGTTGATATTAATGATATTAATTTATTATTTATATGTTTATTTATAAATGTATATGCTAACAAACTAAATAAGAAAAATACTATTACAAAGAATATAAATAATAAAGGTGCTCCACCCAATTTAAATATTGGATAAATTATTAAATCATATAACCAATGATGATATAAATATTTTAATCCTTCATGCATACTCATATGATCTTTAAAGTCTAAACCGTATGTTAATATATCTTTTGCTGATCTTAAATCAAAGAATAAATCAGAATCTAATATTTTATTTATACAAAAAAAGTTGGATAAAAGAATAAATACATATATACATATATTTGTAAGTATATTAGTTATTTTATTATCTTTCTTCATTTTATTCACCATATAAATTATAACATAAAAAATAGAATGTTTATTAACATTCTATTTTACTTTAATATCTTTAATATCTTTTCTCTTTAGATCAATTATATCTAAGATATCTTTATTATATTTATCAAATTCATTGTTGATAATTTGATCAATGTCAGCTAATACTTCTTTACCATTTCTTCTTGAATTTAATCTAACTGCAATAGAAACTATTTGAGCTTCAATTGGTATTTTATTACCAACTAATTTATTTGGTAATCCAGTACCATTGAATAATTCAAATGCATTTTTAATAATATTCTTAGCTATCTTTTTATCTTCTTTTAAATTATCGTCTATATAAGTTTCAAGTATAGTTAAACCATATTCTACTTCTTCAAATATAGTTCTATATGTTACTTTAGTTTCATTTTTCATAGCTATAGCACCTACATTATATAAAGGAGCATATTTAACTATCTTATTAACTATGTCATGATCTATTTTATATTCTGGAATAAATTTCATTTCAGTAGCAATTATTCTAACTATTCTCTTTAAATCTTTTGAAGATTCAGTATCACATATATTATCAACAATCTTATTCATGATTAAGTTTGTATTCTTTAAATCTTTAGAATCTCTTCTAACTTCTGATACTTTTTCTTGTTTATCTTTTATAACTAATTCTTGTTTATTAATTATTACATTCATGTTTCTAGAATCTAAATAAACATTAATTAGATTATTCATTCTTTTTCTTATATGATCTACATTGAATGGTTTAATTAATAAATCAGCTATATCATATGTATACATTCTTTTTCTAGTTGCTTTTGTTTCATCACCTGAAATGATTGATACAGGTACTTTCTTAAATAAATCATTATCTTTTAAGAAATCTAATACTACAAATCCATCTGCAACTGGCATTATTATATCTAGGAAAATACCAACTATATTAATATCAGATTTATTCATTAAATGTTCTTTAATTAATTCAATTGCTTCATTTCCATTTTTAGCAGTAATAATATTATATTGATCAACAAATATTTTTTTAACTGCATTTCTCATGATAGAAGAATCATCTACAATTAATAATGTTGGATTAGTAATTTCCATAGATTTTTTCTTTTTACTTTCTTCTATTTCATTTACTTGTCTTTTTAATTTATTGTTTTCTATTTCAGTTCTATCTAAATCATCTTGAATATCTTCAGATGCTAAGAATAAGAATTCATTTCCACTTATAGTTATATATCTAATTATTTGATTATAATATGAATATTTACCATCTTTATCTATTTTTCTATATTTAAATCTTACTTCATCATTACCTTTGAAATGTTCTTGTCTAGCTCTTTCAAATTTTAAGTAATCAACAAACATAGAAAAATCATCTTTATGTGTTGTTTTATGTAGAGAAGATACAAAACTATCTAAACTCATTCTTGAAACTATTTCTAATTCGTTTTTTGAATTGTGATTCATTATTGTTACAATTAATCTCTTCATATCAATTGAAACTAAATTAGTATAGTTATTATTAAGTGTCGCTTCAAAATTTTCTATTATCTTCTTGTCCATATAATTCATACCCTCTTCTATCTTTATACATTGAAAATTATAACATTAAAAAGTAATCTTGGCAAATTAAAAGATTCAAGAAAATCTTGAATCTATTTAGTACCGAAAATTCTATCTCCTGCATCACCTAAACCTGGTACAATGTACTTATTTTCGTTTAAATGATCATCAATATGAGCTGCATATATTTGAACATCTGGATGAGTTTCTTCTACTGCTTTTAGTCCTTCAGGTGCAGCTATTATACATAAAAATTTAATTTTCTTTACACCTATGCTTTTTAATTCAGCTATAGTATCTAATGCTGAACCTCCTGTTGCAAGCATTGGATCAAGAATAATTACTTCACGATTAACTATATCTTTTGGTACTTTAAAGAAATATCTATGAGGAACAAAAGTTTCTTCATCACGATACATCCCTATATGTCCTATTTTAGCATTTGGTAATACTTTTAAAACACCATCAACCATTCCTGTACCAGCTCTTAAGATTGGTAAAAATGCATAGTTGTCTTCATTTAATCTTCCTGTCTTCATCTCAGTGATTGGTGTTTCGATAGTTATATCATCTAACTTAGCATCTTTAAAAGCTTCATATAATAAGAATATTCCTATCTCTGATACTAGTTCTCTAAATTCTTTAGTTCCTGTATCTTTACTTCTTAAAATTGATAATTTATGAGTTATCAATGGATGATTTAATTCAATTGTCTTCATATTTACCTCTTATTTTTTCTTTGTTGTTTTTTTCTTAGCAGGCGCTTTTTTTGCTACTGCTTTTTTTACTTCCTTTTTTACTTCATTTTTAATTGTATTAACAGCAGCTTCTGTTTCAGATGGAATTTCCCAGTCTAATTCATTTTGAAGTGTTTCTTTATCAGCAGGAATTATTAAGTTTAAAATAATACCTACTATTGCAGCTAAACTCATTCCTGAGAAAGCAATGTCTAAATCTCCATTTGCAATTGAGATTGTAGCTCCTCCTAAACCAATTACTAACATAGCAGCTGCAACTGCAACGTTTTTATTATCATCAAAGTTAACTTGATTTTTGATTAATACTTTTAAACCATTTACTGCAATAAATCCATATAATAAGATTGATACTCCACCTAAAACTGGTGCTGGTATTAATTGTACTAATGCAGTAAATTTGCCAAAGAAACCTAAGATGATAGCAAATATAGCAGCTAATCCAATTACTTTAACAGATGCAACTTTAGTAATACCAACTACTGCAGTATTTTCACCATAAGTAGTATTAGCAGGTCCTCCTAATGCACCAGCAACAAATGTTGCTAAACCATCACCTAATAATGTTCTATCAAGTCCTGGATCTTGGATTAAATCTCTACCAATAATATTTGATAAAGATGTATGATCTCCAATATGTTCACACATAGTTACAAGTGCAATTGGTGCAATTGTAATAAGTGCAGCAAAGCTTACTTCATAATGTACAAATGGAATTTGGAAATTAGGAACTTGTAACCAAGCTGCTTCTACTACTTTTGTAAAATCTACTAATCCTAAACAAGCAGATAATACATATCCTGATATAATACCAATTAAGAAAGGTATAACTTTCCATAAACCTTTTGCTCTAGTCATTACTAAAGCAGTAACTAAGAATGATACTAATGCAACTACTGCATTTTTCCATTCAAATACTTGTCCTTCTGCAATTCCAATATTTGAGATTGCTGATGAAGCAAGTCCTAAACCTATAACCATAATCATTGGTCCAATAACTACTGGTGGTAATAGTTTCTCTAACCAATTTTTTCCAGTGAAGTGAATGATAGTAGCAACTATAATATAAATTAAACCTACTGCCATTACTCCAGTCATTGCTCCGGATATGCCACCTTTAACATAAGCAGCAGCTATTGGTGCAATGAATGCAAATGAACTTCCTAGGTAAACTGGTGATTTACCTTTTGTACATAAAATATAAATTAATGTACCAATACCAGATGCAACTAATGCAACTGGAATAGTTAATACTTCTGCTCCTGCAGCTGCGTTAACAAGAATTGGAACTAATACTGTAGCTCCGAACATTGCGAAGACATGTTGGAATGCTAAAATAATCCACTTTGCTATAGGTGGAGTTTCTTCAACATCATATGTCATTCTTTTTTTCATATAATCTCTTCCTTTCGTTTTAGGTGTAATTTTGCTCAAAAAAAAGAAGATATGCCACCAATATCTTCTTTAATTGAAAAAATAAAAATTAGAAAAAATAAACCCTATATGTTTTCTAGTTGCTAAAATTGATTGTTGTAAACATATAGCATTTCTCATATTTAACACCCTTAAAAGAATTATATAAAATTATATTTTATTTTTCAATAAAAAAAGAAATGTTTTTACATTTCTTTTTTAATCATTTGCTTCAATAATTGTTCTTGGTTTATTTGGATCAATTTTTTCAATCATTTCTCCAAATACTTGTTCTAATGTTTTATTAGATGTTTCAATTTCAAATGCACCCATTGGTCTAACAAAATTACCTCTTAAGTCATATAAATCTCTTGCATCTAATTCTTTTTCTATTTCTACTCTATCAACATCAGGTTTTTCTGCCATTAATCTTTTAACACGAGTTTCTTTATCGGCATATATATAGAATTTATAATCAGCATCTGGTGCTACTCTTGTTCCTACATCTCTTCCATCTAATACAACATTGTTTTTATCTAAATAATGTCTTTGTAATAAAGTAACAATATTTTGTACATCTTTATTATTTGCTACCTTAGAAGAATTAATTGATACTTCTTTTGTTCTAATAGCATCAGTTACATTTATTCCATTTAATAATACATTATTGTTATCATCATATGATATATCTAATGTATTTAAATATTCTATAGTTTGATCTCTATTATTATCTATATCTAGTCCTTTTGTTAACATTTCATATGTTATACATCTAAAGAAATCTCCTGCTGAAACTCTTTTAAATCCTAAATGATTTGCAATCATATCAGCTAATGTTGTTTTTCCATTTCCAGATAATCCATCTATTGTAATTACCATATAATCACTTCCTATAATAATTATAGTATATATATATTTTGGTGCAACAAATTATTATTTGTCTTTACATATATAATAGATGGATAAATAATATTATCTAATATATAATATACATGTGATGTATATGAAATATATTGTAAGAAATATAAATGATATAGATAAAAATATACTTGATGAATTCTATAATAAAATATATGAAATAAAAAGAAATAGAATTAGTAAAGACAATTATTTATCTATATATGCTGAATATCTATTATGTAATTTATTAAAAGAATATAATATAGATTATGACAATATTTCTATATTAGAAAACGAAAATGGTAAACCATATATCAAAGATAGTAATATATACTACTCTATATCTCATTCAGGTAAATATGTAATTGTATGTATAAATGATTTACCTATAGGAATAGATATTCAAGAAAGAAAAAATAGTAAGAAAAATGATTTTATATTAAATGAATCAGAATATAAATATGATTATATAGATATATTTTCTTTAAAAGAATCATATATAAAATGTATTGGTTCTAATATTAATCATATGAAAGATATTACTTTTAATTTAGATAATAAAATATTATCTAATAAAGATGGATATGAATTTATACAAATTAAAGATATACCTAATTATGTTATATCTATATGCATAAAAAAAACTAACTAGTAATAGTTAGTTTTTATTTGCTTTTTTTATTTTGATTTTGACTTTCATAGAACTCTTTCATTTCTTCTACAGTTCCACCCATATGGATTGCTATGTTTTTATCTGAATCAAACATACCACATATTATTTGGCCAAAGTCAGCACCTGATAATTTACCAATTAATCCAGCTCCAATTGCAATAGATGAAATAGGTACATCATTATCAACAGGGATATTATTAAAGCAATAAAAAAGATTAACATTAGTTAATCTTTTATAAACTATATGGTGCCCCAAGCCGGACTCGAACCGGCACGTTATCGCTAACAATGGATTTTGAGTCCATCGCGTCTACCAATTCCGCCATTGGGGCATCACATAAAAAATTATATCATATTTTAATAAAAAAACAATGTGTAATACATTGTTATTTTTATGGTTACCCAAGTTGGATTCGAACCAACGGAATGGAAGATCCAGAGTCTTCTGCCTTACCACTTGGCTATTGGGCAGTATCATCATCTTCTACATCTTTATATGTAGAAGTAAATAGATCTGTTTCATCATCTTTTGATGGTTCTTCTTTCTTTACTTCAGGTAAATCTTCTATAGTAGCTAATCCAAAATAATCTAAGAACTCAGATGTTGTTCTATATAAATTTGGTCTACCAGGCATATCACTTTTACCTGCTTCTTTTATTAATCCTTTTGCAACTAATTTTCTAATTAATCCTCTTGTATCTACTCCTCTTAATTCAGAAATTTCAACTGTACTAATTGGTTGATTATAAGCAATTATAGCAAGTGTTTCTAATGCTGCTTGACTTAATTTGTTAGTACCAGGATTAACTACTAATTTTTGATAGTATTCTTTATGTTCTTCTTTTGTTGTTAATTTAAAAGCATTACCAAGATATGAAATTCTTAATCCTCTTGATTTGTCTTCATATCTTTTCTTTAATTCAGATAGTAATTCTTTTACTTGATCAGGTTCTAAAGACATTATTTCAGTTATACTTTCTAATGATACTCCTTCATCCCCCATTACAAATAAAATACCCTCTAATATTCCTAATAATTCTTCTTTGTTTTCCATGCTGATCACTTCATTTCTAGGTATATGTCTCCAAAGTTTTTATCTTGAGTTATATTAATTTCATTATTTTTACTCATATTTAATACAGATAAGAATGTAACTACAACATATGGCTTAGTTACTTGTTCAAAAAGTGATGTGAATTCACATTTCTTTTTAGTTTTTAATATATTTCTTATTTGTACTGTTCTATCTCCTACAGATAACTCTTTTTTTGTTATTTTAGTATTAAGAGGTTTATTTAATTTTTCTCTTTCTAAAAATAACTTTAATGCATTTACTAAATCATCAACTGATACATCACCAGGATTTACTGATGCTCCTTCTTCACGGAAGTCAGATAAATCACTTGGTAATTTAGTATAGAAATCACTTCTTCTATCTTCTAGTTCTTTAAATGTAGAAGTTACTTCTTTCATTTGTTGATATTCTAATAATCTATCTCTTAAATCTTCTGCTGAATTTAATTCATATTCATCAGATTCTTCTTCATCGTCTTTATGAAGTAATGTTCTAGATTTTAAATGAATTAATTCTGCTGCCATGACTAAATAGTCTGCAGCTATATCCATATTCATTTCTTTTGAATTATTAATAAAATCTAAATATTGTTTAGTAATAGATTCTATGTTTATATCATAGATATCCATCTTACTACTTCTTATTAAATGCAATAGAAGGTCCAAAGGACCTTCAAAATCATTTACTGTAAAATTATATATCATTTACAATCAAATCCTTTACCAGTTTCAGCATAATGAATAACCTTGGCTTTAGAATCCTTTTCGTAATAGTTATTATCTGTTACTGTTTCAGGTATCATGTATCCATGTTCTAAATCTAATGATGCTTTAAATGTGAATCCATCAGCATCTTCTTCTGTACTAGATACACCAGCACCTAAGTTAGTAGATTTAGTTTGATACTCTGAATATAATTCTAGATATGCTGAATCATCATAGTCAGATTTAACAAACTTATATGTTTCTTCAATTGATAATAAGTAATCATTTTTAAATGTATATTTAATAATATGATTATTATTACTACATACAAATGAACCTATTTCTTGTTCATTCTTTGTATATGTAATATCTGGATAAGTGGCATCAGTCATCTTTACCATTTTTCCAAAATATTTGAAGTTAGTGTTAAATGTCAAACCACCTGCTGTTAAGATAGTATCTTTTGGAGTAAAGTCATATATTCCTGATAATTTAATAGCAGCGATTTTTTCTAGACTATTTGAATATATTTCTAAATAATATTCTTCTTCATCAAAATCGATTTTTTCATTTAAACTGAATATTCTACAATTAATTGTACTTTCATTTAATTTGAAAGCTTGAATAACAATTCCATTGTATTTCATATTAGTAGATGTATCTAATAATTGATATGTACTACCATCTAAGTATTTAGTTTCAGTTGGTTCTGGTTCATCAACTACAACTACATCTTTATGTAACCATTTATATACAAAAGATTTTTCATCATTGGCAATTGTATATACTAATGGAAGTGCAATTAATACAATACCAAACATTACTAACATTTCTAGAACTAGAATTGGTTTACCAATTCTATCCTTTCTTAATTCTCCAATTACTGCTGGTTGAACAGTTTTTGGATCAAAAGGTGCTTCTACTTGTTGATTAGTAGTTTGATTGTTTGGAGTTTGAATATTGTTATTCATGTCTATCCCCTCAATTCTCTACTTTATTATAGCAAAAATAGTTAGTAAAGAAAATAAAAAAGTAGAATTATTCTACTTTTCCATCTAAACTAAAGCTTTTTGCATCTGTTATTTTAACATCAACAATCTCACCTATTAATCTTTTTCCACCTTCAACATTTACTAGTTTAAATGTATCAGTGTAACCGCATAATTTATCATTATCTTTTTCAGATACTCCTGTTATTAAAACAGGTACTGTTTTATCAAGATATTTTTGATTGTTCATATTTGAATATTTATTAACAATTTCATTTAATTTATGTAATCTATCTTCTTTAGTTTTTAAATCTATGTTATCTTCCATCTTAGCAGCTGGAGTACCTTCTCTTGGTGAATAAATAAATGTAAATGCTCCATCATACTTACAATGTTCTACTACTTTTAAAGTTTCTTCAAAGTCTTCATCAGTTTCATTTGGGAAACCAACAATTATATCAGTCGTAATTGCTACTCCTGGAATACGTTCTTTCATTTTATCAAATAGATTTAAATATTCTTCTTGAGTATAACGTCTACCCATCAATTTAAGAATTCTATCTGATCCTGATTGAAGTGGTAAGTGAATATATGGCATGATGTTATCATACTTAGCAATAACATCAATCATTTCATCAGTAAAGTTCCATGGATGAGATGTTACAAATCTAACTCTATCAATTCCAATTTCAGCTACTTTAGTTAATAATTCTGCAAACGATATTTCTTCTTCTCTATCTCTTCCATATGCATTTACATTTTGGCCTAATAAAGTAACTTCTTTATATCCTAATTCTTTTAACTTTTTAACTTCTTTAATAATATCTTCAGATTTTCTAGATCTTTCTTTTCCTCTTGTATATGGAACTATACAATAAGTGCAGAATTTATCACATCCATACATGATATTAACCCATGCAGATATTTTAGAATCTCTTTTATAGTTTTCTCCTACTTCATATACATTATCTTCTGAAGATTTAACTTCTACATTTAAACCTTCATGTAAGTTTAATAAGTAATTAGGTAATTCATGAATATTATGAGTACCAAATACTAAGTTAATGTATTTATGATGTTTTTCAATTTCTTCAACAACTGAAGTTTCTTGAGCCATACAACCACATAAACAAATAATTAAATCTTTGTTTTTCTTTTCTTTTATATGTTTACATCTTCCTAAGAATCCAAATACTTTATCATGAGCATTTTCTCTTACAGCACATGTATTTAAAATAACAATATCAGCTGTTTCTTCAGAATCAGTTGGTAAAAAACCTAAGTTTTCAAGTATTCCTGCCATTTCTTCTGAATCGTGAACATTCATTTGGCATCCATATGTTCTAATATAATACTTCTTTCCATCATATTGATTGCTTAAAATAGGATCTACTTCAATAAATTCAGTAACTCTATTTCTTTTTCTAGCTTCGCTTAATACTGGTTTATTCATAAAACCATCCCTTTCAAATCATGTTAGATTATAACATAAAAAAATCTCTACTTCCATCTATTTAGTAGAGATTATCAACATTTATAATTATTTATTCTCATAGACTATTTGATTAGTAGAACTATTCATTTGTTTAATAGTATTGTATTCAACACTTTTTAAATATCCAAATGTACATAGTACTATGGTAATCAAAAATATAACCACTCCTCTCTTATCTTCTTTTGTTTTTGTCATATAAATCACTCCCTTCGACATATTAAATTTATCACGAACGTGTGTTCGTGTAAATATAATTTTTATACTTTTACACTATAAAAACAAATGTTTGACATTACTACATATGTTTGATATTATTTTATTAGGAGGATAAGTTATGAAAAAGGAAGAATTATTAAAGAATAAACATAAAGATTTAACTACTAAACAAGCAGAAACTTTAGAATTTATTAAGAAGTACATGGTAGCTCATGGATACCCACCTTCAGTTAGAGAAATTGGTGCTGGTATGGGATTAAGCTCCCCTGCTACTGTTCATACTCATTTAAAAGAACTTGAAAGTAAAGGATTCATTAGAAAAGAAAACTCAAAGTTTAGAACTATTGAATTACTTGTAGATAATGAATTTGATACTAAAGCATCTAATAACGAAGAAGAAGTAGTATCTGTTCCACTTTTAGGAAGAGTTGCATGCGGTAATCCAATTGAGGCTATTGAAAATCCAAATGATTTCTTCTCACTTCCTGCTTCACTTATACCTAGTAGAGAATCTATATTCACATTACAATGCTCTGGAGATTCAATGATAGACGCTGGAATATTTGATGGAGATATAGTTATAGTACAAAAACAAGAAAGAGCTAATAATGGAGATCTTGTAGTAGCAATGACTGATGAAGGAGATGTTACTTTAAAAAGATTATTTGTTGAAGAAGATCACGTTAGATTACAACCTGAAAACTCTTCTTACTCTCCTATTATATTAACAAGCGTTAGAATATTAGGAAAAGCAATTGGTTTATATAGAAAAATATAGAAAAATAAAAGAGACTAAATAGTCTCTTTTTTATTATCTAAATAATAACATATATAATAGGAATCCAATTAATATAGTTGTTACTATAAATCCATTTACTCTATCTTTAGTTTCAGTATATCCTTCTACTCCTACTATTAATGAAGCAAATAAACCACCTATTAATCCACCTATATGTCCAAAGTTATCAATTCCAGGAATTGCAAATCCTATAAATAAGTTTAATATAATAACTGGTATTAATTGAGTCTTTAATGCATTACCTAAATATAATCTATAATGATATCCAAAGTATAATAATGCACCACATAAACCAAATATAGCACCAGATGCCCCTATTGAGCCATTTGTATTTAATAATCCTGATACTAAACCTGCAACTATTGCACTTAGGAAATATAATACTATATATTTAACTTTTCCATATACTTGTTCTATTTGAGAACCAATTATATAAAGTGAATACATATTACATAGTAAGTGAATAATATCACCATGGAAGAATGCATATGTAATTACTCTCCAAAATTGTCCTTGTTTAAAATATTCACCAGACATATAGAATAATCCGTTACCTATTATACCAGCTGTATTTAATAAGAATATTAATATATTAATTGCCATTAATACATAAGTAATAATTGGTAATTTCTTACTAAATATTTTTTCATATAATCTATTCTTTTTAGTTGTAGATTCATTAATATCTTTAGTAACATTTAAGAAGAATTCAATTGGATCTTGATCTTCTAGTTTATCTTCTTTCATTGCTGGGAATATTTCATTTATTGTTTTATTATTTCTTAATTCTTTAATAGATGAAATACTACATGTAGTTATATGTTTATCTTCTGCTTTATCTAGATTAACATTTTCTCCTACATCTAATAATATACTTAACATATCTATATTAATAGATAATGTTTTCTTTTTTATTTCTTTTATAACTGCTTTAGCTTTAAATTTATCATATTCTAATTGTTCATTATTATGAATATAGTTATTATTAATTCGAATAACACTGAAAGGTTTATCAGTATTTTCTAACCATATTTCGTTTTCTAAACCAGTTACAACAATTGGTTGATAATTTTCTTTTGTTATTAAGTAATGAACTAACTTCATTGTAATTTCATCAGATATAGATAGATTCATACCATAACCTTCCTTTCTTTAGATATTATACTATACTTCTTCTAATTTTGATAAAAATTCTTCAAATTCCTTAGGAGGTTCAACTTCAAAATGAAGATGTTCTCCAGTAATTGGATGATTAAAATCAATCGATGTTGAATGTAAGAATTGTCCAAATGAAGTACATGTATCATTTGTATAAACAGGATCATTTACAATTGGGAATCCTATATATGACATATGTACTCTTATTTGATGTGTTCTACCTGTTTCAAGAGAACATTTAACTAAAGTATACCCTTTATATTTCTTTAATACTTTAACATGTGTTATAGCATCTTTAGAATTATCTGCTGTAACAGCCATTTTCTTTCTATTGATTTTATCTCTTCCAATTGGAGCATCAATAGTTGCTGTATCAGATGTAAATTCACCTTTAACTATAGCAATATAATCTCTTTTAATTTCATGTCTAGATAACATATCTGATAATATTTGATGTGCTTTATTATTTTTAGCTACTACTATTAAACCAGATGTATCTTTATCTATTCTATGAACTATACCAGGTCTTACTTCTCCATTTAAATCAGATAAATTATTAGTATGATACATAAGTGCATTTACTAATGTTCCTGTTTGGTTTCCATTTCCTGGATGTACTACCATTCCTGATTTTTTATTAACAATAATAATATCATCATCTTCATATACTATATCTACAGGAATATTTTCAGGAGTTATTTCTACATCTTCATTATAACCATCAAATACAGTTATAACGTCTCCCTTTCTACATTTGTAATGTGCACTTGTTTTTTTATCATTTACAAGTATAAATTCATTATCTATTAGTTTTGCTATTGTTGTTCTTGATTCTTCCAGTTGACTTATTAGATACTTGTCTAGTCTTTCCTCTAGATTCTCCTCCACTGGAATTGTCATCATTATTTCTCTTTCTTCCATCAATCTCACCCTTTATTGTAATTATAAGTAATATAGCTACACCAACAACTATTGCTGAATCAGCTATATTAAATACTGGATAATCACCAATACTTATAAAATCTCTTACATATTGAAATATTACTCTATCAATTAAATTACCAAATATACCACCATACATAAATCCAAATGCTATATCAGTTGATATATCTTCTTTATATGAATACATTAATTTATATAAGAATACTGTTATAGCAAATGTTATAAATATTAATACAATTGGATGGCCTGATAATAAAGAAAATGCAGCACCATCATTTTGAACATATTTTAAACTAAACATGTTATCTATTAATACTATATTCATATTAATTACTTGAGCTATATGTTTTATTAATTGATCTAATAATACTACTATAATTGTAACTATCATTTTTCTTAAATTCATACGAACTCACCTACTTAATTATACTATTTTTAGGGAAAATAAAAAAGTCTTATAGACTTTTTTTATTTTGTTACCATTGCTGATATTATTTCATTAGTAATTGGCTCTCCACCTATTACTTGAGTATTTCTTCTTATTTCAACATTTTCACCTTTAACAAAATCATTTGTTACTTGGCAATAAGTAATAGTATTATTTTCAAATGTAATTGGACATTGAGTAATACTTGAACCATCTAATGAATAAGTTGTAACTACTTTTTCAATTCTACTAAATGCACCATTTTTTAATATTAGTATAGTTGTTGGATTACCTAATTGGAAGGTAGAAGCTTTTGTATATAATACTACTCCTCCATCAAATTGAACTGCTAAATACGAATTAATCATATTAGTTATTAGGTCTTCATTATATTTAGTATAGTTTCTATTTATACCACTTATTTTAGCATCTTGATATAAGAATGATACATCATCTCTATATTGATTACCATCATATGATCTATTTAATTTAACACTGAACTTTTGACCACCTACAAGTGTTCCATAGTTTAATGTTATATCAACGTTTTCCATATCCTTATTATAATCAAAATTATATTTTTTTAATTGAGTAATAATTGTTTCATCATTAAACTTTGCATCTAGTTCAACAGTACCAGTTGTTTTACTTGATGAAGATGGATCCATTGGTTCATAGTCATCTATTATTTCAGTAGTACCACCTTTAGGCGTTGGTTTTATTTTAGGTAATATAACTTTTGTATAATACATTACTCCTGCAAAGAATAATACAGATATTAATGCAGCTATTCTTGCAACCATCATTCCTGTATTACCTTTAGGTGCTTCTTTTTCCATTTTCTTTAATGCATCATCTTTAGCTATGAAATTTGTAATAAATTCATCTTCTTCAGTCATTTCAATTTTAACATTATCTTTTTCTACTTTTGCTGTTTCTCCAGCAACATTTGATGCAACCATTTCACCAGCAACGCTTGATCCAACTATTTCACCCGCAACATTTGAAGCAGGTATTTTTTCCACTGATTCCGATTCAGATGTATCAACTTTTGCAATATCTTCTTCTGGTTCAGCAATTGCTTCTTGTTTATCTTCAATGATTTCACCAGCAACGCTTGATCCAACTGTTTCTCCAGCAACATCAGATCCATGTTCTTCTTTTATATTATTATCTAAAGATTTAATATCATTAATATTAATAACCTCTGTTGGTTCTTCTCTAGGCTTTTCTACAACAGGTGATTCAACAACCTTTTTTTTCTTTTTCTTTTTTGTTGGAAGTTCAAATCCGTCTGACTTTTTTTCAGGTTCATCAAATACAGACTTACGACAATTTGGGCAAACTGTCTTATCATCTTCAAATACAAATTTACAATGTCTGCATTTCATCACACGCACCCTCTTCCCTATTATTAATATATTATATCATAATAAAAAGAAGTATTAAATACTTCTTTTATTATTTCCAAAAACCTTTAATAATTTCTCCATCTTCAAATGTAATTTCGTCATTTGCTATATTAGCAATTTGCTCAATTCCATTTTCAGCATCATATTCTTTTATGTATGAATACTTACCTTCTTTAATTAATGAAGATTTATTATTGTATATGCTTTCTATATCTTCTGTTGAGAATAATCCAGTTATATTTGAATATATAACTTGAGTTTCATTTATTACATATACATAGAATTTATTATTAATAAATACATTTATATAATAATAATCTTTATCAGTTCCTTTTATTACTTGATCTTCTATTGTATATATTTCAGTTTTTAAGATAGTGTCATATAAACTCATTAAGTTATAACTGTTATCTTGAATAATAGGTTCTCCTATCATTGTATTATCTAAGAATATCTTTAAAACTGGTTTATATGAAGTATTATCTTTAGTTATTTCATAACTATATTTTAATGTATGGCTATTACTATTTAATATAACTTCTTTAGAAGAATTTCTTATTTCAGTATCTACATTTACCATTGCTGTTGTAGTAGTTTCAACAGTAGTTGTTGTTGTTTCTTTCTTATTAGTAAAACATAATACATCTTTTTGGCATAAATAATATGTTATTCCTAATGCACTTGATAAGAATAAAACTACTAATATTATTATTAATAAAACTGGTCTTTTCTTTCTTGGTTTCTTAACTGATTCTAATTGTTTTATATTAACTTTTACTTGTTCCATTTCAGATGTATACATTAATTCATCTCTCATGGCTTTTCTTCTTTGTTCTTCTTCATCAGGAGTAAGTTTTTCTACAACTACTTCCTCACTTACAACAGGAATAACAGAAGTTTTTTCTTCTTCTTCCTCTTTTGACATTGGTTCAATTGGTTTAACTACAACTGGTACAGCTTGAGTCTTACCAAAGTCAATTGGTTCAACTATATTACTAGCTATAGGATTACCACATGCTTTGCAAAAATTTATTTTATTTTCATTTTCAGCACCACATCTAGGACAAATCATACAACCAAACCTTTCTACTATAAAAATTATATAATCATTACATAAAAAAAGCAATCAATATGATTGCTTATTTTTATAAAATTTATTTAATTTCAGCTCCACAGTTTGAACAGAATTTTCCACTTACTGGTTGTCCACATTGTGAGCAAAACTTAGCAGCTACTGTTTCAACATTTTCTTTAACTGGAACTTCTTGAGTTAGGTTAACTTCACCTGGTTGTGCAGTAGGAACAGATCCTCCAGCAACTTCTCCAGTTTGCATTCCAGCAGCAGCTCCCATAGCAGTTGCACCAAATGCTTGAGTCATGTTAGCTCCCATGAATCCCATCATTGCTCCATTTTCATTTGCAGCAGCTTTCTTCATTGCTTCACCAGTAGCAGCAGCCATTGTTCCAGCCATATTGTCTGAGTAAGCTTTACCCATTCTCTTAGTAGAAGCAATTTCTTTATCCATTTCTCTAACGATTTCTCTAGATTCTTCAGAAGCATTAACGTTTAATGCCATATCGATTATTTCTAATCCATATTGACTTCTCCATGAATCATCTAATAAATCGTTCATTAATTTAACAATGTCATTTTTGTATCCTTGTACTTGAGTAAATGATACATTATTTTGAATCATTAAGTTACTAATTGCAGTTGATACATTTGAACTAAATTGTTGTTTTAATTGTCCTCCTACTACTTCGTCAGCTGTAACGATATCAGCAGCATTACCACCAATAACTTCAGCAACTAATACAGTTGGATCAACTACTTTGAATGAATAATCACCATTGAATGTAATTTCAATTGATTCATAAATTGGATCTTGAATTGTTACAGGTTGTTGAGAACCAAAATGGTTATTCATTACTTTCTTTATATTAATATAATATACTCTTTGATCTTTTGCAGGTTGTCCACCATAAGTAATACGATCTCCAATTCTCTTAATTGAATCTCCTATTCCTTTGAAGAAACCACCTTCAAATACTGATGGTTCTGAAGAAGTATCCCAAATAAATTCTCCAGCTTCAGCACTAAATTCTTTAATTGCACCATTTTCAATGATCATCATTGCATATCCTTCTGGTACAGCAATTTTACTACCATTAGAAATAATTCCTTCAGTAGCACCTTTGTTAGCATCTCCATGATTAACTGTTCCTCTGATAACTAAGGCTCTATCATCAACTTGTGGCATAGTCACATACTCTTTAAATTGATCGCCTACTACTTGAGAAGCAGAATCAGTTATAGCTTTAATTAATCCCATACTATTTCTCCTTTTAAATTAATCTAATATTATTATAGCATATATAAATTATAAACAAGTATTTTTTTCATTTAGTTTACTATAAAATAAAAACTCCTTTTATAAGGAGTTTATTCTTTTAACTATCTCTTCTTTTCCAAGAAGTTTCATAATTTCATAAAGGTCTGGAGTTTGATCTTTAGATGTAAGAGCTACTCTTATAACAGTAGATACATCTGCAACATTACCTTTATAGTTATCTGGATTTTCTTTATATGCTTTCATATCAGAAGTATATCCATCTAAACTTTCAGTTAATTCTTTAACATGATTGAACCATGCTTCTTTATCATCAGATTCATTATAGAAATTATTAATATATTTATCTAAGATATCTTTAATTTCATTTAAATCATTTATCTTACCCCAAGCATAACTTTCAGGTTTATATAAATCATTATACATATACCAAATAGAATTTTTAACATCAGACCAACAAGAATAATCTTTTCTTGGTTTCTTTTGTTCTCTTTCAATATTTAATATAGCTTTTGTATAATCAACATCTTTGTTAATAACTGCATTGAATTCTTCATCATATTCTTTAGTCCATGTATTTAGGAAATCAAATACTTGGTCTTTAGTTAATCTAGAAATATAATTCTTAGAAATATTATCTAACTTATCTAAATCGAATAATGCTCCTGATGGACTCATCTTTTTAGCAGAGAATTCGAAATCAGTAAATGGAGCATCTGGATGTCCTTCTCTCCATGCTTCATAGTTAGAGTTAGCTATAGTCATGATAGCTTCAATAACTGCATAGATTGGATATCCTTTTTCTTCATAGTAAGTCATTCTTGCTTCTGGATCTAAACGTTTAGAAATCTTTCTAATCTTATCTCCATCTTTCTTTAAGATTAATGGAGTATGAACATATTTAGGCATTTTGAATCCGAATGTTTTGAATAATTCATAATGAGTTGGAATAGATGACATCCATTCTTGTCCTCTTATAACATGAGTAGTTCTCATTAAATGATCATCTACTAAATGAGCAAAGTGATATGTTGGAAGTTCAGTTGATGATTTATAGATAATTGTATCTATATCATTTTCATGTAAATCCATTTCTCCATTTGCTAAATCATTAAATTTGAATTTATTATTGAAGTTTCCTTCACTCTTTAATCTAACTGTATATTGTTCACCAGCTTTAATCTTTTCAGCTGCTTCATCTGGAGTTAGATTTCTACTCTTAGCAAATTTACCATATATACCAATTCTTACTTTTGCTTTTGATTGATTTTCTCTTATAACATCCATTTCTTCTTGAGTCATGAAACATGGATATGCTTTCCCTTCAGCAATTAAATATTTAATAAATGCTTTATAAATATCTTTTCTTTCAGATTGGATATAAGGACCATATGAACCTTTAGTTTCTCCACCCTTAATTTCATATTCATCTGGATGGAATTCGTAATGATCTAATACATGCATGATGTATTCAACAGCACCTTCTACTTCTCTTGCTTGGTCTGTATCTTCATTTCTTAAGAAGAATACTCCATTTGATCTTTTAGCAATTACATAGTCACATACTACTGAATAGAAATTACCAATATGCATAAATCCAGTTGGAGATGGAGCATATCTTGTTACTACAGTTCCTTCTGGTCTTTCAGGATATTCTTTTTCATAATCTTCTATAGTTTTTGTAATATCAGGGAACATTAAATCCGCTAATTCTTTAGTTGTCATAAAAACACCTCTTTTTTGTACTATATAATTATACTCGTAAAGTATAATTTATTCAATAATTAAATAAAAAAGGAAGAATTAATCTTCCTTCTTTTTACCAACTTGTTTTTTCTTATTTTTAATTTGTTTACTTTCACCTACTGCAATAGCATCTTGAACAGCCATATAACCAATTATGTAAGCTACACCTAAACAAATAGCTGCAAGTAACATAGCCCATGCATATGCAAATAATGTTGCTATTACAAAGTATAGAATCATAATACCAAATGTATTAAATACTATAGTTACTAATAAATGTCTTAAGTATTCTTCATCATATAATTTTCCAAGTTTAGCAAGTGAATATAATACACATATACCTGGAAGAATTAAATAAATGATATATAAAGTAAATTTAATATTTGATTGACTATCTTTCATAAAGTTGAAATATAGAACTCTATAAACTAATTGTCCTAAATTATTTTGATCATAGAACATTGCTATGTAAGTACATACACCAGCAAATATTGTAAGTATTAATGTAATTACTAAGAATACACAAAATTTAATATCTTTCTTTTCTTTTGATAAGAAATATCTAGCAATTATTAATATAATATATATTAATATTAGTCCTACAAATATTTTAACGAATTCATCATTAAATAAATGAGGTAAAACTACACTTCCTAAATTATCCATTAATCCTTTGAATGAACCTATTGCTTTATATGAAGTAACAAAGGCAACAATAAGATTTATTTCAGATATAATATAAATCAATATTAAAGGTGCATATTCAGAAAAAATTAATGTTTTTAAACTTTCCCAAATTTTCTTCATCACAAATCATCCCTTCTTGGCTTTATTATACAACAATTATATAAAAAAGTGCAAAAATTTGCACTTTTTATACTGTAATAATTTTTAAATTAACTAGAATAAAGAAAGTTAATAAAACTAATATTCCAGCTACTATTATTATCTTTGTTACAACACTCGATTTATTCTTTTTCATATTATCACCTATTTTATAAAAATATCATGAATTGTTTTACCATCTAGTTTAATTTTATTATCTTCTAATACTTCTATTTTAACTTCTTCTGAAACTTCAACTGTCTTATCACCATTTACTCTACTATTAAAATTTATAGTATTTTCATCTACTAAAGTACCTTTATATATTACTTTAGACTCTGATTTTAAAACACAGTTATCAACAGAAATATTACATTCATATGTTTTGCTACCATAGATATATTCTACTTCATTATTATCATTAAATGTAACTGAACTATTTGGTAAATATCTCATAACTATTTTACTATTAGTTGGATTATTAACATAACTACTATTAGCTTCTTTAAATGCTTTCCAATTCTTATCAATATCATATTCATTATATTGATAATTCCATGTTCCTAAATACTTGTTTTTAGTTTTAGTATTTTTATTTATTATAATAAATCCACCTACTAATATGGCTATTATTAACAAAATAATTACTATTATTAATATTTTCTTTTTCATATAAAGCCTATCTATAATTAGATGCTATATCATCATTGTCAAAGTAGTTTATTTTCATATTTCTTCTTAATCTATCAACTACTTGATCACAGTGAGCTGAAGCTTCTTCAGTTCCTTTTTTAAGAATTGCAATTACTTCATCTATATGTTCTTCATAGTATTTACGTTTTTCTCTAACTGGAGCCAATTCTTCATTAAGAACTTCAAATAAGAATTTCTTAATTTTAACATCTCCTAAACCGCCTTGTTGATATTTAGCTTTAAGTTCATCTAAATTTTTAAATTCTGGTAAATATTTTTCAAATGAATCTTCTTTAACAAAAGCATCTAAGTAAGTAAATACTGTATTACCTTCTACTTTACCAGGATCTTCAATTCTAATATGATTTGGATCAGTATACATACTCATAACTTTTTTCTTAATAGTTTCTTCATCATCTGCTAAATAAATACAATTGCCTAAAGACTTAGACATCTTTGCATCTCCATCAGTTCCAGGTAATCTTCTACATGCTTCATTTTCAGGTAATACTGCTTTTGGTTCATATAAAGTATCACCATATATATTATTTATACTTCTAACTATTTCTCTAGTTTGTTCAATCATAGGTAATTGGTCATCACCTACTGGTATAACTGTTGCATCAAATCCTGTGATATCAGCAGCTTGACTAATTGGATAAGTTAAGAATCCAACTGGAATTGATTCTCCAAAGTTTCTCATCTTTAATTCTGATTTAATAGTTGGGTTTCTTTCAAGTCTTGCAAGTGTTACTACATCCATGTAGAAACATGTAAGTTGATATAATCCTTTAACTCCTGATTGAATGAAAATTGTTACTTTAGATGGATCTATTCCTACTGATAAATAATCCAATGCAACTTCAATAATATTTTGTCTAACTTTTTCAGGATTATCCCAGTTATCAGTTAAAGCTTGTACATCCGCAATCATGATATAAAATTTATCATAGTCACCTTTATTTTGTAATTCTACTCTACTTCTTAAAGATCCAACATAATGTCCGATATGTAATCTTCCTGTTGGTCTATCACCAGTTAATATAACTTTATCCATATTCAACATCTCTTTCTTGTTTAATTATAGCATAAAAAAATTAGGAAATATATTCCTAATTTAATTTTGATAACTCTTCATAATGCTTATCAAATGATGCTAAGAATTCACTTATTTCAGATGGAAGTGTTAAATGACTAAAACTGATTCTAATAGTAGTAGTACTTCTTCTATCATCATGATACATTGCATCTACTGATGTACTTGGTTTACCACTTGAACAAGCTGTATTAGATGAAACATATATTTCATCTTTTTCTAAAGCATGAATAAATGTTTCAGGTTTAATATTCATTAAACTAATATTTAATATATGAGGTATACAGTATTTAGAACTATTTATCATTACATTTGGATATTTAGATAAATGTTCTATTACTCTATCTCTATGTTTAATAATTTCTTGTTCTTTTTTATCCATATCTTTAAGTGCTAATCTTAATGCTTTTGAAAAAGCTACAATTAAAGGTAATGGTTTTGTTCCAGGTTTTAAATCACCTTCATGTGATCCATACATAAGTGGTGTTAATACTAAGTTTTTAGTTTTATATAATATACCTATTCCTGCAGGTCCATATATTTTAGTACCAGCAATTGTTGCTATATCTACATCATTTAATCTAATATTAACTTTACCTATTGCTTGAGACATATCTGAATGTAATATTACATTTTCATTTTCTTTATGTATTACTTGTCTAATAGTTTTAAGAGGTTGTCTTACTCCTGTTTCTGAATTAACAGCGGATATAGATACTAATATAGTATCTTTAGTAACTTTTTCTCTTAAATCATCAAAATCTATTACGCCTTCATTTGTAACATTAACATAGTCAATTATAAAACCATTTTTTTCTAAATACTTACATATACCAAACATAGAAGGATGTTCCATCTTTGATATACATATTCTATTACCATATCTTCTATATGACTTAGCTACTCCTATAAGTGCCATGTTATTTGCTTCTGATGAACCACTTGTATAAACAAACTCATCTTCACCTATGCCAAGTAATTCAGCAACTTGTTTAGTAGCTGATTCTAATAGTTCTTTAGATTTTATACCAAATGAATGTAAGCTATCAGGATTTGCAAAATAATCTTCTGTAACTTTGTTGTAACTATCTAGAACTTCAGGTAAAACTGGAGTTGCAGCAGCATAATCTAGATATACCATTTTATCACCTACTAACTTTCTTCTTTATTATATTCTTCTAATAATCTATCTTGTATTCCAGGTTCATATACATTTATAGATCTTATTGCTTCTCTTAATGAATTATTATATTCACCTTTAAAGAAATATCTTTCAGCACGATATAAACCATTATCAATTTCTTTATTTAAAGCTCTATATCTATTTCCATATACAATAGCATTTTCTGCCATTGATGCACATTTAACTATATTAATAGATGTATTATATAATTTCAATACTAAATCTCTAGCAGTATCTACTCTTACATTTAATGTTTTAATAGAAATAGGTTTCTTCTCTAATTCTAAAATCATATCTTGCATTGCTTGAGATGCTTCTTCTTTTTGTACATAATAATCTTTTGGAACAATTGGTAATTTATAAGTATTCATATGTTCAGATGATTGTTTATAAATACTCTTAATTTCAATTAATTGTTCTCTTGCTCTTATTTCATCTTCTTTTAAAGATCCTAATCTTCTTAATGTGAAATCTAATTTTTCTTCTGCTTTTTGTAATCTAGAATTAGTTATTTCCATATGATTGTTTAATTTAGAAAATTGAACTTCTTTACTTCTATAATCAACCATAGTTTTATCATATGCTTCTTCACATGATAATATTTCAGTTTCTAATTCACCAATTATTTTTACATCATCATCTGTTAAATCAAATGAATATTTAATATCTTGAATCTTAGAAGATAAATCTCCTACTATTCTTTTTAATTTCTTACATTTTAAAATAACTGTTCTTTTATAATCTTCAAACAATTTCTTAGATAATCTTTCTTTTTCAAAACCTTGATATAGTTTATCAAAATAATCCATGATAGTACGTAATTCAAATATTGAATCTTCTAAGTTTAATACTTTCAATCTATCAAATATATCAGCAACTTTCTTTTCAGATTCTGAAATATTATAATCGATTTTTAAATAATCTAAGTTATATCCTTCTGATAACATCTTTTGTTGAATCTTTTTAACATCTTCAATTTTAGATGGGATCATTGTTTCACCCATCAATATAATTGAAGGAGATTCTTCAATAACCATTTTTAAATTTCCAATTGAATCATCTAATGCTTTAACAATCTTACCAACTTCTGAATACACATTATTTTCCATGGCCATTTCAAAAGCAGAAAATAATTTATCAATATTTTCAAATTGTAAATCAATTGGCTTTTCAATCATTTTATATTCTGATTTATTACTATTATTATATTGTAAGAATATAGCACGATAATCAGCTTTTAATTTAGTTACTATTTCTCTATTCTTTTGTTCTGACAATGTAATTTCTTTAATATCATCTAATAATTTAGATGCTTTAGATTTAGCTATATATATTTCAAATTCAATTCTAGCTAATTCTTCATTTATACCTTTTTTATCTTTATCTTTTAATCTTGTTTCAACTTCAATTAATTCATCAGTTATCTTAGGTACATCAGTATCTTTAATTTCTTTAAAGATAGATTTCCAATAATTATATTTTTCTTCAAGTTCTTTATTGTTAATTAAAGCTTCTACTTTGTTTAATTCAGCTAAAATAGAACCTGATATTATTAAGTTTTTATCTCTTTCTAATTGTGTTAGTGTATCTTCATATTGTTTATTAATATTTCTAATTGTAAATACAACTAAAACAATTACAACTATAATTGCAATGAATAAGTATAAAACAGTTAATAAACTAGCTAAAGCTGCACTCATTCAGATACACTCCTATTCTATAAAAAATTATAACATATAAAATAAAAAAAGACTATATAATAGTCTTATTTTTGGCAATTATCACACAAGTAAGTTCCCCTTCCACCTACTCTTGTCTTCTTTATTATGTTGCCACATACTGGACACTTTTGGTTTACTTTTGTATGTACATTTAAATACTTTTGATAAGTTCCTTCTACACCTAATGAAGAAGTATAACTTCTAATTGTTGTACCACCACATTCAGTTGCTTTTTTTATAATTTTAGAACCTTCTTTTCTAATACATTCACATTCATCTAATGTAATTGTATTACCTAACCTTGTTGGTAATATATGTGATGCAAATAACACTTCATCTACATATATATTACCAAATCCATTTATAATAGATTGATCTAATAATAGTTCTTTTATAGGCAGTTTACTATCATGTATTTTATTATAAATATATTCTTTAGTTAAATCTTTACTATCAGGTTCTATTCCTAATTTTGATATTTCTAGAGTATTATAAATATCTTTTGTTTTAGCTAATATCATTACTCCAAATTTTCTAACATCTTTATATCTTAAATCATATCCATCATCTAAATTAAATATAATATGTTCATGTTTTTCATATTCTTCAGTAGAAGGTTTTATATAATACTTACCTTCCATTCTTAAGTGAGATAGTATTGTATAATCATCTAATTTTATAAATAACCATTTACCAAAGTTATCAACATCAGTTATAGTTTTACCTATAAGAATATTCTTAAATTCTTCTTTATCAGATTTAATAATACCATCATATCTATAAGATATATTAGTAATTGTTCTACCAACTAATCTATCTTTAAGTACTTTTCTAACTGTTCTTACTTCTGCTATTTCTGGCATATATATCACCTAGGTGTATTATAACATATAAAAAAGAATACATAGATGTATTCTTTTATATTTCAGGAACATAACAATCAAAACTATCTGATAGCTTTTCTTCTTTTGAATTTTCCTTATTTAAATCAAAATATTTAACACTGCATTTTGTCATAGTATTTTCTTCGGCATCTTCTTCATCATAGTTAATATAATAAAGAATATTATCTTTTATAATCATAGGAGTAAATCTTTGGTCAGATTCAGATATAAGAGTGTAATTTCTATAATGTCCATCTACTATTTTATTATTGTTTTCATCTTCAATTTTAAAAACATGATTAAAACCAATACTACAACCAGCAGTATAATTTATATAATAATAACCATTTGTGAATTCCTTCCATGTATTGCAAGTTGTTTCTGTTTCTTTATGGAATTTATATTTATCATTTACAACAATGTCAGCAATCCACTCTTTTTGTCCCCATGAAGAATCATTACTAATTTCAGCTAACTTACAAGTGAATTTTACTTTTGATTTCTTGTATGTATAAGAAACTTCTTGTCCATCATTTTGACATCTTTTATATAAGTTATATTGAATATCATAAAAGTCTGTACTTAGATTAGCAACAGCTATCCTATCTTCTTGACTAGCTGTTGTTTGTTCAACATATTTAATATAATCATCAATATTTTTAATATCAAGTAATTTAATTTCCTTTTTAGTAGTAATAGTTGTTGTAGGTTCTGTTGTAGTTGTTGTTTCTACGCCACTAGTTTGTTTTGGTTCATTTTTAATATTGTTTGAATAATAATAGTAACCACCATATGAACCTCCTCCTAATATAATAATAGTAAATAAAACTATAACTATTGTTTTAAATGGTGATTTTTTTTCAATAACTTGTTCACCAACTGGTTGAACAGCCTCTTGTTGAATTGGTATTTGTTCTTGCACAACTGGTTCTTCAACTTGAGATGGTTGAACATTTTGTACTGGAGGTACAGCTTGTTGTTCTCCTGAAGTTTTAAATAAATCTTCTTCTTTCATATAATCTTATACTCACTTTCTTAATAATATTATAAACTAATACTTAAATATATTATTAATTATATAGTTTAGTTTACATATAAAAACTACACTAATGTGTAGTTTTTTGTTCTTGATTTCTTTTAGCTAATTCAACATTTTTTTCATGTGTTAATAATTCTTGATCCATTGATGAAGTACTATCTAATACAGCTTCATCACATTTAGATGATACTACTTGAACTATATCAATTCCTTCTCTTATCTTCTTTAATGCTTCTAATAATTCTTCTTTATTTGATGATTCTTCTATTGAATCAAAAGTCTTATCTAATTCTTGATATGCTTTTTCTATATCACTTAACGAAAGACTTAAATCAACAGAGTTTTTCATTGCTTTATTAGATGACTCTAATGTTGATGCTTTCCTTAATATTTCTTCATATGTTGTTTCACGATTAATTCTTTGAGGTAATCTATTTGGATTAAAATACAATGATTGAAGTTTAATTATTTTTCCTCTTACACCTTCGGGATATGATGTTGGTTTTAGAGTAATTTCATATATAGAATCATTAGTTATATATTTTACTTTATCATCTGAATATGATGGTATTGTTACTAAGTTTTCAACATAGAAGAATTTATCATTTTTATTTAATTCCTTATCCATTTCATATACTGTATCAATAAAGTCATATTCTTGATGATATGAAATTTGATGAATATCTAAATACTCTAATTTGAACAATACATTTAATGCTTTAAATGCTTCATCTCGATTATCTTGTAATAATTCATGAAATTCTTTAATATCACCTTTAGGTTCACCTAAGTACGTAAATGCATCATTTAGAAAATCAGATATTCTAATATGATTATTTATATTATGTAATTGTTCTTGATATTTGTAATATAATGGTTTTACTCTCTTATCCACTCTTGAACTAGTATCATTTACTAATCTATCAATGCTAATAATGATATTATGAACATTTTTTATTTTCATGAATAATTGTTTAAAGTCTAAACGAAATTCATCATATTCATCAATTATAAAACATAGTCCAATAAAAGTATTTGTATATATTTTTAATTCTTTTGCCATATAAACTCACCTCTATATATAGATTATATCAAATTCAATGAAAAAAAGAATACAATACTGTATTCTTTTATGCTATCTCATTATTATAACAAGTTCCTTCAACATTCATATTCTTGATTGATGGATTTTCTTCATTAAAATCAATATATTTTATTCTACATGTAGATGTTGTACTTTCATCATATGTATCTGCAGCAACAAAATATACAATATTATCTTTAATTATTATTGGAGTATAATTATTGTAAGCATTTTCATCTGAATTTGGATCACTTGTAAAATAGAATGTTGAATAATTACCATCATATAATTTTTCATTATTTTCAGTTTCGATAGTAACTTTTTGAGTACCAGCAACACATACATGTTCTGTATTAATATAATATTTTCCATTTGTATATTCAGCCCATGAAAGACATGTTGTCATAGTTGTTTTATGTTTATTATATTTACCATTAACTTTAACATCAGCAATCCATTCTTTAGTTCCCCATTCTGGTTCAAGATTTGGATCTGATTGGCAAGTATATTCTACTTGTGAATTTCTAATAGTATAAGTAACTAAATCTCCATCGTTTTGACATCTTTCATTTAAGTTATATTGTATGTCATAGAAAGAATCATCTAGCAACAATGCATGTCCAGTTTCTCCATTAAAATTATTATCTTTAACAAGTTTAGAATATTCTTCAATTGTACTAAATTTTAATAGTTTAGATTCAACTGTTGTAGTTGTTGTAGTTTCTGTTGTTGGTTCATTAGTATTATTTGTTTTATTTAGCATAGGTAAAACAAATTTCCAGCATGCAAATCCTCCACCGCATAATAGAACTAAAACTATTAGTATAACAGGTAAAGCACTTTTCTTCTTTGTAGGTGATGGTACTTGTTGTACTGGAATTGCAACATTAGTTCCAAATGATGGATCAATTTGTGGTTCAACTTGTTGAACTGGTTGAGCAGTTTGTTGAACAGGTTGTTGTGCTATAGTTGGTTCAACTGGAGCTTTAACTGGTTCAGCTGGTGGAACTAAATTTTCCTTCATCATTTCTTGTTCCATTTGAGCAACTTTTTGATCAAGTGGATTAACTGGATTAGGTACAACGTTTGGTTGTGGATTTAAATTTGGTTGTACATTATTTAAATTATTTCCTTCGTTCATTAGATATCCCTCTATTCTTACTTATATTATATATCATAAATAAAAAAATATGAACTAAAAAGTTCATATTTTTATATATCTACTGACATATATTCATATAATATTGGATGTTCTCTAGTTCCAAATGATGATATACATGCTTCATATTCTTCATATGATGCTATACCATTGCAATCGTACATACTATTATACCAGTTATTTTCAAGTTCTTCTGCGTCAAAATTAACAACAGGTCTAATCCCTAATAATTCAGTAGAGTTAACTTGAATAATATTATTTTTGTTTCCTACTGCCCAAATCTTATTATTAGATGCACCAGTCATAGTCCAATATGCTGCATTTGTACCAATATAAGTATTATTGGATTCATTTATTGTTAATCCATGAATGTTTGCTTCATCTGCAGTTAATAAACCTACTGGATATTCCAATATATCTTCTTCATTACATTTGTTACTTGGATTATTTGGCTCATATGTATTAGAGTTACACATCTCAACATCTTTTAAATATCTTCTGTTTTCTTCATCAAATGTTTCATAAAACCATGTTTCAATTGTATCTAACACATCACTTTCTTCAAAATTAAATGAACCATTTGAACTATATGATGATTTACCAATAAAAACATCTTCACCTGTATCCATACATTGACCTTGATCATTTGGATGACCATTGTACAAAGCTCTAATATAGAAAGGATATCCATAATCTGATACAGCACCCTTTGTACCAGAACTAGATTTTAATTTAGAAGTATCGCCTCCTTTTACGCCTCCTCCACCAGATGATCCACCTGATGTATATGAACTTGTAGATAGATATTTCCAACATATTCCATTAAAAATAAAATTATTATGATCATCTATATTATCTCTATGATATGAATAAATATGTGTAGGAGACCCATATTCATCTAATTCATAATCATATACCATCATAGTTTTTGTTGGGTTCTTTGAAAAATCAACAGAATGAATAAATACTCTTGAACTCTCTTCAGATTCATGAGTTGGGTCAATATCTAACATTTCTAGTAAGTAATCTTCATTGATAATATTTTCATATTCAAAAGTGAAATTCATAGTTAAATCAAATGATTTACCAGTATTATTTAAATCTTCTAATGTTATATCATCTGGTAAATCATATGATATCTTTATTTTTCCATGTTTTATTTTATTATCTAAGAAATGAATTATTAAACCTTCTTCTAATGGTTGATCATTTTCATCTAATATTTCTATATTTACTAAGTTCACTATATCAGGATCAGATATACCAAGATCAATTTTAGTTAATCTTGCAATTAATGTTCCAACATTAACCATATTAAAATCTATAACGAAATAATCATCTGGATTTTCTAAATTTAAATTAAAATTCATTTTTGTTCTATCATTACTATCTATTGTAGCTGTGTCTGTTGGATGAATGTTATTACCTGATAATCTTACATTATCAAATATTACTAAATAACTTACTTCAGCTAAGTTAGTAGTTCCATTTACTTTAAGAATAGTTGATAAAGTAGCATATCCAACTGTTATAAGTAATAGTAATATTAAAACTATAAATGATATTCTCCTTTTATTCATAAACTAAAAACCTCCCTGTTCAATTCTATATGGATCATATATTGAACCTGAGCCATAGTTAAAAATATCATCAGTAACATGTATTACTGGCCTATAAGCTGTAGAATCTCCGAAATATTTTAATGTGTCAATAGAATCATATCTATAATATTCAAGAGGTGAGCTTCTATTTGAATATGTATAGCTTCCTAAAATATAATATTCACATTTACTATTAAACCAATAATACTCACTATAGTTTGCTTGACCAGGTGAAATATAAGTATTATTAAATCCAGCAAATACTAATTCCATAATATCAACTGCTGCTATTGGATATGTTAATTCTCCTGTTGCAACACTAAATTGATGACCATTTGTACATTCTAAATTAATATCTTCTTTTGAAAATCCTTCTTCTGGCATAGGAGTTTCACAAAAAGGTTCATCAACAATATAATTAGAATAAGATGACAAATTATTTTCATACCAAGTATTGACTTTATTAATTCCATCCATATTTTGATAATATGTATCTTCATCAGTATTTATATCTCTTAGTAATCGTATAGCAAAACCAGGTACAGTTACATGATAATCATGATATAAACAATAACCGTTTGCATCTGGATCACCATTATATAAAAGTTTAACATTTCCGTTTGATGTTGTTCTTATAATTTTCCAACAATGACCTGCAAAGTATGCATGATTTAAAACTTCTTTATTTCCTCTATAAAATAATATAGGATGTTCATCATTTTCGGTTGGAGCATATACATACAATCCATTATATTCATTATGTGATGTTGAATCGAATAATAATGCTCGAGAATTCATATACTCTGTTGGTTGATGAACCCCTAAATAATAATCATTAATATATGATTGATTTACATTTTTAAATTCTATTTCATAAGTAACAGTGGTAGATATTTCACCTTTATTTAAATATGTTTCATCTAATGTACTATCTAAATAAAATCTAGTACGAAAAGCAAGTGCTACTCTTGAATGAGGTTGTATTTTTTCACCAACTTTAAGAACTTTCCCAGTACTTTTATTATTAACAGATGCATTAATTATAGCCGAAACAGAATCTTCTTTTGTAATTGTTATATTTGTAATTTCAATTGCAATATCACTATCATTAACTAATTCAGCATATACATAATATTCATCACCAACATCATTGAAAGTTGGTGTTACTGTTATAGTTTTTCCATCATTGTTTAAAGAATATAAATTAACGTATTTAGTATCATTAAACATATCATATACATTTTCATAATGAGCACTATATTCATTACGATTAAGCATCATTTCTCCATTAAAATTAGAAGATATAACAATAGATGCAAATCCAATAGTCATCAAAAATAATACTGGAATTATAATAAACAATTTATATGATTTTATTTTTTTCTTCATATTGTATATCTCCTTTCATTTTTTATTCTTCGTCTATATAATATGGGTTACTAATAGTTCCCTCACCAGAAATCCTAAATCCTCCATGTAAATAAATAACTGGTGTAATATAATATTGTTGTGTATTTCCATATCCTTGTGACACATAAAATTCTTGATCTTGATTTAACAAACCTACATTTTGATTAGTTATTGCAGTTCCAGCAAAAAGCACATCATCTATAGATGGTATAGCAACTGGATATACTAATTTTCCATTTGTAATTGAATATTCATCACTGCAATCTCCCCAATTCAAATCACTAAGATTACTTGTATTACAAAAAGGTTCATCTGATAGATATGCCTGATACTTAATTAAATTTTTAAAATACCATGCATCTATATCTCTTTGTCTTATTGAACCAACATATGGCTCTCCTGTAGCAGTATAAAAATAATTAATATAATTACCGAATATATCATCACAAGATGTTCCATTATATGATAATTTTAATCCACCAGTTGATGTCGTTCTTATTATTCTCCAACATCTATCACCAAATAACATAAAATTTGTATTATTTACGGTACCCCAGCTACCTTTATAATTATTAAAGAAAAATATAGGATTTGGATCATCTAAGGTATTATCGATAACATAAAATCCCATGGAATTATATCCATATTCTTCAGAACTTATAAGTTTTGCTTCTCTATTTAATAATCTACTATATGTTTTACTTGTATTATGTGTTTCTTCATAAGATTTCATTGAACTGTTAACAAAGTTCAATGAAATACTAGAACTAAAATAAGAATCTGTATCTATTGAACGAGTATCAGTTACATCATCAGCAACTCTATATCTTATTTCAAATATAATTGATGTAGTTGAATTACCTTCAAAAAAGTCTTCTTCTTTTACTTCTAAATAACTATCTGCGTAGAACATTCTAATATTAAACATGTCATATCCATTAGTGTGATTAATATTTATATCTGATAACTTAGCACCTAAATTACCATGATTAACAACGTCAAATTGAAATCTATATACATCTCCTACTTTTAATAATTCAATATCAAAATCTATAACATTATGTTCTGCATCAGTTATATGTGCATCTTCTGTAACACTTGCAGTATTTTCTAATATTTGAATATTTTCAATACGTACATCATAATTAACTGTTCCTGTTGCTACTGTTCCGTTTATTGTTAATTTAGTTGTTATTGCAGCATATCCAATTATCATTGAAAGCATTAATAATAAAATAATTAATACTCTTAGTCCTTTTTTTCTAGGTCTAATTTTCATTTGGGACCACCTCCACCACCAGATGATGAAGAATCAGGTTCTAAACCTTCAACTATATATGGGTTTGAAGGTGTACCTTCACCAGATATTTTTACTGTAGATTTCAATGTAATTACTGGGTATACTTTTAATTGATTTATATTAGGTAATGAAGATGTTGTATCATATCCAATTAATCCAAGTGCTTTTGTTTTATAATTAACACTTCCTGTCATTGTCCAATAGTTTTGCCAAGAATCTTCAACACTTAACCATGAATTAGATGGTTCATAAACATTGTAACCACATAAATTTGCTTCAGGAACATCGATTAGAGCAATAGGTCTATATAATTTGCCATTAGCTACATTCATTCCTCTTCCTTCATCACATGTTAAATCTGTTATATCATCTTTATAAAAACGATAATTATTACAATATGTATAATCTTCTATTAATTCATTACTTGATAGATCACATATACTACCTTCTGGTTCTATTGTAGCTGCTCTATTTCCTCTTGCTACGGATCCACCTCCACCACCACCATCAGAGCTACAATCCATAAACATTTGATTTATTAAACTTTCACTATAATCAACATTATCTTCTTCCGAATAATAACTATATGTATATGTGTCTCTATAAGTATCACACATTCCATCATATTGATAACCATTATAAATTAATTTGATTCCACCAGTTTCAGTTGTTCTAATAATTCTCCAACAATAATTATTTGTAATCAAATAATTATTTGTTGAAGTACTATTTCCTCTATAGAAATATATTGGAACTTCATTTTCTTTTTTTAGTTCAAATAAACCTGATGTTCCATTTTTAAAACTTCTATTAAAATCTATCTTATTTGATGAATATATATTATTTTGATTTATTCTTATTAAATCATTAATTGGATCTGTTACTGTAGTAAGTGATGCTATGTCTGATACACCAGTTTTTCTTGTATTTACATATTTAATACTAGTTTTGACTGTAATAGGATTACTTGTATCAGGTAATTCTTCAACAAGTCCATCAGGCATCATATAACCAATTATTATTTTTACTGGTACTATATCTCCAGGATCTAACACATCTCCAACTCTTAATTCAGTTCCCCATTCATATATTGTTCTTGTAAAAATATACTCAGATAAATTCTCAGGTATTCCAGTTAATTTTATTTCTTCAATTTCTCCTGCAATTGTTCCATCATTAACAATATTTGCATTTAAAGAAACCATTGAACCTAATTCATCTAAACTAATCTCAAAATTTATCTCAGTTTGTTTTTCATCTGTATATGTAGGTGCACTAATTACAGTAAAATCATTTCCTTCAAGTACTGGATTTGCAAAATGAATATTAAATATTTGTCTTCTTAATCCAATAACTGAATTTAGATCAAAGGTAGATGCTAAAATAGCATATCCAATAGACATGAACAATACTACTAATAAAACAATTAATATTGATTTATTTTTTTTCATTTAACATCTACCTCCTATCTAATTATTTTTTCTTCTCTTTTGGTATCTCTACATCTCTAATTGGAGATACTACAAAAGATCTATTATTGAATTTGATAATTGTTGTATTTTCAATTCCATCTAATATTTTAGAATCTTTATCATAATTATCTAATTCTCTATTTTCTCTTTCTAATCTTATTTGTTTCTTCTTTTCTTCCTCCCTTAGCATTCCATCAAGAACTGCTACTACATCTTTGTTTTTTCTTAGAATAAAGAAACAATATTCTCTTCGATCTAATAATACAAAAGTACAAGAATTAACATCTAAATAATAAAATATAGGTTTTCTTACTTCTACCTGAGCATCTATTAAATCTTCAATACTATTTACTTTTATAATATTTCTTTTTTCAATACTAGGTACTTCATCAACTTTTATTAATACAGCATCAAATGTTTTTAATATTTCTTTTAAATTACTTTTATATATCTTATTTTCATCTTTACTTTCAATATAAGCTATAAGCCATAAAGTAAAAGAAAAAGCAAATGCTATACCAGTCACTAAAGTATATTCAAATAAATCAAATACACATAAAGGAATAGTAAAAACTAAAGCTAATATCCATAATACTAGAAGTTTATTCTTATAAATAATCATATTATCCTATCCTTTCTGTTAACCATACTGTAGGCCATGCTAAATATGGTATTGTAAATGTGATTTTACCAACTAATTCATTGTCAGTTACTTCAACATTATCGTTTGTATTATTTGCATCTCCTTTAGTATCAACTGCTATAATTCCATCTTGATTCATTTCCTTTGATACAATTCTATGAATGATGATTCTATCATCTTTTCTATATGCAATGATATCTCCAACTTTAAGATCTTCTATCTTTTGCTTTTTATCTACCATTACTGCATCACCTTTTTTAATAGATGGATACATAGAACCTGATGCAATACCTATTAATTGAAATCTAAAATAACCAGATATAAATATAACTAATACGAGTACAATGAAACCAATAACTATATCAACTACATTAAATACTCTATGGTTAAACTCTGGTGTTGTTTTATCATAATATTCGCCTATCATACGAGAAGCAAATATATAGATTGCATATGGTAATAGTATTCCTAATAAACTAACCACATAATCATTTAAATTTGGGAATACAGGTATAACAAACATATAAATTGACATTATTATGTTATATATAAGAGGTGGTACAACTCCTAAGTTATAACTTAAATAACTTAATAATAAGTTCTTAGCAAAAGCTGGTAATATAGCTTTTGTGATTAAATTAAATATAGATACTATTCCACCTATATTTGAGAAGTCTAATGTTAAATTTATTTCTATTAGAGTTGCCACGATTGTAAATAACACGATCAAATATTTTTTGTCTCTATTTCCTGATATAAATATATATCTTAAAAATTCAGCACATGCTATATATACTATTAACCCAAATGAACTATCAAATACTCCTTTTATTGAGTATTCAAAATTTGTTGTTTTATATCCTGTAAGTATTCCTATGCCATATATACCTATAAAATATATAGTTGTAACAATAAATACTAGGATTGTAACATTTCTTTTAATATTATTAATTTTGCATTTTTTATAACCAAATAATAAAAATGCTATAAATACCATCAATATCATAAAAGCAGATATTAAGGCATACGAAATATGTGAAAAATGATTTATCAGGATAGTTCTATAAATTATAGTAAATAATGTCATTACTATAAGTAATATTATCCCCCTAATATCTCTTTGATTCATATTGATCTTTCCTTTTAATTATTAAACACTTGTAAATGTCATTGAATAACTTAAAGTGAATGTTTCATCATCTTCTGGTAAAACATCAGATTCTTTATAAGAAATTGAAACAGTTACTGTTTTTTCACTTCTTTTATTTAAAGTGAATCCTTCAGCTACTTCATTATTATCAGAATCTTTAACTGTATAAGAAATATAGTCTGGTAATTCAGCTGTTTCAGTTCCTTTTTTTATTACTAATACAGGATCACTTGTTAATGTTGCATCATATGAACTTTGATTTTCAATTACTGCATCAAATGTATAAGTGTCTCCTAATTCTTCTAAATTAACTGCAAATGTAATTTCTTTCTTATCTGAAGAAATAGCAGCAGCTGTTTCAGGAGTAATATTTCCTGTCTTATTGTCATCTACACTTTTGAAGAATACCTTCCAAACTGTTTTGCTAACACCAATACTAGAACCGTTAATTCCTACTATTGTTGATAATGTTGCATAACCAATAGAAATAAATAATACTCCTATTAATAGAACTAAAATTACTATAGCTCTTCTCTTTTTTGATTTTTGTTTTTGTTTTTCCATATAAACTCTCCTTTATCTTCCTATTTCCGGATTTAATATATAAAAATCCCTTGTGGAATTTGTATAATACGGTACATTAACAGCATCAACTCCATCAGGGACTGTTAAATAACCATTCGTACTAAACTCTTCATACACCTCCTCTGCACTCTTTCTACTCACAATTGTATTATTATTTAAATATGTAATAAATACACCATCAGTAGTTCCTTCGGATCCATTTGAATCTTTACTTTCAAATGAATTTGCTTTTATATGATCACCAGGTATAACAGGAATCACTATAGATTCATCTATACCTTCTATAATTGATAATTTACCATTTTCATCATATGCTTTCTTTAATGTAAATTCATTATTTCTTACAAGAAACTTTTTATAACGATTTGTATATGCATGATTAAAGTATGACGAATTACTTGGATTATTATAAATGGCATATGGATTATAAGAAAAACGTTCTGCTCCATTTATGTTTACACCCTGTGTATCTTGATAAGAATTTTGTTTAATATTGACTGTAAAGCTTAATGATAAAGATTGTCCAGAAAGTGCTTCTAAAGCTTGAGTTGAACCCTCTAGATAATAACATACAGTTGGTATGGTTGTATTATTCTTTTTAATATAACCGTGATAATATGAATTAGAATATGTTGCACTTTTAAATCCAAAGTAAGTTTTTACACCTGATGGAATTGATCCATTATTGGTAATAGTTACATCTACAGGAATAGTTCCACTATTTTCAACTGCAAAGTTAATACAAACAGTTTCTCCCACTTCACCTAAAACACCATTCCAAGTAATTGTTTTTCCATCATCTGATAAAGTTATGGTTGATTCGTCATTGTAATTTTCATCTGAAGTATCAGTAAAATTAACACTTTCAGGAACAATACGAACTCCCCAAGTTATATTTCCAACAGTAATATTACTAACCGAATTTACTGTTAATTCCAACAAACTATATCCAATTGTAATCGCTAAAACGGGCACTAAAATAAGCAGAAAAACCCACTTATTGCGCTTCACGTTCCACGACTTGCGCATCTTTAACATATAAACTCACTCCTATATTACATATAAATATACTATCAATAAAAAGTCATGTAAATATATCAAATGTAAATTTGCGTAAATGTGTAAACATAAAAAAAGAATATGAATTATTAATTCATATTCTTCATTTTTTTATCACATACTCCGATATATTTGCACTTTTTAGCAAGTACTTTTTCAGTTTGGAAATTATTCTTTCTTAATGGTTCATTTACTCCTATTTTTGGATATGCAAAAATAATTTCTTTTGTATTAGGAACTGTAACTACTTCTAAGTAATTTAAACTTTCTTTATTTTCTTTTCCACGTTCTTTTCCAACCTTTTTATAGTAGCATAGATATTTATCATATAATCCATCAGCTTTTCCTTCACAGTCCGCTATAGCTTTTTCTGCTCTTGTAAATAATAATCTTATATCATCATTATTTAAAGTTGTAAGATTATCTTCTTGCCCAAAACGTTCAGCAGTATAATGTATTGCAAATTCTCTATCATAATCTCTTACTTGTTTAATTCTATAAGGTAATTCATATAATCTATATTTTTCTGCATTTAAATATGTTTCAATTGCTCTAACACCTGCAGATGGTTCATATCCTTGTTCTTTTAAATTTTCAATTGTATATAATGTTTCTTCATATTTTCCTAATCTATATTTGCATTTAATATACTCATCCATATTTTCATTAAAATTCTTAGTAGAAGTTGATAACATTGTACATAATAGTTTTTCTGCTTTTTCATATTCCTTTTTAGCAAAACATAAACGTGCTGTATAATAACTTCTCCAATATTCACTTGGCATTAATTTTATTAATTCTTCTATTTCATCAAATTGATTAGTTTGCATCATTACTTCAATTAATAAACTATATCCAAATGAATCATATCCATGATGATTATTTATGATTCTATTTGCGAAATTTATAGTTGCTGCATATTGTTTTTTATTAAAATGAATAAATCCCATATAATAACAAGCTCTATCATATAAATCATTTTTGAATTGTAGACATTTTTCAAAATAAAGATAAGCTTTATCAATTTCTCCAATATTTAATAATGATTTTGCATAATTATAATAATAATGTGATCTAAAACTATTTGTAAAACATTTAAGTGATTCAATCTTTTCATATGATTCTACAGCTTTCTTAAATCTACCCATAGCTGCTAATGCTAAACCTTGTCTATAATATACTTCTGGATTCTTTGGAAGCATATTACATACTTCTAAAACTTTATCAAAGTTTTCTTTAGACATATAGTATCTAATTAATTCTCTTTGACCAAGACTTACTCCTTCATATCCATTGTTTTTATATTCTTCAATAAGTCTATAGAATTGTTTTAACCCATCTTCATCTCTTCCTAAAGCTATTAAAATTTTTCCATATAAAGCAGTAACTCTTTCAAGTCTATTATATCCATGTTCTATTTTAAATTTATACTTAATTATTTCATTTAATGCTTCTTCTGGTTTATTTGTGTTTAATAATAATTCAGCTTTAGCTACATATCCTAAAGTATCTTCAGGATGTTTTAAAATATATTCATTTATTTTTTCTTCTGCTTCCTTATTCATGTTTCTATCAAGTAAATAATAGATTTTAGATAATTCTTTAATGTTGTAATATATTTCCATAAAAAAAGCCCCTTTACGAGGGACTATTATATATTTTTTTTGTTCTTTTATCAAGTTAAACTACTTAGTTTCATATAGATCACTACCTAAATCTGAAGAAACTTTTAATGGAACTTCTAATTTAACTATATTTTGCATTGCATCAGTTACAATATCAATTACTTTTTGTTCTTCATCTTTGATGATATCAAATACTAATTCGTCATGTATTTGTAATAACATTTTAGATTTAATATTGTTTTCAACAAATCTCTTATCTATTTCAATCATAGCCATCTTTAATATATCAGCAGCAGTTCCTTGAATTGGAGTATTCATTGCCATTCTTTCTCCTGATTGTCTAACCATGAAATTAGATGAGAATAATTCATCAATATATCTTCTTCTCTTATATAGAGTTTCTGTATATCCTGTATTCTTTGCATCTTCAACTGTAAGATTCATATACTCTTTAACACCTGGATATAATTCATAATATTTATCAATAAATGCTTTAGCTTCTTTTGGAGAAATACCAATATTTTCTCCTAATCCAAATCCAGATATTCCATATACTATACCAAATATAACTGATTTAGCAGTTCTTCTTTGATTCTTTGTAACATCTTCAAATGGTATGTTATAAATATCAGCAGCTACTCTTGTATGAATATCTTCATCTCTTAAGAATGAATCTATTAAAGGCTTACACTTAGAAATATGTGCAAGTACTCTTAATTCAATTTGTGAATAGTCACATGATAAGAATTCATCATTTGAAGGTAAGAATGCTTTCTTAACTAATCTACCTAATTCATCTCTTGCAGGGATATTTTGTAAGTTAGGATCTTGAGAAGATAGTCTTCCCGTTCTTGTTAATGTTTGATTATAAATAGTATGTATTTTACCATCTTCCATGATAAATTTATTTAATCCTTGTAAGTATGTACTATTTAATTTAGTATATTTTCTATACTCTAATATCTTAGAAATAATTGGATGATCATTTATTAGTTTTTCTAATACTTCCTCAGATGTAGAATATCCTGTTTTTGTTTTTTTAGCATGAGGTAAACTCATCTTTTCAAATAGTATTTCACCTAATTGCTTTGGTGAAGAAATATTAAATTCTTCTCCAGCAAGTTCATATATTTCTTTTTCTATTTTAGAAATACTACCTTCTAATTCTATAGATTCTTGTTTTAATATATCTGCATCACATCTAATACCATCTATTTCCATCTTAGCAAGTACTTTTATAAGTGGATGTTCAATATTTTCATATAGTTCAAATTCATCTTCTAATTTTAAATCATTTATATATTTATCATGAGTTTCATGAATATATTTAGCTTTTAATGTTACAATTGGTTTTATATCCATATTATCTTTAATAATGTCTTTATATAAAGGTGTTACTATTTCATCTTGATTCATTAAAATAGCTAAATCATCTTTAATATTTTTGTTTAATAAATATGCTACTAAATTTAAATCATATATAGTATTTAATCTAGTATTTTTAGATATAACTATATTTTTCTTATAATCAAATGTATATGATTTATTATCTTTAATATAATCTAATACATTTAATACTTTTTCTTTATCTATATAGAAAGTATTAGTACCATCATATAAACCCATTCCTAATATATTAGCTACATGATAATTTTCATTATCTACTTCAATATAATAAGAAATATTTTTATCTAATGATATTTCATTTACATTTACTAATTCTTTATATTCATTTTTAATTTCAGTTTTTTCTTCTTTTTTATGATTTTTAACTAAAGAGAAAAATTCTAAATTATAATAGAAATCATCTAATTTATCAGTTGGCCCATCATATTTAAGATCTTCAAATTTAACATCAATTGGAGCATCTTTAATAATAGTTGCTAACTTATATGAGAAATATGCTGATTCTTTATTTTCAATTAATTTATCTTTTAATTTACCTTTTACACTTTCAACATTTTCATATAGATTATCTAATGTTCCATATTCTTGTAAAAGTTTTAAAGCTGTTTTTTCTCCTACTCCTGGAACACCTGGAATATTATCAGATGAATCACCCATCAATGCTTTTAAATCAATTACTTTAATTGGTTCAATTCCATATTCTTCTTTAAATACTTCAGGAGTATATTTTATATAATCTTTTGGTCTAAGCATTTTAACAGTTGTTACATCAGTGATTAATTGAAGATAGTCATGGTCAGATGTTACAAGTAATGCGTCCCATTCAGGGTCTTGATTAGCTCTTTCAGATAAAGTACCAATTATGTCATCAGCTTCATATCCGTCTAATTCAAGATATTTAATACCCATGGCTGTAAGCATTTCTTTTGCAATTGGCATTTGACTCTTTAATTCTTCTGGAGTCTTTTGTCTTCCTGCTTTATAATCTTTATAAACTTCATGTCTAAACGTTTTACCAATATCAAAAGCTACTGCCATATATGAAGGTTCTTCTTCTTTTAATATCTTATTAATCATATTAGCAAATCCATATAAAGCATTCGTTACTTGTCCTTTTGAATTCTTCATAAGATTTCCTGTATATGCTGTTGCAAAATATGATCTAAACATTAAATTGTTTCCATCCACTAATACTATCTTATTCATAAAATCACCTTCTTTAGTTATTATAACATATAAAAAGATGAGTTTAATTAAAACTCATCTCTATCTAATAATTTCTTTTGTTCTTTTGATTCTTTCTTAGCTCTTCTTTTTTCTTCTTTAGCTAATCTTTTTAATTCTCTTTTTGATAATTCTGGTTCTTCTTCTACATCAGATGATTTAGTTTCAGCGATTTCATCTAAGTTAATTTTTTTAGTTTTAATAAATGTATCATCATCTAATTCATCTTCTATAGATTTTTTCATTTCTCTTCTTGGTTCTTTTTTATCATTTTCAATTTTTTCTAATAATCCATTTATTTTTTCAGTGTTACCAGATGGAACTTCTTCTACTTCATCTTCCTCTGGTTCTTCATCATATAATAAACTTTGTAATTTACTTTTTTTCTTTGCTTTTTTTGGTTCTTCTTTTACTTCTTCTATTTTAATTTCTTCTACTAAATCAGGTTCTTCTTTTTCAGCTTTCTTTTTCTTAGAAGGCTTTCTAAATATAATTATTAAAAGTAAAAGAATAATTACTCCAATTCCACCTAATATAATATATCTATACATATTAATTTGATTCTTATAATAATCTGATTCTTCATCATTGTAAGGCATTAATGTTCCATCAGTTATATAGTATGTATATATACCACTGTCAGCTGTAGTGGCATCTATACCTTCAATAATCGCATATTCAGCATCATCTTTTATTACTAATGCTTTATATGTATTACCTTTTATTTCAATTTCTTTTACAATATAGTTTTTAAAATCATTATTATTTTCAATGTTAACTGGAATAATTCCTTTTGAATCATATGTTAATTCTATATATGGACGTAATACTTTTCCATTTTCAAAGACATATGTAAATACATCTCCACTTTCATTTTTAACACCTACAACTGTTATATTTGTAATATCAGAATGTAATGCAGGTATTTCATCTTCACCATATTTAACTGTTGTTTCAACCATGCCTGTTAATTCAGTTGGAAGATTATCTTTTCTTCTAATAATAGATAATTCTTTATTACCAACACTTACTTTAATAGGATCTAATTCTTTTCTTGTAACAGTTAATGTATAAGTTAAACTATTTCCCTTTTGAGCTGTTACTACTATTTCAAATTTATTTGGTCCTTCTACTAATGTTTTTTCACCAGTTCCAGTTAAAGATGCATTTGAATCATTTACTCTAGCATTAATTGTTACTTTTTCTACAGAGTTTTCTACTTCTAATGAATATTCATATTTTTCTTTATCAAATTCAGGAGTTACTGAATATCCTTCTACTCCTAAAGATTTTAAATATGCATCTTTTGAATAAGAAGCTTCAATTTCTTCTTGAGTCTTTAATGTTACAGTTTTTGAACCATTAGACATAGACATGTTTGATTCATCATTATAAGCATATACATCTGATGATGTTACTCTTATTGTTGTTGAACCAGATTTTAATACTTTAAATTTATAAGTATATGATTTAGATTTTACTCCACCAGATCCTGAATAATTAACAGCATGAGTTCCACCTGATTCAGCAGTACTTGATGTTAATTGTAAATAGGATTTATCATATGAAACGTCAAATTCCCATGATCCTATTGGTGTACTTGAAGACATTGTTACTGTAACAGTTAATTGATTTCCAACTACACCAGTTGAAGCACTTGAAACAGCCAATGTTCCAGATGCAGCAAATACAATATTTGGAACAAATAATACTGCTGCAATAATTGTTAATAAAATCTTTCTATATTTTTTCATATTCTACAACTCCTTTTGTCCTAGTATATTTTTTTGAATTTGTAATAAATCTAGCGCATTTACTTTGCCATCTCCTGATGGGTCAGCAGCTTGAGAATAAACTCCAGATAAACTCTTTTGTCCTAAAATGCTCTTTTGAATTTGTAACAAGTCTAATGCATTTACTTTGCCATCTCCTGATGCATCACCTTTTACTACTACATTAAATGATGTTGTACCTGCACTTGATGTTACTTTAACAGTCATGCCTGTTCCAATTGAGCCTGATGTAACTCGATTATTTCCTGAATATATTTCAACTGTTCCACCTTGAGAAGATATTCTTCCAGCAAAGTCTGAAATATTAGTATCTTTATGTACATTTGTAATTGTTGTACCACTTAAAGAATATCCTGAAGAAACTACCATAGTAGATGGAGATAATCCAGTATTAGTGTTATTTGTATCTCCTGTTGCTCCTTGTGATGAATTATCTATTTGGGCACTTGTGTTTGAATAAACAGGTATTACAAATTTAAATCCTAATGATAATTTACCCATTGAATTGTAAGCATTATATAATGTTTTTCCTTCAGATACTGGAGCTTCTACATTTGTCATATATTGATGTGTAGATGCTGAGTGAGTACTCTTTGGATTAAAGTTAAATTTATTAAAATACATTGTTTGTTGTCCAACATTAATATAATAATTATATGTCCATTTAGCTCCACCTGTTACAGCAACTTGTCTAGCTGTATTTTGATCATATTGTGGTCCACCCCAACCTTGCTTAAATGCATATGCTAAAGCTCTTTGAGTTACTCCATCTCCATCAGACGCACCAATGTTATAGAAATTATAATAGTTATCAACACTTGATCGTCCTGATGAACTCTTAGACCAACCTGAACTAGGATTATAGTAATATCCATATCTAGTTGTATAGTTACCAGATAATGCTGATTGTAATTGTCCTTTATAATTTCCGCTTGATAATTTACCTGTTCCTAACTCTACTCTAACTCTTGCAGCTAAGAATGTTGCAGATGCTCCTGATTCAGGAGATGCATTTGCAATATAAGTTGGTAATGCTGGAATAAATCCTAATAAAGTTGAATTAGACATCTTTTGAACCAAATCAGTATAATATGGTCTTATATTTTCATTTATATAAGCTGATTCAAACATGAATATATTTTGTTCATCTAAGAAATTAAGTGGATTCATATAATATGCAAGTGCTGCTTGAGATGCACCTGTATATCCTGAGTCATATGATTTACCACATGTATTATCTTGGAAATCAGCTCTTGTACTTGTACTAATTGAATTTTTACATGCTTCTTTTTGAACAGCAGCAGCAAAGTCATATCCTGTATTTACTGCTTCAAATGTCCAGGCTGGATATTTAGCTTTTAATGTACATAATGAATTCCAATATGTTTCAGGAAAACCAGCAGCTTTTAATTCAGCCTCACATGCTGATTTAGCTTCAGCTGTTATTACAACTGGAGTTGTGTTAACAACTTTACCATATGTAGAACAAAAATATGCTTCTTGTCCATTATATTTTATTTTATACCAATATCCTGAATCACATCCTCCTTGTGTTTTAACTAAATCAGTAGTAACTAAATCAAATCTATCTCCTACATTAGCTCTCTTTAAAACTTGAGTACCTGACGTAGATGGACCTGTTCTAATTGCTACATCTGATCCTGTTGATTCAAGATATGTTTCTGCATATACAGGAAGAGAAATAATTGTTAATAACATGATAAAAATAAACAATAATTGTTTGTTTTTCATATATTACTCCTCCTTCCAGTGTATAATTTTGCATTTTAATCTATTTTAATTATAACAAACATATACTCTATTACTATGAAACCTAGGATAATTTTACAAAGGTTTACAAAATAAAAAGAAGTGATTTCTCACTTCTATAATTTATCAATTACTGCTCCGTTTTTATCTAAGCATCTAATCAAATCTTCTTCATCATACTTATCAAGTACTTCATTAAAGTTTGTTGGATTCATTGTAAATCTTGTTGGATGATTAATGAATATTCCAATTGGATCTTTAACTCCAAGTCTCTTAATAGTTTCGAAGTTATCTTTAACTAATTCAGGGAAAGCATTAATAGTAATATATCTTCTACCAGCAGCTTTCTTTAATACTTTAGTTTGTTCATCAGTTAATTGAAGATATTCTTGAATGATGTCTTCTTTAAGTGGCATAGCACTTACTAAGATATCTGCCATTTCTCTATCTTTATCGTTTTCTACTTCTCTCTTTAATCTATCTGTATCAATTTCTCTGAAGTTCTTAATATATTTATCAATTTCTTCAGGAGTTGCAGATGTCTTAAGTAATAAGTTAGTAACTATTTCTTTATTATCTGATCCTAAATCTTCAGTTATTGGAACGATTTCAGGTTCTTTTTCTACTTCTTCTTCAGTAGTTTCTTCTTCAGATTCTTCTTCATCTTCAAATCCTGGAACAGTGAAATCATCTTGGAAGTATTTATCCATATTTTCTTCATCTGTTTCTTCAACTTCAGGTTCTTCTTCAGATGTTTCATCTTCTTCTACAACTTCTTCATTTTCTTCTTCATTTTCTTTTTGTTCGTCTAAATGAAGTTCTTCATTTACATCATCAAATGAAATTAAGAAATCATCAAAGTTAATATCACTTTCTTCTTGTTCAGATTCAGTTGTTTCTTCAACTTCTTCATTTTCTTCTTCGTTTTCTTCAACTTCTTCAGTTGGTTCTTCATCTGGTAAAGAAATTTCAGTTGTAGCATATACAGCATCATAGTTTTCTTCAGTTGGAACTTCTTCATCAACAATTGGTTCTTCTACTACTTCTTCAGGAGCTGGTTCTTGAACTTTATTATCTCCTGTTGCAGTTAAAACATCGTTTCCATCTATATAATCCATCATTCCTACATATTTACCACTTGAAATGATATCTTTTCCTGTAGAAATAATTGATTCTAATGTATCTGTCATTGAATCTGAATTAACTTTATTTTCTTCATCAATTAATTCAGCAAATTCTTCATCAAATTCTTCTTTATTATTTAAAGCTTTTTCTACTAATTTAGCATCCGGTTCAGTATTTGAAATATCAGCAATTTCTTCAAATATTTTTCCATCTGCGATTTTATTTATATCTACTTCTTCTATTTCTTCTTCATCATAGTTAGGTACGCAATAACCTTCTAATTCATCAACATGGTATGTAGTAAAATCAATCATGTTAGAAATATTAGTTTCATAGTAGTTAAGTAGTGTATTAGTTTTTAATAGATCTTCTTCAGCAGCAGCTCTTCTAGCTTTTAATTCAATTAATTCGTCTTTTAAATCATGAGCTTTATCAGTAATATCTAATATTCTCTTACCTTGAACAGAGATAGCCCTTCTCTTTTCAATAATCTTAGAATTAATTTCTTTATTACCTGCGTTTAAAATTTCTCTAAAATCTTTTCCATCAAATTTTTGATTTAAGTCTTCTAGGTCTTTTTCTAAATCTTTAATTTCTGCTTCTGATCTTGCTATTTTAGATTTTGCATCTTCAACATTATTTTTATATTCTTGAGCTACATCTACTTTTCTATCCATTTCTGCTTTTATAGTATTTAATAATTCTTCTGTAGATGCTTTATGATCTTTAATACCACTCACTACTGATTTAAGATTGTCATTAATGACAGCAATCATCTTCTCCATATTGTATACCTTCCTATTCTCTTCTAAAATTATATCAAAAAGAAAAATATATGTAAATAAATATTTATCTTTTTTATTATTTATAATATTATTAGTTTGAGGTGTAAAACATGGACAGAGAATTAATAAAAAATAATATGTTGAGTAATGAAAAAACTTTAAGTAAGAATGCATGCTTTAATAAAGATGCTATTAGATTAGTAGAAAAAAATGATGATGATATTAGACCTGAATTCTATAGAGATATAGATAAAATAATCTACTCTCTTGCTTATACTAGATACATTGATAAGACTCAAGTATTTAGTCATAAAAAGAATGATCATATAACTAAGAGAATAATTCATGTTCAATTTGTATCTAAAATTGCAAGAACTATAGGAAGAGCTTTAAATCTAAATGAGGATTTAATTGAAGCAATTGCTTTGGCTCATGATATTGGTCATGTTCCATATGGACATGTGGGAGAAAGATATTTAAATGAAATATCTCTAGCTCATGGTGAAGGATATTTTATGCATAATGTCGAATCTGTTAGAGATTTAATGGTATTAGAAAAAAATGGTAAAGGTTTAAATTTAACTATTCAAACATTAGATGGCGCTTTATGCCATAATGGTGAATTCCTACAAGATAAATATAAACCTATTTCTAAGACTAAAGAACAATTCTTAAATGATTATGAAATGTGTTATAAAGAAAAAGATTATGCATCTAAATTAGTTCCGATGACTATGGAAGGATGCGTAGTTAGAATCTCTGATATAATCGGATATCTTGGAAGAGATATTGAAGATGCTGTTAGATTAAATGTATTAAATAAAGAAGATATTCCTGATTCAATAAAAGATATTTTAGGAGATGGAAATGGTCAAATCGTTGATACTATAGTAAATGATATTATTGAAAATTCATTTGGAAAAGATTATATTTCAATGAGTCCTAGAATATATCAAGCTATAGCTGATTTAAAAGATTATAATTATAAACATATATATGGAGTTGCTAATTCAACTCAAGAAAAAGAACATGTTAGAGAAATGTTTAATGTATTATTTGATTCATTACTAGAAGATATAAAAAATAATAATGAAAAATCTCGTATTTATATTAACTTTATAAATGACATGACTGATGAATATAAAAACAATACTACTCCTGAAAGAATGGTTATAGACTATATTGCAGGAATGACTGATGATTATTTTCAATCAGAATATTTACAAGCTATTAAATAGCTTGTTTTTTTATGCATAAAAAAAGAACTTATTTAAGTTCTTTTTATGCTTTTCTAACTTGTTCTACTACATCAACATATTTAGTATTATTATATGCATTTATTAACGCACTTTTAATTTCATCTGTTGCATTTTTATAATACATTGTTTGAGATGAATTTGGGAAACCTACATAATGTTTATCACCGATTATATATAAAGGCACTCCCATTTCTTGTGGATCAGTTACTCCATAGTAATTATACATTTTCTTTAATAATTCAGCATTAGTTTCATTATAGAATGTTTCATATGTTACCAAATTATACATATAATTATAATTACTATCTTTTTCTAATTCTTTTAAATAATTTAATAGATCTTCACAATGAGGACATCCATATCCATAGAAAACATATAAATTAACTTTATTAACTTGATTATTAGTTGTAGTAGTAATTCTTTCAGTTGTTGTCTTTTCTGTTGTAGTTGTTCTAACTTTTGTTGTAGTTGTTCCTCCTGCATAGTCATATTGGCATCTTACAGATTGTTTATTTTTATTTTCATCATAATATTTACAATCTGCATATCCATCTCCTGTACTCTTACAGTCAAATGCTACATCACAATGAGCCGCATTAACTATTTCACCTTTTATAGCTGGCCAAATCAAACCTGAAAAAACTGTAACTATAGCTATTGTTCCAATTAGTCTTAGTGTACTTATAATAACACCTGCTATAGACATACCTTTTCCACTTCCGTATGTTTTCGATTTTACTAAACCAATAATTGAGAAAATAAATCCTGTAATTGAACCAACAAATATTGAACATATTAAACCTGCTATTGCAAATCCATTAGTTTTATTTTGATTTACTGGTTGAAAACCATTGTTGATTGGTTGTCCTGTATTTGGATCATAATTCATAATATCATCTTCCTATCTTATTCAAGTATATATGAGATATTATATTTTTACAATAAAAAAAGAAGCAATTATTTTGCTTCTTCTTGTGCTCTTGTTTCACGAATAACTGTAATCTTAATTGTACCAGGATATTGCATTTCTTCTTCAATACGTTTCTTAATATCTCTAGCAATCTTCATTGATTTAAGATCATCAATTTCTTCAGGTTTAACAATAACTCTGATTTCACGACCAGCTTGCATTGCAAATGATTTATCAACACCTTCGAATGAGTTACCAATTGATTCAAGTTGTTCAAGTCTTTCAACATATTTTTCCATTGAATCATTTCTAGCTCCAGGGCGAGATGCTGACATAGTATCAGCAATTTGTACTAATACTGCAATTATACTCTTTTGTTCAGTATCACCATGATGTGATGCAATTGAGTTAATTACTACTTCATCTTCATGATATTTTTTAGCTAAATCTACACCAATATCAACATGACTTCCTTCAGTTTCAAAATCAATTGATTTACCGATATCATGTAATAAACCAGCACGTTTTGCTAAGTTAACATTTTCTCCTAATTCAGCAGCCATGATACCACATAAGTTAGCTACTTCTTTAGAATGTTGTAATGCATTTTGACCATAACTAGTTCTGAAATTTAATTTACCAATGTAATTAACCATTTCAGGATCAATCTTAGAAATACCTAATTCGTAAATAGCTTCTTTACCAATTTCAGTAACTCTAGTATTCATATCCTTACAAGTTTTATCATAAATTTCTTCAATTCTTGTTGGATGAATTCTTCCATCTTTAATTAATGTTTCAATTGTTTGCTTTGCAATTTCTCTTCTGAATGGATCAAATGATGAAATTGTAATAGCTTCAGGAGTATCATCAATAATTAAATCAACACCAGTGATAGCTTCAATTGTTCTGATATTTCTACCTTCTCTACCAATTAATCTACCTTTCATTTCATCAGAAGGTAAAGCAATAGTAGATGTTGTAGATAAGTTAGTAACATCATTAGAATATTTTTCCATTGATGATACTAATAAATCTTTAGCTTTAGCATCAATTTCAAGTTTAGCAGCTGCTTCTTCATCTTTAATATATTCAGCTATTTCCTTTTCCATTTCTGCTTCTACTCTTTCCATGATTAAGTCATGGGCTTTTTCTTTAGAGAACTTAGCGATAACTTCTAATTTCTCCATTTCTTCTTTCATAAGTTCGTCCATCTTTGCAGATTTTTCTTGGACTTGTTTTTGTAAAGCGCTTAAATTATTGTCTTTTTGTTCAAGTAAACTGTCTCGATTGTTTAGCATTTCTTCACGCTTATCAAGATTTTGTTCTCTTTGTAAAAGTCTTTCTTCACTTTGAGTGATTTCAGCTTTTCTTTCTTTTATTTCTTTATCTGTTTCTTGTTTTAATTTGAAACTTTCTTGTTTTAATTCAGCTATAGCATCTCTACGATTGCGTTCAGCTTCTTTCTTTGCATTATTAATTAATTTTTCCGCTTTTTTACCAGCACCAAATCCAGTAATAATTACCATTACTAGTGTGATGATGATTCCTACTACAAGACCAACTAGGACGAAAATAATGTTCTCCATAATTTTCTCCCTCTCTCATATTTATAGAAAATTTAAAATATTAAATTAAATATCTATAATTAAATTATAGTTTATTATCAATCTTTTTACAATAAAAAAAGAAGGTTCAACCTTCTTTATTTTTTAGTCTTCAGTTGGTAATTGATAATATTCTCTTATCTTTCTTTCAACGCCTTCAGCGATTTCTGGATTGTTCTTTAAGAATATCTTTGCATTTTCTTTACCTTGTCCAATTTTCTCCCCATTGTACGAATACCATGCTCCAGATTTTTCTAATACACCAACTTCTGTTCCTAAGTCTACTAATTCACCTTCATATGAAACACCTTCACCATACATTACATCAACAGTAGCTGTTTTAAATGGAGGTGCAATTTTATTTTTAACAACTTTAATAGTTGTTCTATTACCGATTACTGAATCACCTAATTTAATTTGTTCTCCACGTCTTACATCTAATCTTACAGATGCATAGAATTTTAATGCTCTTCCACCTGTAGTAGTTTCTGGATTACCAAACATAACTCCAACTTTTTCTCTTAATTGGTTTATAAATATTGCAATTGTATTTGTTTTATTGATAATACCAGCTAACTTTCTTAATGCTTGTGACATTAATCTAGCTTGTAGACCAACATGTGAATCTCCCATTTCTCCTTCAATTTCAGCTTGAGGCACTAATGCTGCAACTGAGTCAATTACTACTATATCAATAGCATTTGATCTAACTAATGCTTCACATATTTCTAATGCTTGTTCACCTGTATCAGGTTGGGATAATAAAAGTTCATTTATATTAACTCCTAATGCTTGAGCATAGATAGGATCAAGAGCATGTTCTGCATCAATAAATGCTGCTCTTCCACCTCTTTTTTGTACTTCAGCTACTGCTTGAAGTGCAATAGTAGTTTTACCTGATGATTCAGGTCCATATACTTCTATAATTCTTCCTTTAGGAAATCCACCTGCTCCTAAAGCTATATCTAAACTTAATGAACCAGTTGGAACAGTTTCGACATTAACAACTGTTTCTTCTCCTAGTTTCATTATTGAGCCTTTACCAAATTGTTTTTCTATTTCAGCTAAAACATCATCTAATGCTTTATCATCTTTTTTTAGTTCGTTTTTGACTTTTGCCATCTTGTATTCTCCTTTGTTTGATTTAATATCTTCCTTACATAAATAATAATATCAATAGTTATTTTATTAGTCAATAGTTTTTACGAACATTTGTTTACAATTTCTTAAAATTTGTAAAATATTACAAATAAAAAAGAGGTATAACCTCTTATTTATCTTTGAATGCTTCAGCATTTACAATGTAATATTGAACACCACTTATAATAGAAAGAATTGTTGCTAAATATACAAATCCTTCAGCTACATTAATAGGTATTAATTCAAATGGTACATTTTGGAAGAATACTAAAGTAACACCAGTCATCATACAAATTGTTTTTAGTTTTCCTAAAAGTGATGCACCAACTGCTTTTCCTTTTGATCCAGCAACCATCTTAATTGAATCAACAAAGATATCTCTTGAAATGATTATAACTGGAACAGCTACGTTAATTAAACCATCACATGCAAGTGCAATTAATACACCATTTACTAACATCTTATCTGCAATTGCATCCATTACTTTTCCGAAGTCAGTTACTTGATGATTTTTTCTAGCAACATAACCATCTAAAGTATCAGTAAGTGAAGCTACTAAGAAGATTACTCCACCAATTATATATTTTAAGCTTACAGTTATTTTTCCAAACCATAAATATGTTGGAAAACTTACAGGAATAATTAATAGTACTAATAATACTATTGATAAAACAATTCTAACCATTGTTATTTTATTTGGTAAATTCATATAAAACCTCTATCCTTCATAGTAACTGATTATATCAGTTCTTGTATTATTTACTGTTATTTGATTTATACTCCATATTACTGCAAGAATAACTAATATTGCTACTATAATACCTGTAATAATATATGGAAGTGTTTTTTCTTTTGGATATACTTTTGTATATGGTGACGCTATTCTATCTATGTCATCTATACGTTCTTGTTCTTTTTGAGCTTTTTCTATGTCAGCCATCGGTATCTTACTTGTATAATCAAACATATGCTCATTAAATTTTCTTGTTACTTCTTCTAAATTTAATCCTAAATATTTAGCATATTCAAGTAACATATCTTTAAATTCGTATATATCTTCAAATGAACCAATTGATCCATCTTCTATTTGTACAAGTGTTAATACAGGAATATCAAGATCTCGAGAAGCTTCTTCTAAAGATACACCAGATGATTCTCTAGTCGACTTTAAAGCCTTACCCGTTTCCTTAATAAAATCACATCCTTTTTATTTATAAAAAAAATAGTCATATAAGCCTTGTTTTGTACCCATTGCTGGGCGATAAACATTTATCTAGTACTATGTACTCCTATTCGCCGTTAAAGTTCCTTTGAATAGACTCTCCTACCAAATTTGGATTTCTCACTCGCGGGGTTTACCACGTTCCACCCGACTCGTTTCCAAGTCGACTCGTCTCTTTGGCACTTTTATACCTAGTTTAACCATTTGAGGTTATTTCGGAGCCGTTAGCTAAAAGCTACCTAGGGTTATTTGTTCCCCTAGCACGAACACTACCGCCATCTCAGGACAGTGTGAGCAAGGACTTTCCTCAACTACTCAATTGTAGCAGCGTTTATCCTGACTAATCTTCTTTACCATAAACAATTTTTTCTAATGCAGAAATTCTCTTAAGAAGATCAACATTATTAAAGTTTGGAGCAGAACCTCCTGCTTGATTAGCTGAATCTATCATATTCTTTAATTTTCTATATTCAGCTTTTAATTTATCATTATCCGAAGCCAATTGTCTGTTTTCAATTTGTAACTTTTTAATAATGTTTGTGAAACTTGTATAATCTCTTATTACCATATCTAGGAATTTATCTACTTCTTTCATAGAATATCCTTTAGTATCAACTTTAAATTCTTTATCAAGAATATCTTGAGGTGTTAAATATAAGTTATCATTATACATGTTATCATCCCTTCTTACATAATATATTTTAGTAAATTAGACTATAAAAGTCAATCAATATAACCGAAGTAAGTAAGTATACTATCGGCTATATTGTAGCCTATTAATTTCTTGTTTTCCATGATCCATTTAGCATCTGCTTCATAATCATGATGTGCTACTTCTACTAGCATTCCCATATATACCCAATCATCATTAACTTCACCTAATGCACCATTTGCATATTTTACTCCACGATTATATCCAGGTAAGTCTTTATATGGATATATACTACTTAAATTACTTTGTATCAATGAAGCAATACTGAACGCATTTGAATCTTCATTATTAACCCACGTTTCAGTTCCATATGATTCATGATCGTCTGATGCATTTGAGTGTAATGCAATATGAAGATCTGCACCTAAATACATTGATTCTTTATTCCATGCATCAATTCCAGCTGCTGGTTTATTTCTATATGTTCTTACACCATATTCATTTAATCTTTCAATAACATAATTTGCTAAATCATTCATCTCATTCATTTCAGTTGTATAACCTACTTCTTTAACTCCTAAATTAGCATATTGATTTGAAGGACTTATATAAATAATTACGTTTTCTTTCTTACCAACATTTATGTTATATGTCTTGATTATTGAATTATGTTTAACAGTAGAAACAGCAACAGTTTTTAATTCTACATTTTCATTTATAGTTATAGGTTCTTTATATTCTATACCCATAGATTCTGGATTAGATCCATCTAATGTGTAATATATTTTAGCTGTATCATCATCACATAATAATTCTACTTTTGATCCTTGTTTAACATACTTTGGATTCTTATTAATATATACAGGTTTAGCATATTCTTGATCACTTGTTGTAATAACTACTCTAGATGATTTAGAATATGTATCTTCTAATGTACCAACTACTTCTAATATATATTTCTTATTTGGTTCAAATAACTCTTTAGATAAAATAGCTGTATTCTTTTTCATAGAAGCACTTTTTAATAATTTATTTTTTTCATCATAAATATTAATTATTCTGTTATCAACATTATCAAAACCTTTATATGAAATAGTAAAATCTGCATATGGAATAATACTTTCATTTATTGGAGTTGTTATTTCAGCATCTGTAATTGGATTAACATTTGAATATAAATTAACTTCATCTAAGATAACATTATCAATAATTAATTGAACTGTTATAATAATTTCTTTATTAACAAATAAATCTTTTGAAATAGTTATATCGCGATTTTTCAAATCATATTCATCTATTATATTTTCATTTGCAATTACTTTTACTTTGTATACTTTTTGTTCAATATCACCATTTACTGATAATACTTTATCTTCATCTTTTAATAATATTTCAGTTTCATCAAATGTTATTTCATTCCAAATAAATGTCTTTTCTTCATTAGCAGGTCTATAGTCTCCTCTTGCATCATATGCATATACCATCAATGAATATTCAACACCATTTTCTAAATTTTCTAATTCAAAAGATTCTTTTGTCTTAGTTGTTTCATGAGTATATAATTTATTTCTAGCATTAGTGTTATCTAATATTTCTATTTTGTAATATTTAGCTGCAGGTACCTTTTCAAATTCCACAGTAAAAGTTTTATATGTATTATCTATATATTTTATATTAAAGCTTTTTAAAATAGCAGCTTGCTTTGAATCTCTTAAAATATATACGCTTATTAAAGAAGTAATAATTAAGATTGAAAATGCAATAATAAATACTTTTAATTTATTAATTTCTCTCATATTATATCCTCCTTATTCTAATAAATATTATATAACAAAAAAAAGACTTAAAAAAGTCTTTATTGGTTATTATTGTTATCACGTTCATTATTTTGAACGATTTGAGATGCGATTGATCTAGCATCTTGTTGAGCCTTCATTTGAGGTGTAATTAATTGTTCACTCACAGGTTGTTGTTGAACTTGTGGTTGTACTACTTGTTGTTGAATTGGTTGTTGTCTTGGCTTTTGGTGATTAACTTCAACTTCTTCTTTTACCTCAGGAACATATTCAGTTATAAGTGGTAAACCTTTGCATTGTTTCATCAAATATTCAAAGAATTCATCATAATTAGGCATAGAACTTGGTACGATTATTACTCCATCAAAAACTTGTCTATTTGAAAAATCAGTGAAGTTAACAATTACACAATGTTCATCTGAATCATTTGGATTAGTAAACGGAAATGATAAAAACTCTATAGCATATATTTCATAGTTATATCCATTAAAACCTGTTTCTATTGATCTTAATACGGATTTAGTATCAATGATTGGTGTATACTTTCTAATCATATATAATTTTTGCTCTGGTAATGTTGAAACATAGTATACTAAATTTTCATATGTCCCACGTTTATTGTAATAGAAACCACTGTAGTCTTTCATATTACACACCTCTATTCTATACTCTATTATATAAAAAAATAATACTTTTTTAAAGTATTATTTTATTCATCTACTTTGTTTAAATAACTTTGTAATTCTTCAAAATCATTTATATCTAAAGGGATATATTGTAAAACCATGTCTTTTTCTTGATGTGTTACTAAGTTAGTCATGTTTGCATAGAAAGTTAATGCATCTTTATCTTCATTCATCTTTCCTTTAGTTTGAGGATGAACTTCATATATTTTTATACCTTTAGAAACAAGTTCAGATATACTTCTACCATGAATGATATTTTCATCAGCTTCTATTAAATATAAACTTTTTTGTTCATCAATGTACCATGTATCTCTTCCATCATAAAAATACATATTATTCACCATCCTTTAACATTCTAGTTAATGCACTTATTAATCCAAGCTTACCATATGAATAAGTCATTGCCCCTTGTTGATATGCTATATAAGGTGATCTAATTGGACCATCACATGATAGTTCAATTGAAGATCCTTGAGTAAAGCATCCAGCTGCCATGATAACTTGATCTTTATATCCTGGCATATCCCAAGGAATTGGTAATGCATTTGAATCAACAGGTGATCCTGTTTGAATACCTTGAGTATATTTAATTAGTTTTTGTTCATCATTGAATATGATGTTTTGTACTATATCTACTCTATTATCATTATAACGTGGTGAAACATTAAATGAAAGTGTTTCTAATACTTTTGATGTAAGAATTGCAGTTTTTAATGCGCTTGCTACAACTGAAGGTGCTAAAAATAATCCTTGATATAATTCTTTATTAACACCAAGTGTTGGTCCAACTTCTCTTCCTTCTCCTGGAAGTGTAAGTCTTTCTCCAACTAATTCTATTAAATCATGTCTACCTACAGCATAAGCTCCATTTGGTGCAATGCCTCCACCTAAGTTCTTTATTAAAGAACCTACAAAGATATCTGCTCCTGCTTCAATCGGATTCTTTCTTTCAACAAATTCACAGTAACAATTATCTACCATGATAATTGTTTCAGGTTGAATACTTTTAATTAACTTACATACTTTTTCAACTTTATCAATTGAAATAGAATCTCTAGTTGAATATCCTTTACTTCTTTGAATTTCAATAACTTTAACTTTATTGTTTGTTAAATACTCTTTAATTGCATCATAGTCAAAATCATTATCTACTAATTCTATTTGATCATATTTAATACCCCATGATTTTAAACTTGATGGATTATCATTTATACCTATTACTTCATGAAGTGTATCATATGGTAAACCACTTATAGATAGTAATAAATCATTTGGTCTTAGAAGTGCAAATAAAGTAACATTTAATGCATGTGATCCTGATACAAATTGATTTCTAACTATTGCATCTTCTGCATGAAAAATATCAGCATAAACTTTTTCTAAAGTATCTCTTCCTAAATCTGAATATCCATATCCAGTTGTTGTACCAAAACATGCTTCAGTTACATTTTCTTTTTGAAATGCATTTAATACTAATTCAGAAAAATATAATTCATTTTCATCTATTTCTTTAAATATATCTTTTAAAGATTCTTCTTCTCTATTTACTAATTCTACTATCTCTTTTCTTTCCATAGTACACCTCTTTTTTTACGTATTTAATTATAACATAAAAAAATAGGTTTTATTAACCTATTTTATTACAAAGAAATATAATAATACTAAGATACCTAATACGATTCTATACCATCCAAATATCTTAAAGTCATGTTTTCTAATATAAGTAATTAAGAATTTAATAACAACCATACTTACTAAGAAAGCAACTAAACATCCTACTCCTAATACAGTTAACTCTGTAGCAGTAAAAGTAAAACCTACTTTTAAGATATATTTTAACAATTTAAGAGCACTTGCTCCAGCCATAACTGGTATTGCAAGTAAGAATGTGAAGTTTGCTATAGTTGGTCTATCCATTCCAAATACTAAACCACCTAAGATAGTAGAACCAGATCTACTAGTTCCAGGAATAAGAGCAAGTAATTGGAATATACCTACTCCAAATGCTTGTTTATAAGTAATAGTATTTAAACTTCTTGTATGTCTATTAGTAACTTTAACTGATTCCATTATAATAAATATAATACCATATACTATTAATGCTATAGCTACTGTAGGAGCATTATAAAAATGTTCATCAAACCAATCATCAAATAGTAATCCTATTATAACTGCCGGTATACATGCAACAATTATCTTACCCCATAGATTAAATGTTTCTTTTGTATCTTCTTTTGTTTTTCCAAATCCCCATGGCCATATAGTTTTAAAATAAAGAATTACTACTGCTAATATGGCACCCAATTGAATAACAACTTCAAATAATTTGTAAAATTCATCAGATACATTTAATTTTACAAATTCATCTAATAGTATCATGTGTCCAGTTGAACTGATTGGTAACCATTCAGTTATACCTTCAATAATACCGAATAATATTGCTTTAATAATTTCCATATAATCACCTTCTATTATAATTATAACATATAAGAAATTATATATATTAAAAAAGATACTATTTTACATAGTATCTTTTCTTGTAGTATTTGTAAGGAAGAGTTATTTTTATACTACTAATCTATATTAAAGTGTATTATCTTTTTTACTTGCTAAAAAAGATACT
>JAEENX010000003.1 GCA_016283935.1 Bacilli bacterium
ATTATTATCTATAATATTATCAAAATTAAAAATAATTAAAAAAACTATACTTAAAAGAAAAGCAAAAGTAATAATTATTTGATAACCATATACTCCTTCATATTTGTTAGTTAATAGCTTCTTCATGATACACATCCTTCAAGTAATATAATTATAAAATATATAAAAATATAAATAAATGTATTATAAAAAATTAAAATATATTTTACTTAATTTAGACAATAAAAAAGGAAGAGATTAAGCTCTTCCTGCATATTTACCGTCTGCTGTAGTAATAAGTATTTTTTCACCTTGAGAGATGAATAATGGTACTTTAACTACATATCCAGTTTCAATCTTAGCATCTTTTGTTGCATTGTTAGTTGTATTGCCTTTAACAGCATCAGAAGTTTCAACAACTTCATATTCAACTTTATCAGGAAGTTCTACGCCTAAGATTTCTCCTTCATAAGTCATAATTTTAATATCCATACCTTCTTTTAAGAAGTTAATTTGATCTTTTAAATTAGAAGCAGGTACTTCCATTTGATCATAAGTTTCATTATTCATGAATACATATGAATCACCATTTGCATATAGATATTGCATATTTTGATGTTCTACTCTAGCTCTTTCAACATTAATATTTGTATTGAATGTTTCTTCAACTAAAGCACCAGTTCTTAAATTTCTTAATTTGATTCTCATGAATGCTGAACCTTTACCAGGTTTAACATGTTGGAAATCTTCAATTAAGCATAACTTACCATCAACAATGATAGTCATACCATTCTTAATATCATTAATACTAATATTCATTTATTTCAATCCTTTCAATTTATAACTAAATACTATTTACCAATTTTAGCTTCTTTGAAAGCTTGAACTGAATGACATTTAGGACAATATTTATTTAGTTCTAATTTATCAGTAGTATTTTTTACATTCTTTTCTGTGTGTCTAATCATATAATTACATTTAGGACATTTTAATCCGATGTATTGTCTAGCACCTGTTTTCTTAGTAGCCATAAAATTTGCCTCCTTTTATATACAAAACTATTAGTATTTTAGCATATCGAATAAATAAATTCAAACAAAATTATGCATATTTACGTATTTACGTTATTTTTTTTGATAAAAAAAGAAAGTATTTCTACTTTCTAATTTACTTTAATCTCTTCATTTTGGAATATATAGTAGTTACTATTAGGTATTTCTTGATTATTTTCATATTTTTCAGCTACTGGGTTCTTATATTCATCATAATAACCAATCATAACTGAAGATGCATGTGCATCTTTACTTAATACATATCCTCTTAATGAGAAAAATGAATATGTTGCATTAATTACGATATATTTATCATGAATAACTATACCAGTCTTTAAATTTTCAGTATATCCTTCTTCTTTAAATCTTCTTTCAATATATTCTTGCATTGCTAATTCAGAAGAGAATTGTTCATGATCCAATGCACTTTTAATAACTGTTTCAGTTACATTATTTAATCTATATTCATTATATTTTAAAAATACTAAGTCAAATAATATTATAAATATAACTGTACCAATTGGTATTAAGAATAATAACTTAGCAGGATTTTGATAAACTCTATTACTGTTATCTTTAACTATATTTGCCATATACTTCACCTATTATAAGTATAGCATAAAAAAAGACTATTTAGTCTTATTTTCTAAATAGTCATGTAAATATCTTTTTACTTCTATAGCAACATTTTCAGGTATTATTTTACTTAATTCTTCTACTGAAGCATCATTCATCTTATTTATACTACCAAATTGCTTTAGTAAGTCTTTTTTACGTCTTTCACCTATTCCATCTATATTATCTAAAATAGATGAGATAGATCCTTTAGATCTAAGTGTTCTATGATATGTAATAGTAAATCTATGTACTTCATCTTGTATTCTAGTTAAATAATGGAATAAATCACTTGTTCTATCTATTTCATATGTTTCAAATGTATCTCCATCCATTAAATCGGATGTCATGTGTTTATCATTTTTAACCATACCACATACTTTAATCTTATCTTTAAGATTTAATTCTTCTAAAGTATCATTTACAGCATGTATTTGACCTTTACCACCATCTACTAGTATTAAATCAGGTAATTCTAAATGCTCTAATAAACATCTGTAATATCTTCTATATGTAACTTCTTTCATAGTACCATAGTCATCATTTTTATCTACAGATACTTTATATTTTCTATAATCATTTTTAGATGGAACACCATCTTTATAAACTACCATTCCTGATACAGCATATGTGCCAAATAAATGAGCATTATCAAATGATTCTATTCTATGAATATCTATACCAAGTAATTTTTCTAATTCTTCATTAGCTCCTTCAGTTCTTTCAATTTTTCTAATATGTTCTTCTAGTTTGTTTTCTAAATTAATCTTAGCATTTTCTTTAACAAGATCTAATAGTTTATGTTTAGGTCCTCTTGAAACATACATAAAGTTTGCTTCTAAAGATTCTTTTAACATATCTAAATTTAATTCTTCAGGAGCAATTATTTCCGAAGGTTTCTCATTCTTTTGATAGAAAGCGCCTATATAATATTCAATATCGTCAATATATTCTTCTGAAATAGGCATTATATCATTTTTACTTCCTATTAATTTACCATGTCTAACAAAGAATATTTCAATAGAAATAAAACCTTTATTAATATAGTAATTGACTATGTCTCTATTAACTAAGTCAGGTAAATCAATCTTTTGTTTTTCACTTATTATATTTATATATTCTAAATCATTCTTTAACTCTAATGCTTTTTCATAATTCATAAGTTCAGATTGTTTATTCATTTCATCTTTAATCTTATTAATTAATATATCATCATTACCATTAAAGAATTCTAATATTTCTTTTTCCATATTATCTACTATAGATTCATCTACATCTTTACAGCAATATCCCAAGCATTCATGTATATGATAATATAAACATACTTCTTTAGGACATCCTGAACACTTTTTAAGAGGATATAATCTATTTATAAGTTCAACTACTTTACGAGCTGCAGATGCATTAACAAATGGCCCAAATAAATGTTTAGAATCTTTTTTCTTAACATTTAAATATCTAACTACTTTAAGTGTTGGATATGGTTTTCTAGTATATTGAATATATGGATAACTCTTATCATCTCTAAGTAATATATTATACTTAGGATCATATTGTTTTATTAGGTTTATTTCTAACAAAAAAGATTCTAATTCAGAGGACGTTACTATATAAGTAAAATCATCAATATTTTCTACTAATTTCTTAGTTTTACCAGTTACTCTTCCAGTAAAATATGATGTAACTCTATTTTTTAAATCCTTAGCTTTACCAACATAAATAATATTATTATTTATATCTCTCATTTGATATGAACCTGGTTTATGTGGTAATAATTCTAATTTAGGTTTAATTTTACTCATATTAGCCATACAAAATCATCCTTTCAATCAATTTTATTATATATAATTTGCCGATATTTGTCTATTTATGTTATTATATATAACTAATTAAAGGGGTATTTATATGGGAATATATTCATGGGATGCAAATTTAATCAAATCAACAATATCAAATGAAAGAAAAGTTGATTCTTTATTATGTGAAATAAATAACGTGCCAGATAAAGAAGTTAATAGATTATTTAATAGAAAAGATACTTTTCAAGAATTTAGAAAGAGATTTAGAATAGACTTTACAGATCTTGCAAACATAGATGAAGATATGCTTGAATATGTTTGCTATTTATATGAAAGTGTAAAACCAAATGATGTATGTTTTGTAGAAATGCCTCATGTAGATATATCTGATGAGGAACTAGTAAATACTATAGCAAACTTCTATTACTCTCTAAAAGATAAAGAAATAACTAAAGAAATAAAAGAAATTACAAATCCAAATAATCATCAATTAAAAATTGATAAAAAAGATAATAATGAAATGAGCGAAATCTTAAAAGGAAGAGTTATTAAAGGTGAAGATAAAAATATAGTATATGGTTCTTTTTATAAAAAAGGCACTGAAGAAGATAAAGTAATACTTGCTCATGAAACGGGACATATGTTATCACATAGATTATTTGGTCAAGATATTAATCCAATAATGAAATACTTTTTAACAGAAGTAGAATCATATTATATGGAACTTCTATCAACTCAATATCTTGGAGAAAAATGTGATATGGTAAAAGAAGCATTATGTTTCAGAGGAAATAGATTATCTAAAATAATAAGTCAAGCATGGGACTTACATATCCAATATGTGATGAATTGTTATATATTAAATGTTGGATATGATGAATTAGATCGCGTATTAAAATTAGAAGGATATACAGAAACTATCACAGAAGAAGATTTTAAATCTTATGTTAAAATACCTTTCTCATATAGAGCAAGAATGATTAATTCATATCTAGTTGCTCTAGAATTATTTAAAATGACATTAGATGATAAAGAAAAAGGATTAGATACATATAAAAGATTATATAGATCAGATATAGATGAATATAAAAAATTATTAAATAAATATAAATTAAATTATATGAAAGACTCTAGTACTTTAGAATGTATGGTTACAGAAAATAAAGCATTACAAAAAATATTACTACATTTATAATATGATATAATAAAAAAAGTAAGGAGAATAAATATGGATTATAAATTATTAAACGAATATACATATGAAATTAAGAAATCCAAATTTATTGGACTTATGTATCATGTTGAATCAAAAGAAGAAGTAAAAGATATATTAAATTATTTAAAGAAAGAACATAAAAAAGCAAGACATATACCCTATGCTTATAAAATTGGTTCTATAGCATCTAAATCAGATGATAAAGAACCAAATAATACAGCTGGTATGCCTATTTATAATATTTTAGAAAATAAAAAATTAGAAAATACCTTAATAGTTGTAGTTCGTTATTTTGGTGGTACTAAATTAGGTGCAGGTGGTTTATTCAGAGCATATATGGAAGCAGCAAGAGGTGTTACAGATGAAGTATAATTGGAGAGTATCAGAACTAAAAAAAATTAAAGAAAGAGCGTTACAAATAAAAGATCAAGCTACAGCATATGATATGAATTCAATGATAAATTTAATGAATTCTAGTATGGATCCTGATGATTTTAATATAGTTGCTGAACAAAATCATTTTAATTTCAAAGAATCATTTACAAACTTCAGTCTACATATGGATGCATTTCCAGAAAATGTATATGACTACTTAATGGAGTTCTTTAAAATTGAAGATGATAATTATGAATGGTTCATGGAACAACCTCCTATTACACCATTTTATATAAGCCACAAAAAATTAATAGAACTAGGATACGAATGCTTAGAGCAATTACATGATAAAGAACTATTAAATATATATGAAAAAATCACAAAAAGAAAAAATCATCAATTATATATGTCAGGTAAAGATAATCCATCAGGAATCGTTGCATGCTTAGATGGAGCTACATTTTTCAATTCAATAACAAGAAAACCATATTTATATGTATATAGAACAAATACAGCATGTGATTTACAATCATTAGTACATGAAGCATTACATGCACACTTTTATGATTTAAATAAAGATGCCAGAAACTTCATTACATATTTTAGAGAACTTGAAGGATGGCTAGGAAACTTCATGGCAATAGATTTCTTGAGAAAAAAAGGATATGAAGAAGTAGCAAGACAATTGGAATTAGTCGATTTAAAATCCGAATTATTTGATTCATATAGACTATATCTAAGTGACTTATTATTTGGATTGCAAAAAAATAATAAATTTGATTTAAAAAGAGTTAAACAATGTTACGAACAAGAAACTCATGATAAATGGAAGTATAATAAGGATTCCTTAGATGAATTTTACTCAATATATGGATTTGATGTTTCAATAGATTTACTAAATTACCTAATGGTATTAGATACATATGCTAAGACAGATAATTTTGAAGATGTATATCATAAAATACTTGAAATGAAATCAAGTGATGATTTCGATACAGTTATGAATCTTGAAGACTTTGGATATACATTTATGGATGATGGATTTAAAGATGCCAATAATCTTAGATTAGCATTAAAAAAAGAAGGATATTAATCCTTCTTTTCTTTTGTATCAATAATAATAGTAATAGGTCCATCATTTTCTATAGAAACTAACATATCAGCACCAAATACACCAGGATATGTTTTTATTTGTTCATTTAACTTACTATTAAAATATTCATATATTTTATTAGCATCTTCACCTTTCATAGCATTTATATATGAAGGTCTATTACCTTTTCTAGTATCTGCTTGTAAAGTAAATTGTGATATAGAAAGTATTTCCCCTCCTACATCTAAAATGGATTTATTCATAACTCCATTTTCATCATCAAATATTCTTAAATTTAATACTTTATTAGCAAGTTTATCAGCATCTTCTAATGTATCTTCAACATTAACACCAACCAATAAACATAAACCAGATTCTATACTATTAATTAATTTTCCATCTACAGATACAGATGATTTCTTACTTCTTTGAACTACTACTTTCATCTAATACCTCTTAACTAAATCAACATATTTAAGCATTTCTAAGTCATTTATAAATAAGTCTAAATCTTCTTTAGAAGATACTTTAATTAATAAATCATATATAATTCTATCATTTACATTCTTTTCATTAATAGAAGTCATTTGAATATTTCTAGAAGTAGCTTTAGCTACAATATCCATTAATTGAGTCTTATTATCATTAGTAAATACTTTAATATGAGAAATATATTTCTTATCGTTAGTTTCAGTTCTTTCATTCCATTTAACATCTATTAATCTTTCATTTAAATCATGAACATTAACACAATCTTTTTTATGAACTGTAATACCTCTACCCTTAGTGATATAACCAATTATTTCATCACCATATATAGGTCTACAACATGATGCTAAATTAACTAATAAGTCATCCATACCTGATACAATAATATCATTAGCATAGTTAGTCTTATATGAAGTTTGTCTACTTAATTTATCTAAGAATGCATCTTCTACATTTTCTTTATTATTATAAATTAAATCTACAATATAAACTGGAGTATATCTTAAAGATCCAATATTTAATAAGATTTCTTCATAATTAGCAACTTTTAAATCAGTAATAAGTTTATTAATATTATCTTCAGATAATGCTTCTTTAATAGAAATATTTCTCTTTCTTAATTCTTTTTCTAATAAATCTTTACCTCTTGTAATATAGTTTTCTCTATCTTGTTTAGAGAAGAAAGATTTAATTTTACTCTTTGCTTGAGTAGTTGTTGCTATATTTAACCAATCTAATTTAGGAGATGAGTTAGCATCAGTCATGATTTCTACTTCATCTTGATCTTGTAATTTATAATCTAATGTAACAATCTTACCATTTACTATAGCACCTACAGTAGTATCACCTACTTTTGAGTGAATTCTATAAGCAAAGTCTATTGGTGTAGAATTCTTAGGTAATTCTACTACATCACCTTTAGGTGTATTAATATAAATAGAATCAGATAAGATTTCTGTATCGATTGTATTCTTAATTTCTTCTTCATCAACATTATCTTCAATCATTGTTCTAAATAAAGATAATTTTTGTTCCATGATACTTTGAGCTGCCTTAGTACCATGTTCTTTATATGACCAGTGAGAAGCAACACCGTGCTCTGCAATTTCATTCATTTCTTTAGTTCTTACTTGAACTTCAAGAGGTAAATTTTCAGGTCCATATATACCAGTATGAAGAGATTGATAAGAATTATTTTTAGGCATAGCTATATAATCTTTAAATCTCTTAGGTATTGGTTTAAATTTGCTATGAATTAATCCAATAATTAAATAACAATCAGGTATTTCTTCACATATAATTCTAATACCTAAAATATCATATATATTTTTCCATGTATGTCCATTTTTAAATTTATTATCAATACTATTTACTGATTTAACTCTACATTTAATTTCAAATGAAATATTATTATCTCTTAATAATTCAGATATTTCATCAATTGTTTCACGAAGCATTTCTTCTAGTTCTTTTCTAGGAACTGGAAGTTCTGATTCTATTTCGTTATATAAATCAGGATTTAATATTCTAAAATCTAAATCTTCTAATTCAGTTTTTAATTGGTTAATACCTAATCTATGTGCAATTGGTATTAATACATTCTTAGTTTCTTTAGCTTTAAGAACTTGTAATTCAGGATCTAATCCTTCTTTAGTTCTTAAATTATGTAATCTAGAAGCTAACTTAATAATAATTACTCTTACATCTTCAGATAATGCTACTAATATCTTTCTTAAGTTAATAGCAGAAGACTCTGAATCATCAGTTAAATGTAATTTATTAATTTTCATTAATGATTCAATAATATTACTAACTTGTTCACCAAATTCTTCTTTTAATTCTTCTAAATTAGATGAACCATGTGTAATAGATTCATGTACTAAAGCAGAAACAACAGTTATTGCATCAGTATTTAAACCAGCAACTATAATTGCAACATTTAATGGATGAGCCATATATGGATCACCATTTTTTCTTACCATACCAGCATGTTGTTTAGTAGCAAAAGTATATGCTTTATTAATTAAATCAATTTCTTCTTTTGTATATTCGTTATCATTAACTTTATCTATCAATTCTAAATATAAATCATCAGTTGTTTTCATTCTCATCACTTTTCTTTATTTGTTCTATTTTATAATCTGCATATAGTGCATTTGGTGTATTTAAAATATTATCTACCATAGATGCTAGAGTTAAACCATTAGCATCTCGCCAATTATATAATTTATTATAATTCCATATATCAATTTCTCTTATGAATTTAAGATTAGCAGCATCTAACTCATGTTTCTTAGTTCTTAATGCTGGTAATAATTTCATATATAAATCTTTTTGAGATCTAATTTTTTCCATAGTTAACTCTCCACATTCTCTATAGTAATTATAACATAAATATCAATAAAAAAAGAGACTTTTAAGCCTCTTTAATTATATCTAACGCTTTTTCTACACGAATTTCAAATTCGATATTTTCTTTTCCACCTACAGCATTTTCGAATTCTTCAGCCTTCATATTGTATTTAGCTGCGTTATCTTCAATAAATTTCTTAATATCAGCAGCAGTAGCTTTGATATTTTCTGCAGTAGCAACTTCTTCTAATAAGTATCTAGTTTTAATTCTAGCAGTTGCTTGTGGTTTCATCATATTTTTAAGATCTTCGAACTTAGTTCCAGTCATTTGTAGGTATTGTTCTAATGAAGCACCTTGATGAGATAATTCATGAGCATATTCTTCTACCATTCTATTAACTTCTGAATCAATGATTTCTTCATTAATTTCAACTTTCATGTTATCAGTAGCTTTATGTAATACTTCATCTAAATATTTTCTATCGGCTTCATTTTCTTTAGCTTTAGTGATTTCTTCTTTAACATGAGCTTCTAAAGATTTTTTATCAGTAACACCTTCAATACCTAAATCATCAAAGAAGTCTTTTCCTAATTCAGGAATAATTCTTTCTTTAATTTCTCTAACTGTTACAGTAAATTCAACATCTTTACCTTTTAAGCTTTCAACATAATTTTCAGGGAACTTAAGTTTTAATACTTTTTCTTCTCCAACTTTCATTCCAATACATCCATCTTCGAATCCTGGGATAAATGTGTTAGAACCAATTTCTAATGGATAGTTAGTTCCAGATCCACCTTCAATAACTTCTCCATCTACTCTACCAACGAAATCAATGTAAGCTGTATTTCCTTTTTCTACAGTTCCATTTTCTTTATTGATAATTTCAGCCATATTTTCACAAATATGTCCAATTTCATGTTCAACTTCTTCTTTAGTAACTTTAACAGTGTCTTTCTTAACTCCTAAGTTTTTGTATTTACCTAATTTAATTTCAGGTCTAGAAATTAATTTGAATTTGAAAGTACAATGTTTTTTATCAATTGATTCAATAGCAACACTTGGTTCACATACGATTTCCATGTCTGCTTTCTTTAATGCATCTTTATAAGCTATTTCAATAGCAATATCTGATGCATCCATGAATAATGATTCAATACCAACTTTTTTGATATAGATTTCTTTAGTAACTGAACCCTTTCTAAATCCATCAATTTTTACATCTTTCTTTTTATTTTCAAAAGCTTTATCTATAGCTTTTTCCCAATCTTTACCTTCAACAGTAATAGTTATTTCTTTAACATTTTTCATAACTTTCATCTCTTTCTTTAGTTCTTATAGTATTATAAAGGAATTATAATTTAATATCAATAAAAATGACACTTTTTTGCCTATTTTACAAATAAAAAGCATATATTTTCATATATGCTTATCTACTTCTTGCATGAGAATATGTATCTTCTAATTCTTCTATATCTTCATCAAAAGAAAAATTATATTGATCTAACATATTATTCATCATCATTTGTTTTCTATAATTATTTATAGCAATTTTATTTCTTAATTCTATATCTAAATAATATAGATTTTCTATATATATTTTATATTCTTCATTTTTCATGAAGTTTTTATATCTAATATCAAGTGCACTTCTAAACTTTTGAATTTCACCTAATACTACTTCGTTAGCATCATCTGATGAATCTTCATCATATAAGGTTTGCATTATTTTGTTATATAGTAATTTAAATTTATCTGAAATTTTATTATGTACAAGATTTTCTATCATTTCTTCATTAAAAATCTTTATAGAAGTTATTTGAAGGTCATTACTTTTACTATTTTTATTTGGATGGAAAGTGAATCCATCTAAATCATATTCATAGTAATCAATATCCCATTTCTTCTTGTTTTTCTTTACTATATAATTCATAACCTCACCTCCTATTTATCTAACAAATCTGGTCTTCTTTCTTGAGTCTTTTTTAAAGCCTCTTGATATCTCCATTCATCTATCTTTTTATGATCACCTGATAATAATATATCTGGCACTTTCATACCATTGTAATCAGCTGGTTTAGTATAAGTTGGATAATCAAGTAAGAAGTTATCATTAAAAGAATCATTTATATGGCTTTCTTCATTAATAACTCCTGGTATTAATCTAACTATCGAATCAGTTATTACCATTGCTGGTAATTCTCCACCTGTTAATACATAATCTCCAATTGATATTTCCATATCAGCTAAAGATAATATTCTTTCATCAAAACCTTCATAATGTCCACATATTATTATTAAATGCTTTTCTTTAGATAAATCATAAGCATATGCTTGTTTATATGGAATTCCTGAAGGAGTCATGATAATAACTTTAGATTCAGGAGTTTTAATAGCATTAACACAATCAAAGATTGGTTGACAAGCTAAAACCATTCCTGCTCCACCACCATAAGGGGTATCATCTACCTTTTTATGTGGATCTTTTGTATATTCTCTAAAGTCTATTACTTCTATTTCAATCTTTTTATCTTCTATTGCTCTCTTAATAATAGATTCATTTAAGAATCCATCAAACATATGAGGAAATAAACTTAATATACTTATTTTCATATTATAAGTTCCTCAATTCTATCAGAAACATATACCTTATTTTCTTTTACAGATACTTTTTGAATAAAGTCAGATTTTAAAGGAATATAATAAGTTCTATTATCATAGTTAACTTCAAGTAATGGATTAATATTATTAGTATAATCAACAATAGATCCAAATGCACCTTTATCGTTAACTACTTTCATGCCAATTAAATCTGCATAAATATAATCGTCTTCAGGTATTTCTAATCTATCACGATCAATATAAACTAAATATCCTTTATATTGTTCTATATCATTAATATGAATATATCCTTCAAATTGTAATAAATCAGTACCTTTATATTCTTTATAATTTTTAATAACAAATTCAGTATTATCAATAATTACTTTTTTACCTTTTTTAAAGATTAATTCTTTTCTTTCAAAGTCTGATTTTACCTTTACTTCACCTTTTAAACCGTGAGTATTCACTAATTTTCCAACTGCTACTAATTCCATATAAATCCCTCTTCTTAATATTTTTTTATTATATACTCTAAAAAATTATTTTTCAATAACTACTATCTTTTTTTAAATAAATATGATATATATTGTTTAGGTGAGATGAGTTGGAGAGAAAAAAATTATATCTTAGTATTTTACTAAGAACAATTGGTTTAATGGTAACAATATTACCATTAGTTTTCAGAGAAAAAATAGGAAGGTTTTTAGATGATATGGTCTATACGCAATATGAAAATGACGCATGTACGTATATTGCTGCAGACGATAGAATATTGAAAATTATACTAACAAGTTTATTACTATTCTTTGTAATATATATGATTAGTTTTGCATTTTTAAAGATGGCTAATAGACAAAAGCCAAGATTATTAAATATAGTTTTAATGATAGCATTAGCATTGATAAATATATTTTCATCAATGAATGTTCCACATCATTATTACAGAATTAATCCTTATGGATATAAAATATGTGAATAATAAAAACGAAGTTTAATACTTCGTTTTTTTATTTATTAAATTCATATAATATGATTGATGTTGCAACACCTACATTTAAAGATTCACATTTATCGTTCATATTAATATACACTGATTCATCAGCATATGATGCAATACTATCTTTAACACCATTACCTTCAGAACCCATAATTAAAGCAAATGGTTTATTTACCTTAATATCTTCTAATCTAGTACCATTTACTACATTAGTAGTATAAATAGTATATTTATTCTTTAATTCAGGTAATATTTCATTTAAATCTCTTCTAATAATATTTATATTAAATATCATACCTTCAGTAGCTCTTAATACTTTACTATTATATAAATCTACTGAATCATTAGAAAGAATTACTGTATCTATATTAAAAGCAATTGCACTTCTAATAATAGTACCAAGATTACCCGGATCTTGTACTCCATCTAATATTAAAACATTACCATTTATTTCTTTTTCTTCTTTTTTATTACATATAGCTAAAACATTACTAGGAGATTCTAAAGAAGACATCTTTTTCATAACATCAGAAGTGACATAATTAATATTATCTGAATCAACAAATTCTTTTTCAAAAAGAAATAATTCTTTAATTAACCCAGCTTTTTTAGCTTCTTCAACTAAATGACATGTTTCAACTACAAAAAGATTAGTTTCATCTCTATATTTCTTATTTTGTAGTTTTACTACTTCTTTTACTTTAGAATTATCTAAACTTGAAATAACCATATATGTCTTCCTCTCTAGTAATTTAATTCTTTTCTAGCCTTTTTATAATTAGGATAATGTTTACTTACTTCATTCCAAAAATTTGATGAATGATCCATGAATTTAAAATGAGATAATTCATGAACTATAACATAATCAATTAACTCAGGTTTGTAATGAATTAACATAGTATTTAATGTAATAGTTTTACTACTTCTATTATTTACTCCCCATCTTGTTTTCATTTTTCTTGTTCTTAATCTAAAATTAGGAATTTCTCCGAATTCATTTATATATAATTCTAATCTCTTTTCAAATACTTTAATAGAATTCTTTTCTAAATATTCATTTACTTTATCTATTGAAGGACCATATGCAATATTATCTTGAAACATAACCTTTTTATATTCAATATAATCTAATTCTTGACCTAAATATAATACTTTTTCTTTTCTAGATTCTTGTCTTTCAGATCTTTTAGCCATTCTTATTAAAGCTTTTTCATTTTGTTTTAATAACTTAATAATATAATTATCTGTACATATAAATGGACAAGATACTCTTATAGTTTTATCTTCTATTCTAAAATTAATATTTTTTATTCTTTTTCTATTTATTTCTACTTTATACTCAATACCATCGATTATAAAACTAGGCATTTTTCCATACCTCATACCAATCTGCTAGTTTTTGAATACTAGATGTACCAGCTGGTTTAATTAATTCATTATAAATATCTTTAATAATACTCCATGTTATATTTAATGATTTCTTTAAATCTTCAGTATCTTTCTTTAAATCATTACATAATTCAGGATTATCTAAGCAAACATCATAAGAATAATCAGTATACATTGCTATTAATTGATTCTTAGCGTTCTTATATGAATCGCTTAAAGTATCTTTATAGCCAGGAATATTCTTATCAATAATTGAATCAATCTTTAAAGTATAATAAATAACTTTTACTTTAGTAGAATCAGATAATTCTTTAAAAGTCACTCCATTTAATGTTCCACCATAAAAGATAAAATCTACTAATGATACAAAATATTCTTTAGCTTTATTTTTATTTTCTTCATTATTTTCTAATTTACTATATTTTTGATTTTCACCTTTAACATATTCTAATATATCAGTATGTTTTTCAGTTACAGCATTAGTTTGAATATATATTTCATCTTGTTTTACTTTAGCTGTAGTAGTAGTTTCTTGTTCTTCATATAGATCTTTATCATATTCTTTGTCATCAATATACATCTTTGTACGAAAGTTATACATAGCACCAGATTCTGTCATGTTATAAGTGATTTCATCACCTACTTGTAATTTGTCAAAATTAGTAACTGTTGAATCTTCTTCTTTTTCACCTTCAGGCATAAAATAAACTATACCATCTTCTATTCTAGTAACTTTACCAGTATATGTTTTATTTACATCTATTACTCTAGTAGAATTCTTTAATTCTCTATTAACTTTTATATTATGCATAATTAATAAGGAAATACCTAAAGCTAAAACAATAACAATTGCAGATAAAGCTACAATTGTTATATTCTTTTTATCCATTTTTTTATTAAGCATTATTCTTCACCTTTATTCTTAAATTGTAAAATAATTGGAGTTCCATCTAAATCAATAGATTCTCTAATTTTGTTTTCTAAATATCTTTCATAAGAGAAATGCAATAATCCTTTATTATTTACATTAAAAGTAAATTTAGGAGGACATGTATCTGTTTGAGATACAAAATATATTTTTAATCTCTTAGTTTTATAAGATGGTGCTTGATGTAATGCAACAGCATCTCTTATAACATCATTTAATACACTTGTTTTAACTTCTTTAGTATAAGATTCATATGCTTTAATAATTGCAGGCATTAAAGTATGTAATCTTGTTTTATCTTTAGCGCTTATAAATAAAATTTCAGCATAAGGAACAAATTGGAATTCGTTTCTCATACGTAATTTCCATTCTTTAATAGCTGTATCTCTATCTTTTACTGTATCCCATTTATTTACAACAAGAACAATAGCTTTACCAGCTTCAAGTGCGTATTGTAATACATGCTTATCTTGTTCAATAATACCTTCTTCAGCATTTATAACAAGAACACATACATCTGCTCTTTCAATAGCTTTAATACCACGTATAATAGAATATTTTTCTAATTCTTCATAAATCTTACCACGTTTTCTCATACCAGCAGTATCAATAACTAGGTAATCTTCTCCATCATATCTAAACTTAGTATCATTTGCTTCTCTTGTAGTACCAGCAACGTTAGAAACTATTTGTCTTTCTTCATTTAATAAAGCATTAACTAATGAAGATTTACCAACATTTGGTCTACCAATTATACAGAACTTACATACTTCATCTTTAGGTTCTGTTGTATAAGTATTAAAGTCTTCAGTAATTAAATCTAGAAGAGATTCAATATTTCTTTTATGTTCAGCTGATATAGCAATTACATGTTCAAATCCTAATTCATAGAAATTATAGATATAATCATCATGTTTAGGATCATCTAATTTATTACATGCTACTATTACTTTCTTATCAGTTTTTAATAGCATATCACGTACAGCATAATCATTTGTAGTTAAGTCTTGTTTACCATCTACAACAAATACAATTACATCTGCTTCATCAATAGCTATTTCAGCTTGTACTTTAATATTATCATTAAAATCTGCTGTCTCTAAATCTATACCACCAGTATCAATTAATGAGAAAGATTTATCACCATAATTAACTATTCCATATAATCTATCTCTTGTTGTACCAGCTATATCAGAAGTAATAGCTTTCTTTTCATTTAGTAATCTATTAAATAAAGTAGATTTACCTGTATTAGGACTACCTACTAAACATACAGTTTTACGCATATTAATCCCTCCTTAAACGTTTCAATATATTAACATAAAAAGGTCTAAATATCAATTATTTAGACCATACTATACTTTTATATTCATATCCATAATTATTAGCTTCATATGGATCATTTGTTGCTTTATCACATGATCTTTTATCAAAGTATGCATATGCTCTATTATTTTTATAATAAACATATACATTACAACTATTAATAATATTATTACTAATAGGATTTAATATTTGATTATCATAATAATTTTTATTAGATGAATTACAATTTGCATTATTACTACAGAAATCTTCTTTATCATAATTTAAGTATTTATTTACTGCTAAATCACTTACTTTAAACTTAATACATAAATAAGTATTAGTTCTACCTTCTAATATATTATCTGAGTAAGTTAAATCAGTTGTATATGAAACTGTAGGTTTTTCTCCTGTAGAAAATTCACATAAGCTAGTTCTATTAGTAGTAAAGTCTATTCCTTGTCTTAGATAATCCATATTTGTTTCTCCATATAGAATAGCTTCATTTTCTATAAAATCAATTTTAGTATCATATGCTTTTTCTTTAGATGCTTTTAATATTTTAGATGTAGCAGGTATCGAAATAGCAACTAATAGTCCAATTATTACTATAACAGTTAGCAATTCAACTAAAGTAAAACCCTTATTATTCATATAATTCACCTATTTAATTATAACATAAAAAAAGGAGTATTTACTCCTTTTCTCCATCATTTTGATAACTTGACAAAATGTTATATACTTCATCTCTACCTTTCTTAGTAACAGATGAAAATAATACTACTTGGTCAGTATCTAATAGTTTTAATGTTTCTTTTAATATTTTTAAACTCTTATCTTTAACACTTGGTTTAACCTTATCTAATTTATTAGCAATTATAACTGTTGGAATTTCATAATATTTTAAGAAATTATACATTAAAACATCATTTTCATTAGGTTTATGTCTAAAATCTACAATTAAGAATACACATTGAAGATTCTTTCTATCTTTAATATATTCTTCAATCATAAATCCAAATTTTCTTTGTTTTTCTTTAGAAACATCAGCATATCCATATCCTGGAACGTCTACTAAATAAAATTCATCATTTATTAAATAAAAATTCATTGTTTGAGTTTTACCAGGTTTAGCAGAAGTATGTGCATAATTCTTTCTACCTAATATAGTATTAATAAAAGAACTTTTACCTACATTAGATCTTCCACATAACATATATTCTTTTTTCCCATCTGTTGGATATTGACTAGTTCTAACAGCAATAGTTTCTAGATTTGAGCTTTCAATTTTCATAATATTAGCCCCTTTCAACAAGATTATTATAATATAAATCTATTTATATAACAAGATTCTTACATTTCTTGTAAGTATAGGTCTTTATAAAATTGGTTATTTTTAATTAATTCTTCGTGAGTACCTTCACCTATTATTTTACCATCATCAACTATAAATATACGATCACAGTCAATTATTGTAGATAATCTATGAGCTACAATTAAAATAGTATATTCACCTTGCATATTATTTATAGCTGTAGTTATTTCTTTTTGAGTTTCATTATCTAAAGCACTTGTAGCTTCATCAAATAGAATGATTTCAGTTTTTAAAAGTAATGCTCTTGCAATAGCAATTCTTTGTTTTTGTCCACCAGATAGTATTACACCGTTTTCTCCTAATTTAGTATTATATTTATTTGGAAGAGACATAATATAATCATCTATTCTAGCTAACTTACACGCTTCTCTTATTTCTTTCATAGTTGCATTTTCTTTAACTGCAGTAAAATTTTCTTTAATAGTAAAATTAAATATATATGGGTTTTGAGTAATAAGAGAAATATTATTTCTTATAGATCCTTTAGACAAATCATTTAAATTATATCCATCTAATAATATTGAACCAGAATCAATATCATATAATTTAGTTAATAAACTAAATAATGTTGTTTTACCAGCTCCAGATTTACCGACAAAAGCAACTTTTTCATTTGGTTTAATAGTAAAATTCATCTTATTTAAAATCTTTTTACCTTTTTCATATCCAAATGTTACATTTTTAAATTCTATATTTCCTTCTATTTTTTCTACTTCAACATTTCCAAATTTTTCTTTTTCAAATTTATCACCATCTATAATTTCATTAACTCTATCAAATGCTAATTGGAAATTTTTTAAATATCCCATTAACTCAGACATACCAGATAATAGATTTTTAACTCTATCTTTGTAATAGAATAATGTTATAAATACAGCAATAGTTATGTATCCCTTTGTATGTAATACCATACATAAAACAATATAGAAGAAGCTTACAAGTGTAGATGTTAACCTAGCTAAAACTCTTATACTGCTTAATCTAGTATCCATTTTATTACTTTTATCAATTATTTCAGTAATTCTATTTCTAATCTTATTTAATATAGAATCACCAGCATTTAATACTTTAACATCTCTAGATCCTCTTATAACTTCTGAAGTAAGACCGGTTTTTTCTTCATTTAACTTTCTTATTTCTTTAGCACTTTTATATCTATAATCAGCATGCCATTTATCAATTAAGAATATAAAAATTGCAGTTATAAATGAATACACAAATACAATTTTATTCATTATGAATACAGAAGCAACAATACCTATTTTACCTATTACATTTGTAATCCAATAAGTTGTTTCCATGAATACTTGAGATAAATCACCAGTATCTTTGTTTAATCTATCAACAAATAAGCCAGACGAATTGGCATCTATTTCAGATGTTTTAATTTTTAAAGTTTCATCAGCAACCTTCATTTGAATTCCAAGCATTGTTGATCTATTTATTCTTCTATAAGTATAAGTTTTAAAAAACATCATAAATGAACTAACAATTTCTAAACAAGAGATAATAATTAATACTTGTAATAATTGATGCATTTCATCGCCTGAAATATGCATTATCAATTTAGCTGATAAAAGAGGCATAATTACACCCATAACAGCTTCAAACAAAGAAACTAAAGCATAAATCACTAAATATTTTTTACATTTCAGAAAATATTTAGAAACCATTTTTATAGATTTAAATAAACTAGTTTTCTTTTCTTCTTTTACTTTTTTCTTTTTATTCTTCTTCATAAAACACTCCCATATATATAATATCAATAAAGCAGTATATATAATAGTATAAATTTAATAAAATATGTTACTTTTTATATTTATCTTACCTTAAAATTAATATATAATATATGTTGGTGGAAAATATGATTAACTATCCTGGAAAAGCAAAATCAAATTATACTAAAACTGTTAATTATTCAAACCGAGGAATGGACTTAGAAGAATTAATAAATCTATCTAATGAATATTACTTACAAGAAGATATAGCAGTTATATATAAGAAGCCTACTCCTATTACTATAGTTGACGCTTCATTTGATTCTCATGGAAGAGTTATTACAAAAGCATATTTTAAAGAACCATCTACCCTAGATTACAATGGTCTATACAAAGGTAGATATATAGATTTTGATGCTAAAGTTACAAAAAGTAAAACATCATTTCCACTTAGTAACTTACATGAACATCAATATCAACATATGAAAAATATTATAAATCACGGTGGTATTACTTTCTTAATAATATCGATTAATAATAAATATTATTATCTAGATGGATTAGATATTATTAATTTTATAAATACAAATGATAGAAAATCTATTCCAATTGAATATATTGAATCAAAAGGAATTGAAATAAAAGCTAAAATAAAGCCTAGATTAGACTATATTAAAGCAATTGATGAAAAATATTTTTAAGGAGGAACAATAAAAATGGTAAAAAAATCTACTAAAATTAAGTCAGCTAATATAAAGAAATCAATTAGTACATTAAAAAAACCAAGAAAAACTAAAACTCCTAAAGAAGAAGTAATAATCACTGTTAGAGAGGATCAAGATCCTCCAATAAAAAAAGAAGTAGTAAAGAAAACTACTAAAAAGAAAACAGTCGCTAAAAAAACAACCACAAAGAAAGAAACTACTAAAAAAGCTGCTGCTAAAAAAACTAATAAAAAGGTAGAAGCAAAAAAGACTACAAAAAAAACAACAACTAAAAAGACAGCAGCAAAGAAAATAACAAAACCTAAGAAAAAATTAGAAAAAGCTAAAAAAGCCAAAATAGTTAAAATTGATAAAGAAGAAGCTAAAAATAAAGCTTTAAAAATTCTCTATTCTATCGGAGGTTTCTTTAAGATTTTAGGTCTTATAATATGTAAAATCTTCTTAAACTTACTAAAGGGTCTTAAAAAATTACCAAGAAAATTGTATAATGGTGTTAAGACTAAAATAGAAAATGTTAAGTCTAAAAGAAAAATTAAAGAAATAAAGGATAAAAAAGAGAAAAACAAAAAAGAAACAAAGATAATACAAGAATCAAATAAGGAAGATGATATTGATTTATCTAAGTTATCTAAAAAAGAAAGAAATAAATACTTACTTAATGCAGATAGCTATACAGATATTAAAAAGATTAAATATAAAGAAACATCATTCCTACTTTGGATTCCTGCATTTTTTGTTAATAGAGCTAAGGTGATAGGATACGATATGAAAAGATTTGGAAAAAGAATCAAGTATGGTACTTGGAAAGATAGATTATTAATAATTATAATGTTAGGATTAATTGCTGGTTTCTCATGCTTAGTTGCATTATGTATATATGTAATTGCTACTGCACCAGAAATTAATGAAAAGAGATTATATAAATCAAATTCAACTATTCTTTTAGATAAAGATGGTAATGAATTTGCAAGACTTGGATCTGAAAACAGAGAAAAAGTTACATATGATGAAATACCAGAAGTATTAGTAGATGCAATAATTGCAACAGAAGATTCAAGATTCTTCCAACACAATGGTGTTGATATTGCTCGTTTTACTAAAGCTGCATTTGGACAAGTACTTGGTCATTCAGACTCAGGTGGTGGTTCAACACTTACCATGCAAGTTTCAAAGAATGCTGCAACAAATACTAAACACTCAGGTATTGAAGGTATTATAAGAAAGTTTACAGATATTTATTTATCAGTATTCGTATTTGAAAAACAATATACAAAAGAACAAATCATGGAATTCTACGTTAATATTCCAAACTTAGGTGCTGGATCTTATGGTGTTCAACAAGCAAGTAAGATTTATTTTGGTAAAGAAGTATCAGAATTAAACTTAGCTGAAGCTGCAATGATTGCTGGATTATTCCAAGGTCCTTCAGCATATAACCCATATGTTCATCCAGAAAGAGCTGAAAACAGACGTCAACAAGTTTTAGGCTTAATGTTAAGACATGGATATATTACTCAAGAAGAATATGAAGCTGCTAAATCAGTTAATATTGAAGATTTATTAGTTGGTATAGAAAATACAGGAATAAGTGAATACATTGGATTTATTGATACAGTTGTATCAGATGTAAAAGATAAAACTGGAAACAATCCAGACTTAGTATCTATGACAGTATACACTACTCTAGATCCTGAAAAACAAAAAGGTATAAATAATATTTATAATACATATAATTTTAAAAATGAATATTCAGAATTAGGTATGGTTATTGAAGATGTTCCAACTGGTGCAATTGTTGCAATCGGAACAGGACGTAATTTAAAGAAAATCGAACGTGGTTATAACTACGCTACAGATATTCATAGACACCCAGGTTCAACTGCAAAACCAGTATTAGACTACGGTCCAGCATTTGAATATTTAGGATGGTCTACATCAAATACTGTAATCGATGATGAATATACATACTCAGGTGGTGGAAAGATTAAAAACTGGGATAATAAATATGATGGTGTTACTACAGCAAAAGCTGCATTAGCAAGATCAAGAAATATCCCTGCCCTATATACTTTCCAACAAACAACAAATGAACAAAAACTAGAATTTGCTACAAATTTAGGATGGAGACCTGAAACTGATACTAGAGGTGAAAACTTATCAGCTAAAACTCCACAAGATATAAAAGGACGTATATTAGAAACATGTTCAATTGGTGGTTTCGAAGGTGTATCTCCAGTAGAAGCTGCATCAGCATATGGTGCATTTGCAAGAGGCGGAACTTATATTGAACCATATACATTTACTAAAGTTGTTTATTCAGATACAGGAGAAGAATTTAATTTCACTCCTAAGAAAGTACAAGTAATGGATGAAGGTACAGCTTATTTAGTTACTGTTGCATTAAGATATGCCGTTACAGGTGGAACAATTAATGTTGGTAAAGCTAACGGAGCTGAGGTTGCAGCTAAAACAGGTACTTCTACAGTAGATGGTGCAACTATTAAAGCATTAGGATTAAAAGGAAATATAATTGGAGATTCATGGGAAGTTAACTACTCTTCAAGTGCTGTTATAGCATTATGGTATGGATATCCATCAATAGATTCAGAACATTACTTATTATCAAGTGAAGGTGGTACTGCACGTAATAATATTGGTAAACAATTAGCAACTATTGCTCATGCAAAGAATGCTACATTCACTAAACCAGCAAGTGTTAAAACTGCTACAGTTGAACTTGGAACTTCTCCACTTCAATTAGCAAGTGAGTATACACCAGCAGATTTAAAAGAAACTGCATATTTCAGAGAAGGAACTGTTCCTACAGAAACATCTACAAGATTCTCTAAATTAGGAGATATTAATAACTTAAGAGCTTCATCAACAGCTACAAGTGTTACATTATCTTGGGATGCTGCTCCTACTCCAGATCAAAAGAATGATCAATACTTAAGAAATTACTTCAGTAATGATAAATCAGCATACAAACCATGGGCTGATAAATACTATCAAGAAAGAGTTAATTATAATAATTCAGTATTCGGAGACTTTGGTTACAGAGTTTATATGGTAACTGCAGCTGGAGCAACTGAAATAGGATTTACTACAAATACTACATTTACTACTAACGTACAATTCAATACAGCAACAAGATTTATAGTTAAAGCAAGTTATAGAAACTTCACTGCTAATATGTCTAACGGTAAAGAATGTACAGTTAATCCAAATTCATCTGGTAATACAGGTGCATCTGGAGATCAAACAATTGGAAATATTAGTTTAGGATTAAGTATTAAACCAACAATTAATCAAGCTAAGAGTTTAAACTATGCTGACTATGTTACAGTAAATGGTAAAACAGTATCTCAAATAAAGGCTTCAGGTGAAACAATTAGTTTATCAGTAGAACATCGTGATAGAGTTAGCAACAATAAAGTTGAAGCAGCTAACCTACAATGTTCAGGAAGTTATAGAACATATATAACAGTATCATATAAAGGAAAAACAGCTCAAATAAATAAGGATTTATCTGGATGCTAAAAGACTAGAATTATCTAGTCTTTTTTCATGCTATTCATTGACTTTAAATTGTATATTTTATATAATTATATTGGAATAAAATAGATAGGGTTGATTGTACATGGATAATCAAGAAAATGTAGAACTACAATATGTCGATGAATTTGGTAATCCAATAGATCCATCACTAATTGACGCAAACGGCAATTATATCGGAAATCAAACAATTGAATACGTTGATGAGAATGGTAATCCAATAGACCCTTCTCTAATCGATGCCAATGGTAATTACATTGGAAATACTCAATATGTTGATGAAAATGGAAAACAAATAGATGCATCATTGGTACCAACAAGTGTACAAGAAAACACTATCGATCAAAATGCAGTTGCAAATCAATTAGATATAGCAGCTGGAACAGCTTTACCTCAAACTGAAAACATCGTTCAAGATGGAAATTACGAAGGAATGGTTACATTTGATTATAACAATGTTGCTATTTCTGATATAGTTAATTCAATAATCTTAGATGCTATTAATCGTGGATCATCAGATATTCACTTTGACCCAAATGATGATGGTATTAAAGTTAGAATACGTATAGATGGTGAATTATATGATTATACTATAGTTCCACTATTCGTTAAGAGAAATATGATTACTAGAATTAAAATTATTGCTGGTATGAATATTACTGAATCAAGAACACCACAAGATGGTGCAATTCGTACAGAATTAGATAATAAGACTATAGATCTTCGTGTATCTTGCTTACCTACTAACATGGGTGAAAAGATAGTTATAAGAATCATGGATTATTCAATGTCTGCTAAAGGTATTGAATCTCTAGATTTCTCAGAAAGTAATTTAGCTAAAGTAAATAAGATGTTATCTTTACCAAATGGTATAGTATTAGTAACTGGTGCTACTGGTACTGGTAAATCTACTACAGTATATTCAATGTTACAAAAGTTAAATGTCGAAGGAAGAAACTTAGTTACAGTAGAAGATCCTATCGAAATGAATATTCCAGGCATAAATCAAGTACAAGCTCAAGCTGATATTGGTTTAACCTTTTCTAATGTTTTAAGATCAATTTTAAGACAAGATCCAGACGTAATCATGATTGGTGAAATAAGAGACGATGACACTGCTAAAATAGCTGTAAGAGCTTCTATTACAGGTCATTTAGTATTATCTACAATACATACAAACAACTCATTATCTACAATCGAAAGATTTATAGATATGAATGTAGAAAGATATTTACTTGGTACTTCCCTATCTGGTATTGTTTCTCAAAAACTTACAAGAAGATTATGTCCACATTGTGCTAAGAAAAGACCAACAAATGAATTTGAAAAAGAAACATTTAAATCAGCATTAGGAATTGATGTAAATGAAATCTTAGAACCTGTTGGTTGTTCAGAATGTAATCATGGATATAAAGGAAGAATTGCTATACAAGAAGTATTATTAATTAATCCCGAAATCAGAGAAGCTATTTCAAGAGGTGCTTCTAAAGAAGAATTAAGAAAAGCTATTTACTCTGAAAATGGAGCTAAAACAATGCTTCAAGATGGATTAGAAAAAGTATTAGCTGGTAAAACTTCATTTGAAGAAGTAATAAGATCAATAGATTTGGAAGAAGACTTAGAATCAGTTAAAGATGAAACTATTGAAGTTAAATCTGAACCAGTTAAAGTAAATGAAGTTAAAGAAGTTAAGGAAGTTAAATCCTCTAAACCTGAAGAAGTTAAAGCAGAAAGAATTATAATAAATAATGAATTCTCTCCAGAAGAAGTTAAGAAACTTATCGAAGAAGAATTAAAAAATAGAAACATTACTTCTAAAACCCCTACTCAAGAAATTGATATTGAGGAAATTAAAAAGATAGTAAAAGAAGAAATGAAATCTTCTCAACCTAAAGAAGTTGAAGTTAAAGTTCCTGAAATAAATGAAGAAGAAATTAAGAAATTAATTAAAACTGAATTAGATCAAACAAAGGAACAAATTGATACTGAATTAGAAGAAAAATTAAATAAACAAAAAGATTCTATAACTGATAAATTAGATGACATTAATAATAAGATAAGAACAGTTAATCTAAAAGAAAATACAGTTAAACCTACTCCAATCAAAGAACAAGCTGAAAAACAAGAAAAAGCAAAAGTTGAAGATAGAAAAACTGAAATAAAAGAAGAAGAAAAAACTGAAAAAGACTTAAAACCTGAAATTATTAAAGCATTTGAATTAAGTAATATAGATGAAAAAGTAACAACAAAGAAGAAAAAGACAGAATATGAAAAAGCAAAAGATTCACTTAAAGATTTCTTAAATGAAACTAATGAACCTACATATATTAAATTAGATAAAAAGAAAACTGAACGTGAAGAATTAAAAGAATTATTAAATGATAAATCAGATCAAATTGTAATATCTACTAAACAAATTAAGACAATTGATACTAAATCTAAAAATAAGAAAAAACTTGAAAATCTAAAGCTTAAAATAGACGCTAAGAACGAATTATTCCAAGATGAAGTATTAATCGATCCAAAAGATTTATCTTTAAATAGCAACGTAAAAGTTGTTGATGAAGATATCTATGAAATTGATGATACTGTATTAGTTAATCCAGAAGATATTAGTTTAGATAAAGATGTTATAATTGAACATACAATTGATGATTTAGACGAAATTATAAATACAGAAATGGATGTAAATAAAGTTGAACCACAAGTTGTAGAAGAAAGAACTGATGAAGATCAAGATAAATATATTGATCAAACATTTGACCAATTATATAACGAAATTGAATCATCTACATCAGAATATGATGTTGATGACATAGACTTATCTATTTTAGACAATATGACTAAACCAGAATTAACAGATGAAGAAATAGATAGAATATTAGATGAAGAATAATTCTTCATCTTTTTTATTGCAATAAAAAAACTAGGAATAAATCCTAGTTTTAAATTTATTAGTTACCTAATTGTTTAGCAACTTCTTCAGCGAAGTTTTCAGATCTCTTTTCCATACCTTCGCCTACTTCGTAACGGTACATAGCAATAACTTCTCCACCGTTATTCTTAACGAATGTCTTAACATCCATAGAAGAATCTTTAACGAATTCTTGATCAACTAAGCAGTTTTCTTTGTAATACTTAGAAATTCTACCAGCAACCATCTTTTCAGCTATATCAGCAGGTTTTCCTTCTTCTATAGCTTGAGCTTTTAATACTTCTTTTTCTTTTTCGATTACTTCTGCAGGAACTTCATCAGCCTTTAAGTAAGCTGGTTTCATAGCAGCAGCTTGCATTGCTACATCTTTAGCACATTCTTCATTAGCACCTTCAGTAACAATTAATACAGCAATCTTTCCACCCATGTGGATGTATGAACCAAAGTTTTGAGAAGCAGTTTTAGTAACAACTTCAACTCTTCTTAAAGATAATTTTTCACCAATCTTAGCAGTTTTAGCAACAACTAAGTCAGCTACTGTTCCTTCAGTTCCTTCTACAGCTAATGCATTAACTTCATCTAATGATTTAGCATCATTAGCTAAAGCAGTTTTAGCGATAGTTTCAACTAAATCAACGAATTCAGCATTTTTAGTAACGAAGTCTGTTTCACAGTTTACTTCGATAATAGCAGCTTTATCTCCATCGATAATAACGTTTGCTAAACCTTCAGCAGCAATTCTGTCAGCTTTTTTAGCAGCTTTAGCAATACCTTTTTCTCTTAACCAGTTAACTGCAGCTTCGATGTCTCCATTGCATTCAGTTAATGCTTTTTTGCAATCCATCATTCCTGCACCAGTTTGATTTCTTAATTCATTTACGTCTTTAGCAGTAATCATATTATATTCTCCTATCTATTCTTAATATTAGTTTAAAGATGCTAATAATTCATCTTTTTTCATTGTAGAGAAACCTTTAACTCCAGCTTCTTTAGCCATAGCTCTTAATTCAGCTACAGTCTTATCAGTTAAATCGTTTTCAGCTTTAACTTCTTCAACTTTTTCTACTTTAGCTTCTTTTTTAGCTTCTTTAGCTACTTTAACTTCTTTTTCTTGTCTTTCTGGTTTTTCTACTTCAGTTGAATAATCAACCATTTCTAATCCTTTAGCTTCGCAGATAGCGTTAGTTAAAACACCTAAGATAACTTTTACTGATCTAACAGCATCATCGTTACCTGGGATAACATAATCAACTAAATCAGGATCACAGTTAGTATCAACTAATCCGAATACAGGAATTCTTAACTTTCTAGCTTCTCTAATAGCATTGATTTCTTTATTTGGATCAACAACGATTAAAGCGTTAGGAAGTTTATCCATTTTACGAATACCACATAATACTTTATTTAATTTATCGTATTCTTTCTTTAATCCGATAACTTCTTTCTTTGGAAGTACATCGAACATTCCGTTTGATTCCATTTTTTCAATTTCATCTAATCTTCTAATTCTAGTTCTGATAGTTCTGTAGTTAGTTAATGTTCCACCTAACCATCTAGAAGTTACATAGAAAGATTCAGATCTTGCAGCTTCTTCTTGTGAAGCTTCAATTGCTTGTTTTTTAGTTCCAACGAATAAGAAAGAACCTCCGTTTTCAGCAATCTTTTTTACTTCTTCGTATGCTTTTTCTAAGCATGCAGCAGTTTTTTCAAGATCGATAATATAAATATCATCTCTTGAAGTGAAGATGTATTCCTTCATTTTAGGATTCCATCTCTTAGTTTGATGTCCGAATTGAACACCTGCTTCTAATAAATTACTCATAGAAACAACAGCCATATTTTCACTCTCCTTTTGTTATTCATCCACATATCCAAGACATCACCAACACATCTTATATGGCCACATGGCATGTCCTCTAGATATATGTGCTTATTAACCCTCATTCGAAGGCCGTTAATAATATAACAAAAAATCAAAAAAATATCAATAAAAAACACGCATTTTATGCGTATTTTTATATATTAAATATTAAAGTTTCCATCTTTAAATATTTCTATTTCTTTACCATCTTTAGTAATACCGATTATCGATAAATCCTTAGTACCAATCATAAAATCTACATGTTGTTTAGATACATTAACACCATTATTTGATAATTCTTGTTGAGACATATCATCTCCACCCTCTAAACATTCAGAAAAACCACATCCTAAGGCTAAATGACATGATGCATTTTCATCATATAAAGTCTCATAAAATAATGTATTACTTAAACTTATTTTAGAATCATAAGGTACTAATGCACATTCTCCTAAATAATGAGCTTGTTCATCAGTTTCAATAATACTTTTTAATGTTTCCATTTCTAACTCTGAATCAGCATGATATTCAATTGCTCTACCCTCATGAAATCTAACATAGAAATTATCTATTAATATATTGTTATACAATAATGGTTTACTAGAATATACTATTCCTTCTGTTTTCTTCCAATTAGGAGAAGTAAATATTTCATATGTAGGCATATTAACGATTACACCATATTTAGAAGTTCCACTACTCCATATATTTTTATCATTTAATTCAATTGTAAGATCAGTTCCTAATGAATTAGTATATTTTAATTTTTTAAATTCATATGCATTTAATATCTTAGTTCTATCATCTAATTGATCTAAAAACTTTAGCCAATTTTCATAAGCAAAATTATCATCTACCATACATATATCTAATATAAGATTCCACATATCATTTAACGATAATCCTACTTGTTTAGCCCAGGCTTCATTTGGACATCCTGCAATAACCCAATTAACTTCCATTCTTTCATATAAGTCTTGAAAATACTCTCTTGTTCTTCTTGTATGTAATCTTTGTAATTTAATCTTATTTGGATCAACATCATTCATTAAATTAGGAATTGGGCTTTCTAAAAATATAAATGCTGCATCTAACTTAGCATATTTATTATAAATAGATGCATCAAACATAGGATGCTTATAAATATCTTCTATATCATATTTTTTTAATATATCATGTTTTTTATCCATATCAATAGAATCTATATATACTTCTTTTATATTATAATCATCAGACATTTCATTTAATAAATTCATAAAATCGTTACAAATACTAGGTCCTGATATTACTAAATACTTCTTTTCATTTAATTTAATACACTCAAGTAATAACTTAGCATATTCTCTTATCTTATCTTCCATTTTAACACCTCTTTTAGCCTATATAAGACACGTTATTATCTTATACAACTATTTTATTATAACATAAAAAAACAAATAGATTTCTATTTGTTTTTATGTTGTTCTGCCAACTCAAATACTTCATTAGAATTATGTGCTATATAATCAGCATATAATAATTTTAATACTCTAGGTGATATAGTATCATATGTTATATTTATTTCATCAGATAAGATATAATCACTATATTTATAATCATATATTTCATCTGAAACATTTTCTATATAATACATATCTTTATCTTCTGTTAGAGTATATTCATGCTTATCTCCAACAGTAGGATTATCAATTGATACAGAATAAACATCACCAGTCATTTCATTAATATATTCAGTATAACCATCATATTTAGCGTATCTTAAAAATCTAACATCATATTTATAATTTTCATCATTTTTATCAAATACTAAATATACTCCAACATTACTTAGATTATTAATATTTATTTGTTCTAATTGATTACCATCATCATCTACAAACATTGAATGATGGTCTTTATCTATTGGAGTAATAGCTACATCTCCATTTGAACATCCACATAATAAAAACAATGGAATACTCATCATTGCTACATTTCTAACATTTTTAACTTTTAACATATATATACCCCTTCTTAGTGCCTAATATAATAGCACTATAATTGGTTTTAGTCAAAAATAAAAGAAGCTTAAATTAAGCTTCTTTAGCTGCTTTTTTAGCTGCTTCTTTTTTCTTTTTAGCATCAAACATTTTTTTGTTGATTAATTTAACTTTAACACCACGGTCATAAGCGAATTGTTTCTTAACTCCGTCTGGTAAATTCTTTTTATAAGTTCTCACAGTTATTCACTCCTTTGCATTGCTGTTTAATTATAACAAATAATAAATATTTAATCAAGAAAAATATTAATTACTTACAATTATATCGTATGCAGTAGCATGAATATCTTTTCTTAAGTTCTTATTATCAATGTAAATATAACCAATTACATACTTTAAATTAGATACTAAATTAATATTTTCTTCATCTAATGTTAAATTACCAATAAAACATTCAGTAGTTTCATCTAATTCATCAATATCATCAGTAATATTATCGGAAGAAACATTTAATAAAGTAGCTATATCTTCATTTCTATCTCTATCAGATAATATTTCATTTAACATATCTTCTACTTCATTATTAAAACCTTTTACAGGCACTTTAATTTGATATAAGAATTCTAAATCTTCATTAGTTAGATCATCTTTTCTTTTTCTTATATCATATAATCTAATTAAATTATTTACTTTTCCAATTTCATTATGGTTGCATTTAAATTTAGTTAATTGTTTTTTTAATTCATCTAAATATTCTTCTTCAATAGAGTTGTTTTCCCCATATCCAAATACACCATTTACTCTTTTACCATCATATAAGTAAATCATTAAATGAGGTTCTTCATTAACAAAATAAATATAAATATCATGAGAAACTAAAATATCATATAAATCCTTTACTGTTAATTGCCAAACATTATTATTTCTAATCTTTTGAAATACTTCTACTGGTTGACTTCCTTTTCTAAAACTAACCCATTCTCCTTGCATTTAACTCACTCCTTCTTAATTTATATTGTTTAATATCATCTACTTCTTCTTCAATTTCTATATCATTTCTACTTGATAAAGGTTTATGTTCTTCATCAAAATGCTCATTTATATATTCAACCGCAACTTCTGCAGGTTGCATCCAATAAAAACATATATCAGCAAATTGCATTTCTACATCTCTTATATCTTTATCTGTTACAGGTTTATTTAAAATAATAACATTACTAACTGATTCAAAATCTTCTACATCATCAATATTAACGTATTTAATTTCACCATTTAATAAATTTAAATATTTATGATGAGAATATCCATATTTATCTAATTTAATAAAATCCTTAACACATTCTTCTTTAAAAACAGTATCAATAAATAAGTATGCATTCTCACCCACATGACACTTCATTAACGGATCCTTTGCCCACCAAGAAATGTCTCTTTTTATATGTCTCTCCATCGTTGTATCACCATATTTATTATATAACAAAATAAAAAAGGAAATCAATGAAGATTTCCTAGTTTATATTTATAATATATGGTCTTGAATCAGTACCAGATCCACCACTTATTTCTGCATCTGCAGGTAAATAAATTGTTGGATATACAGTATATGCATTAGTTGTTGCTGTATTTCTGAATAAAGGACTTGATCTTGTTACATAATAGAAGTATTTCTTATCTGTTTCTGAGTAATCATCAGGATTATTCATAACATATGCATTTTGAGTTAAAGCATAACCAGAAGTCTTCATTAACCAAGAATTTCCAATATTCTTTAAGTTATTTACTATTGTAGAAGATACATCAGTATCTGATGATGTATAAGCAATATCACTTATTGTTAACATACCAACTTTACCAGTATATGTATCAGTACTTGTTTTTTCATTATTAAATACATCACCGAATGAAGTATTCATTCCTGCTGAACCTACTTTCCAAATTACTGTTTCAGCTTTAGATGCAAATGATTGAGTTTGTAATGTTTCTTTTAATGTACTACTTGTAAATGGTTTAACGTCTGGGTCAATTTGATATGTACCAGTCATTATTGAAGAACCACTTTGAATACCAACAAGTTTTAATAATTTCTTATTTCCACTTGGAGTTTGTACATTGAATACACCAAGTATTCTGAAGTTAGCATTATATGCACCATTATTTAATGAAACATAGTTATTAGGTTCATTTACGAATCTAATATTTGTTCCATCTTTCTTACTTAAGTAAGTATTATAAGATCCACTTTCATATAATCCAGTAATAATATCTACTGCATTACCAGTACTATCAATCCAACGAGCCATTAATTTTTCACTCTTAGTTGGTTTAGTATCAGCGTTAAAGTGAACTCCATCAGCATTATACCAACCAATAAATATATGTCCATCCCATACAGGTGTTGGAACGTTCTTAGCATACATCTTAATACTATTAGCAGGAACATTCTTAGTAATAACTTCACTACCTTCAACCTTAGCTCCACAACCTTCACCATATTCACCACATGAATCTAATGTGAAGATATAATCACCAGGACTCCAATGAGTATAGTATTGAGTATCACTTTCAGGTGTTTGATTCTTATTAACTTGGCTACCACCTTCAGCTTCAGTATACCATGATACTTTAGCACCATCTTTATATACAGAAGGAAGTGTTCCAATTGGATCGCCCTTTTCAATATTTCTAATTAATTTATTCTTAGATTCGTTACATTCATTTCCTACTTCGGCACAACTTTCATCAGTTATTACTCCACCTTCAGTAGTATTAAATGTTAACTTAACACCAATATAAATCTTTATATTTGTTGCAACTTGATCAGTAGCTGCTTTACCAGCTCCAGAAACCATAGAACATTTAATATCATAATATCCAATTTCAGGTATTTGATCTAAGTTTGTAATTGGTTTATTTATTGATTGTCCATGTTCTCCATAGAAACATGTAACAGTTGATCCTGATTTCATCTTCTTAACATATGATGGAATAGCATAACTTACACCAAATGGTGCTTTACCACTTACTCCAAGTTCAAATTCAGGATTATCATTATCAATCTTAGTAACAACAATTGAACTAGATGTTAATGTTTCTTCAATACCATTTACTCTAGCAATTACTTCATGATCCTTACCATCATCTTCGAATCTAATAGGATCCATATAAGTTTCCCAAGTTTCTCCATCATCAAGTGAATATTCATAATCTCCTAATCCACCATCTGGATATACAATAGAAACTTCTTTATAAGTACTCCATCCATATTCATTTAAAACGAATTTTGGAGGATTTAATTCTTCAACTACACTATCAACAGTTAAGTAATTATTCTTTTCTTCTCCACCAGTCTTAGTGAATGAAGTTTCATAATTACCAGCTTCATCATAAACAATGAATGTATAAGTACCATTTTGCTTAATACCTATATGTTCATTATTAACTATTCTCATCTTACAATTATTAATTTCAGAAGTTGAGCATTCACTCATTTGATTAATTTGATCTGCTGATTTAGTACCTAAAGTATAGTACATTGTGAAATAACTAACATCACCAGTATCTTTATTATCAGATGCTTGTACTATTGCAGAAACTGTTTTCTTTTTACTTAAAAAATCACCATCAATTGTAAATGTTGGTTTAACATTATCATATTTATAGAATGAAACAGTTTCAGTTATACCATTTCCTGCTTTATCCCAGAATCCAAATGTCCATACTCCTGTACATCTTTCTTCAGATTTATCTGTTCCACATAAAGCATATTTTTTCTTAGTAGAAATATCTTTACCATCTGCTTTAACATCTTCAAGTGATTGATCGCCTTTAAGAACTTTAACTTTAACAGCGTCATTTGGATCATATGTTAAGTAAGCATATGGATCATTGCTATATTTATCTGGTACTTCAATTTCAAATGAAGGAGGTGTAACATCTTCTCCTACTGGATCAACACCAATTTGTTGAGTAGTTCCACCAGATGAACCATTACCAGCATAAATTGTAATAGAACCAGTATTTCCAATAATAACATATTCACCAATAGCAATTGTATTACCATTACCACTAATAAAGTATTCAACATTTTTAGCTCCATCAGCATATTTAATAACTGATGCATTACCTTTTGTATCAGTAACTCTAACAGCAGTATTACCATTTACTTTACCAGTTTCAGTCTTAATACCAACTTGTTCTTCTTTACCTTTTTCAGAACCAGCTGGATTATCATTTTTCTTACCATCAACTGATTCTCCACTACCATTTTGTTCTACATCTCCATCACAGTTAGTGTCACATTTTCCATCACCATCTGTATCAAGATTTGTATCTGGTATTCCATCACCATTTGTATCACAGTTTAATAAACAAACATTAGCTTGTGTTGGTTTCTTTTTATTATTTTCCATTATTTTAGAAATAGTACCTTTTCCTAATAATAAACCTACTAGTAAAACAGCAACTAAAACTATAAAGAATGGATATGTTTTTCTCTTACTAACATAAATAGTAATAAGATCACCATAATTAACTTGAGTTCCAATTGGAGGTTCTGTTTTAACAACTTTACCTTTTTCAGTATTGAAAGAATTAATTTCTTTTACTTGGTCGTATCTTAATCCCCAATCATCAAACTTGTTTCTTGTTTCTCTTAAAGATTTACCTTTAACATCAGGAATTGTTATCATTATCCTTCACTCCCTTCGTTATCAGTAGTCTCTGTATTATAAGTAACATTATAATTAACCTTACAGTTTACTAATTCAACATCAGTTACTGCTGTAACTTTAACTGTTTCACCAAGTTCAATACTTTGATTAACATATCCAGTTAAAGTAACCGATTTATTACCTTTACATCCAGATAAATTGATTTTTATACTCTTAACATTCTTAGTTTCTTTCTTAGTATATAAATCACCAGTAAAAGTATACATATCATTTTCATCCTTAGTTGGTGTATTTGCAGTTATATATAAATCACCATCAATTTGAACATCTGATCCTGCTTTAGTTACATTGATAACAACAATTGTAGTAAATAGAACCATTATCAAAAATATGCATGATATAATAGCTGTCTTTTTATTGTTTTTAATAAAATTTATCATATTGTCACTTCCCTATAATACCTATACAATAATAATACTAAAAATAACAAAGTTTTACAATAAAAATGGTATATTTTTTAATAAAAAAAGATAGTTTTTTTTACTATCTTTTTAAGCCTTATAAATATTAGCAAATTTTTCAAATGTTTTAATTCCGTCTATTGCTGCAGTAGTTATACCTCCAGCATAACCGGCACCTTCACCAACTGGATAAATACCCTTTATATTAGATTCATTATTATCATCTCTAATGATTGTAACAGGACTACTAGTTCTAGATTCTATTCCCATCATAACTGAATCAGGATTATCATACCCTTTTATTTTGTGTCCAAAATAAGGAATAGCTTCCTTAAGTGATTCATTTATATAATCAGGAAATAATTTATTTAAATCAGAAAATGTAGTATTTCCTTTTACTTCAGGAATAATGCTACCATAATTTATACTAGCTTCATTATTAATATAATCTTTATATAATTGAGTTGGTATAAAAGAATTACCCAATTCATATGCTTTACTTTCAAACATTCTTTGATATTCAATACCATCAAATATATTATTGCCAAAGTCGTCTGGACTAACAGTAACTACTATAGCAGAATTACTAGAATTAGACATTCTATCATAGTTAGACATACCATTTATTGCTAATCTATTAACTTCAGATGATGCATTAACAACATATCCTCCAGGACACATACAAAATGAATAAACTCCTCTACCATTAGAAGCTTTATATGTAAGTTTATAAGATGCTGTTCCTAATATATTAAAATCAGCATCTCCAAACATACTTTTATTAATATCTTCTCTATTATGGATTATTCTAATACCAACTGCAAATGGTTTAGCTTTCATATCTAATCCTTTATCATTCAACATATAGAATGTATCTCTAGCAGAATGCCCTATACATAAAAATAAATTATCACATTTAATTTCTTCATTATCATTAACAATAATAGATTCTACTTTATTATCTTTAATATTGATATTCGATAATTTAGTACTATAACGAATAGTTCCACCCATATCTATTATTTTTTTTCTAATATTTTTTATAACAGTTCTTAAAATATCAGTTCCAATATGAGGTTTATAATCATATAAGATTTCTTCTGGAGCTCCATTTTCTACAAATATTTCAAATACTTTCTTAAATCTAAAATTTTCGTCTTTAGTTAAAGTATTTAATTTACCATCTGAAAATGTTCCTGCTCCTCCTTCACCAAATTGAATATTTGATTCAGGATTTAGTTCATTAGTATTAAAGAAATCTTCTACATCTTTTACTCTTTCATCTATAGATTTACCTCTTTCTATTATAAGAGGCTTATATCCATATAAACTAAGCATATAAGATAAAAATATACCTGCTGGTCCAAATCCAACAACGACAGGTCTATTAATCATTCCTTTAGTTCCCAATGATTCAAACTTATATTCTTCATTTCCTACTTTTTTAATAGAATCATTTATATATTTATCTTCATTATTAATACTAATATCTAAAGTATATACAAATAATATATTTGATTTATCTCTAGCATCTATAGATCTTTTATTAATCTTATATTCTTTTATATCTTGTTTAAATATTTTACTTAATTTATTTTTAATAGCTTCATCTTGATTACATTTATAATTTATTTTAATATTACTAACTCTAATCATTATTAATACCTCTTGAAGCAATTAATGCCGAATATATTGCAAATGCTATATTATATCCACCACAATCACCATCAACATCTAATACTTCACCAATGAAATATAATCCTGGAACTTTATTAGATTCAAAACTAGTATTAATATTACTTAAATCTACTCCACCTCTTGTAACTTGAGATTGATTATAATTCATTGTACCAGTTACATATAATTTGAAGTTGGTTAATTCATTAATTAATATAACTTTTTCATCTTCAGTTAATTCCCTAAAAGTTTTATTTCTAAGAATATCAATATTACCTAAAATAACATTTGCTAACTTATCATTAATCATTCTCTTTAATACAATATTAATAGTATTATTAGTATTATTTAAATAAGTATAAATATTACTTATAGAAGGGACAAAATTAATACATACATATACATCATCTTTTTTATTTAAAGCAATAGATGCATATCTAGATATATTAAATACACATATACCAGATATACCATATGAAGTTAATTGTATTTCTCCTTCTTCAGTATGTATTCTTTCTCCATTTACAAATATACTAATTTTACAATCAGATCTTATTCCATCCCAATCATATTTATCAGTTTCTAAAGGAACTAAAGATGGTAAAATTGTTACAATATCATGATTTAATTCTTTAGCAAACTTAATACCATCTGTACTTGCTCCTATTTGAGGATAACTTCCTAAACCTGATGAAACTATAACTTTATCATATTTATCTTTTCCATTTATGATAAATACATTATCTTTCTTTTCAATTTTAAATACTTTTTCATTTAATCTAATATCTACATTTTTCTTATTAGCTTCATATACTAATGCATTTTTAATAGTAGTAGCTTTATTAGATAAAGGATAATAATAACCATTTTTTATTTTATAAGCTATTTCTAATTCATCCATGAAATTTAAAACTGTATCTTTTATATCATCTTTAATATAATCTCTTACATCTGAATTAGAATGATAATGATCTAAATTCATATCATCATTTAAAAAATTACATCTTCCATTTCCAGTTACAGTTAACTTTTTAAGTGGTTCAGAATTACTTTCATATATTGTAATATCACCATTTAATTTAAGTGATGCCACAAATCCTGATATTCCACCTCCAATAATAGCTATTTTCATAGGTTATCTTCCTTTCTAATTCTTTAAATTAAATTTATGTATGTACTTCTTGATATTATCATCACTTCTCTTAATAATATCTTCATTATCATTAAATTCTTTTTCCATCAATTCTTTACATACAATTAAATAATCTTCTCTAGAATAGCATCCTAAAGCAGATGCATTAACAATAAAATGTTTTAGCTTATAAAGTAAACTAATTCTATTATTAGTTACAGTACCAAAACTTTCCATATATTTAAGATTATTATTAATTCTCTTTTCTCTTTCTTGATCAGATATAAAATGATCTTCAGCTACATTTAATAATTCTTCGAATTTCTTTCGAGATTCGATTTTAGAAGTTCTTTTTGCTTCTTCAATTAAACCTTCTACTTTATCTAACATTTTCAAATCTAAATCAACTGCTGTATATTCCTTTGTTATTTTTTCTAATAATCTCATTAACATATATGTTTCATAAGAATATGAATTATATTCAGATAATAATAATCTTTGATCTAATTCAGGATTTCTATATCTAATAGGATTATAATCATCTGGAACAAATTGCATTTCACTTGTTCTTAAAATAGTATCTGCTCTTATGATATTTTCATTTATATCTTTAATAGACTTAGGTCTATGAGCATCACATCCGTATAAGAATCTAACATCATATTTTAATAATTCACTGTAAAAGCGTGGATGTGTAAATGAATGTTCACCATCATAGAACTTATCATTTTCTACTCTAGTAATAGAATCAAGATTTATTTCTAGAGGAATATCTAATTCTTCACATTTTCTACCAATTATATCAGCTGCTTTTTCAGCATTAGTCATGAATTCCATATGTGCTCTACTATCTTTGCAAGTATCACGATATATCATAAAATAATCAGGATGAGCAACAATATCAAATATACCTGAATCTAAAGCATCTACAATACTTTTTGCATATATAAGTGGATATTCAGGATTATCTATAGGATCGACTACTTCACCATCTACTATAACGTCATGTTGACCTAACATCATATAATCAACTTGTTTTCTTAAATTAACTAAATGTAATCTTAAATCTTCTGAATATCCTGCTTCAAATCCAACATATACTTTAATATCAGGAAATTCTTTATTTAATTTCTTAATACTATTTATATATTCAGGTGTAGCATCATTACTTAATCTTTCATTTATTTCATCATATTCTATTCTAGGACTAGGAGCATGTTCAGTAAAACCAAATGATGTCATGCCCTTCTTTAATGCTTGAATAATATAATCTTGATCTTTAGCAGTAGAATCATTTTCACATCTATTAGTATGTGTATGATAATTAAATCTTTGAATAGCAGGACCATTTATAAGATTAATATTAGAAACTAAAGAATCTCTTTTAGTATTAAATTCCATATCAAAATATCCACCATGAATATTAGGAATTATTTTTTCTTTAAATCTAATCTTATTTTCATTAACTCTTCCAAGATTATGATCCATATCATCAGTTTTACTCCATATAGTAAAACTATCGATAATATCTCTATATTTATATAATACATCATATAATTCATTCATTTTAGCTTGTCTAATTTCTTCTAATTGAATTGGAACAACATACTTTTCTACTGGATTAACATACATATCAAATTCAGTAATATTTATATGCATATTATTTTCTTTTAATTTATTTAATAATCTATCAATTTTACTAACATCAATTGATGTATCTATATGTAATTGCTCACCTATAGAATCAATTATCTTAACATTATGTTCTTTTTCATATTTCTTGATTCTATCTAAAACAGACATGAATACATCATATTTTTTATCATCAAATAAATTAACTTCATTATAAACAAAATTAGTATTAGGTAATATAGATTTAGCTTCAGATAATATATCTAATACATCTTCTAAAGATACATAATTTAACCATCCACCTGTTAAATTATCGGAGTTATCTTTATATGTACCTCTTAAATCATATGGATTACCTACTTTACTTGCAAATCTATTAATTATTTCATTTAAAGCATCAATAGATTCAACTGTAGATTCATATCCATTTTCTTTTATAAATGAACATAAACTTATTATATATTTTCTTAATAACTCTTTAATTTCTTCTTTGGATTTATTCTTATATCTATCAGGAAAATCCATATAAAAGAATATAGAATTTAATCTAACTCTCTTATCAAGACTTTTAGCAAATTTTAAAGCGCGTTCAAATCCATCAAATTTAAAAGTATTATTTAATAAAGTAACAGCATTATACTTAATAATATCATCTAAAGTAAAAGTATCAAATTCGCTTATTTTATTATACATACTTGTATATACATTCCATGAACTATCTTTAACACCAGACTTAGATATTACTCTTGCATTAAATATTTCAAATATCTTTTCTGCTTTTTCTTTATCAAATAATTCATATACTTTATTAACTATATCATCAACATTAGAACAATCAGTTATTATTTGAGTTAATTCTTTTATTTCTTCTTCATTTAAAATATGTTTCTTTAATAATAAATTAATCTTAGCTTTAGTTTTAATGCTAGGATTAATTAAGAAATCATATTTATGACTCAATGAATTAACATAGCATTCATATACATATTTTTTTGCTTCTTCTAAATCCTTATATGATTTTAAATAAGATTCATCTATATCTAAATTTATTATACTTTTTGAAAGATTTAATAATTCATCTAAAGAATTACATGAAACAATAGATAATATATCTATATCTTGGTGATTTAATGTTATACCTGTAGTTTTAAAATTTATATCTAATAAATCTTTATTATTTTCATTTTCTTCTACTTTTTGAGTATTAAAGTACATTTCTCTATATTTTTTTGTTTTTTCATATACTTTTTTTCTCAATTCATCAATTGGCATTTCTGATTTTAAATATAAACCATACCAATTTTTAATTTCAGTTTCACTTATTATGATATCAATCTCTCTCATTTTATTTCTAAAATCATTTAAAATTCTAAGAGCTTCACCACTTTGAAGTAACATATAAGATCACCTACTTTCTATTCTTTCCTTTCAAAACGCATTTAAAAATTTTCTTAATGTTATTATACGTTAATTTATCTAAAACTGCATCTTTATTAACCCATTCACATGAAATTATTTCATTTTCTTGGTTCTTTAAATCAAAAGATATAGCTTTAGCTATAAAGAATATAACTTCTTTTTTAGTATTACCATTTATTTTATAGTTTATCTTATATTTCTTTTTACTTATTATTTCTATATCAATATTAGTTTCTTCTTTTACTTCTCTTATTGCTGTTTCTTCATCAGTTTCTCCTGGTTCCACATGACCTTTAGGGAAAGAAAAGAATCCTTGAAATTGTTCTATTATTAATACATCATCACCATTAAAAACAATGGCCCCACATGATTTTTCTTTCATAACTCACCACAATTATATTATAACATAAAAAAACAGGTTTTAACCTGCTATTTATTTATATTACTATTAACTTTATTTTTATGAAAGAAAAGATAATTTATTCTTTCAACTTCTATTTTATTTTCACTTTTAGCATCATATTCTAAACTATTACAAATAAATTGAGAATCATTTGAATTGTACATATAATTATATTTGGCGCTATATATTTTTGCATAATATTTATTTTTACTATATAAACAATGTTTAGTTTCTTTTCCAATACATCCAAAATTTACATTGCCAGTATCACTGCCTTTGTAATTTACAGCAATCTTTTCATCATTTGCGTTTTTATAAACATAATATGTGTTGGTTTCATAAAAACATCCATCTAACCAAAATGCACAATCTTTAATATCACATGTTGTAACATATTCAAAAGAATCATTAACAATATTTTTATCTTTTAATGCATCAAATATTAAAGAAGCTTCATCAAATGAAACACTTTTACCACAACCAGTAAGAATTAAAATGCATAACAATAAACAAATTAGTTTTATACTTTTCTTCATAAACTCACATACTTTTCTAGGATTCAAAAAAACAGGTTTTAACCTGCTATTTTATCTCCAAATAATTTACATGCTTTATTGAATTCATCTTCATCAGTAATACTAACTAAATCTTCTCCTTCATCTTTCATGATTAAAAAGTTATCAGGATTATCTAAATCAACTAAATAAGCATATCCTTTGATTATATCAACGATTGTATAATCAATATCATCAATTCTAACTACAGCTACGTCCATATTATTTACCCATTACCTTATCTTCAGTTTTATTTCTACCTAAGAATTCATCTACTTCAGTACCTAATCTTTCAGACATCGTAGAATTTTCTGGAGTAGCATGAATAATCTTCTTTAAACCAACATCTACTTCAGCTGCAGACATTCCGTTTGCATAGCATAAATCTCTTATATTTTCTACAGCATAATTATAATTAACATAATGTGTTCCTTTATTAAATACGATACCGTTCTCATAATCATTAAAACCATATCCAGCTTCAGTCATGATTCCATATACTTTATTAGCTATCATTTCTCCACCTAAGAATGCAGGTGTAGCTAAAGCTATACAAATACCAGCTACACTTCCACCGATATAAGCTCTGATTTTACCTCTTTTTAATTTTTCTTGATGAATTTTATTTAATCTTCTTTTTTCAATTTCAGCTTTTCTAACTCTTCTTTCAGCTGCTAAATGAATTTCCATTGCAGCAACATATTTATCAAAGTTTTGTGCAATATATTCATCATCTGCTGTATCTAAAAGATATTCAGCATCATCAATAATATCTTTTCCTGCTTCATAGTTGTAATATTTATCCATAATGTTGTCCTCCCTACTATTAATTAAATTATAACATATATATAATTCAAAAATATAAAAAGATTAAGTGGTTTACTTAATCTTTTCACTTAAAACTGTGATCCACAATTTGGACATAAATTATCTTTTTCTTTTACTTCAAATCCACATTTAGAACAAATCAATTTATTTCCTACTTTATTCTTCTTAGCACCAGTTCTAAGAAGTTTTAATAATAGTCTAAAAATACACCATAAACCAGTATAGACTATATCAGCTATACAAATACCTGCAGCTATACCTAATATACTATTTTGTATAACATAACCTAGTATTGGTCCTAATATAAAAGCTACAAAACTAGGTTTTCTAAAGAATGGTAAAAACAATAATAATATATCCATTCCTAAAATAATACTTGCACATACATAAGTTAAAACAGGTACATTAAATATAAAGCCTAATAACCCACATATAGATATTATCAACATAATTAAATCTAACATATACTCTCACCATTTATATTATAACATAAAAAAGACTCTATTTTAATTTAGAGTCTTTATATTTATTATTATATTTTTCTTTAAACATATTAAATAGTTTACTACATTCTTCTTTATTCATATCATTCATATTTTCATATGGATAAGGTATTCCTAAAGTTATATATTTTTCTCTTCCTAATCTATGATAAGGTAAGAATTCAATGTTTTCTATATTAGAAATAGTAAATTTATCTAAATAATTAACTAATGAATCTATATAAGCTTCTGTATCCATTAAACCTGGAACAACAACTTGTCTTATCCATAGCTTTTTATCATGTTTCTTTAAAGCTTCTATAAATCTTTCTGATCTATCTTGTTCAAGTCCTGTAAGTACTTGATATGCTTTTGGATCAGTATGTTTAATATCTAATATAACTAAATCTATATAAGGTAATATATCATCATAGTCATCTAAACCAACACCAGCTGTATCTAGAGCCACGTTTATACCTTTTTCATGTAATGCTTTAGCACATTCTATAATAAACTTACTATGTAAAAGTGGTTCCCCCCCTGAAAAAGTAACACCACCTTTATCTTTAAAATATGGTTTGCATCTTAGTGCTCTATCAACAACTTCATCAACTGTTAAATTTTCATCACCTTTAGTCCACATTTCAGGATTATGGCAATATTTACATCTAAGCATACAACCATTTAAGAAAAATACGCATCTAATACCAGGACCATCTACAAGTCCAAATGTTTCTACACTAGCTAAAGATGCTTTCATTACATACTCTCATGGAATGTACGAGAAATAACTTCCTCTTGTTGTTTTCTAGTTAATCTATTAAATCTAACTGAATATCCAGATACTCTTATAGTTAATAATGGATATTTATCAGGATTTTCCATTGCATCAATTAATGTTTCTCTTGATAAAACATTAACATTTAAGTGATGAGCTCCTTGTGAGAAGTATCCACTTAATAAATTAACTAAGTTATTCTTTTGATCTTCAATATCAGTTCCTAAAGCACTTGGAACAATTGAGAATGTATTTGAAATACCATCTTTACAAGATTTTTCATATGGTAATTTAGCAACTGAGTTTAATGATGCAATAGCACCTGATGCATCTCTTCCATGCATTGGATTAGCACCTGGAGCAAATGGAACTCCTGCTTGTCTACCATCTGGAGTAGAACCAGTTTTTGAACCATACACTACGTTAGAAGTAATAGTAAGAACAGACATTGTTGGTTCAGCATTTCTATAAGGAGTATGTTTAGCTAACTCTGAATAGAATTTATTTAATAATTCAACTGCTATTTCATCTACTCTATCATCATCATTTCCATATTTAGGGAAATCACCTTTAATATCAAAATCTTCAGTTATACCATTTTTATTTCTAATTGGTCTAACTTTAGCATATTTAATAGCTGATAATGAATCAACTGCTACAGATAATCCAGCAACACCATATGCCATATATCTATGTACATCAGTATCATGTAATGCCATTTGAATTGATTCATATGCATATTTATCATGCATGTAATGAATAATATTCATTGCATTTGCATATATACCAGCAACTTTTTCTAATACTTCAAAATATGCTTTTTTAACTTTATTGTAATCTAATACTTCATCATTCATAGGTTTAATATCAGGAAGTACTAAATCGCCTTTCATTTCGTCTTTACCTTCATTTAATGCAAGTAATAACGATTTAGCTAAGTTACATCTAGCTCCAAAGAATTGCATATCCTTGCCTTCTCTCATAGCTGAAACACAACAAGCAATAGCATAATCATCACCATATATAGGTCTCATTAAATCATCATTTTCATATTGAATAGCATCAGTATTAATAGACATCTTAGCACAATATCTTTTCCAATTTTCTGGTAACATTTCAGCCCATAAAACAGTTAAATTAGGTTCTGGTGCTGGATCTAAGTTAGTTAAAGTATGTAACATTCTATAACTTGTTTTAGTAACCATTGATTTACCATCAGTAGTAACACCACCTAATGAACAAGTTACCCAAGTTGGATCTCCAGAGAATAATTCATCATATTCAGGAGTTCTTAAATGTCTTATAATTCTTAATTTAATAATAAAGTTATCAATTAATTCTTGAGCAGCTTTTTCAGTTAATGTTCCATCATCTAAATCTCTCTTAATATAAATATCTAAGAAAGCATCAACTCTACCAATTGATTCAGCAGCTCCATTATTTTCTTTAACACCTGCTAAATAACCGAAGTAAGTCCATTGAACAGCTTCTTGAGCATTTTTAGCTGGTTTAGAAATATCGAATCCATATGATTCACCCATTTTCTTAATTTCTTCAAGAGCTCTAATTTGCATATTAACTTCTTCTCTTGTACGAATTAAGTCTTCAGTCATAGGTCCATCATATTTCTTTAAATCTTTTTTCTTTTCTTCGATTAAGAAATCAACACCATATAAAGCAATTCTTCTATAATCACCAATTATTCTACCTCTTCCATATGCATCAGGAAGTCCAGTTAATAAACCAACATGTCTTGCTTTTCTAATATCATCATCATAAGCATCAAATACACCTTGGTTATGTGTTTTTCTAAATTCGTTAAAATATTTATCAACAGTTGGATCTAATTTATATCCATATGCATCTAATTCTTGATAAACCATACGAATGCCGCCATAAGGATTAACAATTCTTTTTAAAGGTGCATCTGTTTGTAATCCGACAATTACATCATCGTCTTCATTAATGTATCCAGGTTCAAAAGAATTAATACCAGACATATGAACTGTATCAATATCTAATACATGTTTCTTTAATTCTTCTTTTAATAATTCTTCACATCTGCCCCATACACTTTTTGTCTTTGCTGTAGGTTCAGCTAAAAAAGATTCATCACCATCATATGCTTCATAGTTTGCTTTAATAAAGTCACTAACATTTACTTCTTCTTGCCATTTACCTTTCTTAAAATTTTTCCATTCATTCTTATCTATCATTCTATCTAACCTCCAAGTATAACTATACCACTTAACAAAATAATAAAATGTTGCAATGGCAACATTTTACGTTTTCTTTATAATTTATTAATCAGTTCCAAAAATTAGTTAAAATTCCATCCTCTTTGTAATAGTCATCCATCAATACAAAGAACTTTAATTCACTATTTTTTAGTTCATCTTTACTATACACTAACATATGTAAATCATAATCTAATGATTCAGCAATATAATATTTATTATCGTTGATTCCTACTAATATTCCAACATGACCATTCTTACCAACTAAATCTCCTACTTTAACTTTTTCAAATACAGAATCATCAGTAAAATAAACTTTTTCTCCTAAACCAAATAAATCTCCAGCGCCATAATCAGGAATATCATATCCAGCATTAAGCATAGCCCATGTTACAAATCCTGAACAATCTAATCCGTTATTTTGATTCATCTTTCTAGTTTCTTCATACATAGGGCATCCCCACATTTGAGGGCCAGATCTAGATTGTTTAATATCTTTATAATCATTACTACTTAAATATAAACCTTTATGTAGATATCTACCTTCACCATCGCAATAATCATATTGATCATTATTAGTCATTCTTCCATTTTCATAAAAGTAATTTAATTTATATTCAAATTCTAAACTCAAGAATCTAGCAGCTGCTACAACACCTGCTCTTGTTTTAGTACCATAAAATTCTATTTGATTAGCTAAAATATCTTCTAGAAGTTTTTCATCTTCTGAACTATATTGTTCACATATTAATTTGTTTTTATTATTAATTTGATAATTAGTAAGAATATCAGTTACAACTATTTCTAACTCATCATACTTTTTATCTTTAATAACTTTGATTTTACTTGTACCAATTTTATTAGCATGTATTGTTTTATCATCAATAGATAAAACATCATTACTAATTTCAATTTTATCAGCATCTAATATTAAGGTACTATCTAAAGCCATATATAATTTATCAGTATTAAACATTTCTTCTTTTTTTAAAGTTATATTTTCTACTTTATCTACCATATAACTAACAGATTTATTATTATAAGAAAAAGCGCATATTAAAACAACAATACCTATAAATAGATAAAGAACTCTTTTAACACTCTTTTTTAATCTTCTTTTTCTTTTAGCCATATGTCTTATCCTCTTATATAATTATACCAAATAAAAACTCCAATTATAATTTAATTGGAGTATTATTTTCATTTATTTTACTTAATTTTTTATCTTTATCTAATACATATAAAGATTTAACATCTACTCTATCTTCTTCAGGTAGTTTATTATTTAGTTTTTCTAATAAAGCCATATCAACATATAAAGCATTGTATTCTGGTTTTACTTGAGTACCATCTAATGTTAACTCTGCAATAACCATCTCATCAGCTGAAACTAAATTTTCATATTCTTCTCTTAATTTATCAGTTAAATCTGTTCTTCTTAAATATTGCAATGTTCTAGTTAAATCTCTTTGATAGAAACATAATATAGCATCAAGAGGACCAGTTGTTCTAATAATATTTGTATCCATTCCTAATAACATATCTGAATGATATTCTATAAAATTTCTAATTATAATTGCATCTTCTTTATTCGCTTCTATTCTTTTATATAATTCATTTACTTTTTCTTTATAATGCTTTCTAAAAATGTTTAACATATTAAAACCCCTAAATCTTATTATTATTTGTTTTTTTCATCAGTTTCTTTTCCACTTTTTTAGCTCTCTTTGATCCTGGAATAATCATTGATAAAGATCCTTCTTTAAACCAAAGCAAATCTCTTAAAGATATTATCTTAAAATCTAATTCATCACACATTTTAACAATATCTTGTTTCTTTTCTCTATCTTTCAAGCTTAATCTATTAAAGTTAATAGCTAATTCCTGCTTTTTATCTTGCAATAAATAAGCTTCTTCATATATATCTTGAGTGGTAGATTGTTTATGTTCATTATAATCTAAAATATAATCCAAACCATTTATATATGAAATTGTAGATTGTTCAGTAAACAATTTAAAAGTATACGGAGTATCATCTAATCCCTTTTTATTTTTAACATTTAGTTTATTATTAAAATCCTCTTTGACAGAATCTGGGATTCCAATTTCATGACTAAAAATAAAAATAATATCACTTATTTGTAAATATAATTTTTCCTTATTATCTTTAATAAACAATTTCATATAAACCACTTCGCTTATAATTATAACATAAAAGCGTTACTTAACGCCAGTTTTTATTGTAATACAATAAAAAGAGAGACAAAATCTCCCTTTTATTCTATCCATGTCCTCCACCTGATGAGTGTCCTCCACCAGAAGAACCACCAAAAGATGAATGTCCTCCACCTCCACCACCTGATGATGAAGATACAGTATAACTACTTGTATGTGATCTTAAGAAAATATCTCTACTATCAGTTAAGTCAAGTGAATCTTTTACTAGATATTCTCTTGCTGCAGTAGCTTTCTTAACCATTTTATGTTTTCCTAAGCCAACTAATAAATAAATTATACCGACTAATAAACCAACAAAAGTATATACACCATAGCTAGGATACCATTTTCTTTTTAGGAATCCCATTTCATCTATATAATATCCTTTTAATTGTCCTTTAGCTACACATGAATCATAGTAGCTTAAAATATATCTAACTGCTCCAATGTAATTCTTAGAAGTAAAATATGATTTTACACCAGTAGATAAATCATCAAATCTAGTATCATATAAATATAATTGAGCTTCACCAAAAGTCATGATTCTATAATATGGATCTGCAGCATAAGTATTTCTAAATATAGCTAATCCTTTATAGTTTTCTAAATCTAATGCAAAATCGTTATAATCATAGAAATTAGCTAAGAATTCATCATTTTTCATATCATATGTATATGGTAAGTTATAACTTACAAATATAATATCCATATTATATTTTTTAGAATATGCTTCCATTAAAGAAGCTATTTCTAGTTCTTCAGACGCATCTAATATATCTGAGAAATCATATACTTTATCTTTAGCATCTACACATGGTGTATTTTTAGCACTACTAATTCTATTGGAAGAAGTCATATCCCACTTCTTATTAACACCATAATTGTTAGATGAATTTCTAACACATAAATTAGTATATCCAGAATTATTTTCTAATTTAGCACCTGTCTTATTATATGAAGTTGTAGTTGATGTGATTTTAGTTGTTTTATTGGTAGAACTATTTGTAGGACATATAACTGTTTCAGTCTCAGATTCAGCATTAAAATAAATGCATTTTGAATATCCTTCGGTATACTCTTCACATCCATATGCTTCAGCACATTTATTAGCATTTGAGATTGCCTTAACTGGTAAAGCAATTAAAACAATTAGGATAGTAATTAATCTTAATAATTTCTTCATTTTAATTACCTCCTATATAGAAAAATATAATACTTATAAGTAATGCAATTACAAATGCAATTGCAAATGCTATTACTGTTTTTATAATAGCTTTCATTGGTGAAATAGGAACATTACCAACAAATTCACCAGTTTGACCATTCATTGCAAAAGTATAATATTTTCCATTATATTTAACATTTACCATATATACTGGTAATAATACATATTCACATAAATCTGTTCTAGGAAAATAATTTCTAGATACTACCATCTTAGAACCATATCCAACACAAGTATTTAAGAATTCTTGATCTCCAGTTGTCTTGGATCTATCACTTGCATCTTTAAATGATCTAGTCTTATCAATATCATATTTTTCAGCAATAAATCCTGATAAATATGCATGATTATATTCTTTTAAATCATTATAATTAAATGGTTCAATTGTATTCATAAGAGCATCATCAAATCTAGATGATCCATCTACAGGTATTCTATTAAATTTCATTGTACCTTTACGATAAATATCATAGTAATCAGTCTTAGTATAATGAGTATCACCAACTCTCCAAGAAGTACTCTTAGTTCCTGATATTTTAACATCTCCACTTAATAAAATTGTATATAACCAGAAAGGAATATATACACCTCTTATCTTTTCAATATTAGCAGTACTCTTAAAAGATTTAGGTACAAAAGGTTTACCTTTTGTTACATTATTAAATGCATTTCTAGCATCTTGTTCAGTTTTCTTAAAAGGAATTATATAGTCAGGTTTAAATTTACCTGCTAATTTATTTTTTAATATAGCTGTATTACCACAATAAATACAGAAAGTAGCACTCGTTAATTCATCAGCAATTATTTCAGCACCACAATCAGGACAATTATATTGTACATAAGTAGTATCATCATCTTCTACTACTTCAGAATCGTCATTCTTTTTAGCAGTTGATGCATTATTTAATCTTTTTTGTAATTCTTCTAAAGTAAATTCAGAATCGCAATAATCACATTTCCATTTTTGTAATTCAATATTATAGTTTAATTTTGCATTACAATTTGGACATTTATGATCTATAGAAGTAGATCTTACTTTTTTAACTTCTACTTCTTCTTTTTTAGATTCTTCAACTATAGGAGTTTCTTCTACTGTTTTATTTGATACATTATCTTTAGTTTTCTTCTTTGCCATCCTATAATCACCTATTAAAATTATAACATAAAAAAAAGTTTAGTAAATAAATACTAAACTATTTTCTAACTAATCTAATTTCATCATGTGTTTCATCAATATTATATACTGTAGTTTCTGTAAAATATTCACTTTCTTCAATACTAAATTTCTTATTTTGAACACCTGATGTTTCAATTAAAGATTTTTGATAATCAGATAATTTATCTTCACTTACTTCAGCATGTAATAGTTTATCTAACGATGGAGTTAAAGCTAAATCTCTATATGCAGAATATTTTAATTCATCTTCACCTCTATTATATCCTAAGAATTCAGAAGCAACTCTTCCTGCACTTCTATTTTCTTCCCATCCACGTACATTTAATCCCCATGGAGAGATAGCTACAGCTCTTTCTAAATCAAAATGTCCAAATTTATCATTTAAAGTAAAATATCTAGGCATATCTTTAACAAATTCACTTGTTAAAATAGCTTCAGCATTTTCAATAATCTTTTTTGAATTAGTTGGTAAGAACATATGCTTTTTATCATCTAATACTAAATTATATGTTTCACCATTAGTAGAAATATCAAGTTTTTTAACTTCTTCTAAATCTCCATTAGAAACTACTTTACCAATTTGTTGTAATAGATTTAAAATAGCTGATTGTCTTTTAACTATAATTAATCTTAATTCAGAAACATTTTCATTTTCTTTAGTATATTTACTAATATTAAAATCAACTGTATCTTTACCATTAGCAAATTCTACTCTATCTCTTATTTCTTCTAATTTTTGTTCTAGTAATTTATATTCATTTCTTAAACTGAATATAACATCTTTTAATTCATATTTTTCCATAATCTGTCCCCTTAACACAATGTTCGTTTATTATATTACAATATATATCATTTGTAAAACTATTTTAAGCGTTTTTCTTTAACTAAAGGATTAAGCGTTTTATCTTTAATCTCTGGTTGACTAATAATAGGTGCTTCCTTTATATTTTTAAACTCTTCATATAGTTTTTCTAATTCTTCATCCAAATGATTATTGTCTTCTAATATATCTATTATATCTCTTTCTATTAATTTATATAAGTCTTCATATGTAACTAATTTCAAATTAATCATTTTTCTAATTATTTTAGAAACTAATAACATCATATAAGTATCTGAATTAGAATGAGTTAATCTATTAATATCATTATTAATGTTATAAATAATATTAGCTGCTTCAGAATCTATAAATGATATTTCGTATATACCATTTTCATTTATAGTTAATCTAATACTCTCTAATACTTTTTTAGCATCTTCATATGTTAATTTTTGACTCCAAGCCATTCCTACTCCAATGCTATTATCTAAACGATCAGCACACATATAAGGTCTTGGTAAATCAACTACAGAGTATTGTTTAAAATCTTTTATATCATCTATCATTATATGATCAAGATATAAATATCTTTTTAAATCTTCTGATGAAGATAAAACTTCTTCTGTAGGTTCTTCAGTTGATTCTTGATTAATAAAATCACCATTCATATAATCAATACAATGTGAAAATACAGGTGAAGATACATCATGAAATAATGCTGCTAATGTTGCATTCTTATCATGTGTTAAATACCAAGTTATTAAAGCTACATTTAAACTATGCTCATATCTAGAAATAGAAAAAGCAAAATCATATATATCATGTGATGCATATTCCATACCACATAATAAAGATATATCTTTTAATCTAGTTAATATATCTAAATCTAAATATTTTTTTAGCCATTCTGGTGGAGTTCCTAACAATAATTTATATCTTTCGTAGTCTTCTCTTGTTGCCATATTATCCTCCAAAAGTAAATTTATGGTTTATATTATACAACATATAATAAAAAAAATCTTCTAAAAAAGAAGATTATTTTTATTATTTTATAATACCGTTAATAATAGCAATAATTCGTCATATCCAGAATTGACATTATATAACGATTTTGTTATATTATCTTTATAGAAAGAACTTGCTGCGGTGCTAGTGCCCGTACCTTGTTCTTTTTTTGTGTATAAAAGAATTAATTCGTCATTGCTGATTTTATAATTGATATAATCATATAATCTTATATTGTTGTTATCATATCCATATATACTTTTTATTCGATTGATATTTAATAATTTATTATTAACATAAGTATTTGTATCATATACAAACGGAATAACAATAATATTACCATATTCATCATAATTATCTGTAATAATAAATAATTCATTACAATTACAATATTTATATATTGCATTGGAAGAGTCAATACTATCCAAAGCAGATAAATAAGTATAGATACCTAAACCATGAAAATGATCACGATTAGAAATTGATAAGCCAAGTTTTTTAGCATCATCTACAGAAAGTATATTTTTTCTAACATGTGAAGGATTTTCATATATTGGCAAATTAGATATAGCCAAGTTTTTTAATATATTAGGAGTTTCATTTAACAAAACAACTGGTTTTCTAATATCTATATTATTTAACACATCATCTATGTCTCTTTTTATAAAAAAAGACAAGTTATCAAAAAAATAATTTTTTCGATCTAAATAAGCAATAATCTCTTTGCTAATATAATTTATCATCATCAAAACTCCCTATCTTCCTAATAATATTATATCATACATGTGTACGATAAACAATGACACAATAAAAAAAGAGATAATTATTTATCTCTTTCTAATATATCTCTTGCAGCTACTAAACCAGTTGCAGCAGCAGTAACAATATTACCTGCTTTACCTGCTCCATCGCCTACAAAATATATGTTATCTTTTTCTAATTTAAATTTATTATTTGTTTCTATTTCATTACTAAAGAATTTAATTTCTGGTCCATATAAAAGTGTATCGTCATTATTAACACCTGGAATAATTTTATCTAGTGTTTCTAATCCTTCTAATATATTAGTAATAATTCTATGAGGCATTACTAAAGCTAAATCTCCTGCAACACAGTCTTTAAGTGTTGGTTCAATAAATCCTTTATTAATTCTATGCCATTCACTACGTCTTCCATTTCTTAAATCTTTTAATGTTTGTACTATAGGTTTACCATCACCTAATACATTAGCTATCTTAGCTATAGATTCACCATATAATCTAGTATTAGTAACAGGTTGAGTTAAATTAACTTTAGATATAAATGCAAAGTTAGTATTATTACTCTTAGTATCTTTTAATGCATGACCATTTACACATATATATCCATAGTAATTTTCTTTTGCAACAAATCCTCCTGGATTTGTACAGAATGTTCTTATTTCATCAGAGTATGTTTTAGTTTTAATAAATATAGTTGGATCATATATAACATTTGTTAGATCTTCCATAATATCTTTTCTTACTTCTACTCTAACACCTATTTCAATACTTTGAGATATATATGGTATTTCATATTTATCAGCAAGTTCTTGAATCCATTTAGCACCAGTTCTACCTGGAGCTACAATTATATATTTACCTTTAAGTTTAGTTTCTTTTTTACCTGTAACATAAGTTACTTCATGTTCATTTTCATTTATAGTGTGAATATCAGTTACATTAGCACGATCAATTAAAGTAACACCTTTATCGATTAAGTAATCACATATACCATCTATATATTCAGGTAAATGATCTGATCCTAGATGTTTTTGTTTAATAATAAGAAGTCTAGCTCCTGAAATAGCAACTTTCTTTCTTATTTCTTCAGCTTCTTTCATATTAGTTGGATATACTTCAGCATCCATTTTAAATTTATTAAATATTTCTTCAGTTTCATCTATTAATTTAGTAGCTTCAGATTCTAACATATATTTAGATAAATCTGATTTACCTAATTTATAAATATAATTTAATTTACCATCAGAAAATGTTCCAGCTCCACCATAACCTGAAAGAATTGCACATGGATTACAATTTTGACAAGGAACACCTTTCTTAGCCATTGGGCATATTCTATTTTTAACACATGATCCTTGATCTAATACACATACTTTTAATTTCTTGTTTTTACTTATAAGTTCATAAGCACTAAATAAACCTGCAGGACCTGCTCCTACTATAATTACATCATATTCCATTTCTTAACCACCCTATAAACATTATATTATAATGTTTTACCATTTTCTATATTATTAGTTTTTGCATATTCTATAAATTCATCATAAGTAAATACCTTATTAGAATCCAAACCACTTTTATTCATCCATTCAATAAGCATACTTTTAACTTCTCTTGTACCAAGTACTCCTACTAATTGTTCAGGATTATTAAAGAAACTAACATTTTGCATATTAGCAGATGATCTTAATTCTTTATCTCCTTCTTTTTCTCTAAGAACAAATAATACACCACATGGTAAACATCTTCTATAAGAACCAAAATCAGTAAAAAAATTAATTGTTCTATCTATACTATTTATATCAGAAGCAGAAAATTCTCCAGATATATCAGTACTTTTAATATAACCATCATAGATATCTGCTGATGAACATATTTTTCCAGATTCAATTATTTCTTTAGCAAAATATATAGGTGTTCCATGGAATCTAATATTAGATTCTTCTCCTAAAATACTTTTTAATTCTTTTCCAAATGTTTCAGCTATTCTATCTCTATCTTCTATTTCTTCTTTACTATTAGGTCTAATAAATTCTCTCATCTTAACATTTTCATTATAAGTATAATACCATCTTTGCATTGTTTCTTTAGTATCTAAGAATTCCTTAGATTCTTTATCAACACCTACATCTAATAATTTACTTAATTTCTTAGTAGCGTCTTCATAATAACCTAATACTCTAGCTATATCTACTTTATTTAAATCTAACATAGAAAGATATTCTAAATATTCAGGACCTTTTTTATATTTTCTTTTTTCTATTATTTTTTGTATAAAGTTCATTTTATTCGCCTCTTATTAATAGTACTTTGATCATTTCAAAGAACATCTTTCTAGTTTCAGGATCAACGTCTTTAACATCATCAAACATATCTTTTAATTTAGTAAATGTCATATCATTTAAATCATGAGATGTCACTAAATTGTTTTCTTTAAAGAAGTTTTTAAATGCCGTTACTAACTTTTTATAATCATCCATATTAACTTTATCTAAGTTTGATGATAATTGTAATTGAATACTTTTAGATAATTTATCTTGTTCACCCTTTTTAAAGAATTCTCCATACATTTTCCAATTAAATGGATAATGTTTCTTAAATCCCATATCTTGAGCTTCTACAAAGTTATAATTAGTATTATTCATTAATATACCTACCATTGATCCATCTGGTAATATATTAATACATTTATTATTCATTCTTTTAAACTTATCTGTATTAAATTCTTGATCTCTAAATCCAGGTCCATCTAAGTTATATATTTTATTAATTCTATTAAATATAGAATCAGTTGTTTCCATAGATGCACACATAGCTAAGTTACCACCTTTTGAATGTCCACCTACATATACTATTTCATCATTTTCATTGATAGTATTATTTAAATAATCAATAGCTAACTTTTGCGTATCAGTTGGATATTCAGCATATAAATTAAAGTTTTCTACCCATCCAGCCATAGAAGCTGATGTTCCTTCAAAAGATACATATGCAATATTATTCCATCTAAAAGTCATTGCTCCAAATTGTAAATTTGAATCTACTTGTTTCTTTAAATTATCTATTTTAATATCTTTATATCTCTTAGCATTTTTCAATACTTCTAATATATCAATTGTTACATATGCCATAGACCCATGTATATTTTCTTCATTCATAGATCTACATTTATTATATAAATCTTCAAATGTAGAACTATCATCAATTTCAATACATGGAGCATATGCTAAAAATGCTAATAAAGTTGCATCTATATCATTAAAACGTATTTCATCAAAAGTATAATTTTTATAATATTCTAAATATTCTAAAAAGTTATTAGTAATCTTATTCTTCATATAATCATTCCTCATATTAATTATATCATATAACAATAAAAAAGATATAAGTTAATACTTATATCTATCTTTCAATATAATCTTTATATTGTTTAATAAAAGCACTTAATGCTTTTATTAACAATTCTAAATTATCTAAATTAGAATAATCTCTATATCTATAATTAATTTCTAATTGAATAACATCAATATCTTTTTTGTTATATAAATATTGAGTAATTGCTCCACCTTTAAATGGATTATTAAAACTAATTTTAGTTATTCCATTTTCTATAAACGCTTCTTTTAGTTCATTTATAGTACTAAAGTCAGCAGTCAAATTATTCATAGTTCCAAATTCAACATCAAAATCTCTTGATTCTGAAGCACCATGTAAATCAATAACTAATTTAATATTATGTTCATCTACAAGATTTAATAATTTAGTTTTAAATTCATCATGATTATCGCGATTAGAATCTAATCCAGTATCCTGCAATTTAATCATGCTATAAGTATTCATATGTTTATTTAAATACAATGCTATTGCTTTAGTATATGGTTCACTACTTTTAACTGTTCCATCACTTCTTACTTGTTTCATTGTATGAGGAGCAGTAAAAAGAATTGGAACATTACCCATACTTATTTTATAAATATTTACTAAATCTAGTTGTTCTAATTCATTTATCTCTTCTTTAAAGTTCATTAAAACCTCATATTATTTCAATGAAAATTTCTTTTGAAATTGTTCAATTGTATAAATCTTTGAATCACCAGGAATTTTTACATATGAATAAGCACCATTTTTCTTAGCAATAGGAAATGCTTCTTCAGTCCAAGTAAATTCACCTGATTTAGTTTCATTACAATCCCATTCAGATGAACCATATGATTTAGTTACACATGTTTCGTTTGTATATTCAAATCCCATATTATCTTGTCCATTTTCAATTTTATAAATATGTGTTCTATAAGTAATTTCTCCAACACCACCATTAAAGATAGCTACTTCTTTTTTATCATTTACTTTCTTAGTAGTAGTTTCTTTAGTTGTAGTTGTTGTGCTTGTAGTTGTTGTTTCAACTACTTTAGTATTAGCTGATTTATAAATACCAAATCCTAATAAACCACCAAATAAAATAACTGCTATACTAAATATAACAATAAATAAAACTTTTTCTTTATTCTCCATCATAATCACCTATTTAAATTATAGCATAAAAAAAGTGTAATATAATTACACTTTATTCTAATGTCTTCTTTTTGACATCTTCTTGTTCACCATTTAATAATTTTTTTGAATCATTAACAACATCTATATATTGATTAACACTTCTAGTCATATTATCTAATGCTATAGGATCAAATCCTGTTACAGATTGAAGTTTATCTAATGTATCTAATGTTTCTTCTACATTTTGATTAACTACACTTTGTAATAGATCAACTAAATTTCTAGAAATATCTAATCCAATTGCATCTGTTTTACTACCTGCAATTAATGCAAATTCAGTTGCTATCATTGGTAAGATTGCTGAATTAGAAGTATTAAGAGCATCTATAGTAACAAAATGACTAATAATAGCTCTATGAACTTTAACTAATTCTTGTTTCATTACTACTATATTAGTATTAAAACTATTAATCTTTTTATCTAATATATCTTGTAAATCTTTATAATCTAATAATTCAGTAAATGACTTCATATTGCCACTTGATTCAGCATTACTTAACTCTTCTACTCTAGCATCAACTAAAACTTTAAATTCTTTTAATCTTGTTAAGTATTCATCTGTTTTATATAAATATTCTTCAATATATCTTTTAATAATTTCATATCCTTTTAATTCATCATTTAAAGTTTGAACATTTTCAGATATTGCAGTTTTAATATTTGATATTGTACCTGCTTTTTCAGAATAATTATATTCAGTTTTTTTCTTCCTATTAAATAATGCAAATATTCCTTTAGGTTCTTCTTCAGGTAGAACCATAACATCATTACATAATTTATTTATATCTTCAACTGAATGTTCTAATGAATCAGAGAATGCTAATTGTTGAAGTGCATCACTTATAACTGTAGAATGTTTAGATAATTCATTTCCATATAAAGAAACATCACTTATACTATCTGCTCTTAGAATTGGAATTATTTCTTTAGATAATAATTTAATTCCATCTTCAGGTGTTAATGGTCTAAATTTTTTATTAGTAGTTTCTTCTTTTAAATAATCATATCTATTTCCAGTTAAAGCTGTTAAAACTTCTAATACTTTAGAATCATTTATACTATCATCAAATACTCTACGTACTAAAGTATTATCATCTATTACATTATCTTTAATATATTTTTTATATTTTAATATTAGATTTCTATCATATTCTTTTTTTCTAATTTGTATTACTTCTTCTTTAGATATTCCTAATTGTTTTAATACTTCATCAAGAGTAATACCATTATTTGAAAGATATTGTAAATAAGAATTATTACCATTTAATAATATTGCAATTATTATAGATGCTTCTTCAATATCATTTTCAGTTTCTATAATACCTTTAAAAGTATTAGCTTCAACTTTATTACTAAAATATGTATGAAATCTTAATATATCATCAAATATATTACTTACACATGCACATTGAATAAATAAATTATCTACATTTTCTTTTATTTTCTTTTGTTTAGACACTTCTTTATAAGCTTCAGATTCTTTTTTAGTATCTTTATAAACGTCTCTTGTAATATCTAAATTATATAAGAATTTATCTAATGCAAAATTAGTATTTAATTTAATAGCATTATCTAAGATAGTATATAAAGTAATATCTTTTTTATCTCTATCAAATATATATTTTTTAAATACTTCTTCTACTGTAAAAATATCTATATCTTTTTCTTTATATACAATAGAGCCAAGATTTAATCCTTTTAATATATCTTTTTTAGATAATCCAATACTATTTAAATATAAAGATAAACTTGAATCACATTGATGAGCAGCTAATATAATAGACATAGAAGCTAATACATCATTGCTTACAGGTGTTTTATATTGAGTTAATAATAAATAATATGAACAAATAGATTGAATATAATTATATGTATCTTTAGATAATCCTTGTAATAAAGATAGTTCTAATTCATTTCTATTCTTTTCTTTTTCTTTTTTATCTAGTTTATCTAATTCATCTTTAATAACTAAATTTTCAAAATTAACATCACGATTAATAGAACTTAATAATCTAGATAGAATATCTGATTTTTCAAACTTCTTATCATATATAAAAGCATTAATATAATTAATAGTAATTTTATCTTTTGGTATATTAGCATATACATTATTTGAAATATATTTTTTTACTATATTCATATCTCTATTAGTATATGTTTCTAATTTTGCATTACTAATTGGAACATTTAATAATGATTCTATTTTTTCTATAGTTAAACCAATTGCGCTCAAATATCTAGATAAATCATTTTCACATGTATACGAAGCTAATATAACAGATAAAGCTTCTATATCATCAGGAGTATCTACAATACTAGTATTTATAGTTCCTCCTTTATATTTATCTGATAAATATCTATGATATGTAGCAACTGTTTCCATATATTGATATACAGCTGGTTTTAATCCATTTAATATTTGATCTGCTGACATAGCATTATGAGATAAATCAAATTCTTTAATTAATACTATTAAATCATCAAAAGATTTAATGTTTGATTCTGATGATGAAAATAAAAATTTAAGAATAATAGATTTATTAAGATCTTTGCTAAAAATATTATAGAACATATCTTCAGTAGAGTTCTTAGCATAATCTTTAACTATATTAATGAAGTTTCTATAAATATATAAAGAAGATCTATCAACACTTTCATCTGTAACATCAAAGTCAAATCCTAATACTTTTTTTATTTTATCAAGTGTAAGTCCTTTACTATTAAGGTAATCAACAATCATATTAACAACATTATCATCTTTATATTCCATATTATAAAAATATAAAGCTACAAATAATGATAAATGAATAATACTTTTACGATCTTTTGGATAAGAATCATCAAGATTATCTTTATTAGTAAACATATAATCAAATAATTGTCCTACTATATCAAAATAATTAATCTTATCTACGTCAATGTTTTCATATACTTTAGAAATAATTTCATTAAATTTTTCATCACAATTAGCTTTACCCATTTTTTCTAATTCTTTAATAAAATCGTCTATATCATTTTTTATAAATGCAGATGTTTTTATTACAGATACACCACTTAATTGTTCATATATATTAGTTACTATATTTTCAGGATAAATATCTAAATAATCATCATCATTATCATAAAAATCAAATAACTCAATATACTTAGAAAAAACTTTTTCACTTTCTTCATCATAATAAAATTTAGCTTTAGAAACTCTTTCATTTGGAATATCAAAACCAATAGTATGTAATTTATCTTGATATGCTCTAGATGATTCAGCAAGTGCTAATAAAGATTTAAAGAAATACTTATCATATTTTTGAATAATAGTAACATCATCTACTTCAATATCATCTGAATCTGCTAAATATTCTAAAAAATTATCTAAAAAATTAACAGTTTCTTTTGGCACTAAACTACAATACTTTTTATATGTCATTGTTTCCATGGTTTCAACCCCTCAAATTGCGTATTATTATACATTACAACTAAAAAGAGGTCAAATAATTTGACCTCTTAATTAAGCTTTTTACTTATATAAATAAATGGTGTATCAAATAAAGCTATTACTATTTCAACAACAGATATTGTAGTAGCAATATTTAACATAGTTGGAATATCATATATTCCTATAAATGCAAAGAAAATAAAGAAATAATTTTCTAATACATTAGATATCATTGTAGCAACATTATTTCTTAACCATAACATATTTGGAAATTTCTTTTTAAGTTTTTCAAATATAAATATATCTAAGTTATTACTTATAAAGAACATAACTATACTTGATAAACTTATTCTTAAGTTTAATCCAAATAATGTAGTCATTGCATCATGTGCAAAATCAGTTTCATCTGGAGTAAATAATAAACCTATTTGCATAACTGCAGTAAATGCAATCATTGCAAATACAGCTATTTTAATAGCTTTTTTACTATATTCAGCACCATATTTTTCACTCATAATATCAGTAGCTAAAAATACAGATGCAAATAATACATTTCCACATGTAGAAGTAAAACCATTAAATAAACCAACAGTTTGACATTCTAATATATTTGCTGTTATTAAAGCAATAGCTGCCCAAACAAATAAACCTTCCTTTTTAAATATTTTTTCTATTAATATTACAATACTAAAAGTAACAATAATATTAATAAAAATTAATAACACATTATTCATAAATAATCTCCTTCCCTTTTTTATACTAGGCTGTGTAGGATAACTAGTACGTTTTTAATAATATATTATTTAATAAAAAAAGTCTAGTATTTACTAGACTCTTTTTTGTGGATTATATTCTTGAATTTTAAATACTTCATAATATATAGAATAACATGCGTTGTTAAATGGGACATTTTTTTAATTAAACGACATTATTAGTTTTTTTATTCTAACGAATAATCACTTATGGTCTTACTCCCTTTTATCGCTTCATCTTATTTTTAATCACGATTATTAGATTCAGCAAAATTTATTTTATTCGTAAGAATTATTCATGTTATTTCTATACATAAACAACAAATATAAGGGCGATTTTTACGAAAGTAAATGTTAAATTCAAAAAGATCTTTCCACTTTCCTATAAACTAAACTCAAACTCTCTCCTTTTTTAGTTTATGAAGCATATTTTATACCAAAAATCACAAATGTCAATACTAAAATGAAAAGAAGACTAATTAGTCTTCTTATACCCATTCATCTTCGTCTTCTTCAGGATCTATGAAATCATCTTCTCCATAGTAGTCATCATCTTCTACTTCCATATCAGGATCATCTTCAAAAGATGTTTCATCCCATCCTTCTTCTCTAACTAATCTAGCTTCTTCATCAGATAAACCTAAATTCTTTAATCTCTTAATTTCTTTTTCTTCTTTATCATTTTTTGATGTATCAAATAATCCACTAAAAATACCCATATAAACTCATTCTCCTATTCTTTTATTCTTACAGCTTGTACAACTAATCTTTTATTACCAGTATAACCTTGACAAGTTGATAATGTTATAATTGAATCTTTTTCTCCAACATCTACATTAAAATTATATATAGATCTACTCTTCATCTTTTTAATAAATTCTTTCCATTCTTTCTTATTCTTAAAAACAGTAGTTATATAGTAATCTTCTGCTTCTATAGTATATACAGAAAACAATTTATATTTATATGTACCTTCAGGTGTAACAAATGTCATCACTTGATTTTCTTCTTTTTGATAATTCTTATCATTTAATATTTTATGTAATGAACCAAACATAGAACCATTTTTCATACTATGTCCAAACAACACTATATTTTTATCAGTTCCATCAAAGTTATTTCTATAATCAGCAAATATCCAACCTGCTTCATTAGATTTTTTACTAAAGTTATGATTTAGATAATAATCATTATCTTTACCTTTAACAACAACATAACTAATATTAAATTGTTTATAATCTAAATATGCTACAGTATCATTATTAATTTCTTTTAAAGCATTAAAATCTACATAGAATACAGGATTTCCTGTATCATCTACTTCTTCTTTAACTTTATCACTTAAATCTTCTTGTATATCTTCATTTTCGTTTAAATACTTATTCCAATTATATATTTT